>NZ_JAINDX010000005.1:0-589 GCF_026191775.1 Sphingobacterium sp. InxBP1 | reverse complement strand
TCCAAGGAAGGCAGCAGGCGCGCAAATTACCCAATCCTAATTCAGGGAGGTAGTGACAATAAATAACGATACAGGGCCCATTCGGGTCTTGTAATTGGAATGAGTACAATGTAAATACCTTAACGAGGAACAATTGGAGGGCAAGTCTGGTGCCAGCAGCCGCGGTAATTCCAGCTCCAATAGCGTATATTAAAGTTGTTGCAGTTAAAAAGCTCGTAGTTGAACTTTGGGCCCGGTTGGCCGGTCCGATTTTTTCGTGTACTGGATTTCCAACGGGGCCTTTCCTTCTGGCTAACCTTGAGTCCTTGTGGCTCTTGGCGAACCAGGACTTTTACTTTGAAAAAATTAGAGTGTTCAAAGCAGGCGTATTGCTCGAATATATTAGCATGGAATAATAGAATAGGACGTTTGGTTCTATTTTGTTGGTTTCTAGGACCATCGTAATGATTAATAGGGACGGTCGGGGGCATCAGTCTTCAATAAATCCAAGAATTTCACCTCTGACAATTGAATACTGATGCCTCCGACCGTCCCTATTAATCATTACGATGGTCCTAGAAACCAACAAAATAGAACCAAACGTCCTATT
>NZ_JAINDX010000042.1:0-429476 GCF_026191775.1 Sphingobacterium sp. InxBP1 | reverse complement strand
AGTTTGTATTGTCATCCCTGCAAATTGGTCACGAAGCTGATTTTCTTCTTGACGATTGATTTCGGCCAATCGCTTTTTATTTCTTTCAGCGCCTTGTTCCAAAAGTTCTTTTGCTCGCTGTTGTATTTCGTTATTCATCGCAGTTTTCCTCTAAATAGATTATCAATTCAATTACTAAATCTACAGTCTCGCGTTTTCCATTGGGAAACCATAGTTGCCGCATACCTTTTTCGATAGCTTTAAAGTCAGTGTGTTTTCTGATTAAATCTATCGTATCGCTAACAGCGTCACCATCTTCGGTGTCTCTTTCTTCAAGCGCATTGGTCAGTATCTCTTCGATTTTCTTTTCATAATCCACGACTGGTTCAAGATCGCAATGTTCAATTTCGATCAAGTACTTTCCATTTTCATCTAAACCGTTCTTGATTGCTTCGGGGGTTATTTGCTCGATGATGTCATTTAAATCATCGTAAAAGCTATAGTTGTAAAAAATCATTGTTTTAAGATTTATAAGGGTTAATAAATAGGGGGAAGTGGTTTTATTACTGCCTGATAGTGGGTGACACCGTGCCAATACTCAGGTTGATCAACATCATATGAAACAGCCGATACTTGAACATCGTCGCCAACTTTCCACACTACGAAATAATCTCCATCCACTTTCGGCAAATCCGCTTCACCCTCTATACGAGTCCATCCGTTGTTGGTTTCGATGCCTTTTAATGATGCAGGCATATACAAATGATTATCCGTTTTATGGGAAATCATCAGAATACCATTCCAGGGTACTAAAGTGCTGCGCTCGTTGATAAGACAGATATAGCACTCTTGGATAATATCCTTTTCAACTTTGGGCCAGTGCTCGCCATAAGCTTCCTGTATTACTTCTTGCTTGCTTTTCATGGCTATAGGTTGTTGTTGGTTGATAATTCAATTAATTTTTCAAGGCAAGCTTGTCGAGCTTCTTCGTAAGTATCAAATTCTTTTCCTGATTCGCATACGCTGTAGTAATATGGTTTATGACCCGCACAACTTATAAGTAATGCAACCGTTTTAGCTATATGCGAATCATATCCTTTCTTTCTAAACCAATCAAAAGCCTGCTGCCAAAGAGGGGCTTTAATGTATGAAGGCCTAGACATTATTTGGTTTGCTAATAAGTATTCTACCCCTATTAATTGAATATTATCAGGTTTTCGCCAATATGCAAAACAAGACTCATTAAACCCCATTTCTTTGAGTTTAACCGCCAACTCGTAAGGAACAAATTGATTTTCCATCTTCTTTTCTTTTAAAGGGTTAAATGGTGGTGTAGGTAAACTCATAGTAGCCGCATCCTTCGTAATAGTTGCTTTTAATGGTATTACGATTCATTGGAAGCCTTTCTTTTAATCTCAATTTTCGATTCCTAAAAACAACAACATCTCCTTCATTCAGAATAGCCCTAGAGTGAATATTTATGGTCTTACTGGTTATGTGAATGAAATAGGATGGATACATTTTCCTGTCTGACATCAAATGAGTAGTATTAACTATAGATGTATTTGATTTTTTTTTGATTGGTAAGGGGACTCTACCTAATCCTCTGTTGTAGTAGTGGTATACGTTGTTTCGAGGTACACCTAAAATTTTCGATATTTCTATCATTGATTTACCTTGTGTCCTAAGGTCAATTACTTTTTGATCAATTTCTTTCATGATTCGTTTTTTAGTCGTGAATAGGATAGGCCCAGCTTCCGAGCTTCTTCCGGATGGGTCTCTACGTATTGATGATGTGGCCAGCAAAGGGCAGAAAAAAAGCGCTTATCAGTTAAGTAAGCGCCTTGTCTACCGCGTTTGTGGTGGAGGGTTACCTCTCTACTTCTGCATCCTGGATATTGGCAAATAGGATTTTCTTCGAGATACTTATCACGTAGTACGCGGTATCGCTTAAGCTGGTCCAGACTCTTTTTTGAAAATTTTCGTATTTGCTTTTTGGGAGGGGGTAGGGGTGTTTTCTTTCTTTGCTTTTCGTAGCACCAACAACACATCTTTTTAGCGTATATCTGTCGGGTATTACCACAGGATACGCATGTTGATGTTTTGCGTTTAATCATCTGAGTTAAGGAATCTTATTACAAAGGTTATTTGCCCAAAAGCGACAAATACCCACTTCCAATCAAATCCGAAAAGATTTCCTATGCCATATGCAATTAGGAAGCCTAAAAAACAACAAATAATTGCTACAATTAATTTTATTAAAAACATGTGATTACATTTTATTAGTTACAGATAGTTTGTTGTTTCCTTGTTACAGTTGTATTGCCGCTTTTTACTCTGTAATTGTATTCAGTTCTACCGCTACAATTACTCCAATAGACATAGTACATACCATCATAAAAACGATAAACCTTACATCCATCCTTTTCAAAAAGGAGTTCAAGTTCAATATCCCTGTTGTTGGTTTGTTCCGATTTAATAGCATCTTTACCGCAGGAGAATACTAATGATAATAAGGCGACAATCGCAATCGCCAATAATATTTTTGAAATAATTTTCATATTGATTCTATTTTAAATTCGATTCTTGGATTTGATTTGTCGAGGTATTTTTCTGCTACTATCTTGACACACTTGTTGTCGTTTTTTATCGCCTTAACCTTCTGCAAGCAATCAAGTACTATCTTTAAGCTGTTGTCAAGATCCGATCGCTGGGACGGATAAAAAACCTTTATGTAAAGCTCGAAGTAACCACTTATCATTTTGTTTCGATAATGGTTACACTGGATAAAGAAGTCGTTTTCGTATTTTTTAAGTGAAGGTGTTTTGGCTAGTGATCCGTGACCGGATAGAGTTATGATTTTGTAGCAGTTTGATTTACTGGGTGCGTTTCCAATTATTGTTTGCCACATAACAGTTCCTTTCTCAATCGCTCTGCAGTTTCTTGGTCAATTTTTATTGCTGAATGTGGGCAATTTGGGCTATTGTGGTACTTAACGCTATGTTCAAAAATTAGTTTCTGAACCGAGAATCCCAAATGCTCATTGCCTTTTAACTGAACAAATACCCAATCGTCAATTTTAAGTTTTTCATCCTCATGATCAATTATCATTTCACATAGATCATTTAAAGTTACTTCGTGATTAGGATGTGTAGGAAGGCACTGTATAACCTTAAACATCCCTTCGTGGTAGATTAGCAAGTCGTTACCGTGGAACTCATAATCACACATGATATCAGCTTCAATATTTTGACCGTGGTTGTTGAGACGCTTTATTGCTTCTTTAAGCATCTTTTTGCTGTAGATTACTACGTGCACGTTTTCTAGGTTTCTTTCCATTATTTTTACTTTGTAGCGTTTTCAAATTTTTTGTTCATGAACTGTCCGAAGTCCATGATTGTATCACCTATTTTTATGAACCTTCCGCCAACTCGTTGAAGACCAAATTTTGAATGTAGATTGTCAAACTGTTTCATCCATCTATTGGCCAATAACTCCTCATAAGTCTTTTGTCGCTTCTCAATAGGTTTGTTTTTCTGTTCCTCCGCTTTTCGTTTCCGATAATCATCAATAGCCGCGTTCATAACTTCAATGACTTTAGGGTGGAATTGTCCTGACCCCTGGTGTTTCCTTTCAATATGAATGTTTTCCAGTTCGGCTATTTTAGCTTGATTATAGGCTTCCAAATTCTCCAGTAGTACATTACCATCAATGCGGTCATAAGTTTTTCCGTAAGCGCCCCTTTTCATGTTTAAAAAGAAAAGTTTAATATCAGCTAGATTGAGGTCAGGATAACAGGCTATAATTAATTCAATTGTTGATGCGGCTTGTGAAGCATCCATAACCTTGCCGACATTCAAAAATTTGGTAAGACTTTCTATCTCTAAAGATATTGTTGCCTTCAAAACTGTGGGATCAATCACAAGTAAGTTGCCGATTGTTGGTAGGTCGGATTGTATTGCCTGCCTAACCGTTGTTAACTGCATTGTTGACAATTTCCCTAGCCAGGTCGCCCAGTCTTTCGACGCTATCAATCCGTTCTTGCCTTGATTGGCTTGCGGTAGTTGTGTTTTGTCCTGTTGCATATTTTTGTTTGTTTAAAATCCACTGATACTCGAAACCTTGCCAACTGTATTCAGCGCAAGCCTGAACAGCTAATGCTACCGGATAATTGTTGTTGTCGCATTCGTTGATAAATCTTGTTAGTGCTGTTTGTGTGAATTGAGCTTTTTTAGAAACCCTCACCTTAAACCAATCTTCAACATGCTGAGGGGCGGCACCTCTATCAAGTAAGACTTGTCTAAAATCATTCTTACCAAAATCTTTTTCTTTTTTCGCGGAACTTTTTTCTTTTTCTTTTTTGCTGTTTAAAGATTCAAATTCAGGTAATGTGTTATCTGATTTTTTTTCAGCGTCAGCGCCTAAATAAATATCATTAACAGTTACAGTAACAGTATCATTTACATTTACAGTATCATTATCAGTAACAGTAACAGCGATTTTCGCGATGTCTTGCGACAAGGTGCGATCGGTATTATCGCACAGCGATTCCTTGCGACTGGAAGCGATTTTTTGAGCTTGTTCTAACGAAATTTCGTTCTTTATGAACAATTCATATAGATCGAGGTGCCACCGTTTCAGGTTTCCGATAATACCGCTATTACTTTTTCCTGTCTTTTTTATCTCGTACTTTTTAAGATCTCTCTTAAGCTGGGACTTTATAGGCTCGAAAGCGATGTTCAAAATCCTGTTATCATCAGGTAGTTTTGGGTTTTCGTCATTGACATATGCTAAGATATGTTTGATCAAAATTCCTGCTTCCTCATTAGACAAAAGATTGAATTGTCCCTGCCAGTCGGCGTACGCAACAAACGATTTTTTGTCATCCGCCATACTTTATTCCTCCTTTGATAAACTGTAAATTGTGTCAGGGCCTGCCATCAATATTTTACAGGTCTTAGTTTTGAAATTATTGTAGGTAAGGATAGCAGCTTTACCCTTTTCTGTAATTTCAGTAAACACGGTGATGGCTTCCTGTACCTTGTCGAATCGGAGGGGTACAAGGCTGTGTTTAGGTGCCGTAATTTTATACGGCGTCTTTTGGTCGAGTTCGTTATTTAAGAACTCTGCGAGTATCTTTGACATGATTTTAATTTTTTTAATGTTAGTTTGCCTATTCTCTTTAAGTTGAACTCTCGAGCAGTATTCCAGTCATTAGCATCATCATGGTAAATTATAGATAGATCTGTTGCAGAAATAGACTGATCAGCTATGTACTGCTTACCTGGAGTTAAATCTTTGGTTATTCCTGTAAGGACCTTTACTATATCGTAGGAAGATCCTATTTCCATTTTTAAGTCCATATTTCATCTTCATTTGGCCCTGTGATGTAAATGCCAAGGTGAGCGCCCCAGCACCATACTTTTTCAAGGAATAGCAAAAAATCTTTGTTAGTTAATTTCGCAGTTGATGGTGTTTTGGTGATGCCTTTTACAAGAATATGGGTGTCTTTTTCATCCAATAAAAAAGGACAGACTTTCAATTGATTTAGCCTGTCCTTAAGCTGAGGTATCACAACCCCTCGGTAATACTTGTGCATCTTCCAGCTTGCCATTATTTTATTGTTACTGCTAAGCCTAATTTACCTTTGTGAATAGGAGGGTTTATTTGTACTCCATTTTCATCAAATATTGGTTTGGTGATAGTCTTTAGGAACTTTTCCCGCTCTTTACGTTTCTCTGTTAGAGTGTTAATCTGCTCTGTTAGGGAGTTCCATTCAGAATCATCACAATTTGTAAAATCGTAAGATACTCCTGTCATCCGCTCAGTAATGTCACATCCAAACTTTTTGTATACTTCACCTTTACCAATTCGTGTCTCAGCTTCTGCGTATGGACGCACAGTTTTTTCAAGCTGAGTGAATAACTCTTGGCCTTTTTTTGCCGTTACCAGCAACTTAAGAGCATCTATTTGACCATCGTATAGGTTTAGTCTAGCTTGATCTACAAGGCTGGCGATATAGGACTTATTAAGGTTCAACAATACATCTGTTGACACCTCTATTTGAAATTCGTTTTGCATGATTCGTTATGTTTTAGGTTTGTAATTATTTTCTGCCGAAACTAATACCGTTAATTGATCGGCAGTAGTACTAAATTCCTTTTTGATGTTTTCTACAAGTTTTTCGCCTTTATTGATCCTTGCCAAGGCGGCATTAAATGCCTTGTCGCTTAATGGCTTCAATTTAGACTTGTCATCTTCATCTGTAGGGGAGTCTTTAGGCGGCAAAGCGTCTATGTCATCTTCATCTGTAGGGATGTGGAAATATTTTAGAAGGAAGTATCTTTCCGCGTAAGTTAGCGCGCTTCCTACTCCTTTATCCCAGTCATTTTGACCGTTGGCGCCGAATAGGTTTTGATCTTGTTCTCCGGTTTCAACATCGACCCACGTAAACCTCATTTCGACCTTTGAAAGGATTTCAGATTTTGGCTTTTCAAACTGGGTATTAACGCCGGTCTTATAGTCCATCCTTTGGTTTTCAATACTGAGCACCTCCTGCTTTAGTATTACGCCCAGTTCGTCCATTTTGGCCCGAATGTGAGTAAGGATTTTGGTGCCGGATACGTATTCGTAATTGTTTCCTTTCTTATCCTTTTTTAGGCCCCGGGTAGATTTCTGTATCTCGAATAGCTTGTTATAAATACCCATATCATTATTTCTCTAAATAGTTGCAAATACATAGCATACTAAGCATCAGGATGAACATAATTACACATCCTACACACTCTGCTATATCTCTTTTGAATTGGCGCTGATCCGAAACGCTCAATGAATTGTAGCGGTGTCTTAGCCGCTTAAATAGTCTTTTTAAGGATTTCATATCTTAGTTTATTTATGGTGACTTAACTGGGTTAACTGTAATACCTTGGCGGCATCATAATATATCTTAGAAGTTCTGCCGTCCTGTCGCACAGGTTTTAGGCCCTTATGGCTAATCAGGTTGTTGTATGTTGCTAGGTCGAAGGCTTTAATAATGTCCGACCGCGTTACCTGGATCTTCTCTTTGAACTTTCGTTTGTTCAGGTCATTTTCCCATTCGATCAATTTCAAGGCAGATCGATTGGCTATTTCTTCTATTAAATGATCTTCCATATTAATTTGTATTTGAGTAAAAAAGCCGGTTTTCAGATGTGTTCTATTTAGCCTGCAGACTACCGGCAAAAGGTTGGGCATTTTCGCTGTGGTGAGGGCAGGAGTCGAACCTGCATCGCATTTGATACCTGGACTATATCTTCAATTTTATGCTAATTTTAGGCTGCGTATACCATTCCGCCACCTCACCATATTTTTGATTGACTAACCTAACTGACTATTCAGGTTTATTAGCTCGCTGTATTTCAAGCTCCCGACTTCCTCAAATCGGTGTTAGTTTAGACTCCACGCGTGTTGTTACCATTCATCCGCTTCTGTCAAGGAAAACAATATGTCAAAGAACTCTTTTGCCTTTCGGCTTAGTAGGGGAGTGCGGAATCGAACCGCTTAGCCTTTATCTTCCCCTTATTCAGAACTATCTTAAAAGGCATAGCTCACGCCTGACAACCTATCGTAGATTGTTTAATTCGCTGTTTTTCAGGTGGTATTGTTTATTTGATTTTTCTTATTAGATTTGCCTAAATCATTAACGCCATGCAGATTTTAGACCTAGAAGCATTTAAGAATTTTAAGATTTCACATTTTACATCCGTATGTATCGCATTGTTATCAATGCTTGGCCCAGTTTTTATTCTAATGTATTTAGGTAATAAAGACTTTTTAACTAACACAAACTTTGGTGTGCTGATTATAATGTTATTAAGTGTAGGCATTATGAGTTTTACTATATCCGTATTTTGTACACTAATAGGAATGCCAAATAATTTAAATAAAAGGGGCTTAACTGTTGATGGTGTATCTTTTGTGATACCTATGTCATCAATATCACATTCATTATCATTTGTGAGCTTCTTGCTAGCAATAAACACATTTGAGCTTAGGGAATTCTTTTTATCAAAAGCCAAATTTTTCACCGATGTAAACGATCCTATATTCATCTTTATTTGCTTCTTAATGTTCAATATTATGTTTGGAATTATTTTTATTTTTGGTCGTTATCTTCTAATTTTAATTTCTCTGATAACAAAAAAAGAGAAGCGTTAATGGTGTTGATGTATACAGATATAATTTCGAAAATCAATAACAATTCAACGTAGTCTCTATCCCATGTGCATATATTCAAAGTTCCAATAGACCAAGAGAAAATCAGATAAATAATTACTCCGCATAATATAAATGTGAAGAAAACAGACATATACGCTTTTTTCATATTGCCTTAATATTTAGTTTTTAAATAGGCTGTGTATAAACTCACGCCCTTTCTCTGTCCATCGCATTTCTATGCGTGTCATAGGCTCCTGTTTGGAGTTAAAATATTTGAAAGTAAATGTGTCTTCATATCCTTTACCGCGATGGTTAGAGGTTAAAAGCCATTTATCCCCCTGTTTGTAGATAACTTTGCGATCTTTAAGCCACTGGTTAAGGCGTTTAGCTGAAACTCCTAATTCCTGAGCTATTTGGTTAGTAGTTATCAATGAACTGGACGATAAGACATCATCATAGTAAAGTTCTTTTGGACGAACGCGATCGAAATACTGTTTTGCAGTAGCTAATTGGTGATCTTTTTGTGCATTTTGCAAACGAAGATCTTTCAATTGAGTCGCCATTTGGATGATAAGATCAGGGTTAGCTAACATATCTTCCATAGCCGCCGGAGTAGCCGTCATTCCTACTGATAGTAGTTCCTTTATACGGTCGTTGCACCAAATAGAAAAAGCAGGGGATAGCCAGCGGCTGAACTCTAAGGCTACATCTTCGTGCATCCAAGTGCCGGGATTTGATCCACCCTTAGTAACTACAACTAAATCAGTCAAAGTGATATTTCTCACTTTGGACAATTCATCTAAGTACTGCTTTGAATTGTCATACTTTAACCAATCAATTGGCCTTTTGCCGAAATGTTTAGCCATCTGTGTGGCATTCACATATGCAACTCCTTGATCATTTTTGAAAGTAACCTGGTTACCTTCATATGAGAATAATTTGGTTAGTTGGTTCATTACGCAGTCCTCCCGATGAAGTAAGATCCGTTGTTCCGGAAATGGTTATATTCGCGATCCACAAACTCTTTGTTAAGTTTAGAGACATATACTTTAACTGTTCCGTAAGAAGATACTTCAATTGCCTTTCCTACCGGTAAGTTTCTCAAGGTGGATAATAATCGGCCTGATCTACCCTTCTTTTTTAGGTCCCTCCAATTTAATGGAATATCTGTCACGGGAATGTCATCAATAGTCATAATTTTACCTTTTAATATTAACAATGTTAACATTATTACTATATTTGCTCTGTCAAAAACGCATAGTATTAATGTTTGCTTATACAAATATAACGGTAATAGTTATAAAAGCAAACTTAATAGTTACTTTTATAGTTATAAAATAGTTATATGTCTGATTATCAGGGAGAAAAATTTCGAGCTTTCATTTATAAACTTAAGACCAACTTTAAGGATTATGGATTTTCTTCAAAACCTACTAATGAAGAAATTGCTAACATTATCGGAGTAAGTTCAGTACAATTAAACAGGTATTATAAATCAAAATCATTAGAGCGAGAAACAGTCAGTAATATAACAACATCCCTTAAAGTTGATGAAAAAGAAATATGGGGTGATGACTTAAGTAAGTCTAATGCTAAACCTGCGAGGTTCCTAGGAGACGGGAAGCCTAATATGTGGCTTGTTCCAATAAAAGCCCAAGGGGGATTTTTGGAAGGATATGGCGACAGTGTTTATATGGATCACAACATAGAGAAAATGTACTTCCCTTTTATTTCTCAGGAATGCTTTGCATTTGAGATAGACGGCTTAAGTATGGTTACGGAGTATATGCCTGGAGAATACTTCGTAGGCACTCCTATAGAAAACATTAATCATATGGTAAAGGGCCGTGTTTATGTATTCCAAACAATCGATGGTATCATAATCAAGGAGTTTGTAAAGATAGAGGATGAGTACATACAATTGAGGTCTCAAAACGAAGATTTTAATCCAGTAAAACCAATTCACTTGAAAGATGTTAAGAGAGTATATCAGCGCGAAATGGTTATAAAAAACTAATAACTTAAATTATGATAGAATTTGTAGCGGTAATAGGGTCTATTTTGGTATTGATATGTTTCTTTATTCTCTGTATTAATGTTAATTCAATCAATAAGCAAATTAGGGAACAATCAAATAAGCAAGATGTTATAATTAAAGGATTAACTGCAATATTTAACGAGTTAAAGGATGTAAAATCAAATGGAAACAAGAATCAGCAATTATGAGAGTAATTATTTCCATATTATTGACAGCTATAATTAACATTAGCTTAGCTCAAAATAGTGCTAAAGAGATAGCGTCGAGAATGTTCGGGATGAGTAAAAAACAAATAATTCAGTTAATGTCTAAAAACGGCTATAAAAAATATAGGTATGATTCGTTTACAAATTCCCTAACCTATGCAAATGTTAAAATTTATGATTATCCTTCAGAAGTAGTTTATATTTTCAAAGATAACAAGGTAAAAGAGTTTAAAAACATTTCGTATAACCAAAATGGGCAAATTGCGAATAATAGATTGAGTAAAATCAACGCTGAACTGAGCGATGAACTTGGAGATCCAAAATTCTATGTTGGAATACCAGGAGTTATACCGCCAAAAGTGTACTCAAAAGGAGATATTAAGATTGATATGCTTTTCGAGGGAGATGCCAAAGAAAATGTTTATTTTTGGTTAGATACTAACCTTACTTTTTTCTTGTCTCAGAATTTCGGGAATAGAGTAACTTTATCAATAGAGCAAAATAAGTAATAATGAAAAGATTTGTAATAATTTCCTTTTTGGTGCTAACAGCTTTCATATCAAAGGCGCAAACATATTTAAACCATGGTATTGGTGTTCATATTGGCTTCGATAGTGATTCTAAGAAGTCGATATCTCCTGAATATGAATTGTCATTTCTGAAAAACGAATCCTATGTCAAAGGTATAGTAACTGGGATTGGAGCTTCTTTTCCTTTAAGCAAAAAACTTGGTGATGAGAGAGTAAGGGGTTATTATGTTAAAGGAGGATACAGGTTATCTAATTTGTCATTTGGAGCGAATGCCGGATTAAAAACTGAGGATGATTTTAACAATACCACCGGTGCTACCAAAAAGGAAAACTCATTTCTAGCCGGAGGTTGGGTGGCTTACAATGTAATTCCTAATCTTAAGATATCTGTAGGTGCAGATAATTTCAATGGTTTTAAAATAGGACTTATATTCCTCCCAGCAACTATATCTAGCAATAGATAGCATGAAAGGTATAGCGTCTTTTATATTTATATGGGTATTCATTACCTCATGCACTACTTATAATTTTTTTGAGGTGTATGCTGACGGCGATATTTTGGTGTATCAAGAACCTGACAGCCTAAAGGGGTCTTTAATAACAGTGCCTTCGGGTTCTCCAATCTATATGGAGCCGAGTAAAGTTAGAAAGGGGTATACAAGGGTTAGATATGGTAAAAGATATGGATGGGCATATAATCCTAGGTACAAGGTAATACGTCCGTCATATAGGTATAAGAAGCCAACCACTAACAACACTACCTCAAATAGCTATATCCCTTCCAGTACTTATACTCCAAGCGGGGGTACTGTACATGTAAAAGGATATTATAGAAAAGATGGTACATATGTTAGACCGCATACACGAAGGGCCCCAAGGAGAAGATAAAGCACATATGGATCGGTCTATCATTATACACCATCCATGTTACGAATCGATGGTTGGCAAAAAAATGTTTTGTTTTAGCTTTATGAATGTATTTTTTGATATCAGTAATTAATTGAAAATGAAGTTAATACGGAGTATGCAGCGATCCATGTCAAAAATCGCTGCGTATTCTGTCATCTGGCTAATATACAATTATTGCTGTATTTGATCGATCGGAGACTTTCATTTTCACGTAAATATTTATTGGATTATAACGTTGTGAGGTTATATCGCCCCCTATCTGAGCTGCTTACGTCCTTATGGAACTGGAAAAAGTCTTCGTACTGATCAGCAGAATAACTTCCCTCGAACAGCTCGAACTTTCTATAAGTAACCAATTTGTTTCCGGTGATCTCCGATCTAAATTCATATTTTCCAAAAGGTTTTTCGATAAGCTTTCGTTCTGGATTTATTGTTTTTGCGATATTGTCAGGCAATGTTATGCAGATACTGTCGACGTCAACAAAGCCACGTTCGATAAGGATTTCCTCCGTTCGGTTTTTGTTTTCCGAGATATTGGACTGCATATTGAATATATTGGGCTGAATCAGCAGTTTATGACCATTTTTTACAGCATAGTTCTTAATAAATAGCGTGAGGTTTTCTTCGATGAAGGGATTGATGTCCTTATGTTCGACGTAGTTTACCTGATCGAAATTTATATTATCAATGTTGTAATATTGGGCGAGCAATTTCGTTTTTTCGTTATTGCTTGCCAGAAGTATGCTCATATGATTTTCATACTGCGCGCCGTAAAACTTTGTTTTTAAAGTGCCTTTTAAGCTACCGTCCTCAAGGAGCGTCAAGTCAGCGTAACGGAGCTGTAAATTGTCGGCATTGCTGTATTTGGGGGTATGCAAAAGCAGGCCACCGTTTTCGGTACAGGCGATCACATCTCTGTCGTCCGTAAAGGTGCTTAAGAAGCCAAAGGGAAGGTTCTGACTCGTACACTCTAACCAAGTGGTATCATTCTTAAAAGGTATGCAGAGAATTGCGTGGTTGCCGTCCTGAACGTTCGCAAATGTTTTATGAAAGTTCTCCTTGTGCTTACCCGCTTCAACCATACAATAATAGGATGGAATGTTTACTGCTGCCAACATACTCTGCATATAGTTTACCAAGGCTTTACAATCGCCATATCCTAGGCGATCGACTTCGGAAGCAGGAAAAGGTTCAAGTCCGCCGATTCCAATCTGGATACTAATATACCGTGTATTCTTCTGTAAATAATCGTATAAGATTCTCGCTTTTTCTTTATCTGACGAAGCGTTTTTCGTGAGGGAGATAAATTTCTGCCTAGAGGACTCCGTAAGGTCGTGTTTTTTACTCAATAATTTGGATGATATCCAGTCGCCGTATTCTTTCCAGTTTGTGAAATTGCCTTCCTTGCCGTAATAAATAAAACTCTTGGGGACGATCAGTACATTTGCTCTTTTTAAATCAGGGTTGGGGCTATACGATTCTTCCTTTTTTGCGGGAATCTGCTCTACTAGCCATTTTTTGCTGATTGTTTTATCGGTCTTTTCTTCGTTAATATGCCCTTTATAGTTTCTCGATTCGATCCGGAATTCATCCGCGAGCGGTGCGATGAATTGAAAGCTGCTTTTTTCAACAGATACGTTGTTGGCGATTTCGGGGCTCCAGGAAGGGAGAACGAGATTTTGTTTATGCCGTACTTCGTACTGATATTCTATGGTATAGGGATAGCTATGATGATCTGGGATATAGAGTTTTATTCTTGAATCAGCAAACATCGTACTATTATCTACAGCGCTGTGATCTTTAAAGTCCTTGCTAGATATCTTTTTTTGCAAGATGCCCATATCGTTATAGATAGCACCCTTTACGCTTTTTATCTCACTTGATTTATTATAGTGTAGCGGTATTGCTGCATAGTAATCTCCATTTTGGTTGTAGACAGTAACGGCACGTGTGACCGTTTCGATCACTTGTTCCCGAGATTTGACTTCTACAACAGTTTTGTCATTGCGCACTGTGGCGACAGCACGGCTTTTTAGGACAGCAGGTATTTTGGCAATGTCATAATCTTCCTGGCCAGTTGTCACAATCGGTATAAGGAAGTATACTAAACTGAAAAATGCGGTTTTCATTTGGCTAATCTAAAATCTATTTTTTGTTGCTGTATAATGCGGGAATATAGTTCTTTTAAAGAGAAGTACTCGTCTACCGAAAATACTGGTTTATTGAATGCAAGCATGCTTACAATTTCCAGGTTTTTACCATTCAATTGGCTGATATACTTATATCTCGCCGCTGATTCAAGCAGTGCTAGTGATACATTCTGGGGTTTGTCCGCCAGCTGATAGTGCTGGGGTAGTTCCAGCTGTATATTATACTGTGTTCTGGATTTGAATCCCATATCTACAGGATAAGTACGGTCCAGTATTTTAAATGGGTTATATGATATTCGGTCGATAATGTTTGGAGCAAGAAATAGGCTATTGCCGGTATTTTGATTGGAAAGATCCATGGTAATCTCAAATTCTTCATTCAACATTTGATCCACATCGTCCAGGTGTTCGACCTTTGCGTGGGTGAAGCTGACGTTCGGCATGTCCTCATCCATTTTTTCCCAGTACTCTTCCAGGGTGTTGAATTTGGCTATCTGTTGACGTTTTAAAAGCGCTTTATTGCCCATACTACTGATGATAAGTTTGCCTTTGATCTGGTTTTGGTCATTTAGTACGCCGCTGAACGCATATACCTGTTCAGATACTTCATCAGACGATAAGGGAAACCAGTCTGAACTCTTTCGGGAATAAATAATTCTACCGCGTTCATTGAGACAATGTAGTGGGAGCGACCCGAAAGGCAGTGACGGAATGGAGGCATCCAGTTTATACTTTATGCCATCAATATCTACACAAGCGATTACATAGTCAAAATCTGACAGAACGGGGAAGAGGGAATTCGGATTGCCATTACGCCTAGTGGATAAAATAATAGGGTAGGCATCGAGCTCCGCAGCCTGGAGTGCCGTAACTAGGGCGAGATTAATATCACCGATATTACCTGTGCGTTTCTCGAGCGCCTTCTCAATACCATTCTCTGCGTATTTCCCAAGGTAGTTATTCCATTTAATTTGCTTTTTGATATAATTATATATTTTTTTCGCTTTTTCAAGTTTCGCATCACTGGAAGAAATGATCATGGATAGGCTCTTTTCGAATACATTGGTTTTCTTCAGCTGCCCTCCGAATGACTTGTCATTCATTAGCTCGAGATCAACATCTTTCCAGGTTTTGCTGAATGTTTTTTTTGATCCCGTACTTGGATAAAATATTGATTCGAGTTCATAATATATAGCTGATTTGAAATTTTTTGGAGATGTCATATAGTCTTCTTCCACAAACGCAGGGATATTATTCATCGAATACGTGATTTTTGAGCAGTCCATTCTAACACCATCCAAAAAAATGTGTTCCCGTAAAGCTTCACCCTTTTGGTCAGCCAATTTGTAAGGGCCACGTAAGACGACATTGTAACTAAAAGACGCTGGTATAATGGCAATATATTGGCTCTGAAGTTTGGGGATATCATCCTGAAAGTTCCATGTTTTAAAGTTAAATAGATCCTGCTCAAGCGTTCGATAAGAAACTTCGATGATGCTTCCCTCTTTGATATTGGGAAGTGTAAACTTATTCAGTTCCAGATACGTGGAATAATTCTCTTTATAGACTTTTTTGTTATCCAGTGTTGTAACAAAAACTTTTCCTTCTTCCAGATTGTAGGTAGCGGCTTTTAGCTCATCAAGATGGTCACGGATATAGCTTCCACGTTTATAAGAAGGAATTTCGAAGTTCGCTTTTCTAAATCCTTCTTTATTGTTAATACGAATAAGTACGTGATATTCGTGCATCAGCTTTACCCGATGGTCGTAGTCATCAACGAAGACGGCGCTTTGTCCAAATTCCTTTAAGACAACTGCGTTAGCATTACTATCTAACAAGGTAGGAGAAAAATCAGTAACTGAGACTCTACCGAAATCAAAATTCTGTCCGAAACCACCTAGGGAAAGGCAAAATATTAAAAATAGCGTTAAAAAATGGCGCATGACTTAGGCGTAATTTGTTTACGAATATAGGTCTTTAGCCAAAATTAAACGAATTTCCGGTGAAATATTATTTATCTATTTCCAATAAATTACTAATCACCTCTGTAATATTATCGACATCTTCTCCATCCTCGAGCATCGAGAAGGCTAGGTAAGTTGCATAGATTTCGGGGCTGAATTTGACATGCTTGTCCGAAATAAACTTATCGATCTGCTGTTCATTGCACTCGAAATTGATACTTTGCAGTTCATTAAACAAATTGGTGGAGATTGTCTGGTGGTCTTCACCGCAGGCAAATCCTGCAATAATATGGAATAGAAATTTATCGGTTATTTCGTCATCTTCCTTTTTAAACATAGCACGAATATGCTTATAATCGAATTTAGTTTTTGCACTATTCACAATAGTGTCCCAAATCTGATACTCTGCTTTTGTTTCCATAGCTTGCTTTAAATTTATATTGGTAAAACCAATATACTAAAAATAATTTTATTCAAGGAAAGAATGCTGTAACTTCTTGGATCATACACTTGGATTCATGCGAATACGTTTTCTGCTTTACGTTAAATTGACCTCCTAAGCCTGGAGAAGGCTGAATACGATTTCGCCCAGCAAGCATCCTAATAAAATACCAAATAGAACCGATAAACAAACTTTTAACCAAACCGGGGATGTTGTTAGTATAAATTTCATGCCTCAAAAATGCTTCAAAATATGTTTTCCGAAAAAGATATTCGTAAGTAAAAAGATGCCTGTAGCCATTTGATGACAGTCGTGCGGTGCTTTATGGTATGGTAATTGAAATTTAATGTTTGGATTCAATATTTTTAGTAATTTGAATTGGAAAACGTACTTTTTGAAACAGCCTGATTAATAATTATGATGACACGATTACTATTGGCCGTAGTTCTGCTCGCGGTGACAAAGATAGGGCTGGGGCAACAGCTGAATGTTGACAAGATTCGAAGGGAATATGCTGAGGCGGTAAAAAATGAGGACATCTGTGAGCTTAATTTAGAGCAATTACGAGCGGGAGCAAAGTCGGTGACGGAGAAAGTTTACTGTGCAGCTTATGAGATACTCCTAGCTAAACATATGGGCAATCCGTTTAAGAAAATAAGCCAGTTTAAGGAAGGAAAAAGGCATCTGGAAGAACTAATTGAAGAAAACCCAGAACATATAGAAGCACGCTTCATCCGGTGGAGTGTACAGGTGCATGCGCCCTCGTTTTTGGGGTACAAAGACAACATTCTTGAAGATAAAAATTTTTTGATTAAAAATCTCCATAAACTGTCCAGTGAAGAGGCAAAGTCTATCATCTACAATTATTTAAAAGGGGCTAACCACTATTTAAAGGGCGCGCAGGTTTTTTCAGCATCTGAGCTGAAGGAGCTGGCACGATAGGCGTTAAAGGTTGTTAATTCAGCCAAAAATCACGGTTTTGGCGAAGATATTGCTTATCTTGTTGTACAATTGAATTCAACATCTACAAAATAGAATATCATGAAAAATATCATCTTTCCGATATCTGTGCTGACCGCAAGTTTACTTTTCACTGGATGTGTCAGCAAAAAACGATATACAGGGTTACAAACGGACTATAATAATTTGAAAACAGCGCATGGTGATCTCTCCAGAAAATATCAGGACAGTCAGCTGCAGTTGACAGAAGGACGGACACGTATCAAGAGTCTGGAAGACCAGCTTGCTTCCGAAAGGCAGAACAATGCAGATCTTAGATCAGCTTATGCGGCGTTGCAAAAATCATTAGACAATAGCATCAGCCAAAACTCTCAGGGCAACATCAATATTTCAAAGCTAGTTGATGAAATCAATGCATCTAACCGTTACATTAAACATCTGGTCGAGGCTAAAAATAAATCAGACTCTTTAAATCTGGTGTTGACGAACAACCTGACTAGATCACTCAGCCGCGAGGAATTGCAGGAGGTCGATGTCAAAGTACTAAAAGGTGTTGTTTATATTTCGCTTGCGGATAACATGCTGTATAAATCCGGTAGCTATGAAATCAGTGAGAGAGCTGATCTAACCTTAAGTAAAATAGCCAAAATTATTCAGGATTATAAAGATTATGAGGTGCTAATCGAGGGTAATACGGATACGGATCCTATTTCAAAACCAAATATTCGCAACAACTGGGATTTGAGTACTTTGAGAGCTTCGTCTGTTGTCCAGGCATTACAAAACAAGTATGGAGTTGATCCGAAGCGCCTGACTGCCGGTGGTAGAGGAGAATACAACCCGATAGCAGATAATAATACGGCTCTGGGAAAACAGCGGAACAGAAGAACGCAGATCATTATCACGCCTAAACTGGATCAATTTATGGAATTAATAGATAAGGCACCGGAGCCCACTGAGGTTACTCAAGAACAATAGAAAGTATAATACCATAGGAAGGTCATCTACATTTTCCAATAAAAAATCCTTTCCAACTTTGGAAAGGATTTTTTATTACCCAAAAAATTTGCTGGGGTCAAAGCCGTGCTCCCTGAGCACATCGTCCGGTACGCCATTCCACACACCAGGTTTATTACCTGCATATCCGATATCTTTTACGCCCATCTCACTGGTATAGAATCCGGAGGAAGTAAGATTTCGCATAAGGGAAAAGAAAGCTGCCCCTTGTTGCATTTCCGGTTTGGCCAGTTCGGGATAAGCGATTTCGTCAACGAGAGCAAGTTGATCTTTGGTATCACATTTTATAAATACATTGCCATAGCGTCGCTTGCACTGTAGGTCCAGCCAGCGTAGGCCGCCGCGCATAGGGATCTTGTTGTCCGGTAAATCTTTAACGATAAACTCGATGAACTCAGGAACACCTGCTTCAGAGGCGCTGCCGGATTTGCTGTCTTTGGGAATGATGATATCCGCCAGAACGGTAATTGTGGCCATTTCATGATCGTCAAAGAATTTTTCGGCCTGAAGCTGAGCAGTACGTTCATATTCGAAATCCTGAATACCCGGTAATCTTTCGCCATTTGACGCTATCGTTTCCTTTGTTTCTTTAGAATTACAAGCTGCGGTTAAAAGACTAGACCCAGCAGCAATAAATCCCAATGCTTTTAATGATTGTCTTCTATTCATCTTTTAGCCGTTTAATTTTTTCTTTTCTTGTAATATATATTCTGCGGTTCGCATAGACAGTGCGAGTATAGTCCAGGTCAGGTTTTTATCGCCCTGTTGCACAAATGGCCCGGCGTCGACAACGTATAAGTTTTTACAGTCATGCGCTTGTCCCCATTTGTTTAATACCGAGGTCTTCGGATCGTTGCCCATTCTGGTGGTGCCACCTTCGTGAATGATCTTTCCGGGAGCTTCCAATCCGTATAATGTATCAGCACCCGGAATTTTGGATGTGATGACAGCGCCCATTTCGTGCATGATCGACTGGAATGTTTCTTGCATATGCTTTGCCTGTGCGATTTCTTCATTGGCCCATTTGTAGTGGAAACGCAATACCGGAATACCAAACTTATCAACTTTGTTGGGATCGATTTCGCAATAGTTATCCTTCCGGGCCAGGGCGGTGCCGCGTCCGGCCATACCTACGTTAGCACCATAAAAACTACGAAAATCCTCTTTTAGAGCGGTTCCATATCCGCCTTTGGGTTTTGTTTTGCCATCCGCCCCCTTACTTATGCTGTTTACCTGAGGTACCCAGTTGAGGAATCCGTAGGATGGCATATGCAAACCACCGCCGTATTCAATGTGGTAGCCTCTCGGGAAGCTTAATTTGGAATGATCTCCCCACCACGGCGAATAGATATGGACACTTCCCACGCCATCTTCATTATACCTTTTGCGGTCAAGAAGCTGTGGTAAAAAGCCCGAAAGACTTGCTCCAGTAGAATCATGAAGGTATCTACCCACCAAACCACTGCTATTGCCGACACCCCCCGGATGGGCTTTAGATTTGGAGTTTAACATAATCCGCGCGCTCTCGCAGGCACTGGCCCCCAGAATGACTGTTTTTCCTTTTACCGTATACTCCTGGAGGTCTTTGGTGTCTACATAAGAGACGCCGACGGCCAGCCCTTCATCATTCGTCAACACCTCCCTGACCATAGCGTTGTCGATAACCTTTAGGTTGCCGGTTTTCATCGCCGGGATAACAAGACAGGATGAAGATGAAAAATCACCATAGACTTTGCAGGCGCGGCCGCATTGACCACAATAGAAGCAAGTACCTCTATCTTTGATGTCCTTTGATACTTCGGTAAGCACAGCGCCACGACCCGGAATCACAGGTACACCTGCTTTTTTGGCTCCTCTGGCAATATATAGTTCGTTAAGACGGGGCTTCGGCGGTTTCATGAAAATGCCGTCAGGCTCATTGTGAATCCCTTCTACCGTGCCATAAATACCGATCATACGATCGACGCGGTCGTAATATGGTTTGACTTCTTCGTATGTGATCGGCCATTCATCCGTGACACCATCTTTGGGTTTGAAGTCATCGGGGCCCATGCGTAACGAAATCCTGCCCCAGTGGTTGGTTCTGCCTCCGAGCATTCGGGCTCTAAACCATTCAAACTCTGTTCCGTCGACTTTGCTATAAGGCTCACCCTCCAGCTGCCATCCGCCAAATGCAGCGTCGAAATCGCCAAAAGGCCTTGTTGTACCCGCGCCTCTCCTTGGAGATTCCCAGGGCCAGCGCAATTGCAGTGAATCTTTCGCCGGATCGTAAAATGGGCCGGCTTCCAGCATCAGTACTTTAAGACCAGCATGCGCCAGAATATAGCCGGCCATGCCTCCTCCTGCGCCTGAACCGACTACGATTGCGTCAAATAATTCAGGACTCTCTTTAATTTGATAATTAGACATAATTAAATTAAGTAATTAATTGAAGCCTGCGAGATAGATTTTCCTTGGAGCATACATATCTATGGGGAGGTTCAATTAATCGATGGTTATTGTTCCGTATTTAAAATCAAGGTGAATATATTGATAAAATCTTAGATTTCTCTAATTTAATTTATCGTTTTAGCAGGTTTTTAAATAACGAATATGAGATTGTTACAAAGGCATGGCGCGGTTTCCCTCATATTGGCCTCCGATAAGCTCTAAAAAAGACAGCCCGTATTCCCCGAATGGGAGAATACAGGCTGTCAACATCAATACAGATTATAAACCGATGGATCGTCCTATTCCAATATCCTTGACGAAAACCTCATCGTGGGATATGACCAGAACCGTACCTTTATACTGTCTGATGGCGCGTGTCAATACGCGGATGTTCTGAATATCGAGATTGTTGGTGGGCTCATCCAAAATGATCAGTTCCGGAGCTTGTTGCTGTATGGTCAGGCAACAGATGATCAGCCGCATCTTTTCACCGCCGCTCAAGAGTCCACAGGCCTTATCCCAATCCTCTTTTCCGAACAGAAAACGATTGAGTCTAATTTTGATTTCATGTTCGGCTAAGGCAGCGCTGTTATAACGTTGGGCCTGTTCATACACGGTCAACGTGGAGTCGACGATTGAATAATCCTGATCCAGATAGCTGTAGGTGAAGTGCTGCCGTACAATACGGCCAGTGGAAGGCGTCAATTGTCCGAGCAGCAATTTGACTAACGTGGTTTTGCCGGAGCCATTCTTACCTGTGAGTGCGATGCGGTCCCCGCTGACTATCTGTAGTTGAACATTTTCTTCCCAGAGATTTCGGACACCGTAACTGTAATTGATGTCTTCGGCTTTGATGATGTTCTTGCCAAACGGCAAGCTACCGTTTTCAAGATCAATTTTGATTTCATCAAAAGCAGCTTGTGCGTTTCTAAGTTCTTGCAGATTTGCCCTGAAGCCCTCAATTTTATCCTGATGAACGTTTTTGATCTTAGCGGTGCTTTTTTCAGCATTATTCCGCAAGGTATTCATCATTATTCTAGCCACGCCTGCTTTCTCCTGTTTTTTGTGGCCTCTGTTGTTTAATCTGTTCTGCCGTTCGAGCGCTTCTCTTTCCTTCTCTTTTGCTGCCCTCATGGCTTTCTCCTGATGGTGAATGTCCTGTTGCATCGCGTTTCGTTCGATGTTTTTTTGTGCTTCGTAGAATGTATAGTTTCCACCGTACCGCTTAATTCCCCCCGGAGTCATTTCTAAAGTATCCTCGAGAAGGTCGAGAAGTGTCCGGTCGTGACTGACGGCAACAATGGTATTTTTTGACGATACTATCCATTCGTAAAGCAGATTTTTGCTCTCCAGATCGAGGTGGTTGCTAGGTTCGTCCAAAAGGATAAGCTCACTTTGGTGGACCTGAATACCCGCAAGCATCACCTTTGCTTTCTGTCCGCCACTAAGATCATCCATTTTTTTTGTCAGCAGAACTTCTGGTATTTTCCAATAGTCAAATGCCTCTTTGCAGCGGTCCTCCAAGGTCCAGTCGTCTTGCAACAGATTAAAATTGTGTTCAGAAGCATCCCCTTTGAGGATCGCGTAGAACGCCGTTAACTTTTGCTCAATGCCCAATGCCTGAGCCACCGTAAATTCATTAAGCTGCCCCGTTATCTGTGGGACATAATATGGAGCTGTATGTACTTGTACATTGCCTTCCGCAGGCAATAGGCTGCCAGTAATAAGGCGCAGTAAGGTTGACTTGCCAACACCGTTGTTGCCGATCAAGGCTACTTTTTCGTGGGCATTTACGGTCAGATTTATATTTTCAAACAATAAATCTCTATTAGGATGTATGTAGGATATCTGGTGTAATGAAATCATGTTAAAATTCTTTAAAGATTAAACATAACCGTTAGATGGTGTTTGTTCACCGCCGGTATCTGTACTTTGCTAAAGAATTTTTAATCTTACATAAATTTCAATAATGATGTGGTGCTGCAAATATACAATTTTATTTTTCACCGGAAAGAAATTCTAGGTGAAAAATAAAATTTTGGGTGCTTCTCTTCACTTCTTTACAGAGAATTGTTGCTGATTTGCTTCACATAAATCGTACTTTTGAAAGAAAAAGAGCTGTGAATAAAATACTCCTTATAGATGATGAAGAGAAGCTGCGTCAGTTGCTTGCCAAGATTATCCGTTTAGAGGGATTTGAAGTTATAGAGGCTTCCGACATAAAATCTGGATTAAAGAAACTCGATGTTGCTGATGTGGACGTGGTATTATGTGATGTTAAATTACCTGATGGTAATGGTGTGGAAACTGCGAGAGTAATTAAGGATCGATTTCCGGTCGTTGAAATTATCCTGTTGACAGCATATGGCAATATTCCCGATGGCGTGCAGGCAATCAAGAATGGGGCATTTGAATATATTACCAAGGGCGATGACAACAATCGGATAATTCCTTTACTATATAAAGCATGCGAGAAAGTCGCATTGGCACGACGGGTCAAACAATTGGAGAAGCAGCTCGGGGATAAATTGTCCTTTGATAAAATTATTGGCCATTCTTCTGCCATTAAGGTGGCGATCAATCTGGCAGAAAAAGTTTCGAGAACAAATACCACCGTATTGTTGACAGGAGAGACGGGAACGGGTAAAGAAGTGTTTGCTCAGGCGATACATCTTGCCAGTGCGCGAAAAGACGGTAATTTTGTTGCAATTAACTGTGCTGCATTTACGAAAGACCTTTTGGAAAATGAACTGTTTGGTCACCGGGCAGGAGCCTTTACAGGTGCCACGAAAGATCAGCGCGGACTTTTTGAGGAGGCCCACCGTGGAACGATTTTTTTAGATGAAATCGGAGAAATGGCGCTCGAACTACAGGCCAAAATACTTCGTGTCTTAGAAACAGGGGAGTTTTTGAAAGTCGGGGACGCAAAACCCACAAAAGTCGACGTGCGTATCCTTGCGGCAACCAACAGAGACCTGCAAATGGAAATTGAAACGGGACATTTTAGAAGCGATTTGTTCTATCGGCTTTCTGTGTTCACTATCCCCCTGCCACCTTTGCGGGAAAGGGTAGAGGATATCCGTCTGCTGGCGCAATATTATGCCGATTTCTTCGCAGCGAAATCTAATCTGAAGCCACTGCGTATGACGGATGAATTTATTACTGCTCTCGAACGGAATACCTGGCGTGGCAATATTCGTGAATTGAAAAATGTCATCGAGCGTAGCGTTATATTGAGTGAGGGCGGATTGTTGGATGTTGATAGTCTTCCGTTTTCAGCTGCTCATCCTGACCCATTAATTGCTTCTAGCTTTGCCATGGCAAATATGGAGAAACAACATATCCAACGTGTTTTGCACCATACCAGTGGGAATAAGGCAGAGGCTGCGCGTTTACTCGAAATTGGTGTCGCCACTTTATATCGCAAAATAGAAGAATATAAATTGAGCTAGCTCTTTGCCGAGATCCTGCAGCATGTCTAAAGCAGAGGCTGCAGGATGGGCAAACCGCTAAAGTTTGATTTCGTTTTCGTCTATGAGTTTAGCATCGCGGGTATTTTTCTGAACAGCAATCGCTGAAAATATGCTTAAGGAAAAAGACATGGCATAAAAGCCCTTCTCACTCAGCAACAAATCTGCGTTCCATAAACCGATAATAAGTAGGACGACAGCGGCAATCGTTGCGAACCAGCTCAAGCCATAATAAAGTTCTGTGACGACGAGGCCTTCGGCTTTGTCTCTGACGCTTTTTTGGACAGAAATGACCGCAAACAGGGCAAATAGCAAAACGGTGAAATAATACCCCTTCTCGTTGAGTGTCATACTTGCATTCCAGAGCCCGATGCAGTAGCCTATCGTTCCGACAAGCAGTGCCGTCCACGAAGCACCGATAAAAGCTCCTGTAGGTTTTAATGGATTTCTTGCGTTTGAATCAGTTTTCAAATTTTTTTCTTCGATCGTGTTTTTTAGCGGTTCCATAATGTAAATTTTTATTGTTGTTATTTGTTGGATCAAATATCTATAGCTTGGCTGATCCGTGAAAATGAATTTCTTGATAATACTGATGACATATTTTGTTGTTTTATCTTATATTTTCACTAATCTTGTATATTATGGATTCTATTTCGGACTTGATCGATCTTTTCAATGGCGATGATATTAAGGATTTTAAGACGTTTTTGAAAAGGAAAAATAAACGGACTGATGTGAAGAATCTTCAGTTGCTTGATTTTATAAAAACTGATGATATAAATAAGCTAAAAAAACTTTATGGAACGTCAAAAAATAGAGATGCATACCATGCACTACGGAAAAGGCTACATGATAGTCTGCTTTTTTTTCTTTCTAATAAGGTGTTTGAGCGGGATAACAGCGAAGCACATGAAGCTCTACGTCTACTGGTTGTTGGCCGTTTTCTACTGGAAAACCATTTGCCGAAAGCCGGATTTAAATGTCTTCATCGTGCTGAGCAAAAAGCGCGGTTGCTTGAGCAGTTCAGTCTGCTCAATGAAATTCTGCAAACGAGATTGCAATATGCGTATCTGGATCCAAAGGCCAATTTAGAAATACTGATTGAGCGTTTGATGTGCAATCAAAATAAAATGCAGCAGGAAGCTAAATTTGAGATTGCGTATGCGTTTTTGAGGTCGGAGCTGCAGGATATCCACCTGAAAGCCAAAATTGTTGACTTAAATAATCTTGTCTCCGGTGCTCTACGCAAGTATGCGATTTCATTAAGCGAACTATTGTCTTTTAAGTCACTTTATCAAATATTATACATTGCCAACGAGTATGCAACAATACACCAGAATTATGCGCTTGTGAAATCCTTTTTGAAAATAAGTGATGAATTTGTTGCGCAGCAGCGCGCGAATTCAGTGCATCATATGTTCTACTATTTGCATATCCTTTATTTTCTCGCCAATTTTAATTTTCGTAACGGTTTGTTTGGTCATAGCTTGGAGTATTTGCAAGAGCTGGAGGAAGGCATGTCGACAGGGATTGCTTATGGCAAGCAGTTTCGCAGCCGCTATTACCTGCTAATGGCGCTGAATTATCATTATTTAGGGGCGGGAGACAAAGGTCTGACATTCTTGCGGTCGGGTATACAGCAAATTGGGGGACAGACAAACGAGGCAGAACTCGCGGATTTACAGCTCTGTTTGGTCATGTTCTTGACACAGTTCCAGGATCAGGATGCGTTAGCAGAGCTCAGGAAAATGATGCGGACAGACTCTTGGTATGAGAAGAAAATGGGTATGTTGTGGACTATACGCAAAAATTTATTGGAGATATTGCTCCACATACAAAACGGGAATATAGACGTGGCAGCATCTCGGGTCAGGAGCTTTAAACGACGATATAAAAAATACCTGGAAATGGTGAAGGAGGGGCGTGTGATCCGTTTTTTAAAGTTGGTTGAAAGTTATCTTCAGGATCCGGCAGTGATAAAGTGCGCCGTATTCGTCGACGAGGTCAAACAGATGGCGTCTGCTGTCGAGAATCAAGATTTGTTTGTCTTGAGCTTTATTGCCTGGATGCGATCTCGTATTACCTCCGAAACGCCTTATCAAGCGTTATTGGCTTTAGTAGAGGAACGAAAGCAACAATGATTAATCAACTTGTTTACAAAATCTATTAAAGGATCTCCAGTACTTGTCCTTATAGATTGAATAATCTATCTGCAGCTGGTCCTGATAGACAATGATAAGCTGATCAATGATGTGGGATGTCTTTCTGAATTCTGTACATGCAATGTAAACTTCCCGAATATTGTCTGCTGTCTCACGCCCGATGTTGAGGCTTCCGATATCGGGAGGAAAGCTAAGCATTAAGTCTTCTTCAAATTTATCCATTAAACCGTAAGTCTGCTGATCAGGCATTCCATGGCTAGTCGTGCCATCATAATCAATACGCAATATAGCGATCCATGGATGTGATGCTTTGCCGTCCCAGTTCAGTAAGGCAGTATTGATTACTGCCAAAATAGGGCTGCCATTTTGCATAGTACCTTCGAAGGCGGTGTATGAATCAAGGTCGGTATCGTGTTTTAGGTGTGTATATTTCTCGATAAATTCCTTTTCCCGCCAGATTAAATAGTCCTTTAGCTTGGTCAGCGGAATCATCTCCCCCGTGGCCATGTCCTTGGATGTAACACTCAAACTGTCTATGGAAATGATTGAGTTCAGTTCTCCGATATAGTTGTCCAAGAATATTTCTACTCCGTGTGTAATGTTTGCTTTTTCATTTTCTGAGTAATCAGGATGGACGATGACAATATCCACTTCATCTGGCCGATAGGTATGAAGTATCGGGTAGAAGAACATGTCATTGATGTCAAACGAAAATCCGTACATCGTAATCTTGAGTTTTTCGATATCGTCGATAGCAGGTTTCAGTGCTGTAAATTTCCAATTTGGAAGTGCTGGGGCAGATTCGATTAGATTTTCGACAAAGGCGATGTTTTTGACAACCCCATCAGGCGTAATGACCAGCTCTGCGACGTGTTCATTATACATGCCGGTCAGAAAGTAGAGATCTTTCCGCAAGGCGTCTACTTTAGGGCTGAGCTTACTGAAAAAATTTTGGTCAATTTGGTCGTTATTTTTGACACTATGAAAAAATGCCTGTTCATTTTTTAAGAACCATGTCCAAAACTCGTGTATATTATCTTTTTTGTTGTGTTTTCTGCCAAAAATATTACTCAAAAAGCGCATAGTTGTCGTAGTTCAATCGAGCGTTCAGTAGTACCTGAATCTAACCGCCTGCTTTAAATTTAACGATATAATTATGATTCGCCAAGTGAATTCCTGATTAAATATTATCTGGCAAACAATTGTTGTGGCTGTTTGTTAAAGTTATTGTTGGAAATAATTAATTACTATCGGGCATAGGAATGTGGATGTTGTTCGTCTTTATATTCCGTAAGCTCTTAAAACAATTGTGTACATATGAAATTTTGTAAATTAACATTTTGTCTTTTGGCAGCGTCTGCGACACTTTCTTTTTCTGCTTGTAAATCAGGTCTGTCTGATGATAAACTAGAAGAAAAGATAGAGAACGCGTTAACCGGCCGTAACACGGTTGATGTTGAGGTCGAAAAAGGAAAAGTAATCCTAAGTGGTACGGCAGCTTCTGAGGAGGAGAAGCAGCAAATAGAATCCATCGCGAAGACTGCGGGAGATAAGGATGTGAAGTCCATTCAAAATAATATTATTGTTAGCGCTCCCGTTTCGGCAACACCGGCACCTATCCAAACTTCCAACGACGATGCTGTCCTGGGAGCGGCCGTTAATACCTTTATGAAAGATTTTCCGTCTGTTCAGGCGAGCGTCAAAAATGGTATCATTACCGTAACCGGGACATTGGAACAGGCAAAAGTGGTTACACTGAAACAAGGTTTAGACAATCTGAATCCCAAAAAAGTTGATTTGAGTGGTATTGTTGTCAAATAATTAAAACATTGAACATTATGTCATTGCAAGAAAAATATAAAGTCCTTTTGGACACCGCACAGTCTTCAGGTGTTAACGATCTCAATTATGCTGAGATGGACGGTGTACTACAGATCAGAGGTACAGCTCCGACTGCTGATGTAAAAAACAAGCTCTGGGAAATTTATGGTCATATAGATCCGAACTTTCAATCGGGTGATGTGGTCCTGAATGTCGATGTTGCCACCGAAGTGCCCGGGAGTCAGGTTAAGGTTATTACGGAAAATAGCAATCTAAATATCCGAAAAGGACCTGGCACGGATCAGCCTATCGTGGGAAAAGCAGCCAAAGGTGAAATCATTACATTGATCAGCAAAGCCAATGACCAATGGTGGCTGGTGAGAACCAAGGATAATGAAGAAGGTTACTGTTATGCGCAATATCTAGAATCTGTCTAGCTTTCCAATTACTGCTGCATGGCAGAAAAGGGATAAGTATTTGATCAATATTTATCCCTTTTTTTATTGCTTGTATGCAAGTCGAAGGCGATGTGTAGTTCTTTAAAGCCGGTAATAGACGGTGTCCCGAGTTTGGTGCAATAATTGTATTGTATTATTTGCAACAATTTTATTACAATATGGTGAAATGGAGATATCTCATATTTATTTTTTGCGTATGCGCAGGCCAGCTTACTTTTGCGCAGGAGTATGTCCGACTGGATAAAAGCAAATATCGCCTGCATTTATCTGAATCCCCAAAAGATACGGTCAGAATAATCGAAAGTGGACGAGCAGTTAAATTGAAGCAGGGGAACTATATCGTACAGCACAATCAGTTTATGGGTGCGGCTAATGCTTTTGTGCATGTAGGTAAAGAAGGGTTGATCGAAGGAAGCTTTAAGATTGAGAAAGGTGATCAGCATGGCATTGTGCGGACAAGGCATGGGATACTGGAGCAAATGATCGTAAAAACTGGAGAACTGCTGCATTTTCAATATGTTTTTACGGATACTTCAAGCCTGCGGCGGGACTATAAAAATGGTCGAATAAGCCAGGAAAAACGTGTGTTTTATTATCCTCAGGCGAAGAAGACAGTTCTGAAAACTTTTTATGATAGCTATTATACCATTGAGAATGACTTTGACCATACCCGATCTGATTACAGTCTTGACAACCGGTTGCTGTTCAGGGCGAAACTCGATGGAAGCGGCCAGGTGTCCGCTTCTAAATCTTTTGATAGGGAAGGAAGGTTAGTAAAACATTATTATAGAAAAAACGACGTTTACTATACCGATCTATATCATCAGAATAATTTAAGCGAACGGATCTATAAAATGAATAATTCAATCTGTCACGAGTATTTTAAAGACCAGTTGCTCGTAAAACGAATTGTTCACAAAAAAGGAAAACAGTCTCATGAAAAGTATGTTTATAACGCAGAAGGTATATTGTTGGAACAGCAGACCAAAAAAAGCAACGGTGCATAACTGCAAATAGCGAATACCCATAAAAATCAGCGCGTGCTTGCGATCCGTTTTTGTATGTGAAAAATAATAGCTAATTTTGCTACTGCAATGAAAACAATGAACAATATATTGCGTTTGCCATTTTTCTTTAATTATTATCTCCCGATAATCGTTCGGGAGCGTTATGCCTATTAAAAAAATCAGAAATTTAATTAATGTATATAGCTAAGCCCGGACATTCAGTTCGGGCTTTTTTGTTTTTTATCGTACTATGAACACAGATTTAAAAGAAAACATTGAAATCATTTTACCTGAAGGTGGTCTAGAAGCTAAGTTGCAACGGTCCAGCAAGACCGGCAAGCCCCTTGTCATTAAGCTTGGGTTTGATCCTACCGCGCCGGATCTACATTTAGGGCATGCGGTTGTCCTGAAGAAGTTAAGACAGTTTCAGGTACTCGGGCATCAGGTGGTCGTGCTTGTCGGTAGCTTTACAGCGCGTATCGGTGACCCCACAGGAAAAAACAAAGCCCGCAAACCCTTAAATCGCGAGGAAATTGCGCACAACGCTGCCACTTACATCGCTCAGTTGTCCAAAATTATCGATGTGTCGAAGACGCGTGTTGTTTTTAATGAAGATTGGCTGGATAAGCTGTGTTTTACTAAAGTAATCCAGCTGATGTCGAAAGTCACCGTAGCGCAGCTTATGCAGCGTCACGATTTTCACAGGCGTTTTAATGACAATCAACCCATTGCTATGCATGAATTAGTCTATCCGATCCTGCAGGGATTTGATTCGGTGCATGTCAAAAGCGATATCGAGATGGGAGGGACCGACCAGTTATTTAACTGTACAATGGGGCGACAGCTTCAGGAGTCTTTCGATATGGACCCGCAAGTGGTGTTATGTATGCCACTACTTAAAGGTCTGGACGGAAAAGAAAAAATGAGTAAGTCTCTGCATAACACCATCGGTTTACTGGACAAACCCGATGATATGTTTGGTAAGACAATGTCGATTCCGGATAGCTTAATCCACGAATATATCGATCTGACGACAGACTTTGATCAGACACAGAAAGCGGAATTGAAGTTCAGGCTGGAATCGGGCGACAATCCCATGAAGATCAAAAAAATCATAGCTCATAATTTAGTGTGTCAATACCATAATCCGCAGCAAGCTGCTGAGGCCATGGAATTTTTCGAACAGCGCTTTCAGCAAAAATCATTTAACGACAAAAATTTTGAAGAGCGTTCCCTGTCGGCTATTCGGGCTGCGGTCGGTGAAACCCCCAAGTTAATAGATGTTTGCCATTGGCTGAAGCAGGACCTAAGCAAGTCAGCTATACGCCGCCTGATATGTGAGGGTGGCGTACAGATTGATTCAAATAAATGTACAGCGCCTGATATGCCTGTCTCGTTAAATGATGGCTTTAGAATTAAATTTGGTAAAAGAAGTTTTTTTAGGTTTGTTTAGTAAGATTTTTAAGTGTATACATTAAATGTATTTTGATAAACTGAATAATAATAAACCATTATACTTTTGGAAGTCATAAATATTTACTACCTTCATATACAGGCTCACGCTTATTTCAAACCGATTATAAATGGAAACATATAACAATGCTGTGCTGGCGCAGTTGCCAAAACACTTAAAACGCTATGTCGTGCCTCAACAATACGAACGATATACTGCGCTAGATCAGGCCTTATGGCGCTATGTGATGCGGCAGAACTACGCTTTCTTGAAAGATGTGGCCTATTATCCTTATATACCCGGGTTAAAGAAAGCGGGGCTGTCAATAGAGCATATTCCGGATCTTCAAGAGATGAATGATAGTCTCAAACGGATTGGATGGGGGGCGGTAACGGTAGACGGTTTTATACCACCTGCTGCTTTCATGGAGTTTCAGGCACATCGGGTATTGGTTATTGCAGCGGACATACGACAGCTGGAACATATTGAATATACTCCGGCTCCCGATATCATTCATGAATCTTCTGGACACGCACCTATCATCGGAGAACCTGATTATGCGGCCTACTTACAGTATTTTGGCGAAATCGGGACAAAAGCGCTTTCTTCCCGTAAGGATCTCGAACTGTATGAGGCCATTCGTCATCTATCGATCTTAAAGGAGCAGGCTGGTACAACGGAAGATGAATTGGCAGACGCCGAGGCGCGGCTTAAAATGGTTCAGGATAATATGGGAGAGGCCTCAGAAATGGCCTTGCTAAGCAGGTTACATTGGTGGACTGTTGAGTATGGCCTGATCGGTAGCCTTGAAGATCCAAAAATTTATGGTGCAGGATTGCTGTCTTCCATTGGCGAGAGCGCAAGTTGTATGCAAAAATCCATCCCGAAATTACCTTACGATCTAGCTGCGGTCGCTTACCCTTATGATATTACTCAGCCGCAGCCACAACTGTTTGTTACACCAGATTTCGAGCATTTGGTTAACGTATTGGACCAGTTCGCGGATACGATGGCCTTTCGGGTCGGCGGTAAACCGAGTTTGGAGAAAGCGATCGACTGTGGGGCCGTATGTACAGCAGAATATAGCTCGGGCCTACAGGTGTCAGGGGTTTTTCAGTCTGCCAATGCAGACGCGTCGATTTCCTATATACGGACAGCAGGTCCTACGGCGCTGGCATACGCAGGCAAGCAACTGGACGGCCATGGCATCAATTATCATATAGATGGATTTGGTTCACCGGTCGGGACGCTGAAAGAAAGCGGTAAGAATCTGGAGGATTTCTCGGATGGGGATCTGCGCGTTTACGGTATTGTTGAGCGACAGCGATGTGTGTTGCAGTTTACTTCGGGGATTGTTGTAAACGGGATACTGTTGCATGTTTTGCGCCGGGAAGAAAAAATTGTAATGATGTCATTCAAAGACTGTACCGTGTCCCGAAATGGACGAAAAGAAATCTATTTCAAACCCGAATGGGGGACTTACGATATGGCAGTGGGGGCGACAATCATTTCCGTTTTCGCTGGAGCCGCTGATAAGGACGCATATGAGTGTATTTCAGAGGATGCACCTTCTGCTGCAACCATGCCTCAAGTTCCGAAAGCCTACCGTGGATTGATTGCTTTGTATGATGCTATTAGGGCATTTCGCATCGGTACTTTTGACCGGGGAGTCTGGATGACACTTTTCGAACAGCTCCCAGCGGAAGCTACCGATACCTGGCTGGCTTTGGTGGAACTGTATGAAATTGCATGGGCACATCAGGAACTAGATCTTGCAAATCTTGCTGAAGACAGACTACGTTATTTCATTTCGATAAAGCCCGATCTGACAAAGCTGATAGAAGACGGGATACGCATAGCGAAAGACGAAGCGTTAAATAATCAGTAGGTATTGTCGAGCATATAAATTCGTTTAAATGCTCAACAATACCTGCCATGCTTTTTCCAGTTGACCTTTATCCAATAGTTGAGCAGCGTATTCGTGTACTTTTTGTTTCATGCGCACAGCATCTTGCTGAAAGTTGAGCTGGAGATACCGAAGATATTTATCTTCTAGCTGTATGTGATCTAATCTGGGTAGAGATTCTACATTCGCCAGCATACCCAAATGATTGCCTGTGAGCACCGTTGACAACCGGATGCTTTCAGGTAATTGATCTACACCTATACCGAGGCTACGGAGCGGTTTGGGAACAATAAAGAGATTTTCGCTGCTCACCCGGGAGTACCAGTCTCCACCGAGACGGGCGACCAAATCCAACTGTTCTTGTTTGATCGTGTTGTCATGCTGCAATAAAGTTTTGTGCACGTGCATATAGATTACTTCTGCGATCACAAGATTTCCTGCTCCCGGCTTATCGCTTAAGGCAATAATTTCTCTGACGTTGCATTCCAGCTGAACGGGGGACTCTGCGACCCGCGGTGGACGTATGTAGAGGGAAGGGATGGGCGTCAATCCTGATTTGTCAAACTCGTCGACTTCCTTGGCGTACTCTGTGCTTGCCAACGATTGTTGCTGTACCATAGCATAATTTACGATATTGATGACGACTTCGTTGACTTCTTTGAGATTGTCCAATGTATGTTTGGTGCTTCCGTCCCGCATGCGACGCAAAGGAGAGAACACACATATAGGAGGCTGATGAGACATGAGGTTAAAGTAGCTGAAAGGGCTCAGATTAACATGCCCCGAGCTGTCTATAGTACTTGCAAAGCAGATTGGCCGGGGGGCAACGGCGTATTTGATTAAATTATCGACAATCGCCTGGTCTGCGGAAGCTTCAAATGTGACAGTTTCAAAAAGTGAGGAGTTCATTTTCTTTTTTTTATGCGTGGTATAATTCGATGGAATTGTAAAGTGTACCCAAACCTGTTACTTGCAGTTCGACTTGGTCTCCTGGCTGAAGCCATTGGTCGCGGTGAGTAGCGTTTTCTATCCGTGCCGTGCCGTTGAGTTCGAGAAAGCAGCCTGTGCCCACGGTTCCTGAACCGATGATATCCCCCGGCACAAGTTGTACACCATAGGAAACTCGTTCAATGATTTCGGCAAATGTCCAATGCATTGTCGAAAGATTACCAGAGGATACCCTTTGACCATTGACCCAACAAGACATATCAAGATCATATTTGTCACCAATATGATTTTCGGAAGGTTTGATTTTATAAGGGGCCAATTCGTCCTTAGTCACTAGCCATGGGCCTATCGCTGTAGCAAAATCCTTTCCTTTGGCCGGACCTAAACTTAGTTTCATCTCCTCCATTTGCAGTTTTCGAGCACTGAAATCGTTCATGATCATGTAACCGGCGATGTAATCATCGGCCTGTGAAGCCGGAATATTGATGCCAGTTTTATTGATGACGATGGCCACCTCGAGTTCAAAATCAAGCTGTTCAAGATGTAATGGCATGCATCGTATTGGGCCGGGGCCTTGTATAGCCTGATGGTTGGAAAAGTAGAAAACAGGAAAATTATCAAATTCGGAGATCATGTCCAGTCCACGGTTTCGTCTGGAGGTGGCCACATGTTGTCGGAAAGCGTAAGCATCGCGTAGGGAGGAGGGTCTGGGGACGGGGGCGGCAAGCTGGATATCCTGCAAGGGATGATATATGCTGGTCATACTGCCGTCAGCCAGAGCATTATGATAGTCTCGTAAGCGGTCCATCGTTTCATCACCCCCGGTCAGAAAACCGGCCATATCGCCTGGGAGCCTGGGATCTATGTCCCGGCAGAGATATATCCGATCATCGATCAAGATGGCCAGTTCGTGTTGACCGTTTTTTGTGCAGGTAACGATTTTCATATTGGAATATGTATTGGTTATTCAATGTTTACATGTGACACAAATATATTGGATAAGTTTTGAAAAAAATATTTCTTCCCTTGAAAATAGAAAATTATGCTTACCTTTATTATTACATTATAAACTTTAGAAATGATCGCCCGCGGCTTTTTTTACTTTGCTCCAGCTATAGCTTATATTGCTTTTAACAGAGCAATTATTGCCGAGATCGTTTTTGCCCAATACTAATCTCTTCGAACTTTTTGCCAATGATCCTATTGGCGGCTCAGATATTGATTTTATTTTAATAACCTTTTAAATCGTAGAATTATGCCATTTTATGTTAGACAGGGGCAGATTCCAACACAGCGACATACTGTTTTCAGAAAGCCCGACAATACGCTTTATGCGGAGGAGCTTGTTTCCACCCATGGCTTTTCAAATCTTTACTCCCTAGTATATCACTGCCACCCGCCTACGCTGGTGAAACAGATTCATGCCCCTTACGATGTCACTCCGAAAATTGCCAGAGAGAAGCATCTCAGGCATACTAGTTTAAAAGGGTTCGAAGTGGAGGCTAAAGATGATTATCTCGAAAGCCGAATAGCTGTTTTGGTCAACCAAGACCTGCATATTTCGCTGGCTGCTCCACGCTGCTCCATGCAGGATTACTTTTATAAGAACAGCCAGGCTGATGAAGTTATATTTATACATCAGGGAACAGGCAGGTTGAAGACAGGTTATGGGGCTATTCCGTTCAAGTATGGCGATTATTTGGTGATCCCTAGGGGTACCATCTATCAGATGGAATTTGATCAGGAGGATAATCGTTTATTTCTTGTTGAATCATTTTCTCCGGTTCGTACTCCCAAACGGTACCGGAATGAGTTTGGCCAGTTAATGGAGCATGCGCCTTTTTCTGAACGGAACATCCGAACGCCACAGGATCTGGAAACTTTTGACCAATTAGGTGATTACGAGGTGAGGATAAAAAAGCAGGGCTTAATTTATCCTTATATCTACGGGAGCCATCCTTTTGATTTCATCGGATGGGATGGATATCATTTTCCATGGGCATTTTCTATTCATGATTTTATGCCCATTACGGGTAAGCTACATCAGCCACCACCTGTCCATCAGACCTTTGAGACAGATACTTTTGTGCTGTGTAGTTTTTGTCCACGTCTGTATGACTACCATCCGCATGCTATTCCAGCACCCTATAACCACAGTAATGTGGACTCGGACGAGGTATTGTATTATGTCGACGGCGACTTTATGAGCCGCAAATCGGTAGAGAAAGGACAGATCACTTTGCACCCCGGTGGCATCCCGCATGGGCCGCATCCCGGTACAGTAGAGAAGAGCATTGGACAGACCAAAACCGAGGAGCTTGCTGTGATGATCGATCCTTTTCGTCCCTTGATGCTGACTGAAGAAGCGCTCAAGATCGAAGATCCGGATTATTTTAGATCCTGGATGAGTTAGTTGAAACACAAAGAATAACCTTATAAAAATTATGGCGAATACATTTGCGGAAAAGATTGCCCAAGCGCAGGACTTTCTACCTATCAACGGAACGGATTATATTGAATTTTATGTCGGTAATGCCAAGCAGGCCGCACATTATTACAAGACAGCCTTTGGATTTCAGTCGGAGGCCTATGCTGGACCCGAGACTGGGGTCAGGGATCGTGCATCCTATGTTTTAAGACAAAATAAGATACGTTTGGTTCTTACCACTGCGTTAAAATCAGATCATCCCATCGCAGCACATGTAAAGAAGCATGGCGACGGGGTGAAAATTTTGGCATTGTGGGTGGATGATGCCCGGAAATCATTTGAAGAGACTACCAAAAGGGGCGCGAAAGTCTATCAGGAACCCCAGTTACTTCAGGACGAACACGGTGAGGTCTGGACCGCCGGAATTTACACCTATGGTGAAACTGTGCACTTATTTGTGGAGCGGAGGAATTATACAGGTGCCTTTATGCCGGGATATGAAAAATGGGAAAGCAATTACAATCCGGCAGAAACGGGCTTGCTTTATGTGGATCATTGTGTAGGTAACGTGGGTTGGAACAGGATGAACGAGGCTGTCCAGTGGTATCAGGACGTCATGGGATTTGTAAATATACTTTCCTTCGACGATAAGCAGATCAATACGGAGTACTCGGCTTTAATGAGCAAAGTCATGAGCAATGGAAATGGCTATGTCAAATTTCCGATCAATGAACCCGCTGAAGGAAAAAAGAAGTCCCAGATAGAAGAATATCTCGAATTTTATGAAGGTGAGGGTGTACAACATGCCGCTTTGGCAACGAAAGACATTGTACGCACTGTAAAGGAACTTAAAGCCCGTGGTGTTGAATTTCTTGCCGCTCCGCCAGAAGCCTATTATGATATGCTGCCGGATAGGGTGGGTGATATAGATGAGGAAATCCGCGTGATCCAGGAGCTGGGTATTTTGGTCGATAGAGACGAAGAGGGCTATCTATTACAGATATTTACTAAGCCAGTGGAAGACCGACCCACTTTATTCTACGAAATTATTCAGCGAAAAGGTGCACAAAGTTTTGGGGCCGGCAATTTTAAGGCATTGTTCGAAGCCATAGAACGGGAGCAGGAACGGAGGGGGAACCTATAAAAAGTGATGGCAATGAGAGAATTGTTAGGTGCATTTGAGCACAAGAGTCCGGAAATCGTATTTGAGTGGAAAGACAGTGAAACAGAAGCCCGAGGATGGGTTGTTATCAATTCATTGCGTGGTGGTGCGGCCGGTGGTGGTACGCGGATGCGCGCAGGCTTGGACCGGCATGAAGTGGAGTCTTTGGCCAAAACTATGGAAGTAAAGTTTACGGTTTCGGGTCCCGCTATAGGCGGTGCCAAGTCGGGAATAGACTTTGATCCACTGGATCCGCGTAAGAATGAGGTTTTAGATCGCTGGTTTAAAGTAGTCACCCCTTTGTTGAAGAACTACTATGGTACTGGCGGAGATCTGAATATAGATGAGATCCATGACGTCATACCGCTAACTGAGGAGTACGGTTTGTGGCATCCGCAAGAAGGCATATTAAACGGCCATTTCAAAGTTAATGAGAGCAATCGCATCCACCAAATCGGTCAGTTGCGGTACGGAGTTTCGAAGGTACTGGAGGACAATTCTTATAGTCCGGACCTCAGACGCAAATATAAAGTTGCAGATATGATTACCGGTTATGGTGTCTCTGAATCCATTCGTCATTATTACGAGCTTTTTGGAAATAGCTGTCGTGGTAAGCGGGCGGTTATCCAAGGTTGGGGGAATGTTGCCGCAGCGGCGGCCTTCTATCTTTGTAAACTTGGGGTCAGGATCGTCGGTATCCTTGACCGTGCCGGTGGAGTGATCAATGCGGACGGCTTTAGTGAAGCTGTTATTAACCAGTTATTTTTGGATAGACGGGGAAACCAATTGTATACGGATAACCTGATTCCTTTTGAGCAAATACAAAGTGAGATCTGGACATTGCAGGCCGAAATCTTTGTGCCGGCAGCAGCGTCGCGCCTGGTGTCAAAAGATCAGATACAGCAACTGATGGAAAATGGACTCGAGCTGATCGCGTGTGGCGCAAATGTTCCTTTTGCTGATCAGGAAATATTTTACGGCCCAGTTATGGAATTTGCCGACCAGCATGTCGCAGTAATACCTGATTTTATAGCCAATTGTGGTATGGCACGAGTGTTTGCCTATTTAATGCAAAGGAATATTGAAATGAGTGACGACGCTATCTTTTCAGACGTTTCAAGGACTATTTTTGAAGCGTTGAAGAAAATAAGAGACGCTTCGGCAGAACGCATAGGGTTATCATCCAGAGCTTATGAAATAGCGTTGAAGCAACTCCTTTAATGATGTAACGATGTTTATAAACGAAAAACACTTGAAGCGGGGAACTTCAAGTGTTTTAACTAACCAATTATTAACCTAAATTTATGAATGACTAAAATAATACAATTGCTATGCCAGTTCTTTTTCTTAGAATGAATTAATTGTCATTTTATTGTTAATATAAAATACTGTGGTAGATGGTCAACGTTCGGCGGTTAAATACGACATCTTAATTCAAACAGATTCTCCTCTACGGGGTGCTATTTATAGTGATAGCCGTGTTGTAATTGCTTGAAACAGAAACTCCTGAAGCGGGGAACTTCAGGAGTTATCCTAACCAATTATTAACCTAAATTTATGAAAAGTACTAGTATAACGTAGTAAGAAGTCAAAATGTTTCACCAATTTCTATTTTTTATACTTTTTAACATTTTTTTGTATTTCTATATTGATTTTCGATTAACTGCACATCAATTGGCATGTTTTCCTTTTAGAAAATAAAAAAAGCCGCTAGTGGGGTATACTAACAGCTTTTTTATCACTAACTAATTTTTAACCTAAACTTATGAAACTGGTAAGTAACTTTCAATTTGGATGCCAATACCACGAATTCTTTTCCAGTTTAACGGTTTTTAACGCTTTTAACCTGTTGTTCTATCTATTTATAGCAATTTGGACCGCAGATTATTTCCAAACTTTTTGTGGTGTCCAAATGTTTATTGAATGGAGTCAAAAGAGATCAGTACACTGTTTTAAATAGAATACATGCCATTAACATATCTTTATCAAATTGACAATCAGGAGAGTCCTTTCTGGGCGTTTGCCGTGCATGACGGACATCATGTTGATCCAGCATTAGCACCTTATATGGCTATCTCTCCTCAAGATCGGCTGCGTGAGGAAGATCCGTATACGGCAATTTTGGCAGAACTGCCATGTAACCGCTTTGTTTGTGGCACTTCCAGGTTTCAGATCGATCTCAATCGGAATAAAGGAGAGGCACTCTATCTGCGTCCCGAACAATCTTGGGGGATCAAGGTCTGGCACAATGAATTGCCCTCGCATATAAAAAAACAGATCTATGATATCTATGATGATCTCTATAAGGAAATAGAGTTGCAAATTTCGGAAACGATCAGCCGTTTCGGTTATTTTGTCATATTTGATATCCATAGTTATAATGCTTTGCGCGATGGTCCTACAGCGACACTTGACAGGAGCAGTAATCCACAGATCAATATTGGGACCGCCCATAATCGGGATAAGTGGCGTGCATTGACAAACTCTTTACTGGATATCCTCAAAAAAGGTAAAGATGGACAGACATATGATGTGCGTGAAAATGTCAAATTTAAAGGTGGCTTTCTGTCAGCGTATCTAAATTCGAAGTTTGGTGATAAGGGGTGCATCTTTTCTATAGAATTTCGTAAAGATTTCATGAATGAATGGACAGGGCAGGTTTTTCCACAGAAGCTTCAGGAATACAAGCAGTTATTGATGCAAACTATGGAAACGCTAGAATCTTATTTTGCATATGAAAAATAAGGAGCGGCAGCTGGCGGCTGTTTTAAAGAAAATTAAGAGCAAAGAGGTTTTTCATGTTCAGATACCTCCCAAAAATAAGTTGGTGTTTAACCAGGTCGTTCCCTATATATTTTTATATAGACAGTTTTTCAGCCCTGACCCGATGCTGGCCGAACTAGTGAAATCCGAACCTGCTTATTTTCGTGTTAAAGATCCAGAATTAAATGTCTCGGACTGGATCGGTCCTATACTTAATCAGCTTGTTGAAGAGTTTGGTGCCTGTCTGATTATTGAGGCCTGGACAGCAAGTCCAGGGCAGGAAGAGGATATTCAAATTCATATTGCCCGAAAAAATGTACAGGCAATCGCACAGTATCTGGGCAAACAATTGACTTCGGAGGAGTCTATTGCAAAAGTGGAGATTATAACCGATTCAAAATCCAGCGCTACGCAGAGTCTTTCTCCGGCAAGTGTGCAGCTTGACAATTTAAATAGCAATATCTTGTATATGGGTTTGGAGATCAAACCCAAATACCTACTCGGTTCCAATCAGCAGATATTGCCTATAGATCTCCGTCATTTCCGGGAAGCTATATCCAGGAGTCTGTCCAAGACTTTTTTTGAATTTATCCGGATACATACAGTTTCGAAGCCTACATCGTTTAAAATAAGCCATCCTAAAAAGATGCTTCCATTGGCATGGGAGATTGATCAAAAATTGGCTCGTGAAAGCCAGAGATTTGATTTTCTTCTGTTGATTACGCCCACCAATTCCTATGATGCCTGGCTACAGTTCAAAAAAGGGAGTTATCGTAAAGTTCCGGTTTTCCGTTATCGTCCAATGCCCATTGACCCCGATATTATCAAGCGCAATCTATATAACCTACATATTGAAGATCTGTACGATCCTTCGATTGCGTATTTATTTCGGGACAAACGGAAGGAATTGGATCAAATGATGAGCATGCTCAGTGAGCGTGGGAAAGAAGGCTTTTTGCTGGGCAGTATGCAAGTTTTTGGTACGGTAAACGAAAAACTTCTGGAGAAAGCACAAGCTATTTTGACCATTACAGCGACAGATGCAGAGAATAGGGGCCGAGAGGAGGATGTGGTGTACGCTGATGAGTTTGCAAAGCTCGCACAGGAAGAACTGAATTATCTCAAAATGCAGGAGCCCAACTTTGGGACAACCGTCAGGCTTCGGGATGATATCTACGGGGTTATGGTAAACCAAGGCGTGCTGAATATCAGTAAGCAGTATAGCTTACCACGCAGTAGGGTAAAAGCATTGATTCAGCATGAAGTGGGTACCCATATCGTGACCTATTACAATGGCAAACAGCAACCGTTTAGTCTTTTTAGGCTAGGCGTCCCCGGTTACGAAAAACTTCAGGAAGGACTGGCTGTACTTGCTGAATATTTGGTGGGCGGATTAACCAACAACAGGTTGCGCATACTTGCGGGACGTGTGGTAGCCGTACACCACATGCAGCAAGGAAATACGTTCTTGGATACATTCTTCCTGTTGGTAGACAAGCATCGGTTTATTCCCGAGACCGCCTTTCAGATGACCATGCGTGTTTATAGAAGCGGTGGGCTTACCAAGGATGCATTGTACTTAAGTGGCTTGATCGAATTGATCAATTATATCAAAACTGGCCGTGATCTTACCTTATTGACCATGGGCAAGATTCGGGAAGACTATATTCCCATTGTTGAGGAATTAATGCTTAAAGGAATGCTCAAGGAACCGGTACTGACTCCGAGATACCTGACATCCCCCTATACGGACGTCTTGTCGACGTTAAAGGAAAATAAAGGAATATTTCAAATGATACAATAAGTGGAACTCTATGAAGATTGCATTCGTTATTAATCAAACCCACAAAGAAACCGAGCGTTTCACGACCACCCTTCTTGCTTTAAAAGCGCATCAGCTGGGACATGAAATTTATTACATTGGCTTAGCAGATTTTTATTATGAATCAGCCCACATCGCGGCACATGTCCGTGCCGTATTGCCCGAGCAGCACATCACGTCGGCCAAAGCGTTGATGGAGGCGCTGCGTAACTGCAAAAAGATAAAGATGGAATTGGAGATCATGGATGTCGTCTGGCTGAGGTTCGACCCTGTATTGGATATGGTTAACCGTCCTTGGGCGGCTTCATCTGCTTTGCAGTTCGCATCTTTATTAAAGGAAAAAGGTGTTCAGGTAATCAATGATCCAGATAGTTTGAGTCGGGCAAGTAACAAATTATATCTTGAGGGTTTTGACGAGACGATCCGACCAAAAACGATTGTGACCAGAAACTATGCCGATGTGGTCGATTTTTTTGAGAAACAGAATAAACTGATCATTTTAAAACCTTTAAAAGGCTCTGGTGGTAAAAACGTTTTTCTGATCAATAAGGAGAATCAGCAGAACCTCAAACAGACGGTGGAGGCTATTGCGCGCGATGGATATGTGATTGGACAAGAATATCTTCCTGAAGCTGCTCAGGGCGATATCCGATTCTTTTTATTAAATGGCGAGCCGATATTAATCAATGGCAAATTTGCGGCAGTTCATCGTGTACAACAGGGGAATGAGATTCGGAGCAATGTACATCAGGGCGCTAAGACCCAGGCAGCGCAGATTACGCCCGAATTGTTGCTAATGGTGGACAAAATCAAGGATAAACTTATTCAGGATGGAATGTATTTTGTCGGTCTGGATATCGTTGGCGACCGTATTATGGAAATCAACGTTTTTAGTCCGGGAGCATTGTGCCAGACCGAAGAGATCGTCAAAGAGGACTTTTCTACCTTTATCATCAAACAACTTGAAGCAAAAATAAGTTTGCAAAAAGCGTAATAACTGTTTGCCCGGAATGCTCCCGCTTTTTAGCCAGACTCTGTGGCAAATTATGAGTTTGAGATGAAGTGAGCCTCTTGTTTTCTTCTTATTTTTGAAAAAATATAAAATACGATGCTCTTTATAGATTCACCCTCGAATAACCCCTATTTTAATATTGCTTCCGAAGAATATCTGCTGAGCAAGTATCCAGGTGAAAGCATCTTTCTGCTGTACGTCAATGAGCCTTCGATCATTATCGGCAAGTTCCAGAATACGCTGGCTGAAATAAATCTTGATTATGTCAGGCAGCACGATATTAAAGTGGTGCGGCGCATGTCGGGAGGTGGGGCCGTGTACCATGATATGGGCAATCTCAATTTTTCATTCCATACGCTATTGGGCAATCTCGATTTTATGGACTTTTCGACATTCACCCAGCCCATTGTCACTATCTTGAATAAACTGGGTATTCCGGCAAAGCTTCAGGGCAGGAATGATCTATTGGTTGACGGCAAGAAGTTTAGCGGCAATGCGAAGCTCGTAAAAAATGGTAAAATGATCCAGCATGGTACGATTTTAATTGATTCACAGATGGAGGTTTTGGGGGAAGCGCTGATCACAAATCCGCTTAAATTTGTAGATAAGGCCGTAAAATCAAACCGTGCTCGTGTCACCAATTTAATCGGTTATCTACCTGACGATTTTACGACCATAAAATTCAAGGACTTATTGATCGCAGAGATGAAGCAAGAAAATACAAATGCTGAAATGGTCCGTTTGACTCCAGACGATATCCGTGATATTGAGGAACTGGTTAGGGACAAATATGAGACCTGGGATTGGAATTTTGGTTTTTCTCCGAACTACAATTTTAAGAAAGCGATTAAAATTCCGGCAGGTTTTATCGAGCTGCACCTCGATGTTCACAAAGGCTATATCGAGCAAGCTAAAATTTTTGGTGATTTTTTTGCATCCAAACCCATTCTTGAGCTGGAACAGCTTTTGCTCGGTAAGCGCCACCAGCTGGCAGAGATAGAAACGGTACTAGATACAGTGGATCTGACGGGCTATTTTGGTAAAGTTGACGTCAGCGAAGTCCTGGAACTGTTTAAATAAATGTTGCAAACTATTAAACACAGAATTATAAGCTATGCCCTGGAATCCAAAGTTATACAATCAATTCAAAGATATTCGCTTCAAGCCATTTCAGGATCTGTCTGCATTAATTGTGTCAGAACCAAGGATGAAAGCGGTAGACCTAGGATGTGGCACTGGTGAGCAAACCGCGATCCTCAGCGAACGGTTTCCGCAAGCCACATTTCTTGGTCTGGATGCCTCCGCAGAGATGCTATCGAATAGTGATCAGCTTGCTCATGGACGTTTACAGTTTAGCAATAGCAGTGTTGAAGATTTTCTCGGCACAGCAGAGACATGGGATCTGATTTTTAGCAACGCGGCCTTACAATGGCTGGACGATCATCGTATACTTTTTCCTAAACTGATTTCGAAGTTGACTCGGGGAGGCCAATTGGCTATTCAAATGCCTTTACAGCCAGAAAATGTGCTTAATAAAATACTGATAGAAATGGCGGCGGAAGAACCTTTTTGTTCTTACTTGAAGGGTTGGAATAGGGTGTCGCCCGTGTTAAGTCTCGATGATTATGCAGAACTATTGTATAAAGAGGGGCTGGTCCAGCTCGACCTCTCCATCCGCGTTTATCCGATAGTGGCTGATTCGGAAAAAATGCTTTATGAATTCATCGCCGGTTCGGCGTTGATTCCTTATATGGAGCATTTGGAGAAGGAAAGACATCAATTATTCATTCATGCGTTTAGGTCACTTATCAGAGCACATTTTCCCGAATTTCCGGCAATATACCCGTTTAAGCGACTCTTGCTTTACGGCCGTCGGGCTTAGGTCCCCGCATTGGTGCTGATGAGATCGGACCAGACCGCTTGGGTTAACCCGGCAAGATCGTCAGGATCCAGCAACATCTGAAGACCGCGTTTGCCCGCGCTGACCGAAATCCGCTCTTCCAGCTGAGCAGTTTCTTCGATAAATGTGGGAAATAATTTTTTCATGCCGATAGGGGAACAGCCGCCCCGGACATATCCAGTGACGGTTACAAGATCTTTCAGCGGGAGCATTTCACAATTTTTATTTCCTGAAGCTTTTGCGATTTTTTTTAAGTCCAGCTGTGCGTTTCCCGGTACTATCGCGACAAGGTAAGGGTCTTTATTGCCCTTTAATACCAAGGTTTTATAGAGCACTTCCGGCGATAGCCCCATGGAAAGCGCGACATGCCCAGCGCTGACATCTTGTTCGTCCACCTCGTACTCTTTTAATTCATAGGCGACTTTGGCCCTGTCCAAAAGGCGTACAGCATTCGTTTTATGTAGCATACGATTATTTTAGACTATTAAAATAAGCTGTAATTTCACTTTGCGAATATGTATTCAGGCAGTTTTTTGCTTCGAGCCCTCCTTTTTGCGCAACCAGAATGCCATACTGCATATCCAGCAGGCCTTCGGTACGGTGGGCATCTGGATTTATAGATAAAATAACACCTTTCTCAACTGCGTAACGATGCCATCTCCAATCTAAGTCGAGCCTTAGGGGATTGGCATTTATCTCAATGACAACCTTATTTGCGGCGCAAGCATCGATGATCTTTTCATAATCCAAAGGATACCCGGATCGACTCAGCAAAAGCCGGCCTGTGGGATGCCCTAATATCGTGGTATACGGGTTTTCGATTGCCTTAATCAGTCGGGCTGTTGCCTTTTCTTTATCCATCTTTAGATTGGAGTGTACAGAAGCCACGACAAAATCAAATTTTGCGAGAATTTCATCCGGATAATCTAGTGATCCGTCGCTCAAAATATCAGATTCTATGCCTCTGAAAATTTTAAACGGGGCGAGTTGCTGATTTAACAGTGCTATTTCGTCCCATTGTTGTTGAAGCCGTTCGATAGAAAGGCCATTAGCATAAACCGCAGTTCGGGAGTGGTCACATATCCCTAGGTATTCAAGGCCTAATTGGTTTTTGCAATATAGTGCCATTTGTTCGAGACTATGGACGCCGTCACTGTATGTGGAATGATTATGTAAGGTTCCTTTAAGATCTTTGAACTGAATGAGCTGAGGCAGGGTATGGTCCTGCGCCTGTCGTGTTTCATCCAGACCCTCCCGTAGTTCTGGCTCAATGTAGTCGAGACCCAGGTTTCTATAGATAGCTTCTTCGCTTGAAAGCGAGGGTAGATCAGGCAGAATTTGGAACAATTGTTCCAGATGAGCCGTGGAGCCGGTACTTAGTATAAGATCGCGATAAAAATCATTGATATTGCTACTGAAGACTTTGAATGTAAAACCCAGTTCATCGGTTACCTCCAATGAATTTTCTGTTTTCTCTACTAAGGTGTAGCTGCTGAGAAATTTTTCCACCGTTTCAATATTCTCGGAAATTAGTACGTCAACAGTACTCAATACTTCACATTTTCTCCTGAAATCACCGGTAAACGATAGCAGGGAAGAAGGAAAATGTGTTTTTAACATATTAAAGAATATATTTGCCTGAGATAGCACTTTGGCGTACAAAAACCATCCCTGGTTTGAGATAGAGAATTCTATGGATTTTTTTATTTCCTCCTGCGTTTTCAGTCCAAACCCTTTTTCTTCAATCAGGCGATTTTCGTTACAGGCGTAAAGTAATTCTCCTACGCTTTCGATGCCTAGATTTTTCCAGATAATCTGAATTTTCTTCGGTCCTAATCCTTTTATTTGCAGCATATCGACAACACCTGCTGGCGTTTGTTGCAACAAATCCTGAAGTTCCTTAAACGTTCCGGTCGCCGCAACTTCTTTCGCTTTTTCTGCAGTACTTTTTCCAATACCGGGATATGCACTCAATTCTTCGAGCGATGCCTCAACGATCCGTACGGGTAATTTGTCCAGCTTAAAAGACGCGCTTGCCATTGCTTTTGTACGGAATGGATTCTCGTTCTGAAGTTCCATCAGCTGGCTGCACAGTTTAAATATTTTGGAGATCGCTTTATTGTCCATCGTCGTTGTGAATTGTTAGGCTACAAATATCCTAAATTTTGGCACAAAATACCAATTGGCGGGAACAGATAAAGCCGTTAAATAATGTGAAAAAGCTGGTTTTTGCTAAAATTGTACTGTTTTTACTTAAATTAACAACAACGTGACAAATAAATAGTCCCATAGCGGGACATTTTGGCTAAGTTTGCCGTTTTTGGGTTGGGAAATCCAGCTGTTTTGTCCTTTGTGATGAAGGATCTTCCAAAAATAGAATTCAATGATAGCAGACATAAATGATAAAGAAGTGAGCGGTCTATATAAGACCGGTATTATTCAGCAGACAGCTTACTGGTCGACTGTAAAGAAAATGCAGGGGATAGAATCCATGGCCTTTAATTTTAAAGCGAAATACTCAGATTTATATGTTAGAGTTGACGATGAGGCCTACTTTGTTGGTGATTTATTAATTATTATACAGGGAATAGAACGCGATCAAAGCATCGCTTATGTTCCATACGGACCGGAAGTAGAGCCTTCGGAGGAAAACCAGGGTTATTTTTTAGAACAGCTTTCAGAGAGCCTGCGTTCATACTTACCGCCCAATTGCATTATGATACGTTACGATCTTTCGTGGGAGTCGCATTGGGCCAAAGATGAAGATTGTTATGATTTGCACGGCAACTGGCTTGGCGTACCAGAGAAACGTATTCAGGAAATGCGTTTTAACTTTAACACAGAAAACTGGAATTTTCATAAAGCCAATACAGATATACTGCCGTCCAATACCATTTTTATGAATCTGCGTACATCAGAAGATCTATTGTTGGCCAATATGAAACCGAAGACACGGTATAACATTCATCTGGCGGACCGAAAGGGGGTAAAAGTACGTTCCTTAGGGCTGGAGAGCTTAGCCATCTGGTACGATTTGTACCGACAGACTGCGCTTCGAAACAACTTTTTTCTGCATGATATCAGTTATTTTAAGATTGTGCTGTCGGCAAGAGCTAATGATACGCTGTCGCCAGCTGAGGTGCATTTGCTGGTCGCGGAAGTGGATGCTCAGCCACTCGCGGCGATGTTTTTAGTGATCACAGCCAACCGGGGAACATATCTTTATGGGGCTTCGGCTTCCGAACATCGGAATTATATGGCAACTTATGCCTTGCAGTGGCGTGCTATGCAGATGGCAAAGGAGAAAGGCTGTACAGAATATGACTTCTTTGGTGTGTCGCCACAAGCTGACCCATCTCATCCTTTATATGGTCTTTATCGGTTCAAAACAGGTTTTGGAGGAGATATTTACCATCGCATGGGCTGTTGGGACTATCCTTTGGATAGCGATAGGTACAGATATTACACCTCCATGGAGTTTAAAAATCAAAGCTATCACTTGAGTTAATATTTAAAATACCTCACCCAAGGTTAACCTTACACCACGGTGATTCGTACTGATACCGTAATCAATTCCGATGTTGGTGCCTGAGTTTTTATTGAATTTGATCCTGGCACCGGCACCGGTACCGATGTTCCAGTCTGCAAACATACTATTTTTCGGACCATTGACTGTTGTAAAGTTCAGAAATGTCACAAAGCCCAATAGGCCATTTTTGGTAATGTCTCGCCGATATTCCGTTTCCAGATAATAGAGGGATTTGCCGCGGAATCGACTTACGGGAAATCCTCTTCCGGAGCTGTTGTAAGGGTCCCAACCCAAGTTTGGCAAATCGAGATAGGGCGCTTTGCTATTAAATACGGTCCAAAAAAAACTGCGTACAGCAATCATGTTCTGTCGATTGGGATCCCTTGTCAGCCGGTGATATCTGCGGACTTCAAGAAATAGCGATTTCCAGTTTTGGTCACTGCCCAAAAATGTGGGGTTTATCCGAAATTGGAGGTTAGCATAATTGCCAGACCACGTGTTGATTGAGTTGGCGCGGGTATCATAAATGAAGTTTAGACTGACACCTGAGGAGATGGTATGGTCCTTTTGTTCTGTGCCATAAGGATAAGCGGTATAATCTTGCAGTAGAATATCGCCCGTTGACCTAATATTCATTCTATAATCCAGATCATACCCAATCCCCATAAACAATCCGCCATGAATACGTTTTAACGCATGCTGATAAAGTCTGAAGTAGGTGTAATCTAAATTGATCTTCTGGTCTCCCGCATGTTCTTTACCTATACCCCAGGTTTCATGGGGATATTTCAGGAGCCGGATATCACCATCTATCACCCATGTATTTTCTTTCAACCAGACGTATGAACGGATTGGCAAGCCAAACCGCTTTGCAAAATTTGTATATGGCGTGAACGTCAGTTTCGACATATAGGTGTTTTTACGGTCACCCAGATAGAATCCTGCTGTTGTGCTTGTGATCAAAGCATGGCCGCCGCCCGGAACATTGGTTGAAAACGGCAAAAAAGAAAAATAGACCTTTTTTCCTGTGCTGTCCACGGACTTGGGCGGTTTGATCTTCAGAATCTCTTTTCCAATGTCTATGAGATCTCGCTGTTTACTGGTATCGGCAACGTGTTTGGTAGTTTCTATTTCATTGACAGGACGCTGGGCGTACGCATCAACATGCAATACCATTGATACAGCCACAATGGTGGCAATCTTGCAGAAAAAAAGGTGTCGTCTATAGTCGTGTGCCATGAAAGCACGCAATCTAAGAGGAATTAGACAAAATTACAATATTGTAAAGAATATTTTATTTGTCTTGTCGTCTTTTGGCTATGGTGCCGACCTTCGGTAATCTATTCGCCTATAAAAAAGCAACATTTACCGACTTTAATGCAATGTTAATCTAAAAGTAATGAAATACACATCTTAGTTGTCTTAAATTTGAATCAGAAAATAAATAAGAAAAACGTGCAACAATAAAGGATCCTGTACGACAATAAAATAAGAAAAATATACTAATACATTATAAAACAGAAAAGAAATGAAAAACTTAGTAAAAACATTTGTAGCGGCTGCAATGATAGCCATCACAACATGCTCCATGGCTTCGGTTAAACCAGAGGAGCGTAATCTTGTCACAGCGGATCTGGCGGTGGAAGAATATGTAGGAGCAATGACGGAAGGACAGGTAATGTATCTGGATAAATTGTTTACATCGGATTTCAATCAGAAAATATGCGGTAAACAAGACCTAAGTCACAGCCGTTCGCAAATGATCGAGTTTCTGAAAAAACAAAAGGGAATAAAAATGAACTGTAAAACCACGACCCAGATTGTTGAAGAGCTGCCAGATTATGCCATTGCAAAAATAACTATGCAGTTTGACGGATTTTCAAAAACCGATCTGATTACACTTGTCAAAGAGAATGGTACTTGGAAAGTTTCCAAGTCCGTTAACTCATACCGATAATAGTGCGGTAGTACACCAATACGATAAGAGCAAAAAGTTTATCAGCAAAAAAGGTTACCCGAACAAGGTAACCTTTTTATTGTGGAGCATATCAGATTCGAACTGACCACCTCTTCGCTGCCAGCGAAGCGCTCTAGCCAAATGAGCTAATGCCCCTTTCTGTATTTCTGCCGCTAAGATAATACTTTTTTGTAAAAACCAAATCGGTTTTTTTGTTTTTTTGACTACAGTTTTTATTGCTTCTCGTTAAGCAGCTCTTCAGTTCGCTTGATCTGTCCTTGGTCTTGCCACTCATCATGCCCCGGAATAACCCTATTTATTTGCGGATATTTGCTTAATAATCTGGCCAATGAGGGCTTCCAGGCTTTGACATCCCCATCGCCTACAAAACCTAGATTTTGGGCATCGCTACTTTTGATAAAGCAGCCGCCGTCGAGAATTTGATAGTCTGGAAACCAAACTACCACGTTGTCGAGGGAATGTCCAGGACCAAAGAAATTGAGAACAAACGATTGGCCGCCTATTTTATAGGTTTTATTGATTTCCGCGAGTTGTGTCGCTTGCGCTTTATTGTTTGCTTTCAGTAGGGCATTGGTTTTTTGGGTTGCATAAGTAGGAATTCCTATTTTGTTATAATAGGCAAATCCACCCGCGCGGTCCTCATGCCAGTGTGTGGCATAAACTGCGATAACTGGTAGTTGATGTTTATGTTGAATGCTGTCCAACAGTGGCTGATATTGGGTGGAATCCCAAGGGGTGTCAAAAACGACTACGCCTTTTTTTGTGATTAAATAGACTGCGTTAGCGGCGTATCGGGTTCCTTCAAAAGTGTTGTAGGTCGTAAAGAGGTAAAGCTGGGAATTGATTTTTTCAATCGATAATGGCTTTTCTTGAGCCTGTAAAGAGGATAGGACGCATAAATTAACAAGTAACAAATACATCTTCACTCTGAGCAACTTGAATATATTTTTTGACATAATTAAATAAACGCTGGTCCGACTTGAATATTGTGCTCAGTAGTCCACTTAAGTTTTGGATGATGCAGTTTCCACGAAATCTTCGCGATAAGGTGTGAAAGAATCGATCAATTCGCCTTCTTCAAGGCACTCGCAGCCATGGATGTACCCCGGGTACACAATACAGGAGTCGCCGGCGGTTAAAATGCGGTCGATACCGTTGATATGATAGTTGAATTTTCCAGTATTTACGTAGGATATTTGTGTATGTGGGTGCTGATGTAGTGCACCGATGGCTCCTTTTTTGAACTGTACCTTCATGACCATGAGTTGTTCATTATATACCAATATTTTACGTCGGACACCGTCACCCAGATCCTCCCATTGGAGCTCGCTATCAGGTAAGAATATTTCGCTGTTTTTTTCTTTCATAGTAATAGATGTTAAAACTGTACCAATGATAATAAATAAATATGAAATTCTATGCTAGAACGAAACTTTACTGCCGTTTTGCCCATTTGCAAAACAAATGTAAAGCTAAAAATATCGCGAGGATAATTGGCGCTATAAATGAAATATTGGAAAAAACACTTACTTTGTTCCCTGATAAACTCAACACCTTGACATGGACTATTTCGATGATCTTATTAACCTGCTAGAGGAAGAACAGCAATACGATAAAATTCAGCACGAAACATTACTATTGCAGAATAATCTAAATGAAAGAAGAATGCTTGGGGTCACTTGGTTTCCTATTCGTATAACAGACAGCGAGCTGGGTAGGGGTGACTATTTAACCGTAAGTATAAGTCGGGCGAATTTTTTGGAATTCGAACATAAATTTCGTTTTGCAATGCCTGTTTCATTATTTTCAAACCATGCTCCGGAAACAGATCGGATAGACGGTGTCATAAATTGGGTGGGTAAAGATCAGATGCGAATATCATTTCGTTTGGACGAACTGCCCGACTGGACGCGACGGGGTAAACTCGGAGTGGATCTTTTATTTGATGAGCATTCCTACCGGCAGATGTTTTCTACTTTACAAAAAGCGAAGGAAATGGCCATCCTGTCGGATGAGGGAATATTCATTAGAAAGCTTATTGGTGCCGAACAACTTTCGAACACCAATATACAGGAGTTTTATCACTGTCCATCGCTGAACGCCAGCCAAAATAGAGCTGTTCAGCACATTCTGGATACAACGGATATCGCTCTTTTGCATGGGCCGCCCGGAACGGGTAAAACAACCACCTTGGTCAAAGCTGTGGTGGCCTTATTGCAAAACAACAGACAAGTATTGGTTGTCGCACCCAGCAATACAGCTGTGGATTTATTGACTGAACGACTGGACAAGGCAGGTGTAAGAGTGACTCGAATTGGTAACCCGATTAAAGTTTCCGAGCATTTGCAGAAGCTGACGTTGGACGGGAAAATTGACCAACACCGTGCAAATACAGAGATAAGGACGTTGCGAAAGCAGGTCCGAGTATATACAGACATGGCTCAAAAGTATAAACGTCATTTTGGAAAAGCGGAGCGCGAACAGCGCAAAGCGCTGTATGGTGAAGCACATCGGATTCAAAAAGACATCGACCGTATACAGGATTTTATTGTGGAAGATATTCTCGACAGTTCCCAAGTAATTACAGCAACACTAATAGGGGCTAATCAGGACGTGATTCGTGACCGTCAATATGATACAGTTGTCATAGATGAGGCTGCACAAGCTCTGGAGCCTGCCTGTTGGATCCCCATCTTAAAAACAGCGAAGCTTGTCCTCGCAGGAGATCACTGTCAGCTGCCGCCAACTGTGAAGTCAAACACACCTACGGCGAGCAAGCTTCATAACACCTTATTTGAAAAGCTTATCAAACTATATCCGCAGGCAATCTGCTTATTGGATGTACAATACCGGATGAACGAGCAGATTATGCAATACCCATCCGCGGCATTGTATGGTGGACTACTAAAGGCGGACGATGCGGTAGCGGGCCGCACTTTACCGCAGGATATAGAGCCTATTTTATTTATTGATACAGCGGGTGCGGGCTATGAAGAAACAGAAACTGACGGTGCAATTAGTAATATCGGCGAAGCCCGCTTTCTTAAGGCACATTTAAAGTCGGCAATACGACATTGGGCCAACGGGGATGATGTCGGCGGATGGCCCAGTATTGGCATTATTGCTCCGTACCGGCAGCAGGTTGCGCAGCTGATAGAAATCTTCGAACAGGACGAAGAGCTGGTTCCTTATGCAGCTATTCTACAGGTACAGACAATCGATAGTTTCCAGGGACAGGAAAAGGATATCATATACATCAGCTTGACGCGAAGCAATTTTTCACAGCAGATCGGATTTTTATCCGATGTACGGCGAATGAATGTGGCGATGACGCGCGCGAAAAAGAAACTGGTTGTTATTGGCGACAGTGCAACAATCGGGACACATCCTTTTTATAAAGAATTTATCGGCTATGCCGAGCGCATTGGGCACTATCATAGCGTTTGGGAGTGGGATATAGCGAATTTATAAGAGGCTGTCATTGATTTATGCATGGCCGGTCTAGGCATAACACTTAAGTTTAGTCGGCTCGGTATGATCATTTTTCTTTCCACACAAATGTTACCATAGGCGCTAGCCTCTCGAGGACCTTTGACTGCGGCTTGACAATTGGAAAGATTTGGTAGGGACAAAGTCCGTACCAAGCTATTACCAAATTCGGACTGTAAGGGGAGTGAGTCCACAGTGAGTCCACGTCGAGTGTACCTTTTAAGCTGCTTTCACTGTGCGTGCACGTTTCTTACAAGTCGGGGGGAGGCCGGAATTGGCCTTGACTTGTCCATAATCTGTCCAGAAGAAGGGCAAGATATTTAAGGAAATGCGCAATAAAGATCATGACGATAACGTAAAAAATGGAGCCGTATCAAAATAACTATTTTGATACGGCTCCATTTGCTGTCTCTTTTCTATATTTTAAGTGGCAGAAGATACAAATTTCATCCAATCGCTGTTATCGTAATAGTCGTTTAGTGGATCAGCATGGTGATTGCTCGACAACTGTCCCACGAGCATGGATAGGTCCATGCTCATATGCTGACGGGTGATTTCGGTCATTGTATCATTAAATCCGGCATTGTTGATTTGCAATACATATTGGAAACAGATGACACGGGCTATGATTTTGCCAAGTGTGACCAGGTCACGTTGCTTAGGCTGTAAGGGAAAATTAAAGTCCAGTAAAGTAGGGAAGAAAGGTGCTGCAAGCTCTGTAGCGGAATTTCTTTTCAGGAATGACAGCAAGTTGTTTTCTTTGTTTTTCCGCATTAATTTAGCGATAGCTTCGGCTACTTGAGCATATAGCATTTCGTTGGATCCTTCGAAGATCTGGAAAGGCCTGCTGTCGACCAGCCCACGGCCTGCAACATGATCTAACCGATAACCGTTTGCCCCGGATAATTGTACGCAGATCTGTGCGGCTTCATGCATTAAGTCGGTGACCAGAGCTTTAACACTGTTAGCGTCCATGCTGTGAGCAGAGAGATCGTTATGAATAGAGCTTATCGAGCTGCTGTGGGCGCACATCGCCGAACAGATGGTAAAAGCTGCTTGTAACCGAGATAGCTGAAACTTGACGGAGTCTATCTCGCTCAAGGGAATACCACCTACACGCCGGGCGGCACAATGTTTCATCGCTTCGTCCAGCATGCGTTTAATAAAACCCATTCCCATTCCCGGAAACTGAAGCCTACTCCTATGCAGGGTGTCGAGCATTAGTTTGATTCCCGTGCTTTCCGGTGTTAGGCGATGATCTTCAGGTACCTCAATATCTATTTTGTTGATTCCGTAAGGAATGGCATATAGACCGAGGCTATTGTATTTTTTCAGTACCTCAATCTTTTGTTCCTGAATGGCGTTGTCGGTTACGAAGAAGTCAATATCACGCACAAGTTCACCGTTCTCATTTTTCTTTCGCGCTGTGACAAGCCAAAAGTCTGCAGCACCAGTTAAGCCCTGCCAATGTTTTTCTCCCTGAAGGATATATTTATTGCTTTCTTGATGATATGATGTACGCATATTGAGCGCGTCACTACCGTAAGCCTGTTCTGTGATCATCAGGCCACCCATGGCCTTGTTTGTCAAAAAGCGTTCGAAGATCTTCTCCTGAAGCATGGGGTTGCCGTATTTGGCGAAAGGCTCCAGAAACAGCGCGATATTAATTCCGAAGATTAATGATAGAGAAAGAGATTCATAAGAGGCAGCCGCTAGTACACCTAAACATTCCTTAACGTGTAAACCTCTACCACCGTGATGTTGCGGTATGGCAACGGATAGAGGGTTCATTGTCATGATTTCGCTCAGGAACTGCGGTGGTAAGCCCCTCGTTAAACTCAGTTTGTTATAATCGTATTCTACATGGAACAGATGGGATAGCTTTTTCTTGAAATTCTCGATAAATAAATCGAAATCCTGCTTTTTGTTTGTGTGTTCTAATACGTTGGACATCTTAGATAGGGATTAAATGATGAAACATTTTTTTGCAATCGCAGATGTGTGCGTTATAGCTATACACGATAGTTTGAATAAACTACATCTCAATCGCTATACAAAAATAATCCATGTGATGCTAAGCAGTTCGTCAACTTTTGTATAAAAACTAGGACAAATCGTGCATGTTACTTTTTAGGACGATTTACTCCGATAAACACTTGGTGAAACACCAACAATTTTTTTAAATAGCCGGGAGAAATAGGACGGATCAGAAAATTCAAGTTCGTAACAGATGTCCGAAACACTTTTAGTGGATTCAAAAAGAAGGAGTTGACTGTGCATAATGAGTACTTCGAGAATTAGCTCTTTGGATGATTTTTTGAATACAGAAAATACGCATCTATTGAGATAATTGGTCGATACAGCTAATTTGTCCGCGTAAAAGGAAATATCTTTGTGTTTTTTGAAGTTTTTGTGCACAAGTTGCTTGAACATCATGGCAATTTCCTGACGTCTATTGAGCGCCTGGTACGAGGACGACAGCTTGATGATTTTTAGGAGCAATGATTTAAGTAGGCTTTCATAAAGCTCCTTATAGGGTGATTCAGACAGTAATTCATTATACAGCATGTTGAACAGCTCATGTAGTTCAGAGCTCTCCTGGCTGGTTAAATTAAGCAGCGGAGAAATATTGAAGACATTCAAAATTTCCTGCTCTCTAAATATGGAAGTCATGGCGTTATCATTGATTAATACGCAGTGGCCTGCCGCTGATTTATCGACAGATTTGATGGTCGATATATTTCCATAGTTGCTAATAAGGACGGCTGGGGCTTGTACCACATATTCTTTTGCTCCGATTTTGTGTTTAAAATAGCCTTCCGTGATATGCACAAGGAGATTGTAACCCAAGAAAATAGGTGGAGTGGGAAATTTGATGTAAGGAGCGATTTCGCTGAGCTGAAAAATTTTGATCGGTGATTGCTGATACCGTAGATGTTCGAGACTTCCCGTCATAAACCGATCCACAAACTCACCTGCGTTTACCTGCTTGTCCATTGTTGTCAGTTGCTTCTTGCAAAGTTATGTAAGTTTAAACAGTCGATGAATATCTTTTGCCCTTAGACTATACCCGCTTTGTCTGACCATCTTTCAAAGGTAAAACAAAATAAAATAGACCTGAAATACCCTGCAGTTAGGAGGATAGTCCTATTTTTATTTTCTTAAGATTTTGTCCATTGGCTTACCTTTGGCCAATTCATCCACTAGTTTGTCCAAATAACGAATTTTTTGCATTAATGGGTCTTCAATATCTTCGATGCGATATCCACAGATTACACCAGTAATTTTGGAAGCATTGGGATTTAGTCTGGGCGCCTGATTGAAAAAGTGTTCAAAATCGATTTTGTCCGTTATCACTTGTTGAAGGGCATTGCTATCGTAACCTGTCAGCCAAAATATAATCTCATCCACTTCTCCTTTGGTGCGTCCCTTTTTTGTTGCCTTCTGAATATAGTGGGGATACACCCCTGCGAACGACATGCGGTATACTCTAGTATTATCCATTTCTATATGGTATGAAACTGTCAGATAAAGTTAGCTTTTTAGCTCAAAATTTCCTAATGTCGTGACTAATCGTTCCCTAATGCTTGCTCACGTCTCCATAGCAATTGAGTGTATCGGAAAGCCGCTGTCGTGGTTTATAAATTTATTGATTTATAGTGTATCTTTATCTGTTCTTTAAAACAAGCACAACTATGAACTTAAGATACATTCGTAATCAAATCCATGTAAATGAGGAGGAGCAGCGACGTATTAAGGATTTCCCGATACTTATTGGCGGCTGCGGTATAGGTAGCTATATAGCAGAGTGTCTTTTACGTATGGGATTTGAGGACCTAACCATTATAGACGGAGACGTCGTGGAACTGACAAACCTAAACAGACAAAATTATAGACATGAAGATATCGGAATTAAGAAAGCAATCGCGTTAAAGCAACGTCTGACATCGATAAATCCGGATGCAAAAATAACTGCTTATACCGACTTTATAGACTGCAGTAACCTATATAGTCTTAATATTGGACACAAGGTGGCCATCAATGCACTGGACTTTTCATCGGATATTCCTTTTTTATTTGATGAACATATGGCACATAAAAACATCCCGGTTGTGCATCCCTATAATTTAGGATGGGCAGGATTTCTAACGGTAATAACACCCGAAAGCCGTAATTTGAGGTCATTGGATAAGGCGCATCAGATCTTTGAAATGAATGTGGGAAAATTTATTGTGGACAATCTAAAGGACCAGGGGATTAATACTGAATGGCTGGAAGAGTTCCTAAGCGAATACGGTAAGATAGCGATGGACTCTCCACCGCCCCAACTGGCCTTGGGATTATATTTACTATCCGGAATGGTTTGTCATGTAGTATTCAATATCGCCACAGGCAAACGTATAAAAACTTTTCCAGAGTCCTATTATTTAAGTATGTTTGATTAGAATGGTTAAAAATAATGTGATAATATACTATTTTTGTATACCATTAATGGAGGAGGTCTAAACTAGTAAAATTATTGTTGTTAAGCATACTCAACGTTAATCCCATGAACTGGACACCAGAGAATTATTATTTTACGAAACTTCGTAAAGATGAACTGCCCGACCTTATTGATTTTTACTTAAGAGCCACTCAGGAGCACTATAAACTTTCGGCATATTCTGAACAGGATTATCAGATGGATTATGCATCGTTGATCGGCGAAGATCTGGTGTTTTTCGACCGATCAGTGTATTATGTCTTGCGTAGTAAGACGGACAATGGAATTCATGCTTCGATCAGGATCACTTATTGGGATAGGGAAACGAAGTTACCCATCCAAAAGTTATTTGCCATAAAGACCGAAGACCTGTTGTTGCCCGATATTGAAAATTTTTGGCACATCGGCCGGTTTGTGATTTCCGGCAGAATTGCGGGAAATCGGATTAATATTCTCAAAAAGATGCTTTTTGATGCCTTTTACGTTCCCTACAGTTTGGAGGCTGGATTGATAATCGCCGAATGTGATCGAAAAGTAGTAAATACTTTACGAAAACTTGAGATAGAATCTTACCAGCTCGGTGATCCTATTATCTACCTTTATTCTGAAACCTTGCCTATTTATATCCGGTCAGAATGGTTGGAGATTTTCATACAGAAAAACAGATTGTCGCAATGGAGCGATGCAAATGAAGTCGATATTCACAAATTTATAAATATGGCAGATGGGATACTCTGTTCAAAAAATAGATAGCCGGCATCGATTAGAAAAGTGATAGTTCGATGGCTAAAGCTGTTGCTTCAGTGATACTTTTTACTTTTAACTTCGAAAAGATCTGTTTTTTATGGAATTTGACAGTATCAATAGAAACATAGAGCCTATCGGCGATTTGGTCCATCGTGAGCCCTTGTGCAGAAAATAGCAGAATGTCTTTTTCCCGTGGTTTCAGTTTAATACGTGGGGTTTCAACCCATACATCATTTTTCAGATCGTATTCAAACTGCCTTCCGTCCTCATCCGATTTAAATCTGATATTGCCTGACGTGGGATGTGAGGATATAGAAACCAGGCAGACAGCGATCCAGGGATTAGAGCTGTCGTCTAGAAGTAAAGGTTTCAGTTTATGATTGATGAGGAGAGGTTTGCTGCCGGGCTGTTCCAGATGGAAGTCGTAAGATATCGAGTACTTTAAGCGGTCGTCAGCGTTAAGTTTGCCATAGAAATCAAAGCCGACATCGTTAATTTTCTTCAACAAGCGCAAATCGTTTTCCGGCACATTATTTACGTAGTGGCGATAGCCCTCCTTCATAACTTCCGCTGGGGTACTTCCACAGAGGAAAATGGGGTTGTCAGAAACGAATAAAAAGCTCTTTTTTGAATAATCAATGAGGTAGATGCTCTGATAAGTTAATTTGCTTAGAGATTTTGCAAAATTGATAAAGGCTTCCACTATTTCGTAGTCATCTTTGCTAAAGTTGTCTTTAACACGTATCGGCTTAAAAAAATCTTCTATTTTTATTTTCATAGCATTTTGCAATGATCCTCTAATATCGCTCCGGACCTCCGAAAGATTGTAAATATTTAGTGTGCAAGTTATCAAATTAACTACCCATGCCGGCTGATACAAAAAAATGACTTTTTTATTCAACTGATTTTGGAGGTAAAACTCTTATCGGTGTTGATGTTCTATGGTACACTAAATGTCTATTGCGCAGAACAGTAGCACACTACACAAATGTGTAGAATACGCTTTTTCAAGCACAATGACATCTATTACTTTCTATCTTTATGTTGTCAAAGCTATTAAATTTATATTAAAGATAATCTATTGGATTTAAAATAACCAATGGGTAGGGGTATCTTTTCTCCTATTTTTTTACATTTTAGTAAATTGAGCCATGAGAGGTAGACTCAATGAAATACAATCTTGCTAATTCACCTGTCGCAGTTTAAGCGATACATCTTTTCGCTAAAGAAGCCTTTTTCATAAACGTACTCAAGGGTCAACACATTTGACATGTGCGATGTAAAGGACTAAGGCTTAAATCCCGTGAAAGATAACTTTTGACGTTTATTCCTTTCGCTCGACATGTAGAAAAAAACCTAACAGCTCAACAGCTTGGATAACCTTGTTTATTATGTATATACATTTTATTTGTTATTTATTGATTTTTATATTACTATTGTAATACAAATCTTTTTTAATTGCTTTTTTTTGTGAGTTTTGTTGGTTTTATTGTGCTTTGTATGTATGTACAATTTAGGTTTGACGCATCTTGATATATTGTTTTTGCTGTTTGAGAATAGGTGACAAAGTTATTCGATTTCGAACGCGATAGGATCTATTGCAGCAGAAATGAATCTAATCGCTTTGGTTTCACTTTGCATATAAAATTGGGGATGATGAAAAATAGCAGATTTAAACGTGTTTCTAGGTACATTCAGAAATATATAGGGTTAAAATCAGACATTATGAAAATAAAATTTTTTGTCGTTCTTACTAGCTTATTGTATATCTTAGGACAACCTGTTTACGGCCAGGAAAAAAATATTTGGCAAATAGGCGATCCAGACGGGTCGAGCAAAGAATTTGCTTTAGCCCCGGCTGATTATAACAAGTTCCTGCAGCATGACTTCGGTTACGAAGATAATAATTTTATTATAGGACAATCTTCAGCATCGCGCGATCTTCCTTACGTACTACCTGGACCCGCTAATGGATGGGGAGGGACTGGTGGGACTTCGGGGCTGAGGACACACTTTCTAAATTTATATTATGTGCTGAACAGTCATATATCGAATGGTCCGTGGTTTTTTGAAGTCAAATTGGTCCATAGTGATCCTAAAAATAGGGCCACCTTGCAGATTATGGTTAACGGCAGGCCTTATAACTATGAGCTAGCAGATGAAAGTGCTCCGGTTGATCCGGTAGGCTCAGGTTCTGGCGGAGCCACTGTTCGGATTCCCATACCGGCGAACCTGATTTCTGGAGGATTTAATCAAATTACGCTCACTGTAATAAAAGGAGGTTGGGTGCAATTTGATTCTTTTAGGCTATCAGGGCCTAATGGGGTTAGACTGCTAACCGATTTCACTTCAATAGTAAAAGATGTAAAGCAGCTGGACTTTGAACTGTTTGATGGAGAGACGCGCACTCAATATATGCTGGTCGATCTGCTGAAATTGAAAGACGATCAGCGTGTAAGGGTATTACTGGATGGAAAGAAAATCTATGAAAAAACACTTGAAAAAGGCTTGTCACGGCTTGAAATACCCATGCCTTATACACCGAAAGAGGTGGACAGTGAATATCAGATATATGTTAACGAACAGCTGATAGATGCGGGTTCCTTGGTCCGGAGCCCAAAGCGATTAGGGGGAGTGGCGGATTATGTAAATACTATGATAGGTTCGGCGCATTCGAGGTGGATGCTGGCCCCTGGGCCGTGGATGCCATTTGGAATGGTGAAAATCAGTCCAGATAATCAGAATATAGGCTGGCAGGCGGGCTATGAACCGTCAATCGAATCGATCGGTACCTTTAGTCATATACATGAATGGACGATGGCAGGCTTGGGTACTTTCCCGACCGCAGGACCATTAAAAACCCGTGTTGGCGATCAGTACAGTGCAACGGGCGGCTATCGTTCTGCCATCGATAAGACAAGCGAAAAAGCGCCTATTGGATATTATGAGGTTCATCTGCTTGATTACGATATTGATGCCGAACTGACGGCTGGCACACGATCTAGCTTCCAGAGGTATACGTATCGGCAGTCGGATACGGGGCGCGTTATGGTCGATCTTAAGGTCAACGGGGAATATGACTATAAGCTAAAGGATCTGTCACTGAGAAAGGTATCCGATTATAAGATTGTCGGTCACAGTAAGCAGCTGTCTGAAAATGTGTGGTCCACTGATGCAAAGCAAGATTATGCTATCTATTTTGTTATGGAGTTTGATAAGCCGATAGTCAACTATGGAACTTGGCATAATGATAAAATAAGGTACGGATCCGACTTGGCGGCAGATAGTGCTAATTTTGCGGGAATGTATGTAGAGTTTGATGTCAGAAAAGATAAAACTTTGCAGCTCCGGACAGGCATATCTTATGTAAGCATTGCCAATGCTGAAGAAAATCTGAAAACCGAGCTTTCGGATCCGTTTGGTTGGTCGTTTGAACGAGTGGTAGATAACCAGCGTCAGGTTTGGAACGAACTGTTAGGCCGACTCGAGATAAAAAGTACAGATTATCTGGAGAAAGAAAAGTTCTATACGAATATGTATCGTACGTTGGCCAGCCGAAATACCTTTAGCGATGTCAATGGGCAGTGGCGATCTTCCGATGAAGTCGTCAGAACATTAACACGGTCGGATGACCTGGCCTTGGGCTGTGACGCCTTCTGGAACACATTCTGGAATTTAAACCAATTCTGGAACTTAGTGACACCAGAATGGTCAAGCAGGTGGGTACGTTCTCAGCTGGCGATGTATCAGGCTAACGGTTGGCTGGCAAAAGGACCCGCGGGCATGGAATATATTCCTGTAATGGTCGCTGAGCATGAGATACCGCTGATTGTAGGCGCCTACCAGATGGGGATCCGGGATTACGATGTCACAAAGGCATTTGAAGCCGTAAAGAAAATGCAGACGACAAGTCCCCTGAAATTTGAGGGCGGCTTCGCTGGAAATCGCGATCTGGATGTATATTTAAAATATAAATATGTTCCTTACGATCTAGGAAGATTCTCCAATTCGATGGAATACAGTTTTGATGATTGGACTGTGGGGCAATTTGCAAAATCTCTAGGAAAAAATGAGGATTATAAGTATTTCAATGAAAGAGGTAACTGGTGGAAGAACGCGATAGACAGTGAAAGCGGATATGCGAGGATGAAAGACGCTAAGGGGGAATGGTTTAAAGATTTTGATCCGTTTAAGTCTGGCGCAAACCATCATTATGTAGAGGGGAATGCTTGGCAGCTGACCTTTTTTGTGCCTCAGGATATTCGGGAGCTGGCCAAAATAATTGGTGAAGAGGTCGTTCTAAAACGTTTGGAATGGGGATTTCAAGAGAGTGAAAAATGGCGGTATAATGGGCCCAATGATCAGTACTGGGATTATCCTGTCGTTCAGGGAAACCAGCAATCCATGCATTTTGCTTATATCTTTAATTGGTTAAATAAGCCTTGGTTAACGCAGCGTTGGAGCCGCTCCATTTCAGAGCGATACTATGGTCAGGGAATTTCAAATGCATATCTGGGTGACGAAGATCAGGGGCAAATGAGCGCATGGTATATCATGAATGCCATTGGACTGTTTCAGCTTGATGGTGGCACACGGATGAATCCTATTTACGAAATCGGAAGCCCATTGTTTGAGGAGATAAAAATCAAATTAGGACAGAAATATGGACGGGGGGCGCAATTTACGATAAAAGCAAAAAATGCAAGCAAAAAAAATATGTACGTACAACGTGCCAGTTTAAATGGAAGACCACTGGATACATTTTACTTTGAGGCTTCGGAGCTCCTAAAAGGTGGAGAGCTCATCCTGGAAATGGGTGAAAAACCAAATATGCAGTGGGGGCTTTTGCGCTAACGAGTTGCAAATAAAAGAAAACAGAACAACAGCCGATGATAGCACTCCTATTACAACTAAAATTAATATGTTAAAGTTTGGTTAAACACAGCTATTGCTGATAACAAATCGCTGCAAAAGGAGTTATAAATATAGTTTCATAAATAGGTTAATAATTGGTTAGTTGAAAAACTCCTGAAGTTCCCCGCTTCAGGAGTTTTTTTTGTCTGACGGCCATCATATTCGGTCCCGGCTTCTGCAAGTTTCATTTTGATAGCTACCATTGTGTTGCTAAAACCTATTAACATTGTAAAATGATCGATATTACTCCTGCTGATAGTTGTATATTTTTGGTATTATCAGTAGTATTGTGACCACACTAACATGCGCTGTCCGCTGATGAAGAATACGATTAGTAAGGCGCTTATCAAGATGATATGATTAAGTTTTTTCGCTATATCCTTCTGGGATTATTTATTTGGGATAATGTATCTGCCCAAAAACTTCCGACAGATTATGTCAATCCTTTTATTGGAACAACCAATTATGGCACGACGAATCCGGGAGCTCAAGTGCCTCATGGACTGATGAACGTATCGCCTTTTAATGTCATGGGGTCATCAATCAATGCTATTGACAAAGATGCACGATGGTGGTCCACACCATATGAGCATAGTAATAGCTATTTTACCGGCTTTTCCCATGTAAATCTGAGTGGCGTAGGCTGTCCGGATATGGGAAGCTTGCTGTTGATGCCGACATCCGGAAGATTGGAAGTTGATTATCGCGAATATGGAAGTACATACGCTCAAGAAGTAGCTCATCCGGGCTATTATAGTAATGTATTAAAAAAATATGGTATCAAAACAGAAGTGACTTCGACAACTCGGGTGGGGGTGTCAAAATTCACATTTCCGAAAGGACAGGCCAATATCCTACTCAATCTAGGGGAAGGACTTACAAATGAGACAGGTGCTTCAGTCCGGTATGTCAGCGATACCGAGCTTGAAGGGTCCAAGCTGCTAGGTTCGTTCTGTTATACCAACAATCAAGCGGTCTATCCGATCTTTTTTGTGATGCGTGTCAACAAGAAACCTTCAAGGAAAGGTTACTGGAAGTATCAGCGCGCGGGGCAGAAATGGGAGAATGACTGGAACAAAGATGCGGGCAAATACAAAATCTTTACGGAGTATTCAGACCAATTATCGGGCGATGACCTGGGAGCTTTTTTGAGCTTTGATCTTCAGGAAAACGAGACTGTGGAAGTGCAGCTTGCAGTTTCCTTTGTAAGTGTTGAAAATGCGCGCAAAAATCTAGAAGCGGAGCAAGCGGTGTTTGACTTTGAAAAAACGAGGTACCGGGCATCATCCTTATGGGATGAAGAGCTTTCGAGAATTTTAGTAGAAGGAGGTACCGACGATCAGAAAACTGTCTTTTACACTGCTCTTTATCACGCGATGATCCATCCGAACATATTACAGGATGTCAATGGCGAATATCCTGCCATGGAGAGTAGAAAGACACTCGTCACTGGGCGCAATCGATATACAGTATTCTCATTATGGGATACGTATAGAAATGTACAGCCACTCATGTCGCTCGTGTATCCGGAGAAGCAAACGGGCATGATACGTTCCATGATTGATATTTATAAGGAAAATGGCTGGATGCCGAAATGGGAGCTGTACAGCCGGGAAAGCTATACGATGGACGGAGATCCCGCGGTTCCGGTGATCGTGGATGCCTGGATGAAAGGTATTCGGGATTTTGATATCCACACAGCTTATGAAGCGTTTTTGAAGTCAGCTACGACTACGGATTCGAGCAACAGAATTCGTCCGGACAACGCTGATTATGTAAAGTACGGTTATGTGCCACTACGTGATTCGTTTGACAATTCCGTATCTCATGCTATTGAATACTATGTTGCGGATTGGAATCTGGCGCAGCTGGCTAAATCATTGGGGAAAAATAAAGATGCTCAGCTCTTTGGTAAGCGGGCACAGGGATACAGGCATTATTATTCTGCAGAATATGGTACATTCCGTCCTATCGTTGCAAATGGATCGTTTTTATTTCCCTTTGACCCACTGATGGGAGCTAATTTCGAACCCAATCACGGTTTTCACGAAGGCAATGCATGGAATTATAGTTTTGCGATTCCTTTTGATATTCCTGGGCTCGTCAAATTAATGGGCGGAAAGAAAAAATTTGTTGATAAACTGCAGGCTACCTTCGATAAAGGCTTCTTTGACGTAACAAACGAGCCGGATATGCTCTATCCACACGTATTTTCGGAAATAAAAGGGGAAGAGTGGCGCACACAGAAGTTGGTGAAACAGATACTTGACCAGCACTTCACGAATAGCCCGGGTGGTATTCCGGGGAATGATGACACAGGAACGATGTCGACTTGGGCATTAATGAATATGATGGGAATTTATCCTTTCTGTCCCGGTAGACCCGACTATACTGTGGTTACACCTGTATTTGATAAGGTTACCATACAGCTGGATAAACAGTTCTATCCTAATGGGGATAAAGTAGTCATCAGACGTAAAAAAGAAGACACAGGAGATTATATCAAGCGGATTCTAGTCGATGGGAAGTCCCTGAATGGTGTTAAGATCAGCCACGATGTACTGGTAAATAGTAAGGAAATTACCATTGTTACTGGAGAGAGAAATGTTCATTAAAAATTAGAGTAAACCATTAATTAAATGAAAAATATAAAATACCTGATGGGTGCGGGGCTGCTGGCTTTGGTGGGTTGTGCTTCGCTAAAGGATAGGGGTGTTGATAGATATGCACAGATTGTCAATCCATTTATCGGCACTGACTTTACTGGAAATACATACCCTGGGGCACAGGCGCCCTTTGGTATGGTACAATTAAGTCCAGACAATGGGTTACCGGGCTGGGACCGTATCTCAGGTTATTTCTATCCAGATAGCACGATCGCCGGATTTAGTCATACACACTTGAGCGGTACAGGAGCCGGCGACTTATATGACATTTCTTTTATGCCGGTAACATTACCTTATCACGAAGCTGAAGCTCCTCTAGGTATTCATGCTAAGTTTTCGCATCAAAACGAACAGGCCCATGCAGGATACTATCGGGTCAAGCTGACCGACTATGACATTCATGTAGAACTGACAGCAACCCCTCGCTGTGGCATTCAGCGGTATACTTTTCCAGAAGCAGACGCCGCAGTATTTCTGGACCTGAAAAAAGCGATGAACTGGGATGTTACGACAGACTCCTATATTGAGGTGGTCGATTCAGTGACAATTCGTGGTTATCGTTATTCTGAGGGTTGGGCTAGGGGACAGCGTGTCTATTTTGAAACGCGGTTTTCAAAGCCCTTTCGCGCCGTGCATATCGACAGCTCGGCCATCTTGTCGGTTATGGATACTGTAAAAAAGACCACAGAGCGTATCGGTACCGCATACAAGGCGCGTTTTGACTTCAAGACAGTTGCCGGTGAACAAGTAACACTCAGTACAGCCCTTTCAGGAGTAAGCATGGCAGGGGCGTCCAAAAACTTAAAAGCGGAAGTCCCGAAAGACGACTTTGACTATTATCTAAAGCAAACGGAAAATAGATGGAACGAAGAGCTGGGAAAAATTGCCATCCGGACAGCGGATAAAGATGCCAAAGTTAAATTTTATTCAGCATTATATCATTCGAAGTTAGCTCCTACAATATTTGGAGACGTCGATGGTGCTTACTTCGGTGCGGACCGGAAAATTCATCGAGCTGAGGGGTGGACCAATTACAGTACGTTTTCGTTATGGGACACATACCGGGCTTCACATCCCTTATTTACGTATACTGATCCAGACCGTGTCAATGATATGGTCAAATCCTTTATTGCGTTCTATGAACAAAATGGCCGGCTACCCGTTTGGAATATCTATGGAAGCGAAACAGATATGATGATCGGTAATCATGCTATCCCAGTTATTGTGGATGCGTACTTAAAAGGGATTGGCGACTTCGATGCTAACAAGGCGTTGGCTGCCTGTGTGGCCACAGCAAATATCGATCACTATCGAGGAATAGGCCTTTATAAAAAATTAGGTTATGTTCCTTATGATGTTCAAGATACATATAATAGCGATAACTGGTCACTGTCCCGAACACTGGAATACGCTTTTGACGATCATTGTATCGCTGTTATGGCGGATAGGCTGGGTAATAAAGCTATTGCTGCAACATTTTCTGCGAGGGCAAAATATTATAGAAATGTCTATAATCCGGCTAGTTCTTTTATGCAGCCCCGTCACAGCAGTGGCAAGTTTGTTGCGCCTTTTGACCCTGAAGAATATAGTACACATATCTGTGAAAGCAATGCCTGGCAGTATTTTTGGTCGGTTCAGCACGATATTCGGGGATTAATGGATCTCGTAGGTGGGAAATCCCGATTTGCTCAGAAGCTAGACAGTATGTTCACCATGCATCCCGTGGACAGCAGCAAACTCCCGATCTTTAGTACCGGGATGATAGGGCAATATGCGCATGGAAATGAGCCGAGTCATCATGCCTTGTACCTTTTCAATGCCGTTGAGGAACCTTGGAAAACGCAACACTATGCTGCGCAGGTCATGGAAACGTTGTATCTGAATAATCCTTCTGGTCTGAGTGGAAATGATGACTGTGGTCAAATGTCAGCGTGGTATGTCTTTAGTGCACTTGGTTTTTATCCGGTTGATCCTGTGAGTGGCAGATACGAAATCGGCACTCCTATATTTCCATATAGCGAACTTAAGCTGGCCAATGGTAAAAAATTTACGGTCAAAGCTAACAGGGTGAATAAATCAAATATCTATATAAGGTCAGTCACGATAAATGGAAAACCACTTGAAACAAGTTATATTACACATGAACAAATCATGTCGGGCGCAAACCTCGTATTTGAGATGAGCAATAAGCCCGGTCCGGTATGGTATAAAACTCGATAAATTAATACAAGTAGTCTTTATTATGGAGCCTCCGCAGCGCAATCGCGCTATGGAGGCTCTGTATTTTAGCATTTAATCAGCTATCAGGGATTTATAGAAATAGGTTGTGCCACAAGGCGTACCATCCGGAAGGAGTGCATAGTTGGGAATTTCCCCAACGACCTTCCATCCACATTTTAAGTATAGCGCATGTGCGGGACTGTAACTTACTGTGTCGAGTACCAATAATGACTTTCCGAGCGTTTTTGCTAGCTGTTCGATACGGTTAAGTAAGCTTTCCGCCAGGCCCCGGCGCCTAAAAGATGAATGTACCAGCATCTTCGCAACATCGGCGCGATGAGGTTGATTTCTGGGGAGATCTACCTGTAGCTGTACCGTGCCCACGATCTGATTGGACGAGGTGTTTTTTGCAATGAGCAACACAATTTTTCCTGCGGTAGCCTTAACCAGAACCTGTTGCCAGAAGTTGCTCGCTTCCTCATGACTTAAGTCGCCCATAAACCCTACTGAAGCGCCTCCGCGGACGACATCCATTGTTAATGAGGCCAGTTCGGAGATTGTCTTTCCATCTGGTTCACTCCATTCTTCAATCACGATATTGCTTAAATCTGTATTTTCCATAAATATGATCTAATTGTTCATTCTTCTTAAACTTCGCTAGTCTCGATAAAAGAGCAAATGCCGATACTTGATACGTTGTATTTTGGTGCCTCTAACCTGACTACGGTAACTCATCAAACAAGCTGATTTCGAAAATTTTGTCCCAATTCTTTCCGGTAATAAAGAAAGTTTTTGACTTTTTGTTATAAGCTATTCCATTCAGCACGTCCAGATCTATATGTTGGGTGACCTGTTCGCGTAATTCAGAAAGATCAGCTAAAGCTTCAATTGCCCCAGTTTTGGGGTCAATAATACCAATGATATTCTCCATAAAAAAGTTGGCATAAATTTTTCCGTGCACCCATTCCATCTCATTGATATGGTCAACGATTTTCTCGTCGGTAGCGACACGTATATAGTCAATCTTGGAAAAATCCTCAGGATTGATCAGGTAAATGTGCTCGGATCCGTCTGACATGTAGAGTTTTTGGCCGTCACAAGTAAGGCCCCAGCCTTCTATCTGTTGAAAATAGGGCAGTGTTTTTACTTTATTGAATGTGTTGATGTCATAGACAAAGGCTAGATTGTTCTTGTACGTCAGCTGGTATAGTTTCCGGTTTAATATCGTTGCTCCTTCACCGAAAATTGAATCTGGTAGCTCTACTTTTTTGGTCGGTATTCCTGTTTTAGGATTTACCATTCGGATACTGGATTTGCGTTTATGTCCGCTGGCACCGATACCGTTTCCCGTACTTTCCATGAGTTGATCTCCATAAAATTCCAGTCCCTGCGTGAACGCTGTGATATCATGTGGGTATGTGTTGATAATCTTGTAACGCATTATTCTCGGCGGTGTTGAAGGCAGATAGTCTATATTTATCGCGTTCTCAATCGACGCCCCCTTGTTAAATACGCTAACTTTAAGTATCTGTTTGCCAAACTTTTCTCTGCCCAACGTGTATCGGACGGGCCTACTATCTTTTACAGTTGCAATAAGATGATCATTTATATAATATTGCACAGAATCTATTTGTAACCGATTGGACTCCGCAATTTTAAAGTCGATTTCTTCCCCCTGAGTGTACTTTTGTTTAATGCCTTCCAAACTAATGACAGGCGCATGTTGGGGTTGGTTATCGATTGAGGAGGGTGCAGAATGTTTGTTGTTTCCTCCGCATCCGATTAAAAAAAATGCCCACATCGGTGTAAGCAGAGTTAGTGTCTTTTTCATAAAATGTAAAAAATATTTGCTATACGTAGGTTGGTACTTTCATTATAAGTCATCGATCATCATTTTTAAATATAAGCATTTTAGCTAAAGACCTGAACCCTTATGGTATTTATTATTGTTATATATGTATGAAGGGAAATTATTTTTCGGGGACGAGCGGTATTCTCTTGCCCTACAAAAACAAGAACTTTTATCCAAAAGAACTGCAGGATAAGAGCAGATTATCGGTCTACAGTTTATTGTTTAATTCTCTGGAAGTGAACAGCTCATTTTATAAGATGCCCAGATTGGAGACTGTTGAGCGCTGGAGTGACGAGACAGGTCCTGATTTTCGTTTTACCTTTAAATTATGGAAGGGAATTACACATCAAAAAGACTTGATGTTTGATACTGACGATGTGCGTAAATTCTTAGGGGTAATCCAGGGTGCAGCAAATAAAAAAGGATGCCTGCTGGTACAATTACCACCGTCGGCCAAGTTTCCGTCAATTACCAACTTGGACCGGCTTTTGGGCGTGATCGCGTCTGATGAAAGGAGTGTAGGCTGGCAAGTGTGTGTAGAATTCAGGGACGATTCTTGGTACCGTGAAGAAACGGAAGAACTGTTGCAGTCCTATAATGTACATCGCGTACTGCATGATAAAGATGGTAAAGGCCTGAGCATTTCCCGCAATGGTACAGGTATTGTGTACATACGTTTTCATGGGCCCAACGGAGACTATCGCGAAAGCTATGAAGATACATTACTCTATGAGTACAGCAGCTATATTAATGATTGTCTTGCTGAAGGAAAAACAGTTTATACCTATTTCAATAACACGATCGGTGCGGCGATTGCCAATCTTCGTACATTGGAAGGTTATATCATGAGAGAATAGCTGTTGCGAATATATTTGTTGCCCATATACCCGTCCCAAGTTTCGTGATCACGCATGATGTGGTGGTAAACACTTGTCAGTGCTTGAAGTTTGGTAAATAAAGGTATGCCTTTTCTGATACGATCGCGATCTGCATAACACCCGTGACAATCATGCCACTGCAACCATTCAAGCAACTCATAGCGCTTCATTAGGGAGAGTCGCTCGAATAGCGCCTGGTCTTTAAGGTTTAGAAGCTGATAGCGCCAATCTTTTTGCCGCGTTTCCATGGCAGCTATTTCGGGCAATTGATGACCAATGATTTGTTTGATAAACATTTCCATAATGAAATTATTAATTTTTGAATATTAACTGTCCCGTTGCAGCAGGGAAATCGTTATGCTGTTTCCTCAAATGAATGTATAATATTTCTTTGTAAGTATATTCAACAGCTTTTGTTTTGGAAAGGAGGGGTGCACCATTATCAAGACATTTTCGGTCCGTATAGTTTCCTTTCGGTTTATGCCATTGTAGCCACTCAACGAGTGTCTCCCGCGGCATGCTTTCAAGCCGTTGCATTAAACCCGTTAATTCGCTGTTTTTGAGCTGTTCACGCCAGTCTGACCGCATTGGAATCCCGCCAAGTGTACGGCTGGTCTTGAATCTGTTTTCTATCGTCCCTTTCATCATATCTCTTTAAAAAGCCAACTTACTAATAATGGTATTACCCAGCTTGCTTTTCATGAATAACTCGATCTGTTTAAGTAATTCTGGACTGATTTCTGGAACTCTTTCCAAATCCCGAATAAACCATTTTTGAATAATCGGGTATTGCTTCAACGTAGGGTCAAACTTCACGACTTCAGCACGTGATGACTTTCCATCAGGATCGTAGAACGACCAGAGTACAATAAAAATTGTATGGGGATCCTCGTCAGGGTAAGGTGTATGAAAACGAACAATATCACCTACATGGAGATCTCTATTGTCGTATACTTTCGCTTGTTCCATAAAGATACTGTCTAAAATTGATAGTCAAATATACTAAAAATATTAGTTTATGGAGATTTTTGTGCTATTTTTTTTAACAAAAATATCGAAAGCTATGTAAGTGTCCTGTTTGCGTGGTAGACAGATAGCTAAATTAATTCGTAATACAAGATCAGGTGTTACGAAACAATAGTTCGCAGGTTTTAGCTGAGAAATGTGGGCTAATCCTTCAAAAAAGAGAGCAGTGGCTGAATAAACTGACCAAAAGCTTCAATATGGGGTAAATGTCCTACGTCTTCAAGTTCCACGAGTTTTGAGCCTTTTATTTTTTGCTGAGTTTCTTTTCCTAAATTCTGGTATTGCCCCATGGCTGCTGCTATTTTTGGATCCTTTACGTTAGCTTTGCCAATGGCTGTCCGATCCCGGGTACCTATAATTAGCAAAGTTGGGACTTTGATATGCTGAAATTCATACATTACGGGCTGTGTAAATATCATGTCCGAAGTCTTGGCATTCACCAGTGCAACGGTAGGGTAGTCTTTGGCTTTGGTCCATCCGGTAAGCAAATATACCCATTCATCATATTCGGGCTTCCATTTGTTGTCGTAATAGAATCCTTTTTGATAACTTTTTGCGGCATCGTAACTGGCATTTAATTCGGTTTGAAAATTTTGGTCAATGGTGGTATAGGGTGCCACAACTTTCCAATCTTCCAGACCGATAGGATTTTCCAAGATAAGTCTTTCGACAGTTTCGGGATATGTCAGTGCTAATCGCGTAGCGAGCATACCGCCCATTGAATGGCCGAGCAAGCTAATTTTGTTGAGATTCAACTTATCCAGTAGCAGCTTTGTATTTGCAGCCAATTGCTGAAAACTGTATTGATAGGCTGTCGGTTTGGAAGACTTACCGAATCCAATCTGATCTGGAATGATAACCCGGTAGCCTGCCCCGTTCAGTGCCTGGATGGTGGTCTTCCAATAGGCACCATTAAAGTTTTTACCGTGGAGAAGCATAACGGTTTGCCCGTTCGGCTGCAGAGGTTTGACATCCATATAAGCCATTTTTAAGTTTTCGCCCTGGCTCTTCAGCTCGAGAAAATGTACGGTATAAGGATATTGATAATTGCTGAGCATAATATCAAGGACGGGACGGCCGGTTTGCGCATGGCCTGTGAAGTAAGTCAACGCAAGTAACATCGCAGAAAGCGTCTTTACAAATAGTCTCATTATTACTTTTTTATTTTCGCTGTGGTAGTTTTACTTTAAAAATCCTGTATGGCAGTTCAACTTTGCTGATCCCATTATTCCACTGCGGGTCTCTGGAAAGCTGTGCACACGAGAAATAAAGATAACCATCGCCTCCGATCCCTAAAGAATCCGGCCATAGCAATCTTGGGTCTTGTGTGAGTGTATGGATCTCTCCATCGGAAGACAGGTACTTGATACTGTAGTCCATTGAAGTTGTGAGATAAATGTTACCTTGGCTATCCGCAAGTAAACCGTGGGTGACTCCAACCTTTCCCATATTTTCCACCTTTTTTTGCAACACTGTCGAAGATAAGGATGAGTCCGCTAGATGCCTGGTTGCTATGCGGTATAAATATTCCTTGTTTATGGGTTTGAAATAGAGGTAATTAAAGTCGTGCGTTAAGGCAATTCCGTTGACATTGGAAAGAAACGGTTTGCCGGCTGTATTACGCATAGCTGTACCAGAATAACTGAGCACAAGTCCGGGATCGGCAAGTGTGAAGGATGTGTCTTCCAGCGCTTTTCTAGTTTTTCCTGTCCGGAGGTCAAGAATAATGATTGCCGCCTGTCCGGGATCCGAAAGATAAGCTAGGTTTTTCGGAATATCGATGCGGACGTCATTTAGCCCTGATTTTTCTTTGTCAATATCGTCGAAGGTGTAAATGCGCTCGACTTGATCCGTACGTGTATTAATTTTTAACAATTTGAATTGTCCCTCGTCAATCTTACCTGAACCGCCAAAGATGGAACCAGAAGAAGATGGTTTAGAGTCCAGTACCCACAAATAGTCCTGCGCGTCGACAAATATATCCTGAACGTTGACAAAATGAGACTTTTCATTACCCTGTTTGTTCCAGTCTTCGTTGGGATAGGGGACGCATTTACCATTTATAATTTCCGTCAGGCCGTATTGGTAATCCTCTTTTTGCTTTGGAAATGAAACAAATAATCTGTTGTTTGAACTTACACTGACTCCAATAGGGCGGTAGGGATCAAAAGAAGCTGCAATTTCCAGGTTAGGATCCAATGGAAGCTTTTCTTGCGCCCGGATGTTAATACAAAAGGTATGGATCAACGGTAAAATAAATAGAGTTTTTCTAATCATTATTCCAGTATGTTTAAAATATAACCTCTTTTTTAAGCCTATTGTTTTACCGAATTATACGAAATTAGCTATACCGTTCTAAGCTTACTTTGTTGTATTGTAAACTTCTCTTTATAACATGTTCAACATCCTTCGAACAAGTTACAGTCATAAAATGCTCCGCTCCTTTAGCGACAACGTAGTACATAAGTGCTTGATGGGTAGGATACTATCTTTTTCTCCTTGAATGTGTGCTATATTGGTGGGAACCTCTTTGTTGACCCAGGCTAAAATCTGATTCACTGCCCAGCGCAAAAATTTGGAATCGGCAGCGGCTGGGGTATATTTTGGATGGCTGCATCTATTGTTGGACCAATATGCTTATATCTAGACCAGGGTTTTCTTAAAATGCTCTATTTTCTCATTCAGCTGTTCTAGAAGTATAGGGTCAGTTATCGTGCCATTGTTCAAATCAAAGTTATCGTAAAATTTAGGTAATGAGAAGGAGTCTTTGATTATCGCGCCAAATTGAGGAAAGAATTTCTGCGCTTCTGCCATCACATTGCCCCCTCCATAGCCACCGGGAGAAGTCGTCATCAACAACATAGGCTTGTCCTGAAATACTTTTACATTTATTCTCGATGCCCAATCAAAGATATTTTTAAATGCCACACTGTAAGAACGGTTGTTCTCTGCTAAAGAGCATACGATGACGTCACAGGCGGCAATATGTTCTAAAAAACGGTAAGCTGCGTCGGGATAACCTTTTTTTTCTCTGTCGACAGAAAATACCGGCATATCGTAATCGTTTAAGTCGATGAGGTCAATATCATGCTGTTGTTCAAAGCTTTTGAGAACGAACTTAACCAGCTGTTTATTAATAGAGGTGGAAGAATTGCTTCCTGCGAATGCGAATATTTTCATGGTATGTCGTGCTTCTTTGTTTATTAAAAATAGGTAATTTTTAATCAATTTTATTTTACATCGTTTCTAAAAATCGAGTACATTGGAATATCATAATATTTTCCGTCCTTCTTTAAATGCTGTTTTAGGATCGCTTCGGGCTTCATGCCGATTTTGTTCATCACTTTTCCCGATGCGACATTGTGCGGAAAAAAAGTAGCAAATATTTTGTTGAACTTCAGTTCTTTAAAACCATATTCAATAATCTTCTTAGCGGCTTCTGTCACGTAGCCTTTATTCCAATAGGGTATAGCTATCCAGTAACCCAACTCCGCTTTATCAGAGCCCTCATCCTGTAGTCCAATAGCCCCCAGCAGTTTTCCGCTTTTATCCCGAATAGCGAAGTTAAAAGCTTTATGGCTTTTGAAGGCCTCATCAGACATTTTGAGCCAAAACTCTGCATCTTCTTTACGGTACGGGTGGGGAATATTCGAGGTAAAGTCGGAAAATACCTTGTCTTGAAGATAAGTTACAATCTGAGGAATATCCGCGGTAGTTATGGCGTTGAGGATGAGTCGGTGTGTCTCGAGCTTCGGAAAATTTCCCATTTTTATACTTTATAAATCGTGAAAAAAGTCAGCGTGAAATCATTGATTGACGGTCATTTGCATCGTTGCATGATCGCGACAGTTTTTCCGGAATCAACCATGTCGCACGTGGAAAAAACGGCCTCACTGTAAAGTTTAATATTGAATCACGAAGATAAGAAATTGGAGTTATTTTTCAAGACATCTTGTTTTAAGTTAGCTGATTCCGGCTAAACAATTACCCTCCCACCATTTTGTCGGCATATTTTAGGGTCTGATTGCCGACTTGGTAATATGATTACATATTTTTTGAGATAATTTCAATGTATCGCTTGTGAGAGTATTTGTGTTATGAATAGATCAAATTGATGTTGTGATCCAATCAGATACGCATTTTGATAGTGGTCGATCCGGGATCGTATATGCAGACGGATATCCTTTTCGCTGTTAGTGGAGAGAATGATGACAAATTTGTTGCTAATATCGATCTGTTCTAACAGAGAGTTGATAGCGGAGTTGCTGCCACAACTAAATAGAAGGATCTCCGAACACCTCGCGGCGGTACAGACATCTTCATGAGAGACCAGAAGGAGACGAGGGTTGTTCTGTACCCATATGCTGTACGTTTCTGTAAGCCAGACATAGGGATGCCAGATACAGATCGAATAATGCGATTTACTGATTAATGGAATTCGTCCGTTCGCAGTGATCGGCTGCAAATTAATAACTGGTTGTGCTACCGTCTCTCTCTTCGCGTTTGCGGATGACCATCGTGTGAGTGTATCCGCGATGTTTTTCACGCATGGATCATATTGTCTTAGCGAAAGTTCTTCTACTTTTACTTGATGCTGAAATTGCTTCTGAATGTGGCTGAACCTGACAAATAACGAACTTAGGTGCTTCCTTATCTTATTGTATGCTGTTCTCATGCTGATTATTGCGTCGAAGGAAATGAAAAGGTCAGTGTGTAGAAATTTACCATGCCGTTTACTTTCTGTAGTGACGATAAACGACATGGTTAATTGACTGTATAATCTTTTGTTTACATCGAAGGCGACACAATTGGTCACATCCTCACTTTGTAACGTATATTGATAGCAAGCTGCCCGACAAATGCTGTTTTTTGCATGCTGATGCTGTCGATTTCGGCCATCGTTTCAGCCCCATGGATCATAATATCTTTCAGATCCGGTTGGTCGTGGTCCGAACGGGTTTCTTTAAAAAATTGTACAGCCTGTCCCATTTCGTAACAATTAGCGATAGCTAGGCCCAAATTTGTCTGTAGCTCATCGGGCATCGTCATGAGCTGGAACTTTTGACTCGTTGTCAGTGCAAAGTTAGTTTCCATCCAAGCCAAAAAATCTTGGCGGATGGCGCTGGTTTCATTTTTTAGTAATGTTTCTGGTAGTGCTAAGATTCGAGATTGTACTTTAGCCACTCCACTGTTGTTAAATTGCTGTTTCATTATTTAAATTTATTGTAAGACAAAATGTAAATATTTCATCAAATTTCATTGTTTTTTGACCAAAAAATCTGATAACACGGCAGTCCCATGCAGGTTGTTGGCAATTGGCTGCTATTTTATAATCAAGATATTATCTAAGGTGATAAATCCGCTTGTCTTATTTGCTGGGTAAGAAGCGCGTTGGATTTTTTTATTAATTTAGGTATAATTTTTTTATAAAAATAATCTGTTATTTTAAAATTTTGATAGAAATGGTTATCTTAGTGTAGGTTTATTTTAAATAACTATTATTATCCTAGCCACGCATTTTGGAGGAACACTATGAAATCTATCGTTTACTTTTTTTGTTCGCTGATGCTATCTATTGTCTTTAACTTAAAAACAATATCGATACAAGGTTTTTTGGAACGCACAGTTCAGTTAAAATATTGGGTCTTAGTAGTTATTATGGTATTTGTGTTTTGGATTGGGGCTACGATAGTATCCCTGGTACTCAATTTGCCGACTTATTGGAGCGTATCCTATATGCGGCAGCGATTGGGGGGCGGCGTAAAACATATACCAGGATTGGATATCATTTTGCATTTTATCGCTTTCTTTTCCCTTCTACTTGTGTCCGTTTTTCCATTTTTACTCTTGTACGTTGCTGTCATTTTTGTCTATAGCCAGTCTTCTGTAGAGCGCTCAATCCTTTTTGAATCCCACATGCAAACTTATGGGATCCGTTATGCAACTATTTTTGTATCCTATAGCCTGATGGTTTATATGCAGGAAAACTGGTCGTTGCTATATCATTCGGTTGGTCAGCGCCAAAATCTGGCTGTGATTTACGATCGGCCCTTTATGCAGGTCATCCGTAGTATGGAGTTTGAAAAGGAACTTCCGGCTCCTCAGCCTATTGTGGCAAAACGCAAAGTCCAGGGTAGAGTCAGGCCTTCGGTGGAAAAACTGACTTACACAGCACCCATTGTGATGTTAAAAGGCAGGCCGCCGAAAAAGGAAGATAGGACATACGGTTTGGACATAACAAATGTTGATATTTATTTATTGGCCGATCTATTGGCGAAACAAGGCGTATTCGAGCAACAAGTCAACTTGAGCGCTCTGCGCTTTATTGATATCGTAGCCGTTTACGTGACGGCCGAAACTAAATGTATTATTTTACGAAATGGGACCATGCTTGATTGCCCAACTATCTTTGAACAGCTCAGGAAGATCGGTATGGACAACTGGGTTGTTAAAATATCAAAAAATTATGCTGTTAACATGATTTTTGTACGATATCCAATCAAGCGGGTCGCGGACGATTTAAAGTTCCAGACCTTCGTAGAAAAAATGTTGTTGCAGAATATTAGGCAGAATGAACTCAATACTATATTGCGCACGGGTAGAGGGCTCAGAGGGCAAAATGTGAAACAATTTTTGAATGGTCATCCCACGTATTCCCGCGGTGGTTGGGATGCCTTGATCCGTATTTAAATGACTGTCCATGTCAGGCGAGTCGCTGAGAGTTTTACGGATGCAACGAAGCGTATCATGCCGCGGACAATTTTAATTTTCGTACGAAATCACTACTTTTGCTGCCGATGATCATTTTTGTTGGACATTTTTAGAAAAAAAAGTCATGTAATACAACTTAAATATGTTAGAGGTGAAGCAACCATATGGAGAAATCCAAAATGGTTAAGAGAGCTTATACTCCATACTCATATCGTTGTATTATTATTTTATTTATCAAAAGATGGAATCAACTAAATATGGTCGTACCTACCATTTTCCTTTTTCTCCTGGAACAAGCAGTGACGATCGTTTCAATCATGAATATTGGACAGATATCCAATCCTTCCCGGGTTTGCTCTATACAGAGAAACTGGATGGGGAAAAACAACTGTCTATCTAAAAGAGGGGTATTTGCACGTTCGCATGCAGCTCCGACAGTCACCCCGTGGACGGCGGCATTACGGGAACACTGGGGAAGATTAAAAAATGATCTGGGCGACCTGGAGTTTTTCGGAGAAAATCTTTATGCCGTCCACTCCATTGAATATGTCAAATTAGAACATTACTATTACGTATTTGCTGCGCGCATTAAAGACATGTGGCTTTCTTGGGATGAAGTTCAATTTTATGCTGCTTTATTTGATCTGCCAACTGTCCCCGTATTACGAGTGGATATCGTGCAAGACTTGACGCCCATACGGCTACAGGATATTATTGAAACTTTTGCAGCACAGGGGTCCGTATTTGGATCTATTGATCCGGGGACGGGGGAAGGCTGTACGTGCGAAGGACTTGTTTGTCGAAATACAAACGCTTATTCTGTTTCGGAATTTAATCATAACATATTTAAGTACGTTCGACAAGGTCATGTGCAGACAGATGAGCATTGGACAAAGTCATGGAAAAGAACAAAGCTCATCTGGGAAAGGAATTCAAAAAATGGACTGGAAAATAACAGATAATAAAAATTGGCAGAGTCTACATGATCAGTTTTCATGGATACGCGATATGCAGTATGTCGCTCAAGATCCGGTACATCATGCTGAAGGCAATGTCGCAATTCACACCCAAATGGTTTTGGAGCAATTGCAGCACTCAAAGACCTATCAAAGGATGAGCATTCAACGGCAGGAAGTTTTATGGGCTGCTGCACTTTTACATGACGTCGAGAAACGGTCAACAACATTAATCGACGGTCAAGGACGGATTAGTTCGCCCGGTCATGCGCGAAAGGGAGCGCAGACAGCACGGGAAATTTTATTCCGGGACGTCGAGACGCCTTTCGTTTTGCGGGAGGAAATTGTGGCGCTGGTGTATTATCATGGGCTCCCTCTATGGTTGATGGACAAGGTGGATCCCTTGAAGAGAGCACTGCAAGCTTCCTTGCGGCTCGATATGGCTGAGCTAAAACTGCTGGCGGAAGCAGACGTAAAGGGCCGGATTTGTCAGGATCAGCGTGGATTGCTCGATGCTCTTGAACTGTTTGAGTTATATGCCAAGGAGCTGGCGTGTTGGCATTCACCGCGTGTTTTTACAAGCTCGAATGCACGGTTTACTTATTTCAATAGGCAAGAAGGTTACGTGGATTATGTACCTTTTGATCGCTTTAAATCCACAGTAATCGTGTTATCAGGCTTGCCGGGGATGGGTAAAGATCATTATATCAGTACCCTTCCTGAAGATGTGCCCATTATCAGTCTTGACGATATCCGTCGCAAACACCGTATAGATCCGACTGATAGAAGAAGAAATGGATGGGTTGTCCAACAGGCGAAAGAGCAAGCGAAGGGTTATCTGCGCCGCGGGCAGAATTTCGTGTGGAACGCGACAAATATCACATCTATGATGCGTAAACAGCTAATCGATCTTTTTGTCAGTTATCAGGCGTATATAAAGCTGGTCTATATCGAAAGACCCTATGATCAGTGGCGAAACCAGAATAACCAATGTGCGTATCCTCTTTCCGAGGTGGTGTTGGACAAGATGTTGCATAACTTGGAAGTGCCGTTGCTGACAGAAGCACATGAGGTCTTATATGTTGTCGATTAACTGGCAATACCTTAACGGAGCCTGTGGATCGGAGATCAGGCAAATGAAGTCAAAAAGTAAATGAGGTTATACAGAAAACAGGAATATCATCGTTATACTTACAGTATTAGTTTCTAATAATTCTGTTAAACTGTTAAAGGCGAATCAGCTTACCTGTCAAGTGGTGAGCTGATTTTTTGTAGACATCCCGTTGGATCAGGGCTCGTGCAAGCTGTCAAGATTCGTTATCATGCTTGTTTATTCAGTGTGTATTTTGCTGAGACAAACTTTTGTGTTAACTTACATCAAAGAATCATGGATCAAAACAGGACAGCCGGAGCCGAAGCATTTAGGGCACATTTAACAAAGTTTATTCAAATAGATAATAATGCTTTTGAAGATATATTAACATTTTTTCAAAGCAAGTTAGTGGCAAAAAAAGAAAACCTGTTGGTAGAGGGGGAAATATGCAGATATCATTACTTTGTCACAAAAGGTATATTGCGCAAATTTTTTGTAAACGAAAAAGGTGTAGAGCAAACGACTGAATTTGCCATAGAGAACTGGTGGATTACGGACAATATTGCGTATGAGTATAAATTGGCAAGCACTTTCTATATCCAGGCGGTCGAGAAATCAGATATATTGTATATCAGTCTTGACAATCAGGAAAAATTGCTTGCAGCTTTTCCGGTTATGGAGCGTTATTTCCGGTTTGTGTACCAACGGGCTTATGCGGCTGCTCAGATGCGTGTCAAATATTTCTTTTCGCTGTCAAAGGAGGAATTTTACCGTGATTTTTTACGGAAGTACCCCGAGTTTGTTCAACGTGTTCCTCAATATCTTATTGCCTCTTTTTTAGGCTTTACGCCTGAATATCTAAGTGAAATTAGAAGGAGGTTGAATTCCTGATTGGGATGGATTTACCTCAATCGGATATACGTTAAGGGTATTAATAACACTGATCAGAACTAACGATACGGTATGGATTGATTTGAAAATACAAATTGTTGTTCGCTGCATAGTCATCAACCAACTGATGGAATTTCTCTATCGCTTTTTCCTCGGACATAGCAAAACAATGTAGGTTTATCTCCAGAGGTTTTTCGTCGGTTGCTTCCTCTACCCTTAATTGTCCTAATTCGCACAGAATAACAGCAAAGGAAGTTCTGCAGATTTCAATTTCTAATTTGTTATTAATCAATTGTGAAGAGATACTGTAATATGATTCATTATTTTTGATCTCTTCCTGAAAAGGATCTAGAATAGTGGTAATTATAGTACGATAGCCATATTTGGCGTCACCAAAAAAATGATCGATATATTCCTGAGCTTTTTCATAAGTTGAAAAAATGCCTTCCAGATTAGTGAATATATCTGGATCTTCTTTAACTTCTTTAGACACTACTGCGTACACCTTGATAGGATCGGTTGTCATATTTAAAATGCTACTGTTTATATGTTAAGTGAAGTTTTTTCTGCAAAAAAAAACTGGCATTGATTTCGATCTACAGGGTAATCTGAAATGAAACCGTTGTTTTAAAATAAAAAAATTTCCTTTATCTCCTTTGTCGCCTAGTTTGGGATCCTTCTTGTGCTTTAAAGTTGTGTATAATTTTTGTATTCTCCAAATTTTTTACTGATTGTTTTGATTTTATTTTTCGCGATACAAAAAATGGTGTTGATATGGTTCTTGCAATAAGGTACACATTGGCTGCTTTTGGCAGCGGCTTATAGCAAAAGCGGTTGCGTGTATACTCATAATCAGGACTTAACCCATGAAAAAGGCGAGCTGCATAATCCGTCTCATGATAATAGTTTCTTTTTCGTTATGCTCATGTTTATATTCATTGTACCAGTTTATCCGTTGATTGTCTTGCAAAGCTTGAAACTATATTTCTAGCGTTGAGTGTCCAATTGTTTCAAACGTTTTCGTAAATAAATCACGTAATTTGGTTCATTTAGCTTTTATTAATTAATATATTGTTTTGCAAAACAAGGATAATAACCAATCGTTATTCATGCGGGAATTTTCTCATATTGATAACAGAAATTTAGGTATACAGCTGTGACGGCTGATAAGCCAATGTGGGGATGTATCCTGATCATTAAACAACCAATATTTAATAAATAAACCGGGCAAGATGCTCCAGAAATAATTATTACAATGAGAAGAAATACATTAATCAAGACTGTTCTGATGGTAGCGGCACTGAGCAATATTCCATTATCGTATGCGCAGTCCCATGACGACACAGAATCAGGATGGACGAATCTTTTTGACGGAAAAACGTTAAATGGTTGGAAAGCTGTGGGCGGAAAAGCCCCTTATACCGTAGAAGGTGATGCAATCGTGGGGCGCATGACAAAAGGTACACCAAATTCATTTTTAATTACCGAAAAAGAATACGGCGACTTTATATTGGAACTCGATGTTAAGCTTGAGGGTAGTCAAACAAACTCGGGGATACAGACACGGAGCCATTTGGATGCAAAAGCAAATGAAGGCCGAGGTCGCGTATATGGCCGTCAAGTTGAGATAGATCCGTCTGCCCGTGCTTGGACGGGAGGTATATATGATGAAGCGCGCCGAGGCTGGCTGTATCCTTTGGATCTTAACGAAAACGCCAAGAAAGCCTACAAGCCAGAGGAATATAATCATGTACGCATTGAAGCGATTGGGGATGAACTGCGCACGTGGATCAACGATATTCCTGTATCTTATGTTGTGGATACCATTGACCGAGCCGGTTTTATCGGTTTGCAGGTGCATAGTATTCCAGCAGAGCTTGATGGAAAAAAGGTGTATTTCAAAAATGTCAAGATTAAGACTAGCAACCTTAGATCTAAAGGCTTTCCAAACGATATTTATATCGTGAATTTAAAACCGAATGAAATTGTGGATGCCGAAAAGAAAAAAGGTATGAAGTTATTATTTGACGGCAAGACAAGTAACGGTTGGCGAAGTATTCATGGAGATAAATTCCCTGATCGTGGTTGGGAAGTTAAAGATGGTCAGCTAACAGTCCTGAAATCGGATGGGGGCGAATCGACGAATGGCGGCGATATCGTCACAAGGGATAAATATACTGTTTTCGATCTTTCTTTTGAATTTAAGCTCAGCGCCGGCGCCAATAGCGGGGTGAAATATTTTGTGACGCTAAAGGAGAAATCCAAAGGGTCAGCTATCGGCCTGGAGTATCAGGTATTGGATGATGCGCTTCATCCCGACGCGAAATTGGGCAGAGATGGAAACCGTACTTTAGCCTCGCTGTATGATCTGATTACCTCCAATCGCGATGCACGAGCCCGCAGGCCAATCGGTGAATGGAATCGCGGACGTATAGTCGTAACTGCTGACAATAAAGTGGAGCATTACCTAAACGGAATCAAAATGCTGACCTATGAGAGAGGTTCGAAACAATTCAGGGATCTGGTAGCTATCAGCAAATATAAAGACTGGGAAAATTTTGGTGAAGCCAAGGAAGGATTTATCCTTTTGCAGGATCATGGAGACCGTGTTTCGTTTCGTAGTATAAAAATTAATAAGCCAAACCAACAATAGACGATATGAACCATTATTTATCACGCAGAAGCTTTGTGAAACAATCTGTCATGGCAGCTGGCGCAGTCATGCTTTCAAATAGTGTGTTGGGTAATGTGAGTCTTGCAAAACCCAATGAACGAGTCAACCTTGCCTGTGTGGGGTTGGGAAACCGTGCCGGGGAGATCATAAAAGAGTTATATAAAACAGGGCTCTGTAATATTGTTGCGCTTTGCGATGTGGATCTGGGGGCTAAACACACAGAGGAGATCCTCGCGATGTTCCCCGACGCACCTAGGTTTAGCGATTTTAGAGTGATGTTTGATAAAGTCGGTAATCAGATTGACGCTGTTAGTATTGGTACGCCTGATTTTTCCCATTTTGCCATAACTATGCTCGCCTTGGATCTTGGAAAGCATGTTTATGTAGAGAAACCGATGGCCCGGACCTTCCTAGAAGTCGAACTTATGACTGATAAGGCACGTAGAAATCCTAAACTTGCCACGCAGATGGGAAATCAAGGGCACTCCGAGGCAAACTATTTTCAATTCAAGGCTTGGAAAGAAGCAGGTATCATCAAGGACGTAACACGTATCGATGCCCATATGAACATGCCTCGTCGATGGCATGGCTGGAATGTCAATATAAAAGGATTTCCGGCCGCAGAGACAGTGCCAGAAACATTGGACTGGGAGCTTTGGCAGATGCAGACATTAGGGCATAATTATAACAAGGATTTTGTAAACGGGCAATGGCGCTGCTGGTATGACTTTGGAATGGGCGCCCTCGGAGACTGGGGTGCGCACATTTTAGATACAGCACACGAATTCCTAGACCTTGGATTGCCGACAGAAATTACCGCAGTGAAGCTGGATGGCCACAATTCCTACTTCTTCCCCATGTCTTCCACCTTGAAATTCCACTTTCCCAAGCGGAAAAAAATGCCTGCTGTGGATATCAACTGGTATGATGGCCTGGATAACCTGCCGCCTATACCAGAGGGTTATGGCATTTCGGGGCTTGATCCCAATATTCCGGCACCGAGTACCGGGAAACTTGAGCCAGCAAAATTAAATCCCGGTAAGATCATCTATGGAAAAGACTTGACATTCAAGGGCGGGTCTCACGCAAGTATATTACAGATTATTCCCGAGGCAAAAGCTAAAGAAATGGAAGCGCGCCTACCCGATGTGCAAAAATCCCCTTCAAATCATTTTGCTAACTTCTTAAAAGCGTGCAAGGGAGAGGAGAGGGCCAGGTCTGCTTTTGAAATAGCCGGTCCATTGAGCCAAGTATTTTGCCTGGGAGTTATCGCACAGCGACTGAACTCGAAGCTTGTTTTTGATCCTGTCAAGAAAGAAATCAGCAATGATAAATTTGCTAATGCATTGTTGGCAGGTCCACCGCCGGCCACAGGATGGGAACAGTACTACAAAATGTAATTCGGAAACGACAACGTTATAAAGGTGAAGTGTCGGCTGAAAGCAGCCGGCACTTTATGTTTTACTGCTATATATTCTGCGTATTTACGAACGATGAAGGTTTGGCTCTGACAAAAAAAAAGGTTTTCAAACGGGGAGAATGAAAACCTTCAATAACCAATTATAAACCTAAATTATGATACCACAAAGGTAAGTGTATTTATTACACTATACAACTTTATTTTTATTTTTTTTTGATGCCTCGATTTTCTGTGGATAAAGCAATTAATGCAACAAGCATATGTGTGCTTTATGTGACATTATACACGTACCTTGACGAAGTCAAACGACAAATAAGCGGCAATTCTTTCCTAATTACATGTGACAGAAAGGCGATACCAATTACAATTATCTACGACCTGTTTATCATCTAATTGAGGGAAATGCGTCAACCAATCGGATAGTAGGAATCTTAATTCGAACTTTTTACAACAATTACTGTAGATCTGTTACAACGATTTTGTCGTTGATAACTTTACATACGTGCTGACAGCTAGATATGCTCGATATAAAATAAAAAAAGGTTTTCAAACGGGGAGAATGAAAACCTTAAATAACCAATTATAAACCTAAATTATGATGGTACAAATGTACAGTGTATTTTATACACTTGCAAATTTTTTTTAAAATCTAATGAAAAAATAGTTGAGGTGCCATTAGGTTTGTTCGGTTATCTATCTTCCAGTTTAAGACTGGTGGACTTTATCGGTAATTTCGTATACTTGTAAGATCTCATCATGAGATACAGCAATTAATAATTTCTTTTTTTGTATAAAGAGTTTGTCTATGCAGATACTTTTAGTGGAAGACGATCGTCGTATCAGCAGCTTTGTTGTGAAGGGCCTCGAGGAAATAGGGTATCAGGTGATCTTAGTGGAATCTGCAGAAGCTGCCAGAGAATGGATTAGTGCCGAGTCGGTGGATATAATCGTGCTTGATGTCATGTTGCCGGGTATTGACGGGATTCAGTTTACCAAAATGATACGTTACCGAAAAAATCGGATTCCGATTTTGATTTTAAGCGCGCTCAGTGAAGTCGAGGACAAGGTGGAGGCGCTGGAGAGCGGAGCAGACGACTATTTAGTCAAACCTTTTGCTTTCAAAGAACTGGTTAGCCGTATTCGGGCCCTAGTCCGGAGAGATGGTTATAAGAGCATGACCAAACAGAATTTGATTGAAATTCGTAATCTTAAAATAGATCTTGAGAAATATGAGGTATACAGGAATGGCAAACTTGTTGACTTGTCTCCCAAAGAATTTAAGCTGTTTAAATTTTTAATTGAAAACCGTGATAAAACGCTTTCGCGTACAGCCATACTTCAGGCTGTCTGGGGAATTGATTTCGACAATAATACTAACGTAGTTGATGTATATGTATCCTATCTTAGAGGCAAGATCGACCCTGATGGCGAGGCTTCATTGATCAAGACAGTCAAAGGTGTGGGGTACATGCTTAAAACGGATTAATTATGAATCTGAAGACCAGACTGGCTTTTTTCTCATCCCTGGCGATTGCTATTATATTTGGACTGGCAGCGATAGTCATTTACTGGTTATTTTACAATTCGTCGGAACGATACCTTATAAATTCGCTTGAAAAAAACGCAAAAATTGCGGGTATTTATTATCTGGAGGCGGATGAGCAAAGTCCCTTAAAACATCAGGAGTCCAAAAAACAATACGAAAGCCTTGTCAAACGGGCGATGGTAGCGGTTTTTAATGCTGAAGGTAAGATAAGCTACGGTGGTCTTCGTCAAGACAACGAAATTGGGCTGGATCTGCTCGCACGACTAAAACGGGAAAAGACCATTTATTTTAAAACAGACGATAACTTTTATTTTGGACTGTATTATCCCGACAATCAGGGCGATTTTTTTGTCTTTGTTAAGGAGCCAAAAACCGATTTCAATCACCAATTAAACCGTTTGCTCATCACACTCACAGTAGTCTTCTTTGTGGCATGGATCAGTATAATATTATTTTCAATCTGGCTCGGAAAATATGCTTACTTGCCGATCCGCAATGTTATTCACGAAATTCGAAACAAGGACCTTAATACTATACAACAACCGCTTACTGTTGTTAAGAGTAAAGATGAACTGCAGGATCTCGTAGAAAGTTATAATGCGCTCCTACGAAGAATCAGTGAGAACATGATCATCCGCAGGAACTTTGTGAGTTATGTTTCGCATGAATTCCGCACGCCGTTAGCGGGTATTTTGGGATCAATGGAAGTGTTTGGGGGCAAGGCCAGAAGTCCGGAAGAATACGAGGAGCTGGTAAACACCATCACCGAACATGTCAATTTTTTGAATAACTTGATCAGCAATTTTTTACTCTTAACGGAAGATCGGACAGTGGGGCGGTCACAAGAGGTATTTCGAATTGATGAGATTGTGTGGGATCTCGTACCCAAGTTTAAACAGACATTTAAAATTCCGATAATGATAGATGTGCAGGTAAGTGATCCAATGTATTTTAACTGTCGTGGGAACAAAATGCTCATCGCTTTATCACTTTCTAATCTGATCGAAAATGCGCTGAAGTACGGAAATGGTAAAGAAGTGCTCGTGCGGTTAAAGACATTGTCGGATCGGCTTTCATTGCAGATTATTGATCATGGTATCGGTATTCCGCCTGCCGAACTGGAAGCGATAAAACAAACTTTCTACCGTGCCTCCAACGTAGGTGAGATCAAGGGCAGTGGTATCGGATTATCCTTTGCGCAAATCGTTTTTAAAGACCAGGGAGTAGAATTTGAGATTGATTCGGATGATTCCGGAACTACCGTTTCACTTTTTTTTCCAAAACTCTAATCGTTTTCTAACCTTTTCTAATCAAACTTTAATTTATCTTAAAGTCGTCTGTAATTTTGGTCGTTTAGTTTTGTGCAAAATCAGAACAACGTGAGAAAAATACAGATTGCATTATTTTTTTTTCTTGGATTCAATAGTTATCTATCCGCCCAGCCACAAGGGACAGATTGCCTGACGAAGTCGCAGGTGGAGCAGCTGTTTCTCGAGCACAACTTGACATTGCTGGCCAAGCGCTTTCATCTTAAACAAGCAGAAGCTGCTATATTGCAGGCAAAGCTATGGCCTAACCCAACCCTCTCCATTTCGGAGGTTAACCTTTGGAAAAATCCATCCAGTGAATCTTTTTCGCCGCTTATAGGAAATTATGGCAAATATCAGCAAGTCGCACTGGAGCTGGAACAGACGATCGAAACAGCCGGGAAACGAAAGAAAAGAGTCCAATTGCAGCTCCTGGAAAAAGAAGACAGCAAGCTTCAATTTGAAGAGTTGCTCCGGAACCTTCGTTATGATCTCCGAAACCAGATGCTGGATTTGCAGGTGTTGCAGGCGAAAGAGCGGTTATACAATGGTCAGATGGAGATATTTGAACGGATCAGTGCGTCTTATCAGCACCAATGGAAGGAGGGAAACGTGAGTGAAATGGTTTACCTGCGTATCCAAAGTGAGGCGACGGCCTTTAAGAATAAGCTCGCTGAAATCCATCAAGAAAAGATAGAGAAAATAAACGCAGTTGCACAATACATCGGTGATCAGGCTAAGATGCTTTGCATCACCGACACATTGAGTTTGCCGGATTTTGTCCAAGCTAAACCAGGCCAATGGAAGCTGATAGCACTCGAGAATAGGAGCGACTACAAAATCGTTCGCAATGAGCTAGCAAAGGGAAAAGCGCAGTTCGAAATAGAGCGGGCGGAACGGGTCCCCAATCTACAAGTATCCATGAATTACGACCGTGGCGGAAATATCATGCGCGATTTTGTAGGATTCGGTGTAAGCATGGACCTTCCGCTGTTTAACCGTAATCAGGGCAATATCAAAATCGCCCAGCTGGAAATTGAAAAGAAAAAAGTCGAAGCCGAGCAGTTCCGTCTTGACATCGAACGGGAAATAGATTTTTTAACAGTGCGTCTTGGTGCTCTTGAGACAAGCCTAAAATCCACCGATAGCACCTTTGCCCAAAGGTTGGATACTGCTCTTGAGCGCTACGTGCGCAACTTTCAGCAAAGGAGACTTACCATCGTCGAATTTATGGATTTCATCAACAATTATATGGAAAACAAAGAGGCAATTCTGGAACGTTGTGCGAGATATCTTCAGTATAAAGAAGAACTCATTTATTTAATTGGAAAGGATATATTAGAATGAAGCGTTACCGAGCACTATACTTCGTCTTTTTTGTAGGTTTACTAGTGGCTTGTCAATCCGAACAGGAAAACGAGAAGTCTGACAGACAGATGAAAAGATTTTGTCTGAACGACGATTTCAAGCAGCACATTAAAATCGATTCGATTCGAAAAAGAGCTGTCTCCGAAGAGATCGCTTTAAATGGGGCGATACAATACGACCAAGATGAGCTCGCTGTACTAAAGACACCGGTTCAAGGGATTGTGCAATCTGTGGCGGTGAAGATGGGGGACTTTGTCACGAAGGGACAGGTATTGATTACCCTAAAAGGTACTTCCGTTAATGACCTTGCTAAGGATCTACGCGAATTGGAAAACAGCAGGCGGCTGCTAGTTAGTAAGCTGAATACCTTGCGGAGCATGCTCAAAGATGGCATGGCCTCCCAGCGCGAGGTTGATGAAATGGAAAACGAATTGAAAGCTGCGAATATAGGTATCCAGCATGTGAAGTCAAATATGCAATTGCTCAACGGATCCTCGGAAAACGGAACTTTTTATATCAGGGCTCCGAAATCGGGATATATAGTCGATAAGAAAGTTAGTCCGGGTATGACAGTGGATGACAATGTCGATCTACTGTCCGTCAGCAATCTGAATGAAGTATGGGTTGCAGTTAACATCTACGCTAATAACTTACCATTTGTCAAAAGCGGGGCTCGGGTCAAGGTGACCACTTTAGCCTATAAAGGCGAATACTTTGAAGGGTATATTGATCAGATCGCCAATTTTTTTGATCCAGATGAACGTGTTGTTAAAGCGAGGGTAAAAATGACGAACAAAGATTTAAGGCTGAAGCCGGGGATGAGCGTGGATGTTCTTGTTGAAAAAGCTTCGGCGAGCAGCGGGCGGTTGTTATTAGCTATTCCGAAGGATGCTATCATCTTGTATAATAACCAAAATTATGTGGTGACATACAGAGGCGATTGCGAGATGTCGGTCAAACCGGTCGTTATTGTTTCTGAAAATGAGAGCTATGCGTTTGTGGAGGATGGACTGCAGGAAGGAGACTGTGTGCTTACTGAAAATGAACTGATTGTGTTTGATGAATTGATGAGTAGATAGCATGAAGAAAGTTGTACAAAATATTGTTTCATTTTCATTGAAACATTCGTTGGTCGTCCTTTTTTTTACACTTGTGCTTTTATTCGGCGGTATATATGCCTATTTGCACACGGCGATTGAAGCTTTTCCGGACGTCACAAATACGCGTGTTCGGATCATCACTCAATGGCCGGGACGTAGCGCGGAAGAAATTGAAAAATTTGTGACGTTGCCGGTGACTAAGGAGATGAACACAATACCCAGAAAAACCGAGGTGCGTTCTATTTCATTGTTTGGCCTATCGGTGGTGACAGTTCAGTTTGAAGAAACGGTGACAGATTTTTATGCCCAGCAATATGCGGGTAACAAAATGCGTTCAATTGAATTGCCCGAAGGAACCGAGAGTTCGATCGAGCCTCCTTCTGGCGCTACCGGCGAGATCTTCCGTTATGTCGTGAAGAGTGATCTTCCGATCAAGGAAGTATCTGCTATTCAGGACTGGGTGATCGAGCGGGAGCTTGTCGGTGTACCCGGTGTGGCAGATATCGTGAGCTTCGGCGGCGAAGAAAAGATTTATGAAATAAAAATAAATCCCACCGAACTGGCCAATTACAATCTTTCACCTTTGGACGTCTATGAAGCAGTTTCCCGTTCGAATATAAATGTAGGGGGTGATGTCATACAGAAAGGAAATCAGGCCTATGTCGTGCGTGGAGTAGGTTTATTGGACAAAATTGAAGATATCGGTAATATTCTAATCAAGGTGGTGGGGAATACGCCTATTCTGGTTAAACATGTTGCAGAGATTGAGTTGGGAGCAAAGCCCCGGCTTGGACAGGTGGGGCTCAATGCGGACGACGATCTTGTTCAAGGGATCGTGATCATGCTCCGTGGCGAGAATCCTTCCGAAGTGGTCGCTCGTCTCAAAGATAAAATTCAAGAGCTCAATCAGCGGATCCTACCAGAGAATGTCAAGATCGAACCGGTGATCGACAGGACCAAGTTGGTAAACAATACGGTCCATACGGTATCAAAGAACTTGATTGAAGGGGTAATACTGGTTTCTATCATCGTGTTTATTTTTTTGAACAACTGGAAAACCACCTTTATAGTGGCATCTGTAATTCCCCTCGCATTCCTATTTGCAATCATTTTGTTGAAAATACAGGGGCTTCCAGCGAATCTGATTTCTATGGGGGCGCTGGATTTTGGCTTATTGCTGGAGGGGACGCTCGTTATTGTAGAAACAGTTTTTGTTTCGCTGGAAAAAGAAGCCCATCGACTCGGAACCGCCCGTTTTAATAAAATTGCGAAGCTTGGAATTATCAAAAGAAGTGCAGGGTCGGTAGCCGGATATATTTTCTTTGCGCTGTTAATTTTGATTGTCGCCCTTACGCCAATTTTTTCCTTTCAGAAAGTTGAAGGTAAAATGTTCTCCCCTTTGGCCTTTACGCTTGGATATGCTCTGCTGGGATCTTTGGTATTGAGTTTGACATACGTGCCAGCCATGTGCAAGTACCTCTTAAAAGGGAATATTAAAGAAGAAGAAAACAAAATCACGAAATATAGCCGCCATATTATTTTTAAGGGATTCAGAAAGACTTTTGATCATCCAAAATGGACTTTGTCTATTTTCGCCTTGGTTTTGGTAATCTGCGCCATACGATTTAGCCATTATGGCTCAGAATTTCTTCCAAAACTGAATGAAGGGGCTATCTATGTGCGTGCAACCCTACCGAATAGCGTCAATCTGGAAGAATCTGTCAAGCTTACCAAAAGTATGAAAACCAAGTTATTGGGGCAGTTCGATGAAATAGATTTTATCATGACGCAAACAGGGAGACCCAATGACGGTACGGACCCAACGGGCTTTTTTAATATAGAATTTAATATTGAACTCAAGCCCGAGGGGGAGTGGAAGCGAAAGATCACTAAAGAAACACTGATCAGTCAGATGCGTAATAGCTTGCAGACTTTTCCGGGTATTAATTTTGGCTTTAGTCAGCCCATTCAAGACAATGTGGAAGAATATGTGGCCGGGGTGAAAAGCCCATTGGTCATCAAAATTTTTGGTGAGGATTTGCAGGATCTGGAGAACAAAGCCAATAAGTTTGCTGAGTCGCTCAAACGCGTAGATGGTATTACCGATGTTAATGTGTTCAAAAACATAGGTCTGCCCGAGCTCCGTATTCAGTTACACGACTCGAAGATGGCTAAATATGGGGTTTCGACGAAAGATGTACAATCGGTTATTGAAATGACCATAGGAGGGCAGTCAGTGACGCATTTTTATGAAAATGAACGCATATTTGATGTACGTCTACGCTTTCAGAAGTCCTATCGCGACAGTCCTGAGAAAATTGGTAACATCATTATCCCGACGATGAATGAGCAGAAGGTCCCATTACGGGAGATCGCTACCATTGATTATCACACCGGGCCGGCGTTTATTTATCGAGAGGGGAACTCGCGTTATATTGGGGTAGGTTTTAATATCGAGGGACGAGACTTGGGTAGCACAATTGCTGATGCAAAGGAGCAGGTTGAGCGCGATATTAAGTTACCGAAATCTTATAAGGTGGTTTGGGCCGGTGAGTTTGAGAGCAAGGAGAGAGCAACAAAACAGCTGATCAGGGTTGTTCCCATATCCCTGATTCTAATTTTGATGCTGTTATACGCCAACTTTGGGAATTTGAAAGATACGCTGATTTCCTCATTAACTCTTGCTTTCGCATTTATCGGTGGTTTTGTTTCTTTGTGGGTCACAGGTACGACATTCGGAATATCTGCAGGTATTGGGTTCATTATCCTTTTTGGTGTAGCAACAATAGATGGTATTGTACTGATTGGAATTATGAAGGAGAATTTATTAAACAAAATGGGGCTGAAGGCGGCGATTTATGAGGCTGTAAAAAGCCGGATCAGGCCTATTTTGATGATTGCGCTGATGGGTGCGATGGGATTGCTTCCTGCAGCACTATCAAACGGGATGGGTTCGGAAATCCAGAAGCCGTTGGCTATCATGATTGTTGGCGGACTGATTATCTGTATGATTCTTTCTTTTTCCATTTTACCCATTGCTTTCTATTTCGCTTATAAAAAAGGAAGAGAAGATTAACGTACCCATTTTAATTATTATATACTACGAAGGCTGCCTGTAAAATACAGTGCAGCCTTTATTTATGATACGTTATGCGCTGATGACAGCACTTATCGATTTGCTATTCTATCAGCAGGCCGACGTAATAATTGAATGTGTCGACATCAATATTTTCTTTGCTGAGTCCCGGAATCTTAATTTCCCGAAACTGTTGATCCAGCTGTATCAGTTGCCTTTGCTGTCCCCTGATTCCGATGTGAATAGGCATTTGAAATCCAGTGACATCACTTATCCACCTGCCCAGGATTTTACCCTTGGTATCTTGCTGGATTTCAAGGGTAGGAATGGAGGCATGTTTTACATACTGTTCAAATACTTTGGATAGGTCGATTCCCGATGTCTGATTGATGTAGGTGGTGATATCTTTGTAATCAACCTGTTGGTGGTAGAATCTCTTATTGAGGCCCCGGAGGATGGAACGCCATTGCTTGTCGTCGTCGATGATGGTACGCACCATGTTCAGCATGACACCTCCTTTGGGATACATATCACCTGAGCCTTCTTTATTGACGTGATAAGGGCCCTGAATGGGTGCATTGTTTCGGATACCTCGTCGGATGCCGTGTACATAGGCCTGGCTGGCTTCCTTTCCATAGAAATAGTCAATGAATAATGCTTCAGAGTAGTTGGTAAAACTCTCATGAATCCACATGTCACCTAGATCGGCGGAAGTGATATTATTACCAAACCATTCATGGCCAGACTCATGGACGACAATGAAGTCCCATTTTTGCCCCCAGCCCGTTCCTGAATCATCCCTGCCCCGATATCCATTTTGATAATGATTGCCGTAGGCCACGGCACTCTGATGTTCCATACCTGTATGGTGTGTTTCGACAAGTTTATAGCCGTCTTCATAAAAAGGATATGGGCCAAACCAGTGCTCAAAAGCCTCCAGGGTCTGTCTCGCGTTTTTTTGAAGATGAGCTTTTTTTTCAGGGATGTCATTCTCCCGCAAGATGTAATAATCCACATCTAAGAGACCTTTTTCACCTTTATATTTTTCTTTGAAATGGATATAATCACCAATATTAATGGCAACGTTGTAGTTATTGATCGGATTAGTGACTTTCCAATAGTATTTCGTATAGCCGCCCGGCAATTTTTCCCTGTCTACGAGGCGCCCATTGGACACATTCATCACCTCGTTTGGAACAGCCACAGAAATCAACATGCTATCAACTTCATCATATTGATGGTCCTTGTTTGGCCACCACACACTGGCTCCCATTCCCTGGCATGCTGTGGCTACCCAAGGTTTTCCGTTGCTGTCTTTCTTCCAGTCAAAACCGCCGTCCCAGGGTGCCCTCGCTGCTTCTGTAGGGTGACCTTCATAATATACAGTAAATTCATCCTCTGTTCCCCGATTTATTGAGGTAGGGAAGACTACAAATACAGCGTTATATTCCCTGGTAAATGGAAGCTCTGCGCCTTTATATACGATCTTGTTGATTTTAAGGTTTGCAAACAGGTCGAATTGAAGACGTTTGAAATCTGATGTGGCCTTAAATCGGAAGAGGTTTGAACCGGATATAAATTTATTGTCGATGTCAACTTTAACATCCAGGTGATAGTATTGAATATCATAACAAGTCCGCAAGGGGGTAAGATTTCCCCGCAATGAGTCCTCTCTTGTGAATTCACTTTTTGCTTCCATTAGCTGTGCTAAAGACGTCCGGAAGTCTGCAGTTAATATACCGATGATTGCCAATACATATAATAATCGTTTCATTTGTCAATATTGTTTAGAAGGTCTACCTGCCGCCCGGAGGACAATGCAATCTTAGATAGTTCGTAAATAATGTTCTTAAATGTTCATGTGTACCTTCGCCTTCGCTAATGGAATGGCTCCGGTTAGGGTAAGACATCAGCTGAAACTGCACATTGTTTCTAATAAGCTCATTGATCAGGACTTCTGCATTTTGGTAATGTACGTTGTCGTCGCCGGTCCCATGGATATAGAGGAGATTTCCTCTGATATTTTTAACGTGTTTTAAAGGCGAGCCATTTTCGAAGTCTTCCTTGTTTTCCTGGGGTAATCCCATATAACGTTCCTGATAGACGTTGTCGTAAAGCAGCTGATTCGCGACCGCTGCAATGGCTATGCCTGTTTTATAGATCTGTGGATATTGTCCCAGTAGATTGAGCGTACTGGAACCACCTCCGCTCCAGCCCCATACGGCTACGCGCGAGCTGTCCACAAAGGGCCATTTCAGTATTTCCTGTGCCGACAGCGCTTGGTCACGTATATTGAGCAGTCCGATTTTTCTATAGATACTTTTGCGCCATGAACTGCCCTTAGGGGAAGGCGTACCGCGGTTGTCGAGCGAAATATAGAGGTAACCGTCCTGGGCCATATTTCCTTTATACAAACTGTTGTAGCCCGCGCTGAAATTGTCTAGCACCGTTTGCGACGCCGGCTCACCATAGACCATAAATACTACTGGATATTTTTTGCTGGGATCAAAGTTGAGTGGTTTAACCATCCAGCCATCCAGTTCCACACTGTCTGCGGTTTTTATTTTAAAGAACTCTGCTATACCTTCGCTTGTTTTCTTTTGGCGTTTTAGTTCAAAGTCCATCAACACCTGATGGCTAGGTAGGGCAACTACGGCATCATATTTGAGTTCAGCACGATTGCTGAATCTAAAAAGTGCAATGCTGCCATCCGCTGAAATATCATAATCGCAAGTTCCCTCATAGGACATCGGCGTTAGTCTCTTTGGGATTCCTCCTTTCGTAGGTACACTATATAGGTATTTCTGAGTTGCATTTGTTGGCGAAGCTGTGAAATAAATCGTTTCTCCCTTTGGATCAAGAAAGTCAAGGTTGATCACGTCGTAATCGGCTTGGGTGATCAGTTTCTCCTTACCTTTCAGGTCAATCTGATATATTTTTCGCCAGCCATCTTTCTCAGATACCCAGATAAATGCTTTTCCATTCTGAATCCAGTCCCAGCCAGCAGGATCATTATTATTCCATCTGGATTTAATATCAATCCAAGAATCGCTTTTTTCCTGATATATGAGCTGAGCTTCATATGTTGTGACAGAAGCCGTATAGATCTTACTTTCGTTTTGTTTCCTGTTGAGCTGTTGTAGGATGAGCTGTTTGCTATCCATACACCACTCCATTCGTGGAACATAATTTTGGTCTGGAGTGCCTGGAATAAGGACCTGGTTATTTCGACTGTTGGTTAATTCGTATATCCAGATAGAGCATGAACTTGGAGATTGTCCGACCTTCGGATATTCTACCGGAATAGTATAGGAGTAAAGGCTATCTGTGTTATTAATCATTAAAAAGTTGCGGATATGGCGGGCATCGAGCTTCCAATAGGCAATTGAGAGACCGTCGGGAGACCATCTGAAACCATCTTTGCATCCAAATTCCTCTTCATATACCCAGTCGAATGTGCCGTTAATTATTCGGTCAGTACCATCTGTGGTGACCGCTGTAATCTTTCCAGTTGTCAGATCTTCGATGTAGATGTTATGATCCGCTTTGTTTACATAGGCCACCTTATCATTTCGCGGGCTAAACTTGGCGAACATCAGCTGGGAGGCGGGAAACTGCTGTCCCAGCTGTCTTAACTGTTTTGAACGTTGGCTGTAGATCCAATAGTCTCCGCGCGTGTTTTCGCGCCAGACTCTTTTGCTATTGGTGTAGATTAATATAAATTCCTTATTCTTGGAAATGGTAAAGTTTTCGACCTCTATCGGTTTATTTGTTCCTTGAGGGATCAGCGATTGTTGGGGTAAAAAAATCGCTCTTGTCCTATTTCGTGGGTCTACAGTCTCTATTCCCTTTTCGGAAAATTCATAGTAATGATCCCCATATTCGGCCCAGAGTCTTTGAGCATTGGCCGGATGTGGAAAATACAGGATTACTGACAATAAGAATACGATAAAAGCTCTATTTCTTTTCATTTTTTCAAATCGTTACATGCGTTCATATATCTAATCTAAATATTGGTCCTTAAGCTGATAGATTTCCTGAAGTTCCCGTTCCAGATATTTGCCGAGACGTCTAGCACCATCTTTTTCGATGACATAATTATCCTCGATCCGGATGCCACCGAATCCAAGGTGTTTTTTTAGAAAATCATAATTGATAAAATCTCGATGTAAGTTCTGCTGCTCCCAGAGTTGGGTGAGTTCTGGGATAAGATAAATTCCTGGCTCGACGGTGAGCACATTACCTATTTCTAATTTCTTACCAAGTCGCAGGGATTTAATTCCAAAAGTGTTTGTATCCTTCGGTTCAGAAGCCGTATAGCCCACATATTGTTCGCCTAGATCTTCCATGTCATGAACATCCAGACCGAGAAGATGCCCCAGCCCACATTGAAAGAATAGGGCATGAGCATGGCTGGCCACAGCGTCCTGGACGTTGCCTTTCATAAACCCCACTTGTTTCAATCCCTCGACCAATGCTTCACAAGCTCTTAGGTGGATATCTTTGAAACGAACTTCGGGTGTTAATAACTGTTCTGCTGTTTTAAAAGCATGTAGTACAATATGATACATGTCTTCTTGCAATGAAGTGAAGCGCTTGCTTACTGGAAAAGACCTGGTTAAATCGGAAGCATAACCCAACGGTGTTTCAACGCCTGAATCGTTAAGAAGGATATCGCCATCATGAAGCTGATGAAATTGCATGTGGTTGTGTAAGATCTCGCCTCTTTTTGTCACAATCGGCGGGTACGAGAAACACAGTCCCTGGTCTTGAGCAAAGTGTTGCATGGCATTGGCGATCTGATACTCAAAACAGCCAGGGACCGCCATGCGGATGGCAAGCCGATGCATATCCACAGCGACATCAACAGCTTTCTCTATTTCGGCAATTTCTTCGGCAGACTTAATGTTGCGCTGTGCAGCTACCGCTTGAATCAGTGAAACGGATGGATGCAGCTTGTTCACCGAACAGTTTAACAATTGTTCGAGCAGCAATTTGTTATGGGGCTGATAGGGGGGGAGATAATGGATGGTACATCGTGTGCCCAAGTTAGGCAGATACTTGAAGAGCTGATCAAAAGGAAGTATTTTATCTATCCCTGCTCGGCTGGCTTTTTCAGCCAACGTTTCCTGCCGCCCCATCCAGACGATTTCATCAATTGACATTTCGTCGCCAAATAAGATTGTTTCGCCACTTTCGGGATCTAGTACAGCAGCCAGTTTAGGGCTCTTTATCCCGATATAATATAAAAAGCTACTGTCCTGGCGAAAAGGATAAGTATTGTGTTCAAAGTTGATTGGGTTTTCGATATTACCCAGTAACAGAATACGTCCGGTCATCATTTTCGACATCAATTGAGTGCGCCGGGTCATATATATATATTTCTCAAACATAATTTAGAGGAATTAAAACACTTTTTGTTGGCAGCTCCATGAGATTTATTTTTACAAGGTCATTGAGCCTATGCATTAAGCAAATTTATATGCCAATATCGTAAAATTTATCTGCCAGAATGACTATTCCTTAAAAGGCCATAGATAATTGTGTTTAATAACTAGAGGCTTGTTACAAATTGATGGTTCATTGGGCATAGCGCATAAAAGATAAATATAACGATGCAAATAAAGGTCAACCTTTCTGACGAATTTTAATTAGCACAATTTATCAAAGTCTAATTGTATTTTAACCAAGTTTTGTAAGCATTCATATTTTATACACCTGTTTTTCTAATCTATCGCTCTTTTTATTAAATATTGTCGGATCATAAACATATTTTGGTATAGTATTTTTCCCAATTATACTAAGGAATGATTGTTCATTTGGAGTTATTATATTTATGTTAACTAAACACTAAACATTTGTAAACGTAAAAACTTCAGACACCTATGAAAACGCTTCAATTTAATGTACCCACGACAAGAGGACAAAGTTTGACCATTCAAGAGGACGTTTTAGAAACATTTTATCCTTACTTCCACCGACATCAAGAGGCGCAGCTAATGTGGATTAAAAAAGGACGGGGAGTTTTGATTGTCGAGGACTCCCTACATCCCTTTAAAGAAAATGATATATTCTTTTTGGGGGCTAATCAGCCTCATGTTTTTAAATCGGCTTCACTAGATGGCTTTTCAAATGAATCGCGATCCGTTTCTATTTTTTTTGATCCCAACGGCAAATTAAAATCTTTATTTTGCCTAGATGAGTTTGAATTGTTAAACCAGTTTATTTACAATAATTCCAGGGGGTTTAAGGTACCCGAAAAATATTTTTCTCAAATATCAGAGCGGGTTAGTCAGTTAAAAGCTGCTGATCAAATGGACATGTTGATGCATTTTTTCTACCTGTTGCGAGCCTTAGCTAATATTTCACGAGAGACAGAAGCTCTTTGTACAGAGCGGGTTGAAGTGGCATTCGATGCTGTGCATAGCTCAAATCGCATCAAACAAATCTGTAATTATATTAAAGAACATTTTAGAGACGAACTGAGTTTGGAAGACGCAGCGGATTATGCAAATCTAACCCCGCAGGCATTCTGTCGATATTTTAAGAAACATTGTGGCGTTACTTTTGTCACATATCTCAACAGAATAAGAGTTAAAGAGGTATGTAATCAACTTAATGAAGACCGATTGGATAGCGTGTCTTTCATTGCGTATAACTGCGGGTTTAATAGCATTACCAACTTTAATAGAGTGTTTAAGCAAATCATGGGATGTAATCCTAAAGAATATGTACAGCAGTATAAGCAAACACTAAATTCGTTTATTTAGCTAGCTATATTTGTTTTTTTTATGACTCGTTCTTTTGAAGTCAACGCTGTCTTCAGTTTATGAGAGGATATTGCCTCAACAGGTTTAGAATAGGTATTATGCCTCCTTAATATTTAACATTTGATGTTAATAATTGGGCAATACTGGTCAAGATACGGTTATCAGCGGAGCAATTGTATTTTATAACTTAGTTGTAAGAAAAAGCACTAATAAAACTAACACATCTGAAACTAAACTTATGAACAGAAAAAGCATTGCTATGCTAGCCGCTACTGTCTTAGTAAGCTCGGCAGTATATGCGCAAACAGTTTTGAAGGGGAAGGTGGTGGACCAAGACGGAAAGCCCATCCCTGGAGTCACTATCACGCTGAAAGATGGTACTGGTACACAAACTGGGCCAAACGGGGAATTTACGATAAATTATAATCAATCTGGCCCATTGAGCCTATCCGCTGTAGGGTATGATCGCAAGCAAATAAATCTGACTAATCAAACAACGTTACAGATTACTTTGCAATCGGATCAGCAGAGTTTAGAGGAGGTGGTTGTAACGGCTATGGGCATAACGCGCTCAAAAAAATCAATGGGATCAGCCGTTCAGGAAGTGAAGGCGAAGGAATTGACAGATGCAGGACAGCTAAATCTTACCAGTTCTCTAACCGGAAAGGTTGCAGGTGTTCAGGTTAACCAGTTTGGAGGAGCTGTGGGTGCATCCGCAAGAATTTCCGTGCGCGGCAACACATCATTACTTTCTGATCAGCAGCCTTTAATTGTAATTGATGGGGTACCGATGTCAAATACGACTCAACGTACTGGAGACAATACCTATAGCGGTGTAGACTATGGGTCAGGATTAAATGACATTAATCCTGAAGATATCGAAACCATAACTCTTCTCAAGGGTGGCTCTGCAGCGTTGTACGGTATGCGCGCAGGTAGGGGAGTTCTTATGATCACTACAAAATCCGGAAAAAGAGCAAAAGAAGGCGTTGTCTTGTCTTATGATGGTCATTTTACTGTGGATCAAGCTGCTACGATTCCTAAATATCAGAACTTATATGGGCAAGGATCGCGAGGGGATGAGTACAGCTATGGGTTGTTAGCCAAAGGTAAGGGTATTTCTTATCAACAATATGCACAGGATAGTTCATTTTTCTACGTAGACGGTGCTGGAGGTGGTGTGAATGATGGTTTCGACGAATCATGGGGACCGCGATTGGATATAGGTTTGCAGTTACCTCAATTTAATAGTCCGGTTGTAAATGGAGTACGACAAGCTACGCCTTGGGTCTCGCATCCTAATAATGTAAGAGATTTTTTTCAATTAGGATACTCACAAAATCACAATCTTTCTTTACTGGCAAAGAATGACCGCTCTTCAACTCGTGCATCTTTATCTTTCCGCGATCAAAAAGGAACTGTTCCAAATACCGATCAGAAAAAGTACTCTGCTCAATTAAATAATACCTACCAAATTAATGACAAATTTTCTTATGATATCATGTCGAGTTTTACACGTACGGAAAGCGGAAACTTGATTATGCAAGGATATGATGGCGCCAATCCCATGAACGGTTTGATCTGGTTTGGTCGCCAAGTAGATATGGAGGATTTAAAGAAAAATTGGGATCAGCGAGATGCACAAGGAAATTATACATTCTATAATTGGAATTCCAATTACCATATGAACCCCTATTATTCGATGCACACGTCCTTGAACTCTTTGAAGACAAACCGCGTTTTTGGTAAATCTTCGTTATATTATCAGCCTTACGAGTTTTTGAAATTTGAGGGCCGTATCGGGTTGGATTATTATCATACGAATATTTTTGAACGTAATTATTATAACTACGATCACCCCCTAGGTAGTTTTAATGAGATTAAAAGCAGCAATTCTGAATTCAATGCGGATTTTCTGGCAAACTTTAATAAAAAATATGGTGACTTTGATGTCCTAGCTTTATTAGGTTTAAATTATAGAGATAACCAATTTGAATCCAATAGTTTAGGTGCTAGTGGGCTGACTGTTCCAGGCATATATACAATAACAAACAAAATTGGTGATGCGGTGACGAATATGGACCATGCTCATAACCGCTCTAATTCAGTTTATGGCCAGGCTTCGCTTGGTTGGCGAGATCAATTGTACATAGATGTAACAGCGCGCAACGATTGGTCATCAACACTGACAAAATCTTTCTTTTATCCTTCTGCAAGTGTGAGTTGGATCCCTACGACTTCATTTGCCAATTTAAGAAATGATGTATTGTCGTTTTGGAAGTTAAGGTTAAATGTTGCTAAGGTAGGAAACGCTACATCACCATATCGCAATGGCAATTACTATTATGCTCAAGCTAATGCCTTTAATGGGTTAGCACAAATGTATAAGAGTATGACTTTTGCAATAGACAACCTGGAGCCTGAGGCGATCTATACCTGGGAAGTTGGTACGGAAGTTGGTATTTTAAAAGATCGAATTCATGCTGACTTTACCTACTATCATAAAAATGCGAAAAAACAAATTCTACCTGTCACAACCTCCAATGTTGTCGGGTTCAGTAGCATGGTTTTAAATGCGGGAAATATTGAAAGTAAAGGTATCGAGTTACAATTAAGGGGGGATATATTGAAGAGAGAAAGCGGTTTAAATTGGACGACGACAATCAACTTTTCTAGAGATAGAAACAAAATTTTGGAATTATATCCAGAGTTAAACTTAAATTCTTATCAGGTGGGATGGACTTGGGGGATAGCGAATACTGCAACTGTGGGAGAAGCATGGGGCGCTTTAAAAGGTACAGGCTATGATAGGGTACAAGATGGACCAATGAAAGGCGCGATTAAGGTGACCGATCAGGGGTTGGTTCTGTCTAAAGCAGGACAAATCATCGGTAATGTAACACCAGACTATCTCGCTAGTATGCGAAATGACTTTAGATTTAGAGACTTTAGTTTTGGATTTATGTTAGACTTCCGTAAAGGTGGTGATATTTGGTCACAGACCATGAGCCATGCTTACACAACAGGTGTTGCGGAAATTACAGCTGCAAACGGAATACGTGAAAGAGCGATCGTCGCTGGTAAAGATGTCATGACGAATGAAAGGTTTGTAATGTCTGACGGTAACGGCGGATGGGTAACTAATACCATAGAAACAAATGCTCAAGATTGGTTCGAATCGGGAGGGGTTTCAGAAAGTTATGTATTCGACGGTTCATTCCTCAAGCTACGTGAAGCTTATTTGACATACACAATACCCTCTCACATTTATAGCCGAATAAAAGGAATTAAACGTGCCAACGTATCGTTGATTGGATCTAATTTAGCGTTGCTTTGGGTTCACAAATCTAATACGATGCGTCTCGATCCAGAAACAAGTGGTGTTTCCAGCGATAGTCGTGGAGTAGGTTTCGAACAGGCAACAGTGCCATCATCTAGAAGTATCGGACTTAAATTAGGATTTTCATTTTAACGGAATTTAGAGGATAAAAATATGAAAAGTTTATTGATAAAATTAAGTATGCCTACGGTCATAGCTCTATTGATTTTGTCGGGTTGTACTAAAAAATTTGAAGACATCAATACTGACCCGGACGCCTTACCTGATGTTCCTCCTGTCAACATGTTGATAAATATATTACGTAATACAGCCGAGTCGTTTGGAGGGGATGTCGATGGCTACGGCACCTTCGCTGGATACATAGTCAAAATTCAGTATATGGATAACCTGAGTGGTTTAACGCCTACTAATAATACTTATGGCAATCGGTGGTATAATTGTTATTATAATAATGCGCAAATTAATGACATTTTAGCCAAAACACAAGAAAAGGCAGAGGGATATAAGAATATTAGGACCGTAAGCAGGATTTGGCAAAATTACATGTGGTTTTTATTGACCGAGGGCTGGCGAGACATTCCTTATTCTGAAGCACTTAAAGGTAAGCCAGAAAACGGAAGTATATTATTAGCCAAATATGATAAGCAAGAGGATATTTATCCCGCGATTATGGCTGATTTAAAGAGTATCGCTGACGAAATGGCTGCTGGCATTGGAGAAGACAACTTAGGTAATTTTGACATCATCTATTGGAGAGAAGGCAAGTCGATAAAAGATCAAATGCTTTTGTGGCAAAAATTTTGTAACTCATTAAGGTTAAGAATGGCAATCCGTATTTCGGGAGTCGCATCAAATTTAGCAAAGTCTACAATTGAGGAAATTACAGGAAATCCTTCGAAATATCCATTGATTGAAAAAAATGAGGAAAATTGTTCTATAAAATTTCCAGGGGCGCTGCCTTATTTAGAGCCTTGGTATAACGCTGGTATCTATGGTAAGAGGATTGATAATTGGGGGTTATCTGATATTTTTATTAATCATATGGTCGCTAATCACGATCCAAGGATTGAGGCTATTGCTCAGAAAACAAATGATGACACTTATAGAGGATATCCAAATGGAGCGAAATCAGGACCTCCTGTTTTGAGGTCGGTTTCCTGGATCGGCGAAAAATATATGAACGACCCTGCAGGAGCAGTTCCATTTTTTAAATCTTGTGAAACCTATTATAACTTAGCTGAAGCAGCAATGTTAGGTTATAATGTGGGAATAACAGCTAAGGATGCCTATGAAAAAGCAGTTGGTCTATCAATGATGGAGAATAATGTTTCGCAGACTGATATCAGTACTTATCTAGCAGGAGCTGGTAAGTGGAATAATACCAAGGAAAGGATCTGGTGGGATATGTGGATAGCCTTATTCAAGGAAAATTACGAAGCTTGGAGTTTGTATAGGAGAACGGGAGTTCCCACAACAAATTATCCATCTCTCAACTCGATCTATGGCAATGATCATAATGATCAACCTTGGCGTGCACCATATCCAAATAGTGAATACGTCAATAACACCAAAAATGTGGAGGCCGCAGCTGCTAAAGTTAAAGATTATGTCTGGGGCCAACAGATGTGGTGGGATAAACGAACAGGAAAGTACTAGTTTCATATGTTTATTTATGTTGCGGGATAACTTCGGTTTTCCCGCTTTTTGTTTTTAGACTCTGATTACCTTAGTTTTAGTTAGCACCATCACTTTCATAAGCCGCCAGTTATAAGGACAGAACAGATCCCAGCGAGATGTGTGTGTTAAACCGTAGATTCATACCCTTTACTATTAATCCGGGCGCAAGAGAAATAAAAAAGGTTTTCAAACGGGGAGAATGAAAACCTTAAATAACCAATTATAAACCTAAATTATGATAGAACAAAGATAGTGTTGTTTTTACACTTTGTCAAGTGTATTTCTTAAAAAATAAGCAATCAATCTTTTTTTTGAATAAGATATGAACAACGGGTTCCATTTTCGATGATGTAATCAACTCTTTTGATACTGTACTTAGGTCCTATCAACTGTTGGAAATTGTTTAACTCAGATCGGCAAAATCCCTGACATTCTGTTGCGGCTGCACATATGGGGCAGTGATTCTCTACAAAAAGGTAAGCATCAGCCGTCTTTTGCCAAGAAGCCATGTATCCTTCTTCAGTCCGTTTTTTGGCAATGATGTTTAATTTTTCTTCAATTGATTGGGTACTTGACAATGCATCTGCATATTTCCGGTAAACTTTTGCCTCCCGGTCACTGATTAATAGGTCCAGTGCATTTTCACCAAGCAACTGTTTGACCGACTGCAGCAACTGGACTGTGATATCGGCATGGCTATCTGGAAACTTTGCCGTCCCGCGGGATGTAAGCGTATAGTAGGTTGATGGCCGACCTCTGCCCTCACTTTTTGTATCGGCTGTAATGAGTCCTTGTTCGGCAAGATTCAGCAAATGTTTGCGGGCTCCTTCTTTTGTGATACCCAATTCAGTTGCAACCACGGCTGCAGTTGCTTGTGTACGCATTTTCAATAATAGTAATATCCGATCTGTCGGCGTTTTTTGCATTTTACAAATAAAAAAGTTGTTTAATTTATATCCGGCAAATATAATATTTTTTATTTGTTTTGTTTTTAGCTCTATTTTGCTTGATACGATTAACTATATAGGATTTAATCGCCATCAATAAAACAACTTTTTAGTTGTTTTATTGATGGCGATTACTTAGTTTTGGCCTAACATAAAACTAAGTAACATGAACAAATTTCAATTACCTGAATTACCCTATGACTATGCAGCGCTTGAACCTTATTTTGATCAGCACACCATGCATATCCACCATCAGCGGCATCACCTAGCTTATGTTGATAATTTGAACAAGGCTATCCTGGGAACTGAAGCGGAAGAAGCGGAATTGGTTGATATTTTAAAAGCCGTGAGTAAATATGGACACACCGTCCGCAATAATGCTGGAGGTCATTATAATCACACGTTATTTTGGCAAACACTGTCGCCGAATGCCAAAAAGAAACCGTCAGGCAGGCTTGCAGACGAAATTAATACAGCTTTCGGTTCTTTGGACGAGCTCAAAACGAAGTTGAAAGAGGCTGGGCTTACGCAGTTTGGCTCTGGCTGGGCGTGGCTTTACGTGAAGTACAATGGGGGACTAAATATCGCTGCTACTGCAAACCAGGATAATCCTTTGATGGATACACAGATCGTAAATAGGGGATATCCCATCTTGGGTATTGATGTCTGGGAACATGCCTATTATCTAAAATATCAGAATAGAAGAGCCGATTATCTGGACGGATTTTGGTCGGTTCTGGATTGGTCTGTAGTTGAGAGGAATTATGAAACTGTTATTGTGCAGCTTTCTTAGCCACACAATAGGTGATATTTGAATAGGTCGGTATGTCCAAAATAATTTTTAAACAAATAGATTAATGATGAAAGCATTGATATTTAATGGTGCCTTGGAAAGAAGACAAGAGTCTACGTCAGGTGTAATATCGGAATACATCGCCGGACAATTGCAGCGGAGTGATATCCAGTATACTATTTTTAATCTGGCGGATGCTGGCATTCCGCTGTTTGATATGAGTCTCCATCGAATTCCGAATAGTGTCAAGATCATGAACAATCTTTTTCTGGAAGCTGATGTGCATTTTTGGCTGGCTCCTTTGTATCATGGAAGCATCCCTGGAGTCATGAAAAACTGTCTGGACTGGCTTGAAGTAAGTGCGAAGAATAAGCCTGCCTATCTTACTGACAAACGGGTCGGGATGATATGTTGGGCTGACGGAGCGCATGCTTTGCAGGGGATCAATACTATGGATGCTATAGCTAAATCGCTAAGAGCCTGGTCGTTGCCTTTTAGCGTTCCTATTGTAAAGTCTATGCTATTTGAAAGTGCTTCTCCAAGAGTAATTTCCTCTAGCTACGCGTGCAAGTTTGACGTATTAGTCAATATTGCGACCAATAACATGCATTGGTCAATCAAAACATAATTGTACGCTGCCCTCCATTTGTATATCCTTAATCGTCGAATAGGGTCTTGACAAGACATCGGGAAGACTTCCCCAGAAGATTGTCTGGGGAAGTCTCAGAAAAAAGAACGGTAAAGAGATTCGAAAGTTTAACGTATCTTTGGCAGCTAGAGCAAATCATAGGGTGCAATGCTTTTTGATAGTTATAAGTGCCGATATAATATGACTTTGCCTTACGCTTATATGTTATAGGATGCATGAAGGTTCGTTTAATTTATCTTTGTAGGACGGTCGTGATGTTTATCTGTTACTTGACATGTCATTTCTCAAGTGCACAGAGTTTTTTGCCACTGGACGAGAACAAATACCGGTCTGATGCAGAAGCGCTATTGAAGTCGAGTTCAGATGATAGTGTGCGGGCAATGCAGTATTTCTATCTGGCAGATTATTACAGATTTCGAGATACGCTTAAATTCTGGGAAAATATGCGCCTCGGAGAGAGGTTGGCTAAGTCTTCTCGTACGCTTCAGGCAATGGGCTCGCTTTACAAGAGTTTTTATTATGGACAGTTTTTAGACGCAACCCGTGCTGGGATAGCAGCCCAAAAGTGTGTTGATCTGCTCGATGAAGCTAATCACCCGTTTCAGCAACAGCTTTTAGCTAAAGCCTGGTATAATCTGGGATTGGTCCGGTTTCCAAAAAAAGGATTTGCGGACCTTTTGGATATACTCAACGGAAAATGTATGCCGTATGCCAAAGCGCATGATCCAGTGATGGAGGGGACCATAAATTCGATGATCGGTGTGGCTTTTATGTCTTCCAACCAGTTGGATAAAGCCGAAGAATATCACAAGAAAGCTATCCAACAGCTGGAGCAACAGCCAAAGAGTGCCGCTTTGTTGACGGCTTATTTAAATGCGGTCAGTAATTATTGCTATCAGGTCAAATCCAGTGACGCGCGCCAATTGCTGGATAAGGTTAAGATACTTATGGGAGAGCATCTAAACTCTTCTCAGCTACCTAATTATTACTATAACGAAGCACTCTATTTTACGACGAAGCAGCAGACAGATAAGGCGTTGAAAATGCTGGATATAGGGCTTGGCTGGTCAAGGAGAATGAATAATTGGAAGTTGTTTCAGATGATGCTGTTTAGAAAATTTAACGTGTATTTAATGCAGAGAAAATATGTTCAGGCGAAACAACAGCTGGAAGAAATTGTGAGAAACGGATTGTTGACCAGAGATCTGTATAACAGCAAAATCGTCTATACGCAATTGACAAATGTCAACGAATTAATGGGCAACTATCAGGACGCATTAAAAATGGCTAATATCGCTAATAAGCTATCTGACAGCATACAAAAGGTGCAGCTTTTAGAAAAAATGAATGAGATGGAGGCTAGATATAAAACCGTAGAAAAAGAGAAGCTGATCTTAAATTTACGTGCAGAGAAGAGCCGTAGCCAGTTTAAGCTTTTCCTTTTTTTAGGCATAGCTGTTTTGTTGCTTGTTGCTGCGTTGTTTACCTTGTTCTTTTACAAGAAAGAACGGAAGCTTAATAAGCAGATCCAAAACAATCATCAGATTGTACTGGAAAAATTAGCCAAAGAAAAGCAGCTGGAAATCTCAGAATCTATGCTCCGGGCAGAAGAGCAGGAGAGGCAGCGCATTGCACAAGATCTGCATGATAGTATCGGAGGTATGCTGACAGGTTTGAAGTTTAGGATTGCCGGAAGCAATCCCGAAGCAAATGTCTTACAGGATGTCCTTCCAAATAAATTGAATGAAATCTTGGGGGAAGTACGAAGAATATCGCATAATCTGATGCCCGAGTCGTTACAACGTTTTGGATTAATAGCCTCGTTGGAACAGTTGTGCTTAGTCATGAAAAATGATAAGGTGACGATCCAATTTGAAAATTATGAAACAGAAGTCCACTTGGATTTTAAAAAAGGCTTAGTGATATACCGTGTCGTCCAGGAAGCTATTTCGAATGCGTTAAAGTATGCGGAAGCTGATCTGATTATTGTACAGGTCAGCAAGGTGGGAGAGAAGTTATGTGTATTAATAGAAGACAACGGTAAAGGTTTTGATACTTCGGAACAATTTCATGGAATAGGTCTGAATAATATGATAAATCGAATTCACTGGATCAATGGGACGATGGCTATACAAAGTGAAGTTGGAGTAGGCACACAAATTGAAATGCAAATCACCGTATAAGACGACCAAGTTATGAATGCTATAGCGATATTGGACGACCATCCTTTATTATTGGAAGGGGTCGTTGCATTTCTCAGCCAAGAGGGTGGTTATACCGTGTACCCCTTTTTGCAGGAGGCGACTCTCCATACATTTTTGGCGATTAATACGGTTGATCTGGTTCTGTTGGATATGCAGCTGATGGACAAAAGCGGTCTTGACGTGTGTGTGCGTTTAAAGCAGCTCCGTCCTACGATTCCGGTGCTTGCATTAAGCAATGTTGCGGACCGTAACCTAATCTACCAGTTTATAAAAAATGGTGGGGACGGTTATATTCTAAAGGACGCTTCCAATGAAGAATTTCTGCGCTGTATACGGTTTGGGCTGGCGGGGCAGGAAGCATTCAGCGACCGCGCGAGGGAGCTCTACTCAGGGGCGGAAGAAACCTTACGAGCATTACCAAGGCTGACATCCCGCGAAAAGGAAATTTTGCAGTTGATAGCAGATGGCTTGACGAGTAATCAGATCGCCGAACGGCTATTTCTGAGTCCGGTGACGATAGAAACTCATCGTCGCAATCTGCTCACAAAATTTAAAGTAAAAAATATGATTGAATTGGTTCAGCTTGCGATGAAACATCATTTGCTAGGATTGTAAATGCTGCAGTAAGCTAATGTTCTCCATAGCCAACATCGTCCAACTTGCCTTTAAACACCCGGAATTGGACGATAAAATAGGCAACCACCAATACGGCAGCAAAAATAAACCATCCGAGTCCGACGGATAAACCGTATTCATGTGCAGCCGCATTGTGGATGGTCAAAGATGGATTGAGCGTATTGGTCGATGGAAGCATCGTTGGGAACATGGAAGCTACCGTAGTGGCGAAACTGCCTAGGATAAATAGGGATGAAAACAGAAAACCAATGCCGTCTTTTTTGAAACTCCGGATCCAAAATTGCCCGACCAGGCCAGTCGTCGCTATGGTAGGAAAAATCCAAAGCCAATAATGATTTTGCAAATTGTGCAGAGAAATAGGTTTTACGTAATGCCAGACATAAGCTGAGAGGATAACCAGAATAAGTAATACAAAGTTGAGTTTGAATATAATATTTTTTAGACGTAGGTTTAAGCTGCTCGAGGTCTTTAAAATCACCCACCCTGCACCGTGTATGGTTAATGTCACTACAGCGACTAGTCCTAATATGATGGTAAACCAGTCAATAATTCCCTGGTGCTCAGCCAACGGGTCGAATGTAGGATTCCAAAGTGCAAGAAAAAAATAGTGTGGTTCTTGGGTAGACACCCCATTTTCAACCATGCCTAGGTTGACACCACGGACAACATTGCCCAAAGCAGCCCCAAAAAATAAGGCCAGTAGAAAGCTTGCCAGACCAAACGCCCTGTCCCATAACGCTTCCCATAACCGGTGATGGACCTGGCCTCTTAGTTCCAGACTCACAGCTCTAAAGATCAGGAGCCATAGAACCAGCATTAAAGGCAGATAGAACCCACTAAAGGATGAAGCATAAAGGGTTGGAAAAGCAAAAAACAAGACGCCACCGGCAGCTATAAGCCAAACTTCATTGGCATCCCAAAAAGGTCCAATGGCATTTGTGACGGCTCTTTTCTCTTGCTCGGTCCTGGCAAAGCATAAATGGACTATTCCCGCCCCAAAGTCATAACCATCGAGGACAATGTAGATACCCAGCATAAAAGTCAACACGATAAACCAGAATATTTCCATAGCGATTAGTTTAAAGCGATTAAAGGTTCGGGACCCTTTTTAATAATTTTCAAAACCAATATCAGAAATAGCAGCCCCAGGAGCATATACAATCCTACAAATCCTAGCAATGTAAATAATGTATTCCCTGAAGACACTGTCGGGGATACGCCGTCCACCATGCGCATCAGATTATAGACCAGCCAAGGCTGCCGTCCGAGCTCAGCGGTGTACCACCCGGCAGTATTGGCGATATAGGGAAACGGGATCATAAACATGATAATCCAGAGAAGCCATTTGGTCTGATATAGTCTATTTCGCCAAAGTAAAAGCAGCCCCAGCGCCATGATAGCAATGAATATGGTTCCGAGACCAACCATAATATGATAGCTATAATACAACCCCGGAACATTTGTCGGATGCGTTGATTCTTCAAAATCATCTAAGCCTTTAATTTCAGCATCCCAGCGTTGATAGGTCAGAAAACTCAGTACATTGGGTACCGCTATTTTGTTGTCCAGCTTTTTGTTTTCCATATCAGGCTGACCGATAAGGATAATTTCGGACCCGCCTTTCTCTGTGTGGAAAATGCCTTCCATTCCAGCAAAAGCGGCTGGCTGATATCTAACGACATTTTTAGCCGCGAGATCGCCTGTCGGAAAAGCCAGCAATATGGATGAGATGGCGCCAAATACGACGCCGCTTTTCACGAAAATCTTACCAGCTGAGCTATGCTGATTACTGAGTAGGTAAAATGCGCCTATAGAAGCAACGAAAAAGGAACTCGTGACCAAAGATGCTGCCTGATTATGGAGATAAGATGGCCACAGCCAAGGATTGTTAAAAAGAGCGCTGAAATTGTTGAGTACAAACTTGCCGTTTTCAAGAATTTCATAACCGACAGGATGCTGCATCCAAGAATGTGTAGCGATGATCAGGAACCCGCTGGCCCAAGAACCGAAGAATACCATGAGACCGGACAAGAAATGCAGTTTATGTCCTAGCAGCTTTTCTCCGAAAAGAAACATCCCCAAAAAGGAAGATTCCAGGAAGAAGGAAAACATGCCTTCCATTGCCAATGTCTGACCAATGATCCCGCCTGTGAGCTCGGAGAATTTTGCCCAGTTAGTACCGAATTGAAATTCCATCGGTATACCTGTTACGACACCCATGGTAAAATTCAGTGCGAAGATTTTCATCCAGAATTTGGACGCATTGTTATATTCTTGCCGTTGGGTGCGCAAAAATTTCCATTTAAAATATACGATCATTAACGATAATCCCATGGTCAATTGAGGGAACAGATAGTGGAATGTGATCGTAAAGGCAAACTGGAGCCGATTATAAAGAATCATGTCTTCCATGGATTCGATTTTGGTTAAATGACAACTAAATATAACGATTTTCTTCGTGTATTCGACAGTCGAGCTTTATTTTTTGTAGGAGACAAGGTTGTCGTCCCATCGCCGGAGCGATTTTGGATCAGCTCTGACTATTTGCTTAGTCCCGAACAGTACAATAATGAATGTCAGATCTGTACTACGATGATTCGTGAATAAGATTAGTTTTGATTATTTAAATAATATCTATAGATTTAGTAGATTATATGAAATAAGTTTTATATTTTTAGTCCGATTTCCCTTATCTTTTCTCAAATCGACAACAGGGGAAGCGCTCGCTTCCCCAATGTCGGTTGCATAAAAAAAAGCGTTGACACATGTCGGAAATTGCGGTTTAAAGCAGCATTCAAATTGGTAAAATTTGTTATCTTGTCCGAGGATTCTAATTAATTCATTTATTATTATGCTGTATACAAAATTTCTGAGTTTATTAGTCCTATTGCTAGCTATAACATTTGTCAACGGACAGCACAACAAGCCAAATATAATCTTAATCCTTACCGATGATTTAGGATACAGCGACATTGGTTGTTACGGTAGTCCGAATATCTCGACTCCTTTTTTGGACTCGATAGCCAGTCGAGGAGTGCGGGCAACAAACTTTATGGTTTCTACACCTTCCTGTACGCCTTCAAGAGCTTCTTTACTTACAGGAAGATACGCTTCAAGGTATAATTTACCGGCTCCAATCGGGCCGGGATCAGATCTGGGTTTGCCGGACGATGAAGAAACGATCGCAGAATTGTTAAAAAAAGTCGGATATAGAACCGCTTTAATTGGTAAGTGGCATCTAGGTGACAAGCAGTCTTACCATCATCCCAACCAGCAGGGATTCGATTCTTTTTATGGCATGCTTTACAGTCATGACTATCGTGCTCCATATGTAAAGACTGATTCGGTTATCAAGATTTTTAGAAATAGGAAGCCAGAAGTCATTGCTCCTGACGACTCGGATTTGAGTGCTTTATATCATCAGGAAAGCCTAAAATTTATAGAAGAACAGACCAGAGAGCAACCATTTTTTTTATATTATGCGCACAATTTTCCACATCTTCCTTTAGCATTCGCTACTAAAAACAACCCATATCGAGATCAGCAAAATGCTGGGGCTCTTGGCGCAGTAATGCGTGAATTGGACCACAATTTTGAGGAACTTTGGCGGGCTGTTGAGAGAAAGGGGCTAGCAGACAATACGATCTTGATTTTTTCGAGCGACAATGGTCCATGGATATCTTACCCGGCACGCATGGCGGACGATCAGGCAACCAAAAATTGGCATGTCGGTACGGCCGGTGTATTTAGAGGATCCAAAGCCGAAACGACAGAGGGCGGAGTTCGCGTGCCTTTCATTGTCTACGGCAAGGGGTATGCACAAGAAGGTAAAGTCATACGTCAAGCAATCAGTAATCTGGATGTTTTGCCAACCGTTGTAAAATGGGCTGGTGCGCCTCTTCCCAAGAAAGCGCTAGACGGTCAGGCTATCGATTCTTTGCTGAATGGTCGATCGGAAGATTTAAGGAGTGCTCATAGACCTATATTTTTAGTGAATTATGGACAGGTTGAGGCAGTCAGGTCAGGCGACTGGAAGTATCGTAGGATACCAGCAGGGATTAATTCGATATCTGGAAAACCATACGATGCCGTTGAAGAATTATATAACATAGCTTGGGATCCTAGTGAAAGATCTAATATTTTAAAAGACTATCCGGAAAAAGCAACGGAGCTTCGCTTGTTATTTGAGCGCTTTGATGGGAACATGAATTGATTCCCAAAAAAAGGCGCCTAAAAATAGACGCCCTTTTTTTGCTAAATACCGATTTAAAATTAAAGCAATTTGAATTCTTTTACTTTGACATCCCGACTGTTGGGGCCAATATACACGTTGAAGTCCCCCGGTTCTGCGACATAGTTGAGCGCGCTGTCGAAGAATTTCAAATCGTCCACTTTGATTTCAAATTTTATTGTCTTTCGCTCCCCTTTTTTCAAGAATATTTTTTGGAAACCCTTTAATTCTTTGACGGGGCGTGTTACAGATCCAACTAGGTCCTGAATATAAAGCTGAACTGTTTCCTCGGCGTCATAATTACCCGTATTTGTAATATCAATACTTGCATGAATAGAACCGTTATTTTCAAGTATATCGTTGTCCAGATGGATATCGCCATAAGAAAATGTCGTATAGCTGAGCCCATAGCCAAATGGGTAGAGCGGGTCGTTGCTCACATCCAGGTAATTGGATTTAAACTTTTCGAAGTCGCCCGAATTACCATATGGCCTACCTGTGTTTTTGTGTGCATAGTAAATTGGAACTTGGCCGACATTACGAGGGAACGTTGCTGTAATTTTTCCGGAAGGGACCACATCTCCAAATAAAACGTCTGCTACCGCCTTGCCTGTTTCAGTGCCACCAAACCAGACATTTAGTATAGCAGGCACATGCGCGTCTTCCCAAGTGAGCGTAAGCGGTCTGCCGGTAAACAAGACTAGCACGACTGGTTTCCCTGTTGCCAATAATGCTTTAAGAAGGTTTTGCTGATTTTTAGGGATATCCAGCTCGGAGCGGCTTGAGCTCTCACCTGACATTTCTGACGATTCGCCGAGGGCGGCCACCACAACGTCCGCCTGTTGAGCGACTTTCACAGCTTCGGCAATAATTTCTTCTTCTTTTCGGAGATCCCTAGGTATTGTACGACCGAACATGGTCGCGTGTTTTTGATAAGTTGAATCTTCGAGAAGATTGCTTCCAAGGTGGGTGATCATGTTGACCTTATTGCCTAATACGGCTTTCATTCCATCTACCAATGAGGATGTCTTATCGAGCTCCGCACTCACGCTCCAAGTTCCGGGCATGTTTGGTCCTGAGTTTGCCAATGGGCCGATTACCGCCACAGTGCCAGATTTTTTTAATGGTAGCAGCTGATTTTCATTTTTCAGCAGCACAAATGATTTGGCTGCAACCTCTCTCGCTTTGGCATGATTAGCTGCGGATCCAATGATTGATTCAGCGCGTTGTTCGTTGCAATAACGATAGGGATCTTCAAAAAGTCCCAATTTGTATTTAGCTTCCAGAACATAGCGACATGCGCGGTTAATAGCTTCCAGATTTACTTTTCCTTCATCCAATGATTTTTTTAGGGTTGTCAGAAAGCCTTCGCCCACCATGTCCATGTCGACACCTGCGTTTAGGCTCAGTGAAGAGACGTGCTGCAGATCGCCCAGCCCATGCGCTGTTAATTCATTTACTGCAGTATAATCTGTCACTACTAGGCCCTTGAAGCCCCATTGATCGCGCAACAGATCGGTTAACAACCATTTGTTGGCTGAGGCCGGTACGCCGTTGATATCGTTAAAGGAGGTCATGATGCTTCCTGCACCTGCATCGATTGCAGCTTTGTATGGTGGCAAATATTCATTGTACATGCGGTGAAGGCTCATGTCGGTGCTGTTGTAATCGCGACCTCCTTCGGCGGCGCCGTATAGAGCGAAGTGCTTGACACAGGCCATCATGGTGTTGTGGGCGGCCAGATTATCTCCTTGAAAGCCATATACGATAGCTTCAGCTACTTTAGAAGTCAGGTAAGTATCCTCGCCTGCGCCTTCGGAAATCCGTCCCCATCTGGGGTCACGAGAAATATCAACCATGGGAGAAAAAGCCCAATTGATGCCATCTGCAGTAGCTTCTTCGGCGGCAATACGAGCGGATTGCTGAATTAATCCCATATCCCAGGTTGCTGCTAAGCCCAATGGTATTGGAAAAACAGTACGATAACCATGAATGACATCCATGCCGAAGATAATTGGAATTTTAAGTCTAGACTGTTTGATTGCTATTTCCTGTGTTTTGCGGATTTTAGATGGCGTGCTCATGCTAAATATACCGCCGATCTGTCCATTGCGGATCTTGGATTCTACATCCGTCGAAACTGTTGTACCGGTTGTCGCTTCTCCACCGGTTACGAGATTGAGCTGGCCGATCTTTTCTTCGACCGTCATTTTGGCCATGAGCTGATCAATGAACGTATTCATTTTCTGATCAGACTGCGCTACCCCAGTATGCCAGGAAATAAGGGCCAGAAGGAATGTTCCTACAACTTTTTTCATGAATTAACTTTTATTTATGCTTGTTCGCAACGTAATGTTACGTCCATGTTGTACTTATGAGAAATGAGCGTGATAGCTGGATCTATTGCCGGCTATTATCTTTTGTGGCTGGAACCATTTTCAACGTGTGACGGATTGAAAATGATCCCATATAGCCACTACTTTAGATAAGGACTTGTAAAGCCAAGTTTTTTTAGCCCTTGTTGAATTTCGGGAGCTTGCATAAAAAGATCCCAGATTTTTCCTGTTCTATAATTTTCGATCATAACAATAATGGGGCCTTGATCGATGGCGAGATAGCGTTGCGGGAACCAGTTTGCAGTTTCACTATAAGCATCATAATAGCCATATTTACCCCACACTTTACTGCCGAGCTGCGCATTGAGATACTGCGCAAACTGCATGCTTTCATGTGGTGTATAGGGCATGGATGATAACGCCGCTGTGGGTGAAATGACCCCCGGGTCATTATCGGGATGATGTGCATCGTAGCCTTTAATGGAATAACTGGCAGTCCAGCCCCAACCTTTGTCGACGCCATAGCCTTTGTAATTTTTTGGGTTTTTGGCTGCATACGCCAAATTAATTTTCACATGATTGCTCGTAGCCTCCCAATAATCTGCATATTGGTCCTTTAAGCCTTTGGGGCTCAATCCAAGATAAGAATAGTGTTCCCAGAACAGCGGTCCAACTTCGCCATCCTTGGCATTATGTTTTAAGACCAGCGGGATATCGTATTTTTTTGCAGCGCTTTTAATCGCTCCCGATCTAGCCCAGCCTTCATGATATACACTGGGGGAAACGGGGTGGGAGGGGGAGGACGCTGCCAAGATATAAGTGATCAGACATTCGTCATATCCTTGAATAGGATGATTTTGCTGAAAGTCAAATTTTGGGCTCCAATGCCAATAGAGCACGTTTTTTCCATTTGTATAATGGTTCCATTCAATTTCCTTCCAAAGTTTATCTGCTTTTTGTGCCACCGACTTAGCCTCATTATCTTTGTCTTTTAAATATTCACGGACCGCTATTAATCCTTGAGCTAGAAATGCTGTTTCCACAATATCACCACCATTATCCTTTTCACTGAAAGGCTTAGCTGTTCCTAGCTCCCCATCGTACCAGTGTGCCCATGCGCCGTGGAATCTTTCTATTTTGCTCAAATAATCCATGATATGGTTGAGCTTTTTCACGCCTTGCTCTTGAGTAATAAACTTGCGCTCCATAGCGACAATCATCCCCATAAGCCCGAATCCGCTACCACCGATTGTGATGACATTGCGGTCATTCTCCGGATACACACCGTCCATGTGGATGCGTTCACGGGCAAGTCCCGACGTGGGTTCGGCGCCCTCCCAAAAATATTGGAAGGTCTGCTGCTGAATATTTGTCAGTAAGGAGTCTTCATTGAGGTTGTGTTCCCAGCCGGCCGAATCAGTTTTAGAGATATTGTCCTGGTCCTTATTAGATGAGTTTTGGCATGAACCACTGAAAAGAAGGGCCAAGGCAATACCGGTTAGCGCAGAATATGTTGTTCGTTTTCTCATGGATATTCTTGTTTAAAATCTTAAAAAAATGTTCAAACGGCATCTTCGCCGTTTGAACAAATACGTGTTTGTGCATCTTACCAGCCTGGATTTTGCGGCATCTCTGGCGTTTGAATACGTTGATTTTCTGGGATAGGGAATAAGTACATTTTGTCCTGAAATGTCCTCCCATTGGCAGTCATAGCAGTTTTAGCCTGTTTTGTCCGCACAAGGTCAAACCAACGGTCATGTTCAAATGCTAGTTCAAGCCTGCGTTCTTTCCAGATTAACTGGCGGAGTTGGGTTTGATCTGTCGTTGTGATTTTGGGCAGTTTTACGCGTGTGCGAATTGTATTCAATGCTTCCAAAGCTTCATTGCTGTTACCCACCTCGTTTGCAGCTTCTGCAAGGATGAGGTAAATTTCACCTAAACGTAGATAGCGCACATTTTTATCCCCGTCGGCGGCACCACCATTTGCGGACGAATACGCTTTTTCGTTATACATTGGATTTTCAACCCCATTATCAATTAAGCGGCCATCGTAAAGCGTCTCGCCTCGGAATATGATCGTCGCATCACGGCGGATATTATCTTTTTCTGCATTGAATGCATCCAATAAATTTTGGCTGGGAATATTAAATCCCCATCCCAAGTTTACGGCGCCACCACGCGGCGCTTGTACTTGGCTATATTGTTGAATACCATGGGCAATTGATGTCCCCCGTGCTTGCCATTCAAACAGTGACTCCGGTCCATTCTCGCCCTCTAGCCGCCAAATTTTAGCGTAATCTGGTTCTAAACTGTACTGTCCAGAGTTAATAACTGCTTTTGCCATGTCCGCAGCTTGTTGCCACTTGCCTTGATAAAGATACACCTTTGATAATAGTCCTTGAGCGGCACCTTTAGTTGCTCGTCCTAAATCTTTTGCAGCATAAGCAGATTTTTCAGGCAAGTTGTCAATAGCAAACTGCAGATCAGCTTCTATATAAGCATAGACTTCAGACGCAGATTCTCTCTGAATTAGGTCACGCTCTTGAATGGGAACGTCTCCCCATCCACGTACTAGGTAAAAATAATTTAGTGCACGAAGGAAACGTGCTTCACCGATTAGTCTGTTTTTATATGCCTCGTCTGTTAATCCAAATTTTTCGGTATAATCAATAGCTTGACTAGCTCTGCCAATAGATTTATACCACCGAGTCCACATTGACTGGAATGATCCGGCAGTTGAAGTATATGTAAGATTATCTAACAATAGTTTATCTCCTCCGGCATCTGTGGCAGAGCTCCCCTTATCCGCATTATCGGATATCATTTCTGTTATTCCTAAAAAAGAGAAGGCATAATCCCAATCGGTAAACATCCCATATACACCATTAACAAATTGTTCTGGAGTATTTACGGTTTCACTATCTTCTGCTTCTACGCGTTCCTTAGATGGAACATCCAGAAAGCTATTGTCTTTACAAGACTGAAACGCCAATCCCATACTTACAAAGATGGCTATATGTAGTTTATTGAATTTCATTTTGGTCAACGTTTAGAGATTAAAATTGCATATTAAGTCCGAAAAGGAAATTACGTGTCGTAGGATAAGCAGAGAGCTCAATTCCAGATGTTAGATTAGGACTTCCATCACCAGCTAATTCAGGAGAAAAGCCGCTATATTTCGTAAACATAAATGGGTTTTGAGCGGTCACATAAAGACGTAATTTAGATTTTGAACTGTATAAATTGTTGAAGGTGTAGCCCAGAGTCAGATTGTTTATACGAAAATAACTTCCAGATTCTAAGTAATAGTTTGATGGAAGATAAGATCTATCTGCCCCAGGATGAGCATTTGTATGATTTTCAGGCGTCCAACGGTTTTCAAAAGTTTCTAAATCAACATTTTGTCCGGCATTCATACGTGCACTCCTTAATCCATTGTACACCTTATTGCCCGAAACACCATATCCCGATAAATTAAAGTCAATCGCTTTATAGTTAATCCCTATATTAATTCCGTAGGTTGAAGTCGGTAAAAATGAACCAAAAAAGACGCGGTCACGCGTGTCTATAATGCCATCGCTATTTTGGTCTTTAAACTTCAAATATCCGGGTTTGGCGGGTCCATTCGATGGATAGTTTTTGACATCTTCAGCATCTTGAAATACCCCGTTTGTCTCATACATCCACCAACCATAAATAGGTTGCCCAACACGCAATTGCTTTGTTAATTCTCCGTTGTTTAGACTGCCGCCTTGGTCTCCATCATAAGCAGCCTTCACTTCCTTAACTGTATTTTTGTTATATGAATAATTTAATCCCACAGTATAATTGAAATCGGGAGAAATGGATTTATTCCAGTTCAGAGCAATTTCCAGCCCTTCATTTAATATTTTTGCTCCGTGATCATAAAATTTGTCTTCATATGGAGAGGTATAAGTAGGTGTGACTAACAAAATCGCATTTGTATTCATCTTGCGGTAATAGTCTACGGAACCTGAGAGGTTGTTGTTCAAAAATGCAAAATCGATACCAGCTCCAGTTTCTTCTGTTACCTCCCAGCTTAGATTTTTTGCCGGTGTTCCGTATGCACTTCCGAAAACCATTGTCTGTTCCGGTCCAAAAACATAATTGTAATTGGAACTTTCGGGGCTTTGTAGGATTGTGGAGACATTTAATGGAATATCTTGATTCCCTAGTTTCCCCCAATTACCACGAACTTTCAATAAATTAATCCAACTAGCGTCCTGCATGAAACTTTCATTAGTGACGGTCCAGCCGAGCCCTACAGATGGAAAGGTACCCCAGTATTTTCCAGTATTGCGAAATACGCTTGAGCCATCACGACGTAATGTCGCTGTTAAATAGTATTTGCTATCATAATTGTATTGGACTCTTCCAAAATAAGAAGCAAGTGCTCGGGGGGTGTAGTGAGTTTGTAATGCAATTCGATCGTAGTCAGCTCCTTGAGTATTATTGGCAAGATTAATATTCCAATATTGCTCCTTTTCGGGAACGTCATAGCCAGTCATACTGGTCATGCTATTAATATCATATTTTTCACGAGACATTCCTACAACAGCTTCGACGTGATGTTTCTCAAAGTTTTTGGTGAACGTCAAGAAATTCTCCCATGACCAACGGAATTGCTCCAAATCAACATAATTTAAACTATTATTAGCAAACTGGATGTCTCCAGGGGATGCGGCTTTATTTGCTGTAAAGTCTGTCTCTGTTTTCTGAGGATTTGCATTTAGCCAACGATCTTTTATGTTGGTAAAAATCCGTTGTTTTGAATAGAATTTATTCCCGCCAATACGTGAGTTGACTTTTAAATAATCAGTAATTTTAAACTCTCCTTCAAAACTACCTTGTAGACGAAGGGTGTTTATTTTTTCGTTTTGGCGGAGGACTTCATAAAGAGGATTTCCTTCATCATTAAGTTTCGCAATAACGTCCCCTGGTTCACCAGTTATTCCACCGAGCCCGGTATTTTGGTTATAGTATCCCGTTGCATATCTGCCATTTTCGTAACGTATAGGCATAATTGGCGCTTGTCGATATGCTGTGTTAAATGCGCTATATGGCTTTGGTGTAGACCTGGTTAAGGTGAGATTAAGGTTTTGGCTAAATTTAAGCCTGTTATTTAGGAATTTGTATACGTTATTATTCCGCACCGTATTTCGAACGTATTTGGAACCGTCTAATATACCATTTTCAGTGTAATTATTTGCGGATACAAAATAGTCAATCTTTTCAGTCCCACCAGAAATATTTACGGAATTGTTAAAAACTGATCCGGTCTTTAATAATTCGTCATACCAGTCCGTATCGTAGGTCTGGTTTGCCGCCAACCGAAATTTATCTCCAGTAGAAGTCCAATATTCATTTGCATACTGTGCAAATTGAGATGCATTAGCCATTTTTACTTTATTTAAAATGGTTTTTAACCCTGCATAACTCTCATAATTGATGTTGACCGTGCCCGTTTTTCCTTTTTTTGTGGTAACAATTATAACACCATTTGCTGCCCGGAGCCCATAAATAGATGCAGAAGAAGCATCTTTCAAGACGTCCATGGATTCGATGTCGGAAGGGTTGATATTGTTGATATCTGTTTGTGCAATTCCGTCAACGATATACAATGGATTCCTTCCACCCAAAGCCGTTCCTAAGCCCCTGATAATAACATTCGGTGATGAGCCTGGCGCTTCATTGGCAACGATATTTAAGCCGGCTGCCTTGCCTTGAATGGACTGCATGGCCGACATCGCCGGTTGTTTGGTAATATCGGATGATTTTAACGAGCTAATAGAACCTGTTAGATCAGCCTTCTTTTGTGTACCGTAACCGATGACAACAACTTCTTCAAGCGCCTTATTTTCGTTCTCTAAAAAGACGCTAAGCTCCGTCTGGTTTCCGATGTAGACCGTCTGTGTCCGATAGCCCAGAAAGTTGAATACTAACGAATCAGTCGGAGCAGCGCTGATCTGAAATTTCCCCGTTGCATCGGTTTTTGTAGATACCGCCTTTCCTTTGATACTGACAGTGACGCCGGGCATGGATATCATGCTGGCGCCATCTTTGACTACTCCCTGGATGGAAGTTTGCCCATAGGCAACTGAAACGACCATGGATGTCAAAAATAATGCGGATAGATTCCTCATATCGTAAAGTTTTGGTGTTTGTTTAAAAAATTCATTGGTTATTCCCTCAGCAAATATGTTGATGTAGTATAAATTTGCCAAAATTTAACATTTGCACATCACTACTACACAAAATATGCGGTTTCTCAGTTGATAATTTTTTTGCTTGTAATTTGTTTGTTATTAAATGTTTATGTTGTTTTTTTTGTAAAAAAAATAAGGGTATTAGTGTTAATGTTACACTAATACCCTTGTGTGGTAATGATGTAGTGATTGTAGCAAAAAATTAACGTTCCATTAGGAATTCGGATAGGTTTTTGTCGGTTGGAAGCCCCAGTTTTTTGCGTAATCGATACCGTCGAATTTCAACACCTCTGGTACTGATGTTCAGAAGCGAGGCGATTTCTTTACTGGACATATTGAGCCTTAAATAGGCGCATAGTTTTAGATCATTGGGTACGAGATCTGGAAATTCCTGTTTCAATTTCTTGAAAAAATTTTCATGTGATTCATTAAAGCTCTTTTCAAAAATATGCCAGTCTCGATCATCGTTGTGTGCATCTTCGATTAGCTTATTAATCTTTTTTAATTCGTCCGAACTCAGTTTATTGCCTTCGGCATCTTTTAGTTGTTTCAGCTGGTTATGCAGATTGTTTAACATTTCGTTTTTATAAACAATATTCAGAGCAGCATTGGCGAGCTCTTTACTCTTTAGATTGAGCTGATCTTCGAGCTGTTGATTTTTAAGCTTGATCCATTCTTTTTCTTTTTGCTCTGCTTCCCTTTCAAGTGCGATTTTCTTTTCCTCCAGCCATTTCCGCCTCACCTGAAATTGCCTTTTTCGTTCCCGTTGTAGATTGAACTGATAAATTAGGTAAATGATTCCGATCATTGAAAGGGTATAGATCGCTTTTGCCCACCACGACAGGTACCAGGGGTGTTCGATAGTAAAAGAAAGCATTTGTGTTTCGGATACTAATCCCGAATTGGTCCTAGCTCTTATTTTGATCTGGAAGTCACCATACGGGAGGTTGGTGAAATCCTGGTATGCTGTCTCACTCCATTCGGACCATTTGTCTGAATAGCCTTCTAAGTAGTATTGGTACTGCACAGGGGAGGACGAATAATACGGGCTGGAAAAAGTGATCCTGAGGTTATTTTCAGAGGGGGATAGTTTAAATTCGGCGTTGGGAATAATCAAGGTTCCTGTGGCTAGATTCGTCAACTGTGCTACTTGCGGAGCAGGTAATATCCGGCTGGCGTTTTGGCCAGTATGACGGTATATGGCAAAACCATCGTCAAGGCCGATGAGATAGTACTGATTTTCGATCGGAAGGATATTTTCATAATTGCTCATCATACGGTCCTGTAGCGGACTGAGCAGATTGGAATCTATTTTAAGTTTGCCTTTGCTATCGAAATCTACTTTGGCTATTTTAGTTTTTTGGATAAACCAGTAGCTGTTGGTACTGATCGGAATAATCTTGTTTGCGTTTTTATAACTGCCCAAAGCTTTATTTAATTCATTGGCATACTTAAAACGTTTGACAATGTTGTCGAACTCCATAAACCCACTATCCGTCGCAAATACAACATTATTCTCCAAGGTATATATCCCCCTGAACTGCCTTCTTTTAGTGAGGCTATCCTGGGTCGATGAAAATTGAATTTGAGCCAGCTCGTATCCCGCATCAAAATTGAGCAGTTGAACTTGTCCCCAATCACCGATCCAAAAAGAATAGTTATCTTTTTGGTTCAGAAACCGGATGGGTTCTTTGAGTGAAGCGAATTGTTTTACAAATTTAAGCTGTATTCCGTCAAAAGTAAATTTAGATAAACCCGTATAATTGCCCTGAAGAATATTCTTTGTGCCGAATATGGGTTTGAAAACCCACCCACCGGTAATCTGTGATATTTTTTCCAGTCTTCCATTGGATAACTTAAACGTACCGTCATTGTGACCGCAGATGAGCTCTTCGCCAAATATTGCTAATGTCCATACCTGGCCTTTAGAATTTGGAACCTGTGTAAAATTCAGTGAATTGTAATTATTTAATCCATTCCATTTACTGACAAACAAACCTTTATTTGTTCCCAGATAAATGCTGCCTCTGTAGATTACCGATGTGTATACGGTCCCGATTTTACCAGCAAAATCGGTGTAGAAGGATAGGGACGAATTGACTTCAATACGGTCAATGCCATTATCCAGACCGACCCAGATGTTCTGCTGCTTATCTTTGGTGATGCTTAACACCGTATTATTTTGGAGTCCGTTATTTTTATTAATATGCTGGACGACTTCTCCTTTTTTATTGATGATAATCACACCATTCTGAATCGTACCGAATGCATACTGCCCGTCATATAAATAAATCCCGTTATTGATCTGAGATTGGCTGAGGAGGGCGTTTGCGGGAACTGACCATGGTGCAATATTGCCCAGCATATCCATCAGGTAAAGCCCACTCAGGGAAGTAGCGACCAGAGAGTAAGTTTTGTCAAAAGGCAATATGGCCAATACATTTTTGTCCTTTAGTATTCCTTTTCCCTTTACAGGAATTAATTTGCCTTCTTTAAATTCATGTAGCCCGCTAGGCAGCTGTTCAAAAAATAGCTGCTTACCGACCTTATGTGGAAATAAAAAGGGTTCCCCCTCAGCTGTGAGGGACCGAATACTGTTGTTTTCCCAAATATAACATTTGGAAAAGGTGTGGAAAAATACGCGCTTGTCGTCCACGATAATTTTCCAGATTTCTTCTTTCGGAAAATAAATTTTGTCTTTGACCAATTTAGACAGGCTATTATAAGTCATATCGCCAAACCCTTTGGTCGTCCAATAACCAAATTCTCCGCGCCCGCCGGTGTAGATATTCCCCTCTTTACCGACCGCAACACTGCGTACGGTGGAATGATTGGGCAGTGGATGCAGGCGCCAGTATTGACCGTCAAAACGTAGTAATCCTTCGGTGTTGGCACTATAAATCCTTCCTTCCTGGTCCACAGCCAATGCCCAATTCTGGTTGCCCGCTTTATATTCACTTTTCTTATATTGTTTTACAAAAGGCGTCCCGGTAGGTATGATGGACTGACCTCTGCCCGCGTTAGGGCTAAATATGATAAAAGCACATAACCAAAAGATATAGGATGGGCTATATTTTTTTGATATCATCGAATCTCCCCTTTTACTTGATCTGGAAAGCAATATATCGATTTTATCCCAAACCCAATAATTTAAAACGTAATAACCCTTGTCTATACCCTTCCAGGGGCTATTTTTTCACTATTTGTTGAGACCGTTTTCGCCGCTCCTTTCTTACCGGCCTTGGACTCGCACGACAGAGGATAACACGACTATGACTTGACTGATTTGCTAAGATCGGATAGGATCCTAATATTTTGCTTCAAGCAGAATGCGAAAATTATAAACCAGAAAACTCTAAAAACAAGTGAAATTATGAAATCAAAACTTTTCAGAAGAAGCCCATAAATAAAGACGGAAGGCCGAGGGAGAGATCATAAAAAAAGGTTTTCAAACGGGGAGAATGAAAACCTTAAATAACCAATTATAAACCTAAATTATGATGATGCAAATATAGCTATTTTCAAGAATGTAAGATAATCAATCGTTAAACATATTTCATGCTGTAGCTAAAATTCTACAGTTCTTTTTGCAGACATGAAAAGTTACAGCCTGTCTGTTTTCGCCAGTTTGTTGATGAGAGACAGTGTAATCAATCCCAATACGGCGAACAAGGCATACCCTAGTCCAATCTGAAGTTGGGAAGTGGGGCCAATTAAACTGACTGTTGTATAACTGAGCGAGGAGGTTACGAGATAGGTTATGCCCCCGACCAGTCCACCGGCGATACCTGCTGATAAAGGGAACCGTCCCAGGCAATAACTAAAATAATTATTGAAGATAAAACCAGCTGTACAATGCACCAAAAACGCAAAAAATGTGAGGGAAAAGAGATTTTCCATATAGGGTGATACGAGTACCATAAGCAGTACGAGGCTGATTTGTATCATATTGGCAATGCGTAGCTTTGGAATTAGGGCTCTTTTGATCAATGCTTTCCCAATGAAACCGCCACACATCCAAGCTAAGCCCATTATCAGGGATGTGTATCCGGTCGTAATGGCGCTGTAGCCCAGTTGGTGCTCAATGAAGAAAGGGCCGCTTAGATTATAGAACATCACAAGACCATAGGAAATGCCACACATCAAAACGCCAAGTGTGAAATCATTGCTTTGCAGCATCAATTTAAATTCGCTGATAAGATAACTGAGATGGAGTGGCTTTTTCTGTTTGATAGTCTCACCTGAAAAAATCAGTTCCAGCACAAAAAGTACGGCACTGTACACCGCCAATACTAAGAAATTGGAACGCCAGCCAAATTGCGTCTGCAGATAGCCGCCGATAAATGGAGCGACGATCGGACCAATGGACCATACGATCGTCATGATACTGAGATAATGTTTTCGTTGATCGCCTTCATATACATCGACGAAATAGGCACGCTTGGCAATGACAACAAATGCGGACAAGATTCCCTGCAGAATCCGCATCAGATAAATTACCCAGATATCGTTTGTCGTGGCTGTGATCCAGAAACTCAAGATAAAAAGGAAAAGCGATATCAGGTTGATCCGGTATCGACCCCAAGCATCGACCAAAGCACCAGTGAAGAATTGAGCTACTCCATAACTGATCAAAAATAAAGATAGTGTCAGCTGGATCTTACTTTCATTGAGTCCGAGTTCCTGAGCCATCTGTGGCATAGATGGTAAATAGATGTCTGTCGCTAGTCCGGTGATGGGAACTAATGCAAAAGCCAATATGGTCGGGATGAAAGATTTTTCCTGGTTCATGTCGTTTTCCATGTTGATAATTTGTCGACAAAAATAATCTCAATATGGGAAACAAAGAATATACAATTCAAACAAATTATTGTTAAAATCAAACAAGATGGTAGGGTAATTGAATAGGTTACTTCACCTATTTAGATTGTTCAAACGAGAAGTATTTTTATGTTCGTCATTTTTAACTTAACTTGATGAACGATTCGTGCGAAAGTATCGTGGTATAACTTGTTTTAACACTAATAATGACCTGATGAACCGTTTACTGACTAATTTAAGTGCTGAAATCAAACAGCTTTTCCCAAAGATTGTGGAAATTCGCCGTCACCTCCATCGTTACCCGGAACTATCTTTTCAGGAATATAAAACAAGTGCCTATGTTCAAAAACAACTGGCGGAACTTGGCATACCTTTTAAAGTAGTTGCAGGTACTGGTATTGTCGCTCTGATTGAAGGCGAGCAAACGCTGACTGAGGAGATCGTGGTGTTGCGGGCCGATATGGATGCATTAGCTATTCACGAACAGAATGAAGTTGATTATAAATCCGTCCATGAAGGGGTAATGCACGCGTGCGGGCATGATTTCCATACGGCAAACTTATTGGGTGTTGCGTTTGTCCTAAAGAAATATATCACGGAATTTTCAGGAAAAATTGTGCTGTTATTTCAGCCGGCTGAGGAAAAAATTCCGGGGGGCGCGATCCAGATTCTAGAATCTGGTATATTGGAATCTTTTGGTAGAAAGATCAAGGCTGTTTTAGGAATTCATGTCAGTCCGCGTGTTCCTTTAGGAAAAATAGGTCTGCGTGCTGGACGCTTTATGGCGTCTAGCGACGAGTTCTATATAACGATCAAGGGAAGTGGTGGCCATGCGGCCGAACCGCACCTTGCCGTGGACCCTGTTATGATCGCTGCTCAGCTGCTGACAACCTTACAGCAGGTTGTCAGCCGGAAAGCCAATCCGGATACACCTTCGGTATTGACATTTGGCCGTTTTATCGGTGACGGCGCTGCAAATGTTATTCCCGAACAAGTCAGCCTGGCGGGTACGTTTCGGACCATGGATGAGACCTGGCGTAAAGAGGCTCTAGAAACCATTGCAGAGATTGCCCGGACATTGCCTACCGCATTAGGTGCCACCGTAGATGTAGAGGTACGCCATGGTTATCCGGCTTTATATAATGACCCCGAGCTGACCCAGCAGGTCAAAAATAGGATACAGGAAAGCATGGGAAGTGCAGCTGTACATGATCTGGATATCTGGATGGCAGCAGAGGATTTTGCCTATTACGGGTATCGGTATCCAGCCTTGTTTATGTTGGTGGGCACAGCTAATGACGATAACACTACTCAGTATGGACTTCATAATCCGCAGTTCAATCTCGATGAAAAAGCTTTTGAAATGGGTATTGCCGCCTTAGTGAATAGCGTAATTAATTTGTTGAGCGAGCCTATTAGTTAGGCGCAGTGGTAAATTGACTATGGGCCGATACAGTGTATACCCATGCTCTACACGGCAGATAGAGGAGAGCCAATCCTCTGTTACTCAGTTTTTGACACGCTTTTCTTTTGCTAGTGTTGACTAAAGATTGATGGATAAGGGGCGGCATCGACAATTGTTGTTCTCGAACTTGGTTCGCGTACGTATCAGCATGTTACGAGAGACACTTTTGGTTTTAGCCTAAAAGGAATAACGGAAATTATCAATGGCCAGTTTAAAGCCATACGGAAAGAACTAGCTATGGATGCGGGCAATTTAAAGAATCGCAGAAGGGAATGGTTGCAGTGGTCTTTAAAAAGATGGACCTTCAGCTTATAGATGATGTCAATCCGACCGGGGCCGCTCAATTAACGGACCGAAATTTGTTGCAGATAAATTACGTAGATGGAATGTTTGTCAGCATAGAAAGTTTTGAGGAGATAAGAAACAGATTAAAACGGAAACAATCAGAGCATATATGGAAAATAACCTAAGGAAATCTTTTTTCATCACCGATGAAAATGTTGAGCAATATGCACGGCAAATGGCAACCTGGATTGCGGAACAGGTGACTGCCGCTGGTCGTCGTGGAGTGGTACTTGGCATGAGCGGCGGCATCGACTGCAGCGTGGTTGCTTGTCTCTGCCTCATGGCGAAAGTGGATATCCATTTGATTATGATGCCTTATGGAAGCGATATGCACAATAGCAAGAGCCATGCACATGCCATGGAACTGATCGATAAGTTTAATTTTCCTTACCATATCTTTGATATCCAGTCGGCTGTTGATGCCCTGGTAATCCGCAATGAGACTTATATTGTAGCTTCGAGTACGCCTCATCGTGTATTGAGTTTAGCTAATATTCGCCCCCGTGTCCGTATGACGTACCTATATGAATTTGCGCAACTGGGTAGCCGCTTTGTCATCGGCACTGGCAATATGGCTGAGGCTACCGTAGGGTATTTCACAAAATGGGGAGATGGTGCCTATGACCTCAATCCATTGGCACTCGTCACCAAACAAGAAGTATATACTTTGGCTAAATTTCTCGGTATTCCGGAATCCATTCAGCAGAAGCGTCCTTCAGCAGGGCTATGGGAAGGTCAGACAGATGAAGATGAACTTGGCATGACTTATGCGCAGATTGATGCTTTTATTTTAACGGGAACATCCGGCGATCTAGCGGTTGATGAACTTATCCGCAAACGCCAGGAACAGTCTGCACATAAGTTTGCGGCTATCCCAGTCTTCAAAGGCTAAATACCTGCCAGGCAAGTAGGTCTGGCCGGTTTTAAGTTTTAGCCGCATGCTTATCGGCATGCATAGGAGAAAGCAGCATGGAAAATGACCGGCTGGACAAAAGATGGATAGATATCGTGGAAGTGATACTAATTTATTGACAAATGAAAACAACATATGAACGGATTGTCGATGTAAATGAGATCGCCTCTGAAAAAAGAGGCGATATTCAGGACATATTGGCATTAGCGGAACAAGAAAATCTCCCATCAGCAGCATTGGACAAAAAGCGGAACCTGCTTTTGGCAATTGATGTACAGAACGATTTTATGGAATCGATCGGCAGCCTTCCCGTCACCGGCTCCAAAAGTGATGTGCAGCGCCTCACACGCTGGATGTACAAAAATATGGCTTCTCTGACCCAGATCATGTGTAGCCTTGACTCACATTCACTCCTACAGATTTTCCATGCCGGCTGGTGGGTGGACAAAGCGGGTAACCATCCCCAGCCTTTTACGATCATACGCTACGAGGATGTTGTGGAGGGAATCTGGACCGTCACTTATGCGGATAGCTTAGAGCAGTCCAAAAACTACCTGAAAAATTTGGCTGCTGAAGGTAAAAATGAGCTGTGCATCTGGCCGTACCATTGCTTGGAGGGTAGCTTCGGAGCTCAACTGGAAACCCAGTTTACCAATATGCTTTATTTTCATAGTGCTGTGCGTAAGGCCAAACCGCTGCTCGTCTACAAAGGGCAGAATCCATATACCGAGATGTATGGAATTATTAAAGCAGAATATGACGCTAATGGATTTATTAACCATGCCGTGCTCGATGCCATACAAGCATACGATGCCATTTATATTGCAGGGCAGGCATCAAGCCATTGCGTGCTCGCATCTGCTGCTCAAATATTGGAATATTTTAAAGAAGATAAAGCCATTACATCTCGAATAACCTTGTTGACCGATTGTATGTCGCCGATCTCAGGGTTTGAGTCTGTGACGCAACAGGCCTTTGAATCAATGAAAGAAAAATATGGAATACAGATCAAAAATTCGACCGAGGTAATTTTATAGTGTTATGGCGATTGCTGCGAAAGAAATATAGCTATGCGAGATTTATCAAGTAAAACGGTTCTTTAGCGGACGGTACTATAGATCTAAAAGAACTCCGAAAAACAATTTCATATCCTGCCGCAGATCCGATTTATATCGGAAAAAATGTGCAGCGAATGGTGCAGATGCTTGCATTCCAATAGAAAAATCCCTGTTTTCAGTGAATCTGTTTTTTTATATTAACCGTATTTTTACCTTGCTGAAATTTCCATAAAACTTGATAGGAATTCGCAATACAACACTATGGCACACCGTATTTATATTTATAATGTAGATTTTAAGACGAACGAAAGATTTTCATCATATCTGGCCGAATGGAAATATGAAATTCCTGCGCTGACGCTTCCTTTGTTTACGTCGAATATTCGGTCTAAAGGAACCCAGCTGTATGCAGATAAGCAAGATGGTATTACACGTCTTCGGTACTTTTTTGTCCTGTTGGCTGACCAGTATCAGCTTCATTATAAAAAACAGTACTACGAACCGGTAGACAGGATGTTTGCTTTTTTGGAAAATTTACCTTTTGATACCTTTTGTATCGATGGGGGGGACGTTTTCAATATGAACGAGGAGAAGCATACTCTGCAGGCGCACGCTTGGGCGGAAGAGATAAAGGCGAATGGACTTTTATATGCGCAGGCAGTAGAACAGCGGTCTTTAGATCCTTTGCTACCAATATTGCAAAATTCAGGATATGCGAGTTTTCTCGAGATGCTTCAGACGGATTGGATCAATTACGGACTTGGCTTATGGGAAGAAGATGTTCTCGTAGGTAGAGGTCCTGAAGTATTCGAAGAAAATGGAAAATACGGACTAAAAGATGCCAACGGCGAGTTATTGCTTCCTGCCGTCTACGAGGAAATATTTGAGTTTAATGAAGCTGGTGTGGCTGTCGTCCAACAGGATCAGCTATTTGGATACATCAATGATCTTGGAGTAGAATTGGTTCCTTGTCAGTATGTAGAAGCTTTTGATGCACGGTATATCAATGGAATAAATTACGGCGAAGTAGAAGTGATGGGCAAATGGGGATTGTTACATGTGGAAGGTAATCGGCTGTGTATACCTGCAGCATATGACGAATTGAGCTGGTTGACATACGGGTATTTGAATGCAATGCGGGGAGAACAGAATTTTCTTTTTTCTGCTGAAGGCACATTGGTGGTTGGTGAGCCTGCGACTTCGCCTTTTAATTATGATTATCATAAGCTTTTTTATTGTCGTCAAAAAGGCAGCATGAAGCGAAAGTACTTCCGTATGGATGGGAAGTATCTAGGTGAATTTTTGGAAGATAGCCTATTGCCTCTATTTAACGGTTATTTCTGGATTAAACCTAATAAATTGCAGAAGAAGATCGCTATTATTAAACCGGACGGGGCTATTCTCGACAATGATATTGACCGTATTGTTACACTGGACGATTATCGTAGTGTGGCTTATCTTAAGGAAAAAGGTTGGTTTGTCTTGTCTCTGAAACACCATGATTATCGACTGCGGGATCTGCAGATTAATAAAGTTTTGATTGATAGTATACAACAATATCGAAAAGACATTTTCATTATTGTCTCGCCGATGGGCCAGGGGATATATGACGCCTATCACGATCATTGGCTTCTCAGCCCTGATCCCAATTATGAGAAGATTGAACATTGTTTTTTGGAGTTTATGCGTATTCAGCAGGCCGATGGCATGTTTTATTATGACACCAAAGTAAATGTGCGTGGTGAGTTGTATGATTATATTTGTGCTCCTTTTTATTACCCTAAAGTGGAGGATAATGAGGCTGCGCTATTGCTGTTATTCAAAGGAACACAATTGTTTTATCTCAACCCAGCACGCCATCCTGTCGAGATTCCCGAAACGGCATTTGGGCGTTTATACGAGGAACGGTACAGTCTTCAAGGACATGACCAAAGTTATTTTATTGCTTTTTATCAGCGATGGACAAAACAAAAAGGTGTTGGATATGAAAGTTATTTCGATAATGAAACGCTCTATGAGCAAGGCCAGCGGTTTTATGATACACAAAATATAAAAGACGCCATTCGGCTGTTGACCATTGGTGCCTCCAGGGGAAGTGCAGACTGTCAGTATGTGTTGGGAAATATTTATACGGATGCCGATTATGAAGAGACTCTGGATATCGCCAGGGGACGGCAGTTTTATGAACAGGCGATGAAACAGGATCACGCAAAAGCATGGACCAATTGGGGCTTCCTCCATGCGACAGGTTTTGGCGTGGAGCTGAATATTGAACAAGCAATAAAAGCCTATTCGAGAGCAGCGGAATTGGGTGAACCTCAAGCCATGAGCAATCTGGGCAATCTGTATTTCGACGATGAGCATGTCGAACAAGATTATGCACGTGCTCTTTCCTATTTTAAACAGGCAGAGAAGGGCGGAATTGCCAACTATGCACAGATGGCTGAAATTTACTACCAGCAACAGGATTATTCTAATTTGATACGCTGTCTAAAAAAAGATGAAGCGGGACAGTACGCAGCGATTTACTATGGTATTCTGTATGAAGAAGGATTGGGCGTAAAGCAAAGCATTTCCAAGGCATTAAAGTATTATGAACAGGCAAACAATGATGCAGTGTATGCATATGCAGTAAATCGTCTATTGTACTACTATCAAACGGGCAGCAGCTTCGCTAATAGTGAGAAATATGCTTTTTGGCTCAATTTTGCAGCAGAGAATAATGTAGATGTGGAAAAATAACGGTTCGGTATGCTATCTTCTGCGAATCTAGATTTTACATCTTTGCTGATAGATCTTGCTCTGTTGCTCTTCGGGAGCACTGGAGTATTCTATAGCCTCGTTTTAGGAATAGTTCATATTGTCCAGAAAAAAACGAACAGCCTGGCCTATTATCTACGTATGTTTTTGGTATCTGGTGTGATTGGCCTCACGTTTGGGGGGCTAATTGTGGTGATCTGGTTACTGTCTCTAGACCTGTGATAAAGCACAGAAGTGTTATTGCGATTCGATAGCGATAACACTTCATACATCGCTATGGTAAAAACTATTAACGATTTTTAGCGTTCACGATATGCATCAGATGATGGTTGCAATGCCATGCGTATAGTCCTATGTTGACTTTCAATGAGATCAGTCTCTTGGTTGCCGGATGAATGAAGGTCCTCTCAAGCTGTTCGTTGCTTAAATTGGTCAAAAGCGTTTCCCAACGCTCATGCAAACCTTCAAGCAATTTAACAGAACTATCAATCGAGACATTTTTTGCATCCGCAAGTTCTGCCCAGTGTTGCTCTTCATATAATTTTATCGTAGGATTATCTTCCGTCAGCGCCAGCTTAAAGCGGATAAAGCTATTCATATGGCTGTCAGCACAATGGTGTACCACTTGTTTGATTGTCCAGCCATCCGGTCTATAACGTTTCTCTAAGTCGGTGTCCGTGAGCCCACTGACTTCGGTTTTAATGCGCGTTGGAAAATTGGCAATCGTTTTTATCCAATCCTGCAGCAATTGGGTATCGATATAGTCAGGTACGGCAAAACGGCCAATGGGATATCTTAGTTTTTCTAATTCATGTTGCATAGCTAAAATTAGTGAAAAATGATGTAAGGTTCCTCATCTCTATATGTAAATTCTAAAGATCATGAGTTTTAATGATTTTGGGCGCTGTTCTGGACTGCTTGGATGAAAGGGAGAATTATGGTAATTTCGGCTTTTGTCAGTGCTATTCGTTGTACGCTACAGGGCTCAAACGCGGTAGCCTATTTTGAACATTGAGGATAGGGATGAAGAGTTTAAACGAATAGATTAATGCAGAGGAGTCTGGATGGAACCTCTTCGTCGAATGGATGAAAACTGCAAGTAACACCTATGAGGTGCTACCTCGAAACCCAAAGCGCGCTGACGAAGAACTGCTAAAAACACAGATTAACGAACAAGCTCGTGACTTTGTAAAGTAAATAGAAAAGTTGTTCCGATTGACGAAAGTTATCATTTACAATAGAAGTTGCAGGTAGCCGATAGTGAAACAAATGGCTACCTCATCATCTCCGAGGTGATTATCTGTTTATTTTAGTAATATAACATGTTTTGAAAATGTTTGACGTTTTGATTCCAGAAACTTCTGAAGCGAAGTCGCTGTCCTATAGGATTTTTTTTGTGTGCCATTGAAAATCACTATGGAATCAATTTGATTGACCAATAAATCGTGAATAGACTGGGAATCCCATTTTCCAATAGAGTAATGTTGCCTAAATTCAGGGCTGCTTCTTAACGATATGTCGATCGGATTTTCTGGAGAGGAGATCCCCACATGTGTGACATCTGTTGATTTTAAATAAACCAAGATGCGCCTATCTTCTTTTTGTGGCCGGATTTGCACCGTACGTATTGGATCACAGCCGCACAATAAGACAGCGAGTACTATGGATGCTGAAATACAACATTTAAACATATTCATCACTTACAGTCGTCTTAAATCCAAATATAATGAGAAAATGTTCAGTTAATACTCGTTGTTTTCAGTGAATTTTATTTTATGCGCTGATCACGTCTATGCTATCAGCGCATGTAATTTTTTTCTTAAATAGTGGAGCTCCGGAAGCTAAAGCTATGGTCATTGAGCTTGGTGATTTCTAGTTGAATTCCTTCGGCCAAACCCAGCTGTGTCGCGGCTTCCTTTCCTAATTTAAGTACATGGAATCCTCGGCCACGGTAATTGAAGTTACATTCGTATTCCTTCGTGTCAATCGCGATTCTCAATTTTTGTGATTTGGTGGGAAATAAAGGCTTAAAGTCTTTCGTAATTCGGATCTGAGACTTCTTAACATCGTCTGCTGTGATTTTATTTCCCTTAGCAGGGAAAAGCATGCGATATGGGGCATCGGACGCGGTGACAGCCTGTTCTTGTTGAGCTTCTACTGGCTGCTGCTCCACCGTTACTTCAGGTATTGTATTTTCCGAAGCTGTGTCTTGACGTTTTTTTTCCTGACGGCCTTTTTTGCGTGCATTTTGACCTGAGGGTTTGACTTCTCCTTTTGTTATACTAGAAACAGGAGCTGTTTGCATAGGTTCTTTTCGTTCCTCTGCCGCTACTGAAGTCTGCGTTGCAGCCAATGGGCGCTTGATGATATTACGGATATAGTAATGCTTGATTCTGGACTTGTCCGTATTTCGTTCTTCTATTTCAAAGTCTTCTTTATAGGCTTTAAAAAGATGAGACATCTTGTCGTAGCCATAATTCCGGGCATCAAAATCCGGCTTCCTTTTGTTAAAAAGGCTACCGATTTCACCCAGAAATGCCCATCCGTTTTCATCCGCCGTATCGTCAACAGTGTCTTTTAGCAATTCGAGTGTTTCTTCATCGAGCACAGCTATACTGGCTGGGTGATCTATCGGCTTGGGTGGGTTCTGCTGCTTTTTCTTTGCATTGGATTCTTTTTTTGGATTCTTTTCGAAAATCTCAACATAAATGAATTTGTCGCAGGAGGCGATAAACGGTTTTGGCGTTTTTTTCTCGCCGATACCGATGACCAATTTGCCGGACTCCCTGAGACGGGTTGCTAAACGTGTAAAGTCACTGTCGCTGGAAACAATGCAGAAGCCATCAACTCGGTCAGAGTGTAGAATATCCATAGCATCGATAATTAAAGCAGCATCTGTAGAATTTTTACCCTGCGTATAACTATACTGTTGTATAGGCGTAATGGCGTGGGTAAGGAGCTTATCTTTCCATTTCTCGACATAGGGATTCGTCCAGTCTCCATAGATTCGCTTAATGGTCGGTATTCCATACCTCTTCACTTCATTCAAAATCTCTTCTATCTTCCGATAAGACATATTGTCTGCATCGATTAATATTGCAATTTGTAAGTCCCCATGTTCTGCCATATACTTAATTATTTTTTCAATGTATTTTACTGTTTAGTCTCCAAATAAGTAGCTTATTCGAACTTATGGCTAAAATACGTTATTGTTGAGGATAATAATGACTTTTCGGTCATTTTATTTACTCAAACTAAAAATGGCATTCCTGTTATTATGAGTAAAACTGAAAAAATCCGACCCTCATGTGGAACAACATCGGTGAATTTTGATTGCATAAGCATAAAAAAAGGTTTTCAAACGGGGAGAATGAAAACCTTAAATAACCAATTATAAACCTAAATTATGATAGAACAAAGATAGTGTGTATTTTACACTTTTGCAACTATTTAATATTTTTTTTTGAGATAATTCCATCTATGTAGATTTATGACTACAATGAACTGGTCCGTCTAATTTTCGACAAATGCCGAGGGGCGATAACCCATCACCGCGTAGAAGCTATTTGTGAAAGCCTGCAAGCTCTGGTAACCCACCTTATAGGCGATTTGTGATATAGTCAGATCTTTCGTACTTAAAAGTTCAAGACTTTTAACAATCCGCAGTAATTGCTGATATTTTGCCAAGGTCATGCCGGTCTCCTTTTTAAACAGCCTCTCAATGGTGCGAAGTGATAAATGAGATAACAATGCAATTTCATCCATTTTGATTGACTGCATATAGTGATCATGTAAGTGGTTTAAGACAGGCTGCAGTCTGTTTTCTTTGGGGAGTGTGATGCCCAAATGTACCACTTTAGCTCCAAAATAGGGGAGTTCGTTCAATAGGGCACGCAGAAAAACATTTTCGTGCTCGTTCTCCTCTGTGAGTTTCGACCATTTTTCAGCATACAGAATCATCTCTTTTAATACCCTCGGCGCAGCGAAGATCTGAACGTTTTTGAAAAAAATATCTTCTGCTTCCATGTCGAAAAAAAGAATCATCAGCTTGATGCGCTCCGACTGCGTGTCGGTTTTATGTAATGCGTTCGCGGGGACCCAAGCCACGTGATTCTGTGGTAATAGATACATTTTTCCTTCTACAGTTAAGTATTGAAAGCCCTGCTCTACGTAGATAAGTTGGGCTTTGCGATGTGTATGCGGCTGGTCATCGTGAATCCAGTTTTCCTCAAACCAGACAAAACTGGATTTTTTTATGCCTTCTATAATTGCTATATGTTCGGAACAGCTCATGTCGTTTTGCGTTAAATTAATGACAAATTTAATTAAATACCTCGGTATATCTTTGCAAGAAATGATAATGCATCTATTTACAATCTTCAGATGGCTCTGAGCCGTAAAACTTAATGACAATGAAAGAAAATCAAAAAACAGCTGTTGTGGCCTGGAGCTGGTTGCCGGTGCTCGTCGTTATCCTGGTTTCCACCAATCTGCGTTCGCCTATTACTGCCGTGGGTCCAGTTCTCGAAGAGATCAGTTTGGACCTTCATCTAAGTGCTTTTCAAAGCAGTTTATTGACGGCTATCCCGCTTTTTATGTTCGCCAGCTGTTCTGTTTACGTGAGCAGATATTCACATACACAAGGTATGCATCATTTTCTGCTGACGGGCCTTATCGTTCTTGGCGCAGGTCTGTTCATCCGCGTTACGGGAAGCTTATTGGGCTTATTTGCCGGCTCAGTAATGATCGGGTTAGGAATTTGCGTTGGGAATGTAGTGGCACCTGGATATATCAAGAGGAGTTTTCCAGATCATATTGGATTGATGACTGGGCTGTTCGCAGTAGCGATGAACTTGACTGCTGCATTCGCTTCTGGTTTCAGCGTACGCCTCGGCGAATGGACAGCTTTAGGTTGGCAGGGATCGCTGGGTATTTGGGGGATTCTGGTATTATTGTCCATTATTGCCATTTTATTTGATTGGCGACACACACGGCAGGCTATCAAAGTTTCATCCCAAAAGACACAAAAAGGTGTCGGACATATTTTTAGATCAAGGCTCGCTTGGTATATTAGTCTTTTTATGGGGGTCCAATCACTGGTGTATTACAGCTTAATTTCATGGCTTCCTCAGGTCCTTATCGACTACGGAATGGCGTCAAAAGATACAGGTTGGCTGCTGTTTTTAATTCAGATTGCGATGATTCCTAGTATGTTTGTCGGCCCTGTCATGGCCTACCGTATGAGAAAACAGCGCTTACTGGCTGCAGTTGTCGCTATCGGAATGCTCGGAAGTATACTGTTATTCTGTTTCTATAAACTTGAAGGAATTTATTTTGCGGCTATACTTTTAGGGTTTTCCAACGGTTTATCATTTAGTTTATCTATTCTATTTTTTACATTACGGGCCAAAACTGCGGGCAATGCAATCAAAATTTCAGGCATGGCACAGTCCATAGGTTATTTAATTGCTGCTTTCGGGCCACCGATTTTCGGAAAATTACATGAAGTGGATCCATCCTGGAGATACTCATTTTTTTTCCTCGCAGCTGGTACTGTTGTGCTTTTGTTTGCCGGTTTAAAAGCAGGTGATAACAAATATGTGGAAGAGCATTAATGTTCGAATCATCAAGCTCATTATTAGAAAGAATAATGAGCTTGATCTATTGTTGAAAGCGATCCGAAGGTATAGACCCATTAATTTTTTAGGATATCGAACTCAATATAAGTCGGATTGTTGACATCATGAAAGATCCGTTGTGTAGCTTTACGAAAATCAGCTTTGGTAGCTGTATAAGGCTCCATAAAAACTTGCGGGTTTCGTTCAGCTAATGGAAACCAGGAATTTTGTACCTGAATCATAATGCGATGCCCTTTTTTAAATGTGTGAGCGATATCAGGCATCACAAAGTTCACTTTTTCGACCATTCCCGGTGTCAGGGCTTCTGCTTTTTCGAAACCATTCCTATATTTTCCGGCCATGATCTCTCCGCGAACCAGCATCTGATAGCCAGCCATGGTTTTTCCTTGATAACTTGGCGCGTCAATAGGATATACGTCGATTAATTTAACCACATAGTCAGCATCGGTACCTGTTGAAGATACCCTCAGGAAATTCCGGATAGGTCCTACTATAGTAATATCTTCCGCTAGCGGTTCCGTTTGATAAACCATGACATCAGGCCTGCTAGCGGCAAAGCGTTGGTCATCGACCATATACTCGCGTGTGCGGTTCTCGATAAGTCCACCTTGATGCGGTACTGGCTTGTCGGGATCGGTCACATATTCGTCCCACGAATCCGTACGCTGCACCTTTTCATAACCCAATTTGCCCTGCGGCTGAAAGTAAAGCTTTTTGGTCTCTATATTTTTTGGGGGCCATTGCTCAAATTGTTTCCACTCATTGCTTCCCGAAACAAAGATGTTTGCTTCAGCAGCATCAAAGTCGCCTTCCCCTTTTAGGTGGTATCTGAAGAAAGGTTGCTCAAATTTCTCCTGATAGGTGATGCTTGTTTTTTTTTCAAAGTGGATGTCGCCCAGATAATCACCTTCGGCACGTACCCAGCCCCCGTGATACCAGGGACCCGCGACTAAAATCGAGTTGTTGGCTTTACTTTTTTCTTCTATGGACTGGTAGGTCTTAAAGGTTCCATAGGCATCTTCGGCATCGAAAAAACCGCCGACTACCATGACCGCTGGTTTGACATCGCCAATATAATTGGTTATTACACGGGATTTCCAGAATTCATCATAATGAGGATGATTAAAAAGGTTGTTCCAGAAGCGTACGGAGTCTCCGAAATATTTTTCTTTGAGCTCTCTGGCCGTCCCCGCCTGGAGAAAAAAGTTATATTTGTCCGCTTCTTTAATCTGAATGTTGTTCTTAAACTGGTCAGGTGTAATGGGCTTGGGTCGAGGTACGCCAAATGTAGACATAAACGTGAAGGCATCTTGTAAAAATAGTACCCCGTTGTGATGAAAGTCGTCGCCAATATACCAGTCGGTCACAGGAGCTTGTGGCGAAACTGCTTTAAGGCTAGGATGCGTTTTGACTAAACCCACAGTAGAATAAAAGCCGGGATAGGAAATGCCGTAAAGCCCAGCTTTTCCATTGTAGTTTTTCAAGTTTTTCTGTAGCCATTCGAGTACGTCATAGGTGTCTGTACTTTCATCAATTGCTTTTTTGTCTTTACTCAAACTCGTCGGTCGGACGTCCTCAAAATCTCCTTCACTCATCCATTTGCCGCGCACGTCCTGATAAACAAAAATATAACCGTCACGCATCATGGAAGGGAAGTTTCCCAAGCTTTTCTTGTATGCGTTTTGTCCATAAGGCCCTACAGTGTAAGGTGTCCGGTTTAATAGAACCGGATATTTTTTTGATTTGTCTTTTGGACTGTAAATGGCCGTGAATAATTTCTTGCCATCTCTCATCGGGATTTCTATTTCAGTCTTTTCGTAATAATCCCTCACATAGGCCGAATCCGCAGCGGACTGTGCGGATAGCTGCGTGCTACCTAAAATTGCCAAGGTTACTATAGAAATGGTTGCTTTCATTGTTTAATGGTATTTGTTCATATTCGTTTACAGGGGCAACGCCATTATTTTCTTTGATAACCTGATTGTATTTAAATCAAAACAGGTTCACATCCATAGATAATCGTTTTGCCTCGGTGTAGATTTCAGTCTAAAGGTAGCGCTCCGGCAAACATTTTCCAATTTTATTGTCATATTTATGTGGTATGTAAAAAGAAAAATCGACCAATTTTTTGGAAAGAACAACTTTTTTTGAATTGTATTTGGATTAATTTTTTAATGTTAATATATTGAATAAAATTAGTTATGATAATATTTATTTTTGCTTCATGGAGCTGAAAGCATTATATCTCAGTCAAATGGAACGTGAAAGTATATGCTGATGCGGCAGATAGCTTTGACTATTCAGCATATTTGGCATTTTTGAACGTAAGCAGAAACTGTGTTTGTCACGAATTTATAAATTCCGTGGTGAAGAATATGAAATATGTTTTTTTAAGCTAATTTTAAGAATTATTTTATCATAAAACATCAATTAAATAACAAATTAAGTATATAGAATTAATATGGGACAACAAGTGAAAGATGCCAAGGGTAAATTGGGCATTCTTATTCCGGGATTAGGGGCTGTGGCTACAACTTTAATCGCTGGGGTGGCATCGATAAACAAAGGTTTTTCAAAGCCAATTGGATCTGTTTCGCAATTGAGCAGAATCCGTCTGGGCAAACGCACTGAGAACAGAAATCCATTGATTAAGGATTTTGTCCCTTTAGCAAAGTTGGAAGACATCGTATTCGGTGGATGGGACGTGTACGAAGATAATGTATACGAAGCTGCATCGAAGGCACAGGTATTGGAACAGAGTCAATTGGATGCCGTAAAAGCTGAATTGGAATCGATTCAACCAATGAAAGCCGTATTTGATCGTAATTTTGTGAAAAATCTCGATGGGACACACGTGAAATCCGAGAAAACTCGTCGTGAGCTGGCCGAAGCGGTACAGCGTGATATTCGCGAGTTTAAAGAAAAAAATGGCTTGGATCGTGTTGTCTTGGTCTGGTGTGGTTCTACAGAGCGCTATATCGAAACAAATGATGCGTTTTCTACTTTGGCGAAGCTGGAGGCGGCGATCGATAATGACGATCAACGCATACCTCCTAGCATGATCTATTGTTATGCGGCCTTGAAGGAAGGGGCTCCTTATGTAAATGGTGCGCCGAACTTAACCTGCGATGTGCCTGCTATTGTTGAATTGGCACAAGAGACTGGTGTAGCGATTGCTGGGAAGGATTTTAAAACCGGTCAGACATTGATGAAGACCATCGTGGCACCAGGTCTTCAGGCCAGAGCGCTTGGCGTTGAGGGGTGGTTCTCCACGAATATTTTGGGTAACCGTGATGGATTGGTATTGGACGATCCAGAAAATTTCAAAACAAAAGAAGTTTCAAAATTATCCGTTTTGGAAGAAATTCTCGATGCGAAAAAGAATCCAGAATTATACGGGGACCTTTACCACAAAGTGCGCATAAATTATTATCCTCCGCACGGTGATAATAAGGAATCGTGGGATAATATCGATATTTTCGGCTGGTTGGGATACAAAATGCAAATCAAGATCAACTTCTTGTGCCGTGACTCTATTTTAGCCGCTCCCGTCGCTTTGGATTTGGCTTTATTCATTGACCTAGCGCAACGTGCTGGTATGTCTGGTATCCAAGAATGGCTGTCATTTTATTTAAAATCACCTCAGACAGCGCCTGGGTTACCTCCTGAACACGACATCTTTAAACAGTTGATGAAGTTACAAAATACCTTACGCCACATTATGGGCGAAGATTTGATTACGCACCTAGGGTTGGATTATTACCAAGAGTTGGTAGATAGTATCCAATAAAGTGCATTTAGTATAAAGGGGAATAATTGCTGGATGTGATTTTTCCCCTTTTTCTTCAGATAATTGATTTTTGAGTTTGCATCTCGCATTCGGCTTTTTAAACGGTCAATTGCTATCAGTAGGTAAAATTTACTTACTCGAACGGTAGAACTCAAAATGATTTCTGGTCGTTACCTGATTGTGGCCGCCAGGAATTAAGATTCCCTCTGTAGACCTTGGTACGAATGTACTGGGGCCGTAACAAAGGGTTTATTTTTGTAATGAATGATTTTATTTTGCAATTAGAAGGAATGGAATTTGCTATCATTGCAGCGGGAGAAGGATCTCGATTGCGAAAGGAGGGCTTTAATTTGCCAAAACCCATGCTGCCTTTACATGGGGTTCCATTGATTGAACGATTGATTCGTCTGTTTGCGCAGGAAGGAGCGAAGAAGGTTCATGTGATCATAAATACGCAATCGCCAGAATTAAAACTATTTCTACAAAATACAGCATTTGAACTCCCCATTCTGCTTATCGAAGAAGATACGCCTAGTTCATTGCACAGTTTTGCTTTATTGGTGAAGAACAATCCGGACTGGGAGTCCTGCTGTCTGACAACGACAGATACCGTTTTTAAACCTCATGAATTTCATGAATATTTAACGGCTTTTAGGAGCAAAGCTGACGTAGACGCTTTTATGGCGGTAACCCCATTTGTGGACGATGAGAGTCCGCTTTATGTAAATACGGATCAAGATTTAAAGGTGGAGGCCTTTGTCGATCAGTCCACACCCGCATCTAAGTTTGTTTCAGGTGGTATCTATTGTTTTCGTAAAGCCGCAATGAACTGTGCCTTAGAATCGGTCGAAACAGGCAATTCCAGAATGCGTAATTTTCAGCGAGCATTGTTGAAAAAAGATTTGCGTGTCGAAGCGTTTGTCTTTGAAAAAGTGGTAGATATTGATCACCTAAAAGATCGTATTGTTGCCGAACAATTTTTAAGTGAGGAAGTTAGTTAGTACAATGAGCGCAATGATTTCTATTTTAGGTGTAACCCGTAAAAGCCGATTCTCGCCCAATCACGTCGGAAACGATGCAGCAATATTCAATGAGGTTATTTTGAAGTTGACTGAAAAAGGAGCATCAGTTGAAATTTGTAACGAGGATGAGTTTTTGGCTGCCACAACCGTAAAGCAGGAAAATATCCTGACGATGGGCAGGACCAAAACATTAGTGAAAAAATTACAGATACTTCAGAGTAGTGGTGCTCACGTGCTGAATTCGGGATTTGGAATTGAAAACTGTTTTCGAAAGAATATGACGCTTAAGCTGTTGGAAGGAGGAATTCCCTATCCGAAGAGCATCGTGATCTCTACCGTGGCGGATATACAGTCAATTTTTGAAAAACTCAAAGGAAAAGGGGTCTGGATCAAACGTGGTGACTTCCATGCGATCCATAAAGAGGACGTGACATTTGCGGGCAGTTTGAGAGAGGCCCAGCATATTTTGAATGAATACGCTCTCCGAGGAATCAAAGAAGCTGTCATTTCTGAGCACCTGAGCGGTGATTTACTGAAGTTCTATGCCGTAAGGGATACAGACTTCTTTTTTTATTTTTATCCCTATGAACATAATCACCACAAGTATGATCTCTATCAACAGATCAATGACGAGGTGGTCCATTTCCCATTTGACTTAGTCAAACTGAAACAGGCTGCTAATTCGGCAGCAGAACTATTGGATGTCCACATCTATGGCGGCGACGTTATTATCGATTCAAATGGTGACTTCCATATTATTGATTTAAATGACTGGCCCAGTTTTGCGCCCTGCCGTACAGAAGCGGCTGAAGCCATTGCTCAAATGGTTTACCATAAATTTACTGAAAAGAATCACAATGCAGAGAGAACAAGTTAAGGTAATAGACGAAGAAAATTTAAGTGCATTCGAACAATCTTTAAAATCCAACGATACAGAAGAGAAAATAGATATCTGGTTTTATAGACCCATCGGATTTCGCATAGCACAGCTGTGTGCAAAAATCGGAATAACACCTAATGCGGTAACTATAATAAGCATCTTTTTTGGCGTTGCCGCTGGTATCTTATTTTATTATAACGATTTATGGATCAATGTGATCGGTATGTTGCTATTGGTCTTTGCTAATTCTTTGGACAGTGCAGATGGACAGTTGGCCCGGATGACGGACAACAAAAGTCGTTTCGGCCGAATTTTGGATGGTTTCGCCGGCGATTTTTGGTTTGCCTCCATCCATATTGCTATTTGTCTGCGTAGTATAAATGAAGGCTGGTCGCAATGGCTCTGGGTGTTTTGTGTCCTGGCAGGCGTCTCTCATATGATTCAGTCTGCTATGGCTGATTACTATCGCAATGTGCACTTATTTTTTATCAAAGGTAAGGCCGGTAGTGAACTGGATAATACACGGGATCTGAAAGCTGATTACGATGCGCTCTCGTGGCGTAAAAACTTTTTTAGCAAGTTTGTGCTGAACGGTTATATGGGATACACCAGAAATCAGGAAAAGTTATCTCCTAAGCTACAGAAATTGCTACATATTGTTAAATCAAGATATAAAGAAAATTTACCCACGCAGTTAATGGTCGACTTTAGGATGAAAAATAAACCATTAATGAAGTACACAAATATTGTACAGTTCAACACACGGGTTATCTTTTTGTTCGTTTGGCTGTTTATCGGTCAGCCGTGGATTTATTTTTTCTTCGACATGTTTGTGTTAAACCCTATATTAATTTACATGTGCAACAGGCAGGAAAAAGTAAGCGGCTATTTTGTCGATAAATTAACAAATGATCCATCGTATGGGCAGTAAAGTTTATAAAGTGCTCTTCATGCTGATCGGTATAGGTACCTTGGCCTATATGATACATGCCATGGGCATACAGGAGATCTGGACCAATCTTGAAAAAATTGGTTGGTGGTTTTTGCCGGTATTGGGCAGTTGGGCTATCCTCTATTGGATGAATGCACTGGCCTTTAAAGCCATTATCCAAGAGCCTTTGCTTCGTCAGACAGATGTACCTTTTTGGAAAGTGCTGCAGTTGACCGTATCGGGCTACGCCATCAACTATATTACGCCATTTGTCGCGTTGGGAGGGGAGCCTTATCGGATTATGGAACTGAAAAATTATGTTGGCGGTTCCAAAGCGGGTTCCTCGGTGCTGCTATATGGTGTCATGCATATTCTTTCGCATATTTTGTTTTGGGTCGCCTCAGTCTTTCTCATTTTGTGGTTCGTACCGGCGAGCACGTTGGTCAATCTGGCTTGTGCGGTTATCGTCATCATGGCCATTGTCTGTACCTGGTTATTTACCAGGTTCTATAAAAAAGGGATTACTGTTTCCCTATTGACTACGCTATCGCGTTTACCTGTGGTGGGAAAAAAAATTAATACAGTTCTTCAGGCAAAATTTGAAACCTTGAATGATGTTGATCAACAGGTTAGGAATTTATTTCAAAACCGGCGAGATCGCTTTTATGTTGCTCTTTTTTGGGAATTTTTTGCTAGGGTGGTGGGGTGTTTCGAAATTTATTTTATCGGCCTTGCCCTAGCTATCGATATCGATTTTGTTGACGCCATGATTATCAGCTCTGGGTCTTCGCTATTTGCTAATCTGGTATTTTTCTTCCCCATGCAGCTCGGAACTCGAGAAGGTGGACTGGCAATGGCTGTCATGAGTATTGGCTTGCCGGCCTCGGTTGGAATTTTTATGGGGATTGTCACCAGAATCCGGGAGATCGTATGGATTATGATTGGGCTGGGCTGGATGAGTATAGTAAAAAAGAAATAACAATGGAAAAATTTATAATTAAAGGTATTATTTTCGATTACGGTGGAACATTGGATACCAATGGCGGCCATTGGGGAGCGGTCCTATGGTCTGGATATGAAAAATACCAAGTACCTGTGAACCTAAGTGCTTTTCAAGAGGCATATGCATATGCTGAACGGCAGATGGCCATACATCCTATTATCAAGCCGGAATTTAATTTTTTGCAGGTACTTGAGGCTAAACTAAAGGTTCAGTTTGAATATTTAATTGCTGCGGGTTACGAACTCGATATCGAGCTGGCCTACAAAATTGCATTTGACGGATACAGTTTGGCGAAAAATACTGTTGAACAAGTCAAAACCCTGTTAGCAACGCTAGCAGATAAATATCCCATGGTGATGGTCTCCAATTTTTATGGTAATTTGAGAACAGTATTGGCTGATTTCGGAATTTTATCCTATTTCAAATCTGTCGTAGAATCTGCTGTGGTGGGTGTACGTAAACCTGATTCCGCGATATACGCGCTGGGAGTCGGAGAGATAGGATTACCCGCTGGAGATATTTTGGTAGTCGGAGATTCCTATAATAAAGATATGGCTCCGGCGAAAGCTGTTGGCTGCCAGACACTGTGGTTAAAAGGTCAGACCTGGGGCGAGGATAAACTGCAGGATACGGAGGCTGCCGACAGGCAGTTTACTTCAATTTTTGATTTAATGGACTTTGTTTAACCAACTCTCTTCACGAATTCTTTAGGTGTGATGCCTACATGTCGTTTAAAGAATTTGCCGAAGAAGGACTGATCGGAAAAATGCAGCTTTTGGGCAATTTCTCCAATCGGCATACCTTGGTTAAGTAAGTGTTTGGCTTCTTCGACCAAAAGCTGATGGATCAGCTCAATGGCAGATTTGCCCGTTAATTCTTTTGTAATTACCGATAAATGCTTTGGGGTAATGCCTAATGCGGAAGCATAGTAGCTTACGCGATGTTCCGCCTTAAACGATTTTTTTAACAAAAGGTAGAAGCTGGCCAAAACATCTCTCTTTCGGGACGGTATGGCAGGGGGGATGTTTGTTGTTTGATTGGCTAACCGAGCTATTTCGCAAAATAATACCTGAGAAAGGGATTTAATGATCTGATCCTTAAACAGAAAATTACGCTCCTGTAGGTCATAGTGCATAAGCTGCCGGAATAAATGACATAAACTGCCGGCGTCCTGTGCAGACAATTTCAAGATATGATTCCTGTTCATGGCCAGTGAACTTTTGGTGACGTCAAAAAAATCCGGTTGAAAATCCAGTTTGAAAACAAAATCCGTAGTGAAGAAAATTAGATAAACCTCGCAGTCCCAAGATTTGGCTACCGATGAAGCATTCACATTAGATGTAGGTGTTGTCAGCAACAGATGATTTTGTCCTACTTGTATACGTTCGTCATTGATGATAAAGGATGTTTCACCCTTTTTGATCAGACAAAAAGAATATAGGTTTTTATTTCTCAGTTCACATTGCTGCTGAGGATCCAATATAGGTTTGGATTTGTTTCCTTTGATATGAAACACAAAAAAATCTTTATCGCTGGCTGCTTTAGAAAACATGTTTATTTAACGATAAAATCAAAATATGTTTTGCGGTAAGGTTCATCTATCAATGTATAATGCCACCACTCTTTATCGTAAGCTTTAAAACCATATTTGGCCATGATTTCCCGAAGCATTTTTCGATTCTCTTTTTGTTTTGCTGTGAGATTGGGGAAATTATGGTGGGAGAGCGCACCGAAGTAATCAAAAGGACCACCCATATCAATTTCTTCGCCGTCTTTCAGGTCAATTACCGTCAGATCCACCGTACTTCCTCTACTATGGCCCGATTTATTGGCTATATACCCGAGTTTGAACAGATTTCTTTTGTCCAAAGAAGGGTAGAACTTCTTTTTTGCGATTGTATCTCCAGGCACGAGCGACCAAGCCTTAAAATGATCAACAGCACGTTGGGGGCGGTATGCATCAAAGATTTTTAGGCCCATTCCTTTACTATTCAGGTGCTTTTCGACCAACTGCAGTGCCTGGGCTGCTCTTCTGGTCAATATCGCAACGGGCTTTTCGTAACCTCGTATACGGTTTCCTGTAAAGTTATGTGTGCCACAATAACGCAAATCCAGACTGATTTTGGGGATGATGTCGCTGACGTAAACGAAATTTGCTGGCATCGACGGCTGCTGCGCCTTCGCTGCCGATAAAAAAAGACCGATACAAACCGATAGACACAAATTGAATTTCATAGGGTTGAAGATACGATTTGTGGCATAAATAAAATAAAAAAAATGAAAGACTCGTTCTTCAATAGTACGTGACCGCGAGGACAGCCTCAATGATCGTTTAGTTTCTTTTTCAGATAATTGTATATATCAATCTGCGAGCGGCATGGCACTTTTTTATTCTCAACGTAGTGGTTACTCAATGAATTATTTAATATACGCGCTTTGACATTATCATTAAGCTGAATATGTAGCATATCTTTTAATTCTTCTTTGATCTTTTTACTGGTGATTTTGACGGCTGCCTCTATGCGATGGTCAAGATTTCGTGTCATCCAATCCGCGGATGAGATATAAAAGTGTTCTTTGCCGGCACTGTAGAAATACATGACCCGTGCGTGTTCAAGATATTCATCTACAATCGAAATGGCGTTCATTGGAGATTTAAATGTCTTTTGGTTGGTCGCGCAATAAATTCCTCGCACAATAAGGTCGATTTTTACGCCGGCAGTGGCGGCTTCATAGAGTTTTTTGATCATTTCCTTGTCACTCATTGAATTTACTTTAACAATAAGATGAGCTTTACGGCCTGCTTTGGCCTCGGTGATTTCCTGATCGATAAAATGAAGTAATTCCCGTCGCATGTCAATCGGGCAGATCAACAAACTCTTGCAATTTTTGATGATGTCTGCTGGATTTGATTTGGGGCGTTTCAGATAATTGAATACTTTATTAATATCTGCAATGACGTCCCGATTACTGGTTAACAGACAATAATCGCCATACAATTTAGCTGTTTTCTCATTAATGTTTCCGGTGCTCACAAAACCATACTGAATGGTTTTCGTTCCGCTCCGTTTTTTGATAACACATAATTTGGCATGCACTTTTTTATTGGGAATGCCAGTAAGTACCCTAATGCCTTCTAATTCGAGTTTCTCCTTCCAGTCCAAATTGTTTTCCTCGTCAAAACGGGCACGTAATTCGAGCATCACGGTGACTTCCTTGCCATTTCGTGCAGCATTGATCAGTGCATTCGCAACTTTGGAGTTTGAAGCCAGTCTATAGGCTGTAATCTGTATTGTTTTGACATCAGGATCCATCGCTGCTTCGCGCAACAAATCAATGATCGGCCTAAATTCGTGATATGGAAATGATAGAAGTACATCTTTCTTTAACACCGTATCGGTTACCCTTTCGTAATTTTGGAAGTAAGGATGTGGAAAAGATGTGCGTTCCTCCGGTTGATGATATGATTTAAACACATTTGGAAAATCCATGAAATGCTTGAAATTATGGATTTTTTGTCCCGGTATGATGCTGTCTTTTTTGGAAAGATTAAGCTTTTTGATCAGAAATTCAACCAATTTTGGATCCATTTCTTGGTCAAATACGAATCTTGTAGGTTTGCCTTTACGTCTGTTTTTAACACCCTTACTTATTTTTTCTACCAGTGAGGTGTTGATGTCATTATCAATGTCAAATTCAGCATCTTTTGTCACCTTAAATACATGCGCATGGAAGACGTCAAAACCAAAATAGGAAAAAATCAAGGGCAGATTAAACTTAATGACATCCTCTAAAAGGATGATGTGTTTTTCATCTTTTGGTGCAGGCAACTGCAGAAAACGCCCATTCTGACTTGTAGGAATTTCGATTACCGCAAATCGTGTCTCATATTTCCATTCGCTTTTTCCCATAGCTATGCCTAAGTACAGACTTTTGTCGCGGATGTAGGGCATTGGCCGAATATCGTCTAAAAGCAGTGGAATGACATTGGATTCTACTTCGTCCTGATAAAATTCGCTGACAAACTGTTGCTGTTCGGGACTAAGCTCCTCGCTCGTTTTAATAAAGACGTTCTGTTTGGCCATATCCTTCTGAACACGGTTCCAGGTACTATCAAATTTCTTTTGCTGCTTGATGACACGGATATTGAGCTCTTCCAGAATCAGTTGTGGGTCTTCGTAAAATGCTTGATTCGCGATTTTGTCTTTAAGGTCAATAGCTCTTTTGAGCCCTGCGACCCGGACACGAAAAAATTCATCCAGGTTATTGGAAAATATACCTAAAAATTTGATTCTTAATGGCAAAGGTACAGTTTCATCCGCTGCTTCCTGTAGTACCCTGCCGTTAAAGCTCAGCCAGCTCACATCTCTAGGAATAAATTTTTTCGCCATAGCTAAATATAAATAAATTTTAGAAGCAAAACTAGAGCTATACAGGTGATAAATGAATTTTTTCGTGTTAAAGAATTATTAAGTTATGTTTTCTTCACCTATTTTGCAAAAAAATACCCCAGAAAAGACAGCTTTCTGAGGTACCAGCGCGCAAGCTTTTTATTTTTTCTTTCCGTACTTTTTCGAAATTTGGATGGCTTTGTATTTTGTCGTATCAAAATATGGTGGATCGATCGTCAGCGTAGTGGGGTAAGGAGCACTGCGGTCAAAAAAGTAGACTGTCGTGACACTACCATAATCATTAATTGGCATAAGATCAAGGCAGCCAGTATAATCAGCATTCAGCACATCTCCCACAGTAACGGCGTATATACGTATGATACCGCCTTTGTTTTGTTCATTTCTCACGAAAGCCACTTCCTTAAAGCCGCCCGGAAGATCTTCTATACTCTTCTGGCTGAAACTATCTTTCAAAATAAAACCTAACAACACTAAAACCGGTATGATCAACACCCATACTTTTTTATTTTTCTTCATTAAAATACGCTTAAAATGTAATGTTTATGTTTAACAATTTATAAAATTCTTTCAAAATGGCCTGATGGCCTGGCCAGGCAGGGGAGGTAACGAGGTTGTCATCCACGATGGCCTGATCTGCCGGGATATTTTTCCATGTGCCCCCTGCCAGCTCAATGTCAGGACCAACAGCAACATAAGCTGTCAACGTGCGGCCAGCTAAAACTTTGGCTGCAGTCAGCACTTGAATGCCATGACATATTGCTGCCACCGGTTTGTTTTTCTCAAAGAAATGCCTGGTGATTTCCAGTACACGTGAATTGAGGCGGATGTACTCTGCCGATCGGCCACCTGCTATGTAGAGACCGTCATATTCCTCGGGATTGACCTGATCAAAATCTTTATTGATCGCGAAATTGTGGCCTCTTAATTCTTTATAGGTCTGGTCACCGGTAAAATCGTGTACTGCAGTGGGTACCACATCACCCTTTTTCCGGTCCGGCGCCACCGTGTCAACGGTTATTCCTATCGATCCCATCGCTTGGAAGGGAACCATTGCTTCGTAGTCCTCTACAAAGTCTCCAACAAGTAATAATACTTTTTTTGCCATATCAAAAAACCTCTTTTAATAGGCATTCAATTTACGTATTAAAAGAGGTTTTCGCAACGGCTTTTTGTCAATCTTTTGTTAACCTTGAACGGTCAATTTTTCAGCCAGAATACGTTTCGTTTTGCGCACCTTAGCCTCAAGCTGACTGCGTAGGGCCGGATTGATGATTCCCTTTCCCTCCTCAAAGTTTTTATGGAACTCGGGTAAAGAAAAAGATTCGAGAATCTCAGCCCCATCCCAGGAAATGCGGTTTACCGCCGCATTGAGAACAGTAGCCCCGCCCATAGGACCTGGTGAGGTCGCTAGCAAAAACACCGGTTTGCCATTGAATAACTTGCGGTTCGGAATACGCGACACCCAATCCACAATATTTTTATACGCTGTAGTATAGGAGCCATTGTGCTCAGCCAGCGAAATGATAAGAAAATCAGCGGCGTCCATCTTTGCGGCAAAGTCGTGGGCGAGCTGTGGAATGCCCTGTTCTACTTCCTTATCGTATGAATAGATCGGCATTTCATAATGGTTCAGATCCAGAAGTTCTATACTGTCGTCCGCTTCTTTGTAATACTTGGCGGTGCTTGTCACGAATGTTTTATTGATCGAATTTTTATTGCTTGTTCCTGCAAATGCTAATATTTTCATATTTTAAACGGCTTTTTTTTAAACAGGTCAAACTTACAATACAATCGTTAAAAAAATGTCAATATAATGTCTTGAGGGGGCCATCAGCGATATTTCTTGATCTAGGTCAATTAAAAAACGAAACGCTCGTGCATACCCAGCAGTCCAGTGAGGCCGCCGGTATGGATCACAAGCAGATGATCCGCTGGCGTAAAATAATCGTGTTTGATAAGGTCATCGACCGCGTAAAGAAGCTTACCCGTATATGTCGGTTCGATCATGATACCTGTTGTGGCGATAAATTGCTGTATAAACTTCAGGAGATCGGGCGTGGTTTTTGCATAACCGCCACAATGATAATCCAGATGTAATGTGGGATCCGGAAGATCTGCATAAAGATCGCTAACCTCCTTCTGAATAAAACTGCCATTTTTTAACACCGGTACACCGTGCACCTTGGCAAAGAGATCCTTTTTGTCGGCAGCCTTTGCGATACCTGCCAGGGTGGTGCCAGTACCGCAGGCAACAAAGATATGCTGGTAGTCCTGCTGGAGTTCATCCAGGAGTTCAGCACAGCCTTTTGCTCCCAGAAGACCGTACCCACCTTCATGAATACAAAAGCTAGTTACATCAGCGCCAAAGTGGTCTTGATAGAGCTTTTCTTTGTCTTTATAGGCATCGCGATCTACGTAAATAAGCTTCATGCCAAATAGCTGACACATCGTTAATACAGGGTTACTAACTTGTTCGTCGCCACGTACAAAAGCAGTCGTCTTAAATTTGAAGGTGGCACCAGCACAGGCCGTTGCGAGAAGGTGATTGCTCCATGCACCACCGAAGGTGACAATATGACTTTTATGAAGCTGTTGTGCCTCCTGTAGATTATATTTTAATTTCCGCCATTTGTTGCCCGAAATAAATGGATGAATCAGGTCATCCCGTTTCAACGTTACCCGAATGTGCTTTCTTTCCCATGCGGGCAATGAGATTTCGGTCTCTGGACTATGGATGTTGAATGACAGCATAACATTAAATGAAAACAAATTTAACGAAATTGTTTCATTTGGTTTATTTTTGCAGGATGACAGGACAAATAGGATCGCATGATCAAGAAGAACAGGAGTTATTTGAGCATCTACGCATTGAGGTAGACAAGGGACAGGCGCTGCTCCGTATTGATAAGTATTTGATGAACAGGGTGGAGAATGCTACACGTAGCAAAATTCAGCATGCTATCGAGGCGGGTTCTGTCATGGTGAACAGCAAAGAAATCAAAGCCAGTTACAAAGTCAGACCCGGTGACCTGATTACTTTGGTGTTGCCGGATCCACCGCGCGATAATGAAGTTTATCCCGAAAATATTCCACTTGATATTAAATATGAAGATGACGACGTTTTAATTGTCAACAAAGAGGCCGGAATGGTTGTACATCCGGGGTATAATAACTATACAGGTACATTGGTCAATGCGCTGACTTATCATATACAGCAGCTACCTCAGTTACCGGGAAATTCTGACCGCCCGGGTTTGGTTCATCGGATAGATAAAGATACTTCAGGGCTTCTTGTAATCGCGAAGAACGAAAAATCCATGGCTTTTTTAGCCAAGCAATTTTTTGATCATAGCATCACTCGTAAATATATCGCACTGGTCTGGGGCGATCTAAAAGAAGATGGCACAATTACCGGTTATATTGGCCGCCATTTAAAGGACAGACGAATTATGGCGATGTACGATAGTGAAGATAAGGGGCGATGGTCGGTCACACATTACAGGATACTCGAAAGGCTGGGTTATGTGACATTGATTGAGTGCCAATTGGAAACCGGCCGTACACACCAGATTCGCACCCACATGCAGTCCATCGGACATCCTCTTTTTAATGATGCAATGTACGGGGGTGATAAAATACTGAAGGGGACTGTGTTTTCAAAATATAAACAATTTGTCGACAATTGTTTTGCCCTACTGCCGCGTCAGGCCCTCCATGCACAAGTCCTGGGGTTCGTTCATCCGACTTCAAAAGAAAATATGTATTTTGAAGTACCATATCCCGAAGATTTTCGTTTAGCTTTAGAAAAATGGCGCGGTTATGCCGCTAATTCGATGGCTATAGAGAAGGATTAAATTAGAAAAATAAGTTAAGATGCCGACAAACTATATCAATTTTAACGGCAATATTGTGCCGGAAGAACAGGAAATATTTAGTATAGAAAATAGAGGTTTTCGTTACGGCGATGGATTGTTTGAAACCATGCTGTACAAAGATGGCGATATCCGTTTTCTGAATTTTCATGTCGAACGGCTACAGCAGGGAATGGAGTTAATTCATTTGGACGATGCCAATCTGTTCGATGAATTTTTTATCCGTTCGAAAGCGGAAGAGCTTATTCGGAAGAATAATATGCTGGGGCAACAAGTACGCATCAGGTTGATTGTGTTCCGTGCGGGAGGGGGATTATATAGTCCGACCACAAATAAGCCAGGATATGTTTTGCAGGTACAAAGATTAGAACCTAATCTTAGGGATAAAAAGGTGGGCTTGATAGTCGGCTTATACAATGAATTCAAAAAACCGTATAGTGATCTTTCCAAGATAAAATCTCTTAATGCGCAGATCTATGTACTAGCGGGTATTTATAAGAAAAAAATGGCTTTTGACGATGTATTGATTCTAAATCAGGAAGGTTTTCTCTGTGAATCCCTGACGTCAAATATTTTTGTGTATTACGAAAAGGTTCTCTATACTCCTGCACTGTCTGAAGGCTGTATCGAGGGGGTAATGCGTCGTGTTGTGATGGATATGGCAAAGGCTGAGGGAATTGAAGTGATCGAAGCCCAAATAAGTCCTGAGATCATGAAAAGGGCAGATGAAATTTTCTGCACAAATGCAGTACAGGGCGTACAATGGGTAATGGGGTACAAGCAAAAGCGCTACTTCAACAGGATATCCAGAATTTTACAGGACAAATTACTGACATGGAATTATGATTCAAGTGAGGATTGATTTTTGTTGAATATCAGATAAGAAGCAAATCAGAGGCTGTTATTAGGCTCAGCCTTTGGTTTGTTGTATGCGATCCACCCATTGTTCAAAGGCATTTTTAAAACTGAGCAGAAAATCCTTTGTTTTCTGTAAACCAATTTTGCCGTCTACACCTACACATTCTTCTATATTCCCGAGATAAGCCTCCGGCTGCTGCAAAGGGTGGAGATTGACAAATACCAACGATTGCCTAAGCTGATGATTCGCACCGAAACCGCCATATGCTCCTATTGAAGACGAAATGATCGCTGCGGGTTTGCCGTCCCACTTGTTTCTTCCGTAAGGTCTGGAACCAACATCTATAGCGTTTTTGAGTACCGCGGGGACGGCGCGATTGTACTCTGGTGTAATAAAAAGAATACCATCCATAGGCGTAATCTCCTGCCGAAACCGGATATAACTTTCAGGAACAGTTCCATGGTCGTCGTAGTCCTGATTATACAAAGGTAGATCTCCGATCTCGATGATACTGTAGCGAAAATTATTCGATTGCTGCTCGAGTATAAAATGTGCGATTCTTTTGTTATAGGAGTCTTTTCTTAAGCTTCCAACCAGTATTCCTATGTTGTAATTTGCCATTGTATATACGATATAGTTTAGAAGCTGAACAATTTGATCCCACAAAAAGTTTCCCCGATATTACTGTAAACTTGGAATTAACATGTTTATGCCGAGTAGATTAAGGAAATGTTAACAAAAATTAACATTTGATCATTAATCTTTTGCATACAGTTTGATGTCGTAATGTAAAGAAGAAATTACATTACTAAGGGAGGAGCTACTTATGAAAAAATTGTTTTGTACAGCTATGGTCATCGCTGGTCTTTTTACGGCAGGTACAGCTGAGGCACAGGTCAGTATTAGCGTGAATATAGGCAGTCAGCCAAGCTGGGGGCCTGTTGGATACGATTACGTTCGCTACTATTATATTCCGGAATACAACATGTACTACGATGTTCCGGCAAGATGCTATGTTTATTATGATAATGGGGGGTGGGTCAGAAGAACACGTTTACCGAGAAGATATCGGCATTATGATTTCTACCGGGTTCATAAAGTAGTGATCAATGATCGTACCCCTTGGCATCATCATGACCGCTACAGAAGCAGGTATGCTCATGTGCGTGGTAGACAGGTCGCAATCCGGGATAGACACCACCACAGTGGCTATTCTTTTGCAAACGATCGTCGGGGACGCCGTGACGCTTCGTGGCAGGAAAGCAGAAGACATCACGATAAAGGAAGAGGACATGGACGTGGCCATGATCATCATGGAAGACATTGGGATTAGTAGTTGATCTTATACGATTTTTTCGTATACATAAAGGAATCTATTCTTTGGTGCCCCAGAAAGTTATACACTTTCTGGGGCATTTTTTATGCACAAGAAAGGTAACATGGATTTAAATTTAAGTTGACTTATGCGCAATAAAGGAAGAGCTTAATTTATCATAGACTTTTCATGTGCTAGTAAATGTGGAAAATAAATGTAACGGATAAATTAAAGAATTTAAAGTGATGATTGATGAAAATTATCTTAATTTTGCGGTGTCGACAGCAATAATTGGCCATGAAGGAGGTTGATTTGCATTTGATGTTGAATTGTAATGTTTTGGTTAATTTTTATAATGAATAAGATAGGAAAAGCAATTGTTGTGATCATGGGTTTAGGAGCCGTTGGATTTGGGATATGTGCCTGTAATCAAAATACCACGGATAATAGAGTACAAAAGCTTTTACATGATTCGGTAGAGCAGCGAAGAGATAGCCTGATTCTTGTGCAGGATTCAATACGTAGAACCGACTCCCTACACAAGGATTCAATTCTTAAAATGGAGGCTGCTATTTCCTATAAGGGAACCAAGGATACGACCGTTTTGCTGACGGATTCTGTATCTCCACGATATATTTACTTGACCTTTGACGATGGCCCTTTAAATGGGAGTCAGTATCTAGATTCCATAGCCACTGCCAAAGGCGTGAAAATAAACGCATTTCTGATTGGGGAACATGATAAGATGAGCAAAAAATTACATGGTTATACGGAGCGTTACAAAAATAATCCATTGGTAGACTGTTATAACCACAGTTATTGGCATGCCCATAATAAGTATAGTTCCTTTTATTCTGACGCACAGGCTGCTTATGAAGATTTTGAGCTGGCAGAACAGTCGCTGGGTCTAGCACATAAAATCGTTAGGCTGCCAGGAAGAAATATATGGTATGTGGGAAGCCGAAAAAAGATCGATTTGAAGAGCGGCGCGTCCACCGCTGAACTTTTGCACCAAAATGGTTATAAAATTATGGGCTGGGACTGCGAATGGAAGATTAACGGTGTCACAGGCAAACCGGACCTGTCCGTTAGCCAGCTCTATACACGAATGAAAAACCTGCTCCGCAAGGGAACTTCCTATACGAAGAATAATGTAGTGCTCCTGACACATGATAACATGTATCAGACAAAAAAAGGCCAAAAATTGTTGTGCGATTTAATCGATAGTCTTAAACAGCACCCTAATTACCGCTTTGAATTTATGCGTAATTATCCCCAATAACTCGGTCAGCGATATCCCTCAATATTTACATATATTCGTGCAGCCCCGTACATGAATATATGCTAAAAAATACTAATTCTGTTTGCGCAGATATTTGGTCAATATAACAATAGTTTGACCTTCAATTTTTCCTTCGATCTGCTCGATATTATCGGCGACTAGGCGTATATTCTTCACTACTGTCCCTAAGCTAGCTTTTAGAGAAGAACCTTTTACATCAAGGGTCTTAGTCAGCACCACCGTGTCACCTTCAAAAAGGCGCTGACCAATGCTATCCTCATGAAAAGAAACATAACCTTCATTTTCGTGATCTCCGGTTTTTTTAGCTTCAGCTAAGGTCTCATCATCAAGATATAGGATATCCAGTGCTTCTGATGCCCAGCCTTCGTTTTTCAGGCGGTTCAACATACGCCAGGATACAATTTGTATAGCTGGATGCTCTGACCACATCACATTGGGCAAAAATTTCCAGTCTTCTGGGGTTAGCTGTTCTGTTTTTTTGAGTTGGTTGGCGAGCCGCTCAGAAATCAGCAGCGTATTGTCCAGTTGAGATGGAGTCTCTGGAGGTAGGGTATAGCTCGTGAGCTCAGTAGCGGCACCTGTCAGTTCACATTTTCCGCCCGCTCTCGCCCATAGTTGTTCATCAAGTTTCATATCTTATTTTTATAAGGCCGCAAAAATAATAAATAAATCATATAAGCTGGCCCCGTTTGAGTTATAATCGACGACAAAAAACAAATTTCTGTCCAGCAAAGATATTGGTATCGAATTTGTACTCGATTCAGAGAAAAAATTATTGACTTTAATTAACAAATCACATGAAATGGCAAGGAGGTAGACAAAGTGGCAATTTTGAAGACCGGAGAGGGATGTCCGGTGGTGGAAAAATTGCACTAGGCGGAATCGGTGGAATTATTGTGCTTGTAATTGGTTTTCTGATGGGCGGCGATCCGATGCAATTGTTGCAACAGGCCCAAAATATGGGGCCTCAGACCGAGCAATCTGGGCAGCCGCGAGAACTGAATCCCGAAGAAAAAAGACTCACCGAATTTTCACTGACTGTACTTCAAAGTACTGAGGACGTCTGGGGCAAACTCTTTAAAGAACAAATGCAGACGAACTATACGCCAACGACCTTGGTTTTTTACGATGGAGGTACCCAAACCGATGGCTGCGGTATGGGACAAGCTTCTTATGGGCCATTTTATTGCCCTGGAGATCAAAAAATCTATCTTGACCTCAGTTTTAGCCGTGAGCTATCCGAGAAGTTCGGCGCGAAAGGTGAATTTGCAATGGCCTATGTAATTGCTCACGAAGTTGGACATCATATACAGCAGCTGGTCGGGCTGCTACCCAAGACCAATCAGGCACGGGGTAAATTAAGCGAGCGTGAAAATAATAAAATATCGGTCATGACCGAGCTTCAGGCTGACTTTTATGCCGGAGTATGGGCGCACTATCTAAACGAAGTTACGGATATTAAAATAGACTACAATGATATTATGGATGGCATGAAAGCAGCCGAAGCTGTTGGTGATGATAAGTTACAGACTGAAGCACAGGGGTATGCCGTTCCTGAATCGTTCACACACGGCACCTCTGCACAGCGTCGCGAATGGTTCAAAAAAGGTTATGATTCAGGCGATATGCGTGCGGGGAATACATTTGAAGACTCAAGTTTACGTTAGCTGAATTCCGCAGGAAAGTCCTTTAGTTATTCAATGTAATGTCAATAGATGGAAGGTATCCAAGGTTTTGAAACCTTCCATCTATCGGCGAAATATCTAATCGATAGGATGCTTATTGGACGAGTAGGTTGCAGCCGCGGATATCACTTTGGTCAAAGCGTCCTAATATTTCAAATGAACCGTCTGGATACTTTTTCCCTAAATCTTGTGTTGCGATGAATGAACAAGAGAAGCGATTGGCTAGATCAATTACATTGATTCCACCTGTCTTGTCCGAAGCGAGTAGGCTCAGAGGGTCGTTCGTGTCCCGGATGAGGATTTTCATCCATTTCGGCAGATGGAAAATGCCATTACCGTAGGAGTAGCCCTGGGAAAGCAATTCCGTCATCCCGTATTCCGAATGAATTCCCCTGACTCCAAAAGCTTCGCCGAGAAGATGGTGAATTTCCTGCTTGATCATCTCTTTTCGTTTGCCTTTCATACCACCGGTTTCCATGATAATAAGTTCTGGAAAATGGAGGGTGTACCTTTCGATAAAATCTAGCAATGCATAAGTCACTCCAAAAAGAATCGTTTTGGTACCTTTATTTTTAAGTTGTAAGAGGGTGTTGTAAAGTTCCTGATGATTATAGAGAAAATAGTTGCTTTCAGGCTGCCGGCTTTGTTTCATCAAATCATCAACCATATAAATAAGCGACGAACCGCTCCTTTCAAGGTAGGAGGGCAGAAGCGCCAAGACAGCTATATCCGTTAGCGGCCCGTAAAAATCTTCAAAAATTGTTCTAAATGTATGCTCATACAGCTTTACATCTGCAACGAAATGCTTAGAAGTCACCATTCCTGTAGTGCCCGAACTGCTAAATACCACCTGTGGCTGCATACCTGTAGCGAGGACCTGTTGGGTTTTGAAAAACTCAATCGGCATGAATGGGATTTCTGCATAGTGCTGAGGCTTATTCGTTTCCTTACGAAGTAACGCAACATAATTCCTATACACCTGACAATGCTGCAACTGGAATTCGTAAGTTTCTAAACAATGTCGATTGAAGTCATCTTCTGTTTGAATGCCGAAAAAATTCGTCCAGTTTCCCATAGCATATGTTTTTTGATGCACAAAATTAGCTAAAATTTAGAGATATGATGATATGGTTGAAAAGGAAAATCTTATGGAGCTAGTTGTTGCAGACCGGCTTCTTCAATAGATAAAAATGGCGCCAGGCTCCCTGACGCCATATAATGTCTGTTATAGCATACCGCCATCGACAGGAAGCACCTGCCCGGTTACGTAAGCCGCTAAATCTGAAGCGAGATATAGACAGGCATTGGCTACATCTTCGGGACTGCCGGCACGTTTTAGAGGAATGCCTGCTTCCCAGTTAGCGATCACCTTGGGATCGAGGATGTCGGTCATTTCAGTACGGATAAACCCAGGCGCTACAACGTTTGCACGAATGTTACGTGAACCCAGTTCTTTTGCCACGGATTTCGTAAACCCAATAATTCCCGCTTTCGAAGCGGCATAGTTTGCTTGTCCAGCATTTCCCTGTACACCGACGACGGAAGACATATTGATAAACGAACCGCTACGTTTCTTCATCATGATTTTTGAAGCTGCTTTCGTAACATTAAATATAGATTTTAAGTTTACATTTAAAACGTCATCCCAATTCTCTTCGGTCATACGCATGAGTAGACCGTCTTTGGTGATTCCGGCGTTGTTGACAACGATATCCAGACTTCCGAAATCAGTGACAATCGCATTGATTAACTGTTCGGCTTCTTCGAATTTAGAAGCATCGGAGCGGTAGCCGACTACTTTTGTGCCATAGGCCTGAAGCTCCGTCTCTAAGGCTTGTCCTTTCTCTACGGATGAAAGGTAAGTGAAAGCAACATTCGCTCCATGTTGCGCAAACACCTCAGCAATTTTCCGTCCGATTCCTTTTGATGCACCAGTAACCAAAGCAATTTTTCCTTCAAGTAATTTCATATATTGAGTATAGTGTTGTTTGTCGATTCTGCAAAAATGTTAAAACTATATTATAACACAAAATCTTTCGATAAATAACCATTTAAAAAGCAAGCACATGGTCCTCATCTTTGATGTCTGGAATGTCGATACATACAATCCTTATCGCTGCACATGCGGCGTAGAACTTTATTTTGAGAATTAAATGCAAAGGCTTTGAGCCTAGCTTAGGATAATTTTAATAAATCAGTGGTATTTTTGAATAAGTGCTTCTAAAAAGTACAGTTTTTTGACAAAAGGCTTGGGCGTTTACCAAAAACTATATTAAATTTGCATCAATCACAAAAACATGAGCAAAAAATCAAATAAAGAAGTTGACGTTGTTCTCATCGGCGCCGGTATCATGAGTGCCACTTTAGGTACTTTGATCAATGAATTAAGCCCAGACGTTAATATTGAAATTCTTGAGCGTTTGGATGTTGTGGCTGCTGAGAGTTCTGACGCTTGGAATAATGCTGGCACGGGTCACTCCGCCCTCTGCGAATTGAATTACACTCCAGAGCAAAAAGATGGTTCAGTAAAGATTGATAAAGCAGTAAAAATTGCCGAACAATTTGAAGTATCGAAACAGTTTTGGTCATACTTGGTTGATAAAGGCATCATTCCCCAGCCTGAAAATTTTATCCGGAGCATTCCCCATATGAGTGCTGTATTTGGTGAAAAAGATGTCAAGTTTCTGAAAACAAGATGGGAAACGCTGACGACCCAAAATTTATTTAAAGGAATGGAATATACCGAGGATCCTGAGACCCTGAAATCATGGATTCCTTTGATGATGGAGGGAAGATCAGCGGATGAAAAGATGGCTGCTACCCGAATGGATTTAGGAACGGACGTAAATTTTGGTTCGCTCACGCGTGATCTGATTGCCAACCTTGCAAAAAAAGATAATATCTCGATTTCTTTGAGTCATGAGGTGGTGGATATCGAACGCGAGGACGACGGCCGCTGGGAAGTCGAGGTGAAGGATCTAAAAACAGGTGTGAAGAGGGAGATAAAAGCGAAGTTTGTGTTTATCGGTGCCGGTGGACATTCTTTGTTGCTGCTCGAAAAATCTGGCATCCCCGAAGCGAAAGGTTATGGCGGATTCCCAGTTGGTGGTCAGTGGTTGCGATGCACCAACCAGGAGATTATTAATGCGCACCACGCTAAAGTATACGGTAAAGCATCGGTAGGCGCGCCGCCAATGTCAGTACCACATTTGGATACCCGCTATATTGACGGCAAACAAGCCTTACTCTTTGGCCCTTATGCTGGTTTTTCAACCAAATTTTTAAAACAGGGATCTTATTTTGATTTGCCGGCATCCATTAAACTTTCCAATATACGGCCAATGTTATCTGCAGGACTCGATAATTTGCCTTTGACCAAATATTTGATTACGGAGGTGATGAAATCACCCAAAGATAAACTGGAATCTCTCAAACAATTTATGCCTACCGCCAAATTGGAGGATTGGGTCATTGAGAAAGCCGGACAACGCGTTCAGGTAATTAAAAAAGATAAGAAGAAAGGGGGCATTCTGGAATTTGGTACTGAAGTGGTATCGAGTGCAGATGGTTCTATCGCGGCATTATTAGGAGCTTCTCCGGGCGCCTCTACTTCGGTAGCTATCATGATCAGCCTGTTGAAGAAGTGTTTTCCAGACCGGGCAAAATCCGATGAGTATCGTAAAAAACTGCGCGAAATGATTCCTTCACATGGGAAATCTTTAAACGACGACGCTGAACTTTGTCGGGAAACCCGAATTCGTACACATAAAGCCTTGAAATTAATTGATATTGCTTAATTAATTCGCTTTAACAGATATACTTATGGGGTGCTTAAAATGATGAATCATTTTGGGCTGAGATTATACCCAATAAAAGCGATTGTAGTCCCTGTATAATCGCTTTTATATACCTGATCCAGATAATGCTGGCGTAGGGATCTAATTTCAAGAAAACAGCTGGTTTTCTCTCCTAAGTGTTTTATTAGAGTAATTTAGAAGATAAACACTTTTTAATGACCGAGTATTCCTTTTTCGAATCCTTTACTGAGCAAATACAACAGGCTACAGCCGCAGAATGGTTAGCCGTGATCTTCGGTATTTTACAGGTCTGGTTTTCCCGATTGAATAAATCCATCCACTATATTTTTGGCCTAATCGGAATCATAATTTCTGTTTATGTTTTATTTCATGCAAAGCTATACGCTGAAATATTACTCCATCTTTATTATCTGATCATGAGCATTTATGGGTGGTTTTATTGGAGATATGGCAGTGCAACAGTCGTACCAATAAGCCGGTGTGCGAAAAGCGACTGGTGGATCGTCGGATTTATCTGCATCGGCGGGTTTCTGGCGTTTTACTTTGGACTCGTGCATCTGACAGACTCCGATGTGCCCTTGTGGGATTCAATTGTGTCCTGCACAGCTTGGGCAGGCATGTGGCTACTGGCGAAGCGTAAACTGGAAAATTGGCTTTTATTGAATCTGAGCAACCTTGTAGCGATTCCCCTATTGTTGCATAAAGGATTGTTCCTTTATGCGGGGCTAACGCTGTTTTTGTTTGTAATGGCTTTTGGTGGTTATTTTAATTGGAGGAAGATACTAAATGACGAAAAAATATATGCAACTTAGCCCTGAAGATATCGCTTGCTTAATGGATTGTCAGCGAAAGGCTATTCTGCAAAAGACTTTATCTGACGAACAACTAGCCTTGATCTACCGTAACAGATGGTTTAAGATGTGGGTGCCCACATCCTTGGGCGGGCTGGGGCTTCACTTAAGCCAAGGGCTTTCGTTATTGGAGGAATTGGCATATTGGGATGGAGGACTGGCTTGGACGGTGACCTTGTGTGCGGGCGCAAATCTATTTGTCGGATATATTGATCCTGCTGTAGCCACCGATCTTTTTGTATCTGACAAGGTCTGCTTGGGAGGAAGTGGACAGATCGCAGGGATTGCTTCTCGGGAAGGATCTGCATATCGGCTAAAAGGACATTGGAAGTATGCCACTGGCGCACCACACCTGACTCATTTTACTTTAAATGCCTTTGTTTACGATCAGGGAAAGCCCCTGCTAGACAACGCGGGAAACCCGATTTCCCAATCTTTCTTTGTGTCGAGGGATCATGTTCTCGTCCATTATGACTGGGATACATTTGGACTGGAGGCGACGGCATCCCATTCTTTTTCGCTAGATGATGTGTTGGTCCCCGAAAATCATTCTTTTCAGATAGATGGCTCAAAAAGTACACATGTCGATCTGCTCTATCAGTATCCTTTTATACCATTTGCTGAATTAACCTTGCTGGCTAACTTTATGGGCATGTATCGTAGGTTTCTTGACCTCATGGATAAATTATTTGTCTTAAGATCAAACGAAGGGAAATGGCAAAGTCCTGAAAGCAAAGCGGCTTTTCGCGTATTGGACCGAATACAACAGGATTACAGTCAAAGAAAAATCAGCCTACTTGACTTAGCAGCTGATTCTTGGGAAAATCTGGTCAACGGAAAGGATAATAGCCCGTGGTATGACCGCATAGCCGATGAAAGCAGAAACTTTGTGGATACTATGTTAGCCAATGTCATTAAGTTATATCCGCACAGCGGAATTGCAGGAGCAGCTACCGACAGCGAAATTAATATTGTATTTCGGAACATTTTTACGGCATCCCAACACAGATTGTTGCAGAGAAATCTGTCATAAAAAAAGACGATCATTAGATCGTCTTTTTTTGACAAGTGTCCCCGACGAGATTCGAACTCATATCGTCAGAACCGGAATCTGAAATTCTATCCATTGAACTACGGGGACGTGTCGCAAAGATATACTATTTTCTACATCTTACAAATAATCTTTGGCATAAATTTTATCTTTTTTAGCGGAATCGGCAGCCGGGTTTTTATGTTCCATTTCGCCGTTTTGAAATGATGTGTCTATATTGTTACCGACAATTAAGCTAATCGCTTGTTCCTGAGTTTTGTGCAGGACTAAGACCTCGGATGATACTGTGTAATGACCGAATGCAGGTAGTCCCGATCAATATGGGTGTATATTTCGGTAGTCGTGATACTCTCGTGTCCTAACATGTCCTGTACAGCGCGTAGGTCAGCTCCGCCTTCTACCAAATGAGAGGCAAAGCTGTGCCGAAAGGTATGTGGGCTAATTGTTTTTTGTAGTCCTATTTTCTGCGCGAGATCTTTAATGATCAAAAAGATCATGACTCTTGACAGGGCCGAACCTCTTCTATTGAGGAAAACGATATCTTCGTTGCCACTTTTGATGGTGATATGCGGCCTGATCGTGTCTAGGTAAAGTTTCAAATGTTTGATGGCTTGCTGTCCGATCGGGATGAGGCGTTCTTTGCTGCCCTTCCCTTCTACCTTAACAAATTCGACATCGAGAAAAAGGTTCGATATTTTAAGATTGATCAATTCGGATACCCGAAGTCCGCAACCATACAAGACTTCAAGGATTGTCCGATTGCGCTCTCCTTCAACTGTGGATAAATCTATCGCCGCAATCAGCTGATCTATTTCATGAATGCTAAGTACGCTGGGTAGTTTTCTGGATAACCGGGGGGCTTGCACGAGCTCTGTCGGATTGTTTTCCAGATTGTGTTCAATGATGAGAAAGCTGAAAAATGTTTTTAATCCTGATATCAATCGTGACTGTGTATAAGGCGAAATGTTGAATTCCTGTAACCAATGTAGAAAGTCTTGAATATCCTTACGCACAACTTGATGAAGAGGAAGGTGGTTACCCTCACAGTAGATCTGAAATTTGGAAACGTCATTTAGGTAGGCATCTATTGAGTTGATGCTCAGACCTCGTTCGAACTTCAAAAATTGCTCGAATTCTTTTTTAATAACATTCCAATTGTCGACTTCCATTTGCAACAAAATTACAATTAACTGTCCTTCTTTTCGAAGATTATTGTATATTTTTAGCTTGAAAAAATAATTGACTGATCAAAAAATAGAGACTTCATTTGTATGAAATTCATTAAACCACTTGCATTAGTATTTTTATTGCCTGCTACGTTGTATACCGTAGAAGCAAAAATGCCTACAACGTTGACCGCCCGTGCCCGGGCTATCTTGGCTCAGGACAGTTTGGCTTTAAACCAGAAGCTGCCCTTTGACAACGAAGTTGTTACCGGTAAATTGAAAAATGGATTTACATACTTTATCCGCAAAAATGCTGAACCAAAAGGCCGCGTCACGATGTATCTGGCCATGAAAGCCGGTTCTATTCTGGAGAACGAAAAACAGTTGGGGCTTGCGCATTTTTTAGAACATATGAATTTCAACGGACTAAAGCATTTTCCGAAAAATGAGCTCGTTAATTATCTTCAGAAAGCAGGGGTGCGTTTTGGTTCTGACCTGAATGCCTACACCGGCTTTGACCAGACTGTCTATCAGCTTCCGATTCCCTCAGATGATCCCGAGCTCCTTAAAAACGGTCTTCAGGTCATGCGTGACTGGGCACAGGATGCCTTGCTCGACGGTGAAGAGATCGATAAGGAACGTGGCGTCATTCTGGAAGAGAAGCGTGGCGGCAGAGGCGTACAGCAGCGCCTTCAAGATCAATATTTTCCGATCTTGCTTAATGGATCGCTGTATGCTCGACGTTTGCCGATAGGTACCGAGGAGATTTTAAAAACATTTCCGCATACTGAAATCAGAAAGTTTCATCAGGATTGGTACCGTCCTGATCTACAGGCACTGATTGTTGTGGGGGATATTGATCCCCAAGAAATGGAGCAAAAGGTGAAAACCTTATTTTCGGATATGACGATGCCCAAAAAGGTGTTGCCACGCAAAGCACATCGGGTAGACCTTTTAAACAAAAACCAGTTTTTAGCGATTTCAGATCCCGAGCTGCCGTATACCATAGCGCAGATCCTGATCAAAAATGAAAAAGAGAAAGTCACCACGGTAAGTGATTACCGGAATGAGCTGCTTAAAAACGTTTTTAACCAACTCGTCGCTGGCCGATTTTCGGAGCTGATGCAACAGCCCAACCCTCCTTTTATGCAGGCTGGTGGTAGTATTGGCGATTTCTTGGCCAATCTGAATACCTTCTCTCTCCTGGTAGTTCCCAAACCGGGAGAACTGGAGTCAGGCTTCAAAGCTATGTTGACCGAATTCGAACGTATTCAGAAGTATGGCTTTACACAGACAGAGTTGGAAAGAGCATTAGCGGACATGAAAAAGTCTAATGAGATGGCTTATATCGAACGCGACAAACAAAAGTCTGACAGTTATGTAAACCGCTATCTGAATTATTTTATTGATGATCAACCGGCATTGAGTAACGAAGATGCCTACCGTCTGACAAAGCAACTGTTACCCACATTGAAATTGGAGGAAGTGAATGCCTTGTTCAAGAAGTATTATACCGATCTAAACCGGGATATCTTGATTATGGGGCCTGAAAAAGATAAAGCAAGTTTGCCGAATGAACAGACTGTATTAGCATGGGTAAAATCAGTTGAAGAAGGCGTTGTTTCAGCTTATGAAGATAAGGTCTCAAAACTTCCGTTGCTTTCGAAGGAGCCTGTTAGGGGAAGACTGATGGCTGCAAAAGAGATTGACGCAGTGCATGCCAAAGAGCTGACCTTGAGCAATGGGGTGAAAGTGATCTTAAAACCGACAGATTTTAAGAATGATGAGATACAAATCATGGCATATAGCCCTGGGGGAACGTCTTTATATCCTGATGCAGATTATTTTTCTGCGTCAAATGCCTCCTCCTTGGTTGATGCTAGCGGCGTCGGCCAGATGAGCAACGTGGAACTGAGCAAATATCTGGCAGGAAAAGATATCTCTATCTCACCCTATATTTCTGAACGGTATGAAGGCATCTCGGGAAGCACGGACAAGGAGGGTCTGAAAAGTGCCTTTGAATTGATTTATGGTTATTTCACAGAACCGAGATTGGATCAGGATATTTTTCAAAGTACAATGACCAGAACGAAAGGTGCATTGGAGAATAGGCTCAGCAATCCGAATAATGTATTTTCAGATAAAGTGAAATCGGTACTTTACGGCAACAATGTACGCAGACAAAATCCTACTGTGGAAACAATCGCTAAAATTGACCGTGATCGCGCCCTTGCAATTTATAAGGAGCGTTTTGCAGATGCTTCAGATTTTGTATTTACGATTGTGGGGTCGTTTGATGAAGCTCAAATAATGCCGTTCATTGAAACTTATCTAGCTTCTTTACCGGCGACAAAACGGGCAGAAAATTACAAAGATTTAAACATTCTTGAGCCGACGAAAGGGGAGCGTGTAGTTGTCCATAAAGGCAAAGAAGAAAAAGCGAGTACGCAGCTTGCTTATTATGGTGATTACAGCTATAATGAGGGTGAAAATGTGAACATGGAAGCCTTAGAAAGCATATTGACCATTAAATTGCTGGAACGGCTTCGGGAAAAAGAAAGCGGGGTGTATGGGGTAGGAGCGCGTGCTAGCTTCGCGAAGCTACCGAAGCCGCGCTATGCGTTCTCCATAGGCTTCGGATCGGCGGTCGACAAAAATGATGCTTTGATCGCTTCCGCTTTGGATGAGGTCAGGAAAATCCAGGATCACGGGCCGGATCAAGCGGATATTGAGAAATTTGTTGCCGAACAAAAACGGCAGAATGAGTTGAACTTACGTGAGAATAGTTACTGGTTAAACTATATTTCGAGTTCCTATCAAAATGATTTGGATCTCAACAGATATACAAGACGGCTAGAAAACCTCAATAAGGTGACGCCGAAGTCTGTGCAGGACTTGGCTGTAAAATACCTAAAAAAAGACCGGCTGTTCGAATTTATCTTGTTGCCTGACGCTAAGTAAGAGCCTGGGATTTACTGGGCTAAAAGGCGGCCAGCGATAGCTGGCCGTCTTTCTTAAAAAAAAAATCCCAATCATTTCTGATTGGGATTGCCAAAAATTTCAATAAATATTTCTTTTAACCTAAGTAAGATTTTAAGATTTTGCTTCTCGAGGTGTGTCTTAAGCGTTGTAAAGCTTTGTCTTTAATTTGACGAACACGCTCCCGGGTCAAATTGAACTTCTCACCGATTTCTTCCAACGATAATTGATGGTTAGAACCTAAGCCAAAGAAAAGAACGATAATTTCACGCTCCCTTTCTGTCAATGTTGCCAATGATCGTTTTATTTCCTCTGATAGAGATTCATCAATTAGGGAGCTATCCGTATCGGGGTCGTGGTTTTCCAAAACATCCAGGAGAGTGTTCTCTTCGCCCTGGACAAATGGAGCGTCCATCGATACGTGACGTCCTGAATTGCTTAACGTGTCCGAAACCTTATCTACAGTAGTTTCCAAGATATCTGCCAATTCTTCCGGAGACGGTTCCCGTTCGTATTCTTGTTCTAGTTTTGAGAAAGCTTTACTGATTTTGCTTAAAGAACCTACTTGGTTCAAAGGCAGACGTACGATACGTGATTGTTCAGCAATTGCCTGAAGAATAGATTGGCGAATCCACCAAACGGCATAAGAAATGAACTTAAACCCTTTTGTTTCGTCAAAACGTTTAGCTGCTTTGATTAAGCCCAGGTTACCTTCGTTGATTAAATCACCTAAGGTCAAACCTTGATTTTGATATTGTTTTGCTACTGATACTACGAAACGAAGGTTGGTTTTAGTCAATTTTTCCAAGGCAACTTGATCACCTTCGCGGATGCGCTGTGCTAATTCTACTTCTTCTTCTGCTGTAATTAAGTCTACTTTACCAATTTCGTGTAAGTATTTGTCCAAAGACTGCGACTCACGATTGGTGATAGATTGTGTAATTTTGAGCTGTCTCATTAATTTATATTAATATCTCCTCTCTAAGAAATGTTTGCGAAAATACGAAAAAAAAATGAATTTTTAATGGAAAATGAATTATATACTCGCTCATATCTAACGAGTTAGGGTTTTGTGTATCCCATTTATATACTATCAAAAACTATTCCATTTAATCTCGTTTTTCGACGTTATCCGACGCTGTAAATATTCAACTGTTTGATATTTAAAGAGCTACCAAGTTTTATTTTTTTTATGCTCTCAATATTTTATTCCATAATATCAAATATGTTACGTAAACCGCATTCCTCTAATTTATTTTAAAATGATAATTTTATGATAAAACAAAACATATATCTTTTTGTTTTATTTAGTGACAAGAATAAAGTAAAAGAATAAAAAAAACACTATGCCAATCATAATTCATCTGGATAAAATCATGAAGGAGAAAAAAGTATCACTTAACCAATTAAGTGACAGCGTAGGTATCACGCTTTCTAATCTTTCCATCATCAAAAATCAAAAAGCAAAGGCATTGCGTCTGGATACACTGGCGGCGATTTGTAAAGCGCTTGATTGTCAGCCGGGGGATTTATTGCAGTATGATGATGAGGATAAATTGGATTAGAATCTATACCCCTTTAAAAAATCTGTTATATTCATTTTCTTTTTGCCCTCAAGCTGGAGTTCCGACACTAGGATGTAACCGTCTTGTGTAGCAAACTTTAGATAACTTTTTTTATCTGTGTGAATGGTTCCCGGGGCATCAGCTGTTACGATGTGTTCTTTTTCTGTTGTGTAGATTTTTAATACCTTATCATTCAGCAAAGTAAAAGCGGCAGGATAGGGACTTAGCCCTCGAATAAAATTATAGACCACATTGGTTGGTTGGTTCCAGTTTATTTTACAGTCTTCTTTAAAGATTTTTGGAGCATGTTTCAGCGGTGACGGCGAGGCCATTTCATCCTGTCTCCTTGGCAGTAGGGTGCCTGCTTTCAGTTGTCGGATGGTTTCGAGCAATGTCTCGGCGCCCGCAACCATCAATTTATCGTGCAGGTCGCCCGCTGTATCGGTCTGTTGGATGGCCACTTTTTTTGATAATAGCACGTTGCCGGTATCAATTTCATGTTGTAGCAAAAAGGTAGTCACACCTGATTCTTTCTCACCGTTCATAATCGCATGGTTGATCGGAGCAGCTCCTCTGTATTGGGGTAGTAGCGAGGCGTGTACGTTGACGGTACCGAATTTCGGCATATTCCAGACCACCTCGGGAAGCATTCGAAAGGCAACGACTATCTGTAGGTCTGCTTCAAAGCTCCGCAATTGGGTTAGAAAAGCTTCGTTCCGCAGTTTTACAGGCTGAAGGACGGGGATACGATGTTGTAAAGCGTACAATTTGACCGGTGACTCATGGATTTTCTGTCCGCGCCCTGCGGGTTTGTCAGGTACCGTGACGACAGCAACTACTTGCTCACCAGATTGAATAAGCGCTTCGAGCGAAGCTACAGCAAAATCGGGAGTTCCCATGAAAATGATACGCATACGATGAATGATTTTATATTTCCCCGAAATGACAACAGCGGCATCGCAGACTATAAGCTTACTGGCTGCTAATTATTTGTCATTTCAGTTCTGTAAATAACAAATTTTTATAACTTTGCGAAGTTACATAAATATATTGAAAGCTTGAATTTTCCTTATTTTTTAGCACATAGAATAGCATTTTCTGGCAAACGTACGTTTTCCAAATTAATCGTCCGCGTAACCATAGGGGCAATTGCGCTAGCTATTGCGGCTATTGTAATTTCCATTGCAGTTTTGCGTGGCTTTAAAGGAGAGATTATTAGCAAGCAACGTGATTTTTTTGCCGATGTGCTGGTGTTACGTTACGATCTTAATAAATCTTATGAAAATTCGCCGATATCACTGACCCCTCAGCTCAATAAAGCTATTTTGGGTATTCCACAAGTGTATTCCATCAATTCTTTTGCGACAAAGGCCGGCATTATCAACGTTAATGATGAGGTGGAAGGGGTTATTTTGAAAGGAATTGATTCGCTGTACGATCAACAACACATTAAAAATATGCTTGTTGATGGTAGTACAATGGATTTTAAAGCTGACAATGTGGGTAATCAGATCCTCGTGTCTAAATATTTGGCTGACCGTCTCATGCTAAAAGTTGGAGATGATTTTATTATGTATTTCGTACAGGAACCGATTCGCAAACGGAAGTTTGTGATCAAAGGGATATTTAACACCGGATCTGAAGAACTTGATAAAGTGTACGTTATCGGTTCACTGGATATTATCCGCAAATTGAGCAATTTAGAGGATAACGAAGTCGGCGGATATGAAATCCGTATCAACGATTTTAATCAACTTGAACGGACGACAGCTCAGATCGAGGATATGCTGCCGATTGATATGCAGGCTATCAATATCAAGGACCAGGTGCCTGATATTTTTCAGTGGCTGGATCTTCTCGATATGAACACGAAGATCATTTTTATTCTTATGACAGTCGTCGCTATTATCAATATGATCTCGGCATTGCTGATTACCATCCTCGAACGAACTTCCATGATCGGCATACTTAAGGCATTGGGGTATCATAATGCCGGCATCAGGCAGGTATTTATGTATAGCGCGTTATACCTAATTGGACTTGGTCTGGTTATTGGCAATCTAATTGGCCTGGGCTTTTATTTTTTTCAAGACTATACGCATTTTTTTAAACTTGATCAGCAGACCTACTATATCGCTTACGTTGCAGTCAAGCTGTACTGGTCAGACGTCATTCTGGTGAACCTTTCTGTCGTACTTATCGGGATGATATCGCTGTTTATTCCGTCCATGTTGATCACCAAGATTAGTCCGATTAAAGCAATTTCTTTTAAGTAAGCCTTCTTTTACGTCTGATTTTTCCGGAAAAATTGTATTTTTAATGCTGTTAACTATTTTTCAGCTGCGAAGGAAGACGAATAGAAAATTTTACCGATAGCATACGAGCACATATGAATAAGACTTTTGAGCATATTTCCCACGCTTTTGAAGCGCCGTTACAAAATCCTGTACTTATCTTTTCATTGGTACTTTTTATCATTCTTCTTTCGCCGATTATCTTAAGGCCGATTAAAGTGCCTGGGATTATCGGACTGATTATTTCCGGCGTCATTATCGGCCCGCACGGATTGAACTGGCTGGAAAAGAATTCGGCGATTACGCTATTCTCAACGATAGGTTTGCTCTACATTATGTTTATCGCTGGTTTGGAACTGGATATGAACGAATTTAAAAAAACCAAAAATAAAAGTTTATTGTTTGGTTTTTTGACCTTTATCGTCCCGATCAGTATTGGTTATCCCGTCTGTCACTGGCTGTTGGGCTATAGCGAGCTTCCTAGCTTGTTGATTTCGAGTATGTTTGCGACCCACACCCTGGTCTCGTATCCGATCGTTAATAATTATGGGATCTCCAAAATGGAAGCTGTGGCGATTACTATTGGGGGTACTATATTGACCGATACAGCTGTCCTGATCATATTAGCGGTCATCACAGGCGTGTCCCAGGGCAACATTGGTAACGAATTCTGGATTACCCTTGCGATCTCTTTCGCCATCTTTCTCTTTATCATGTTCGGTATAATCCCGCGGATTGCGAAGTGGTTTTTCGAACGGTTGGGGAGCGAGAAGACATCGAATTATATTTTTGTTCTTTCGGTTGTCTTCTTTGCTGCTTTTTTGGCCGAGATCGCTGGATTGGAACCTATCATCGGCGCTTTTGTGGCGGGGCTGGCCTTAAATAAACTAATCCCCCATTCGTCTGCACTGATGAATCGGATCGAATTTATCGGCAACGCGATTTTTATTCCCTTTTTCTTGATTTCAGTGGGGATGATTGTGGATGTCAGCGTGATCCTCAAAGGTCCCCAGGCGTTGATTATAGCGGGCACCTTAACCATTGTCGCTATTGTCGGCAAGTACGTTGCTGCTTGGCTTACACAGAAGGTGTTCCGTTATAGCCGTGGACAGCGAAATCTTATCTTTGGCCTCAGCAGTGCACATGCTGCAGCCACCTTAGCCGTGATTATGGTCGGACACAAAAATGGGATTATCGACGAAAATGTCTTAAATGGGACGATTTTGCTTATTCTGGTGACCTGTATCGTGGCGACGATCGTGACGGGAAATGCATCCAAAAAAGTGGTGATGGACGGAGAGCAGGATGAAGAACATACCGATGTTGTGAAGGAAAAGGATGAAAATATCTTAATATCCATAGCGAATATGGACAACATGGAACCTATTCTGGATTTCTCGACCTATATTAAAAGTAAAAAATGCACCTATCCTGTAAATATTGTGTCTGTTGTAAAAGATAATGAACAGGCACGATTGAATATGTCAAAGGCCAGGAAAAATTTGGATAGTATGGTGCGCTATGCTTCCGGTAGCGAAACGAATGTGAATATCAGTGCAACGATCGATCTCAATATCGCCAGTGGCGTGGCCCGTTCGGCTAAGGAAATATCTGCTAACTGTATTGTGCTGGGCTGGCCCAGCGCAGCTAATTTTATGGACAAATTTGTCGGCGAGAAAACTGAGAGTATCCTAAACCGAACCTCGGCAAATGTGATGTTTTGTCATTTTAAAAAGCCTTTTATTTCAAATAAATCAATTATAGTATTTGCGCCGCCCATGTGTGAGGCCGAGTTTGGCTTCGAATATTGGCTTGAAAAAATAATTAAATTGGCGCAGGAACTATCTGTTTCGATTGCTTTTGTGGTCAATGAACGTTCAGCTACTGCAATCGATGCGCATCTTACCGAAACGAAAAACTCAGTTCCTGTCACGTTCAAACCCTATGACGACTGGGATAATCTGCAGGGACTAAAGGCCTTTAAACAAGAAGACGCCATGTTTGTATTTGTTTCGGCACGGAACGGCGATGTATCTTACCGGGATTCCCTGGATGGTGTTGCTAAAAAATTGGACCGTATTTATGCAAACGAAAACCTTGTTTTGGTGTTTCCTAGTAGGGTAGAGAATGCCCATATTGACGAATATGAGGATGTGGAGGCTGCTCCGATCTTCCGGAAGATTAGTAAAGAGATAGGAAATATGTTTAATAAAGGATAGTCTGCTGTCCGCTAAAATCGCTGATTATGTCAAATAAGATCACAATGTCCGCCACGGGAACTTTACATGTTCCGGATTTTCCAACAATTCCTTTTATTATCGGTGATGGTATAGGCCCCGACTTATGGCATGCCGCTGTCCGTGTTTTTGATAAGGCAGTAGAGAAAGCCTATCAGGGCCAACGAAGAGTCTCATGGAAAGAAGTACTGGCCGGAGAGAAGGCGTTTAATGAAACGGGGGAGTGGCTGCCTCAGGCAACATTGGATATTTTAAGAGAATATCTGGTGGGGATCAAAGGTCCTTTGACAACACCTGTCGGCGGTGGTATTCGCTCGCTGAATGTTGCATTGCGCAAGGATCTGGATTTGTATGTGTGCCAGCGTCCCACAAAATGGTTTGAGGGGGTACCCTCGCCGGTTAGACATCCTGAATATGTGGATATGGTTATTTTCCGTGAAAATACAGAGGATATTTACGCTGGGATAGAGTTTCAGGCGGGGAGTCCTGAGTCAAATAAACTGCAGGACTTTTTGCATGACGAATTGAATATTGCCTATAACTTTTCGACGACCACCGGCGTAGGCGTCAAATTGGTATCAGAGGAGGGATCCAAACGGTTGGTTCGAGCGGCAATCGAACATGCTGTACATCATAAATTACCATCGGTGACAATTGTCCATAAAGGTAATATCATGAAATATACAGAGGGTGCATTCAAAATATGGGCGTATGAGGTTGCGGAGTCGGAGTTCGCCGATCAGACCTACACTTGGGGCCAATGGGAGCGTACGAAAGCAGACAAGGGCGACGAGGCAGCCAATCAACAGCAAAACGAAGCCTTAGCTTCCGGTAAGATACTGATCAAGGATATCATCGCGGATAATTTTTTGCAGCAGATCTTGCTCAATCCGCGGGATTTTTCAGTGGTCGCTACGCTCAATCTCAATGGGGACTATATTTCTGATGCCTTGGCTGCTATGGTTGGCGGAATCGGCATCGCACCGGGGGCCAATATTAATTTCAAAACTGGACATGCCGTGTTCGAAGCAACCCATGGCACTGCGCCCCGATTTGCCAACACCAACACTATGAATCCTTCGTCCGTTATTCTCAGTGGTGTCATGATGTTTGAATACCTTGGCTGGACAGAAGTTGCACAGACCATTGTAAAGGCATTAGGCGAAACCATTTTGGCCAAAACCGTAACAGTTGATTTTTATAATCTCATGCAGGACGCGACTCTGGTCAAAACCAGCGAATTTGCGGATCGGATTATCGAAAAAATATAAGCATTTCATTTTTTGGAATATTAAGCAGAAATTTGAAAAAATTTCTGCTTTTTTATGAACTACGATCAGCTGCCCCCATTCGTTAAAGAATCTGTTGTTTTTGATGAGCATGATAAAATCAAACTAAGCCACATTGAGTGCCTGCCTTCACCACAGGAAGTTGATGACTTCTCCGCGCTGCCTGAAATTTACGAATTATTAAATGCCTTTATCGGCGACCTCTCTACGCGTAATATTCACCTTCAGTTGAAAGCGAAAGAATATTTGCAAGATAATCAGATAGATAAGGCCTGGAAAGTGCTGTTGCTCTAAGCATGTTTACCGCATATATAATACTGTTTGTGCAATCTTTTTATTGAAATGATTTAGAATTTTGTAAATTTTCAATAAAAAAACAGATTAGTTGAAAAATATATAATTTTATTTTACCTTTGACTTTTAAAACAACGGATTGCTTAACTAGGGTTTTAAATAAGTAATCAAACAAACTATAACATCAATGAAACATAATTTTGGAGCAGGTCCATGTATTCTGCCAAAGGAAGTATTTCAACAAGCCTCAGAAGCTGTAATTGATTTTAACAACACTGGTTTATCAATTTTAGAGATTTCTCACCGTTCCAAAGAGTTTGAAGCAGTGATAGACGAAGCGACGCAGCTAGTACGTGAATTATTGGCTGTACCGCAAGGGTATTCGATCCTTTTCCTGCAGGGGGGAGCGAGCCTACAATTCGCTATGGCGCCTTTAAACTTGTTGCCTGAAGGTGGCAAGGCTGCCTATCTAGATACAGGTGTATGGGCTACCAAAGCTTTAAAAGAAGCGAAAAAATTTGGTACTGTAGATGTTGTAGCATCTTCCATTGATAAAAACTACGCTTACATTCCAAAAGGTTATTCTATTCCGAAGGATGCCGCCTATTTTCACTATACGGCGAATAATACAATTTATGGCACGGAAGTGTTCGAAAGACCCGCGACAGATCTACCCGTAGTCGTTGATATGTCTTCTGATATCTTTTCGCGCGAGATCAATGTGGCCGATTACGACCTGATCTATGCAGGTGCGCAAAAAAACATGGGTCCTGCTGGCGTGACTTTGGTCATTGTAAAAGACGATATTTTGGGTAAGTCCGGCCGTGTACTACCTTCTATGCTTGATTATCAGTTGCATATCAATGGTGGCTCCATGTATAATACACCTCCTGTATATTCAATTTTTGTTTCTATGCTAAACTTACGTTGGCTTAAAGCAAAAGGCGGTGTAGCTGTATTGGAGCAGGAAAATATCATCAAAGCTCGTGCACTGTACGATGAAATTGATCGCAATCCTTTCTTCAAGGGTACGGCTGCCATCGAGGATCGCTCGCGCATGAATGTAACCTTTGTCATGGATTCTCCAGAACTGGAAGCTGAATTTCTGGCTTTGGCTAAAGAGCGTAATCTTATCGGCATTAAGGGACACCGTTCAGTAGGTGGTTTTAGAGCTTCGATTTACAATGCATTGCCGCTGAGTAGCGTAAATGCACTGATCGATGCCATGAAGGAGTTTGAAGACACACATCAATAACAAATAGATTTATCGTAATGAAAATATTAGCGAATGACGGCATTGATCCACTAGGAAAGAAAATGTTGGAAGAGGCCGGTCATAGTGTAGATACAAATCACATCCCACAAGAAGAATTAGCGGTGAAGCTGCCTGCCTATGATGCTATCACTGTGCGCAGCGCAACCAAAGTACGCCAACCGTTAATTGATGCGTGTCCTAATCTGAAAGTAATCGGCCGTGGTGGAGTCGGCATGGATAATATTGACGTAGAATATGCCCGTTCCAAGGGGATAGCTGTCGTCAATACGCCGGCAGCCTCCTCCTTGTCTGTTGCAGAATTAGTATTTGCACATTTATTGAATGGTGTACGATTTTTATACGATTCGAATCGCAAAATGCCTGTTGAAGGCAATACAAAGTTTGGCGCTTTGAAAAAAGCTTATGGCGCTGGTACTGAATTGCGTGGCAAAACAATAGGTATTGTTGGATTTGGACGTATTGGCCGCGAGGTTGCTAAAATTGCACTTGGGCTAGGTATGGATGTTGTGTACACAGACCTATTTGAAGGTCCTAAAACATTGACCATCGAACTCTCTGGAGGTATAAAGGTAGACGTACCGATCAGACAGGTTGAAAAAAGTGAGCTGCTGCAAGTAGCTGATTTCATTTCTTTGCATGTACCGTTTTTAGATGCTCCAGCGATTGGTGCTGCGGAATTTCCATTGTTGAAGGATGGTGTGGGACTAGTGAATGCTTCACGGGGCGGTGTAATTGATGAATTGGAATTGCTGAAGGCGCTTGACGCAGGCAAAGTTGCGTTTGCAGGCCTTGATGTTTTCGATAACGAACCGACACCACGTGAGGAAATATTGAAACATCCAAAGATCTCGTTAACACCGCACATTGGGGCAGCTACTAACGAAGCGCAGGAAAGAATCGGCGAAGAGTTAGCCGGTTTGTTGATCGAAAATTTGAAGAAGTAATTCTTCCGCATAGATAAAGATATGCGGCACAAAACTTTCATGATTTTGTGCCGCTTTTTTTTTAATAAAAAATCATGAATTGCCTATATTGGCGCACAGAAATTTAATAATTGTAACTTTAGTATGAAAGTTTTAAAATTTGGTGGTACTTCAGTAGGAAGTGCAGCACGTATCAAAGGGTTGTTGGATATCGTAAACCCTTCCGAGCGTCAGATTGTCGTGTTGTCCGCAGTTGCTGGAACGACAAATGCTTTAGTAGAAATTGGTCAAGCTTATTCAGCAGGTAAGAAGGACGAAGCTAAGGATTTGATCAAGCAGCATAAGGATAAGTACGAAGACCTTATTAAGGAACTTTTTAATACTGAAGCAGGCTATAAAAATGGTAAAGAGCTAATAGACTACCATTTTAATTTAATCTCCAGTCTAGCCAACGAGTTGTTTACACCGGTTGAGGAGAAAATCATCCTGGCACAGGGCGAACTCCTGTCTACCACATTATGGCATTTCTATCTCAACGAAATAGGAGTATCCTCTGTACTGTTACCGGCGCTGGACTTCATGAAAATTGATGAGGACAATGAACCAATGGTAGAATATATCGGTGAGAAATTGGGACATATTCTGGCTCAATATCCCGACAACAGCCTGTTCATCACACAGGGTTATATTTGTAGAAACTCATTCGGCGAAATCGATAACCTTCGTCGGGGTGGATCTGATTATACAGCTTCGCTGATCGGGGCGGCCATCCGTGCTGATGAGGTCCAGATCTGGACAGATATCGACGGTATGCACAACAATGACCCGCGTGTCGTGAAAGGTACGACTCCAATAGCGCACCTCAGCTTCGATGAAGCCGCAGAACTAGCTTATTTCGGCGCGAAGATACTTCACCCGCAGTCTGTATTCCCTGCGCAGAAGTACAACGTTCCAGTACGTCTGCTTAATACGATGGAACCTAATGCAAAAGGTACATTGATTAGTAAAGACGGTGCTAAAAAGGGCTGTATCCGGGCAATTGCCGCTAAAGATGGCATCACCGCGATTCATATCCATTCTTCACGTATGTTGTTGGCTTATGGTTTCCTGCGTCGTGTGTTTGAAATATTTGAACGGTATAAAACACCGATTGATATGATTACAACCTCGGAGGTTGCGGTGTCTCTTACCATCGATGATACCACTAATTTGACAGATATTATTAAAGAGGTCGAAGATTTTGGGACGGTTACGGTTGATGGTGAGCAGACAATTGTCTGTGTGGTCGGTGATTTTGGACTCAACAGCCACGGCTATGCTGCACGTGTGCTCGATGCAGTAAAACACCTCCCTGTGCGTATGATTTCCTATGGTGGATCTGATTTCAACGTTTCCATTTTGCTGAACTCCGATCATAAAACAGAGGCTTTACGTTCATTGCACAATCGTTTATTTTAAGAAAGCACGTTTATATGATTAATACAGATATTGCAACAAAATTTGCTGACAGAGAGACACCATTTTACTACTACGATATGGATGTGCTGGCACGGACCTTGGAGGCAGCGCATGAAGCATCGCAGAAAAGGGGATTCCACGTTCATTATGCACTTAAGGCTAATTTCAATGATGTGTTGCTGAAACGCATACAGGAGATCGGATTTGGCGCTGACTGCGTCAGCGGAAATGAGGTAAGGAAGGCAATAGAATGTGGATTTACTCCTCAGAATATCACTTTTGCTGGGGTTGGAAAGTCAGACAAGGAAATCAACTATGCCCTTACACAACAGATTTTTGCCTTCAACGTCGAATCTATCCAAGAACTCGAAGTCATTAACGAGCTGGCATCAAAACAAGGTGTGAAAGCCAATGTAGCTTTGCGTATCAATCCCAATGTGGATGCGCACACGCATCATTATATTACGACTGGTCTTGATGAAAATAAATTTGGGGTGCCAAATGCCGATCTTGAAAAATGTGCTTCGGTACTAAAAAAGTGTGAATTTATCGAACTGGTGGGGCTGCATTTCCATGTAGGATCGCAGATTACCGATATGACTGTGTTTAAAAGCCTATGCGTAAAAGTCAACGAATGGAAAAGCTGGTTCGAGGAGCGTGGAACACAGATCCGTGTACTGAACGTAGGCGGCGGATTGGGAATCGACTATAAAAATCCTGACGGTAATTCTATTCCGGATTTTGAAGCTTATTTCGATATCTTTGACCGTTTCCTGGAGAGAAAACCATATCAGGAAGTCCATTTTGAATTAGGCAGAGCTCTGGTTGCACAATGTGGCAGCTTGATAAGCCGGGTACTTTATGTTAAAAATGGTGTAAAAAAGAATTTCCTCGTTCTGGATGCGGGGATGACTGAGCTTATGCGACCGGCCCTATATCAGGCTTATCACAAGATCGACAATCTCAGTGCTGTTGAGACCGAGGAATCCCTGAATTATGATGTCGTCGGGCCCATCTGTGAGTCTTCAGACTGCTTTGGTAAAGAAGTCCCGCTGCCCGATTCTGGACGTGGTGATCTTATTGCCATCCGTTCCGCTGGAGCTTATGGAGAGGTAATGGCCTCCCGTTATAATTTGAGGGAAGAAATCAGATTTGTTTATAGCGATCAGTTATAAGTGATATTCCAATACTATTCCAAAATTTAAAGGCCGATTCATCGATGAATCGGCCTTTAAATTTTGAGTATGTAATTCTGACATGTCTTTTGTATACTTGTCTATGTTTACAGCGATTGAATTTCCGGCGACCATCGATTTATTCGGTAAGACGTTCCTTTTGCACCCATTTATGGAAGGGCTGGGGATGTTTGTCGGTATGCGCTATTACCAGTTTTTGAAATGGAACGATAAAGAAAGCTTAGGACATACCCATTCGCTGCTGATCCTGATAGCAGCGGCTTTGGGCGCGCTGGTCGGCTCTCATTTGGTCGGCTCTCTGGAGCGTCCAGCTGAATTGTTGGCAGCTTCAAATATCTGGCGATATATTTGGTTCAATAATACGATTGTCGGTGGGCTGGCTGGCGGACTCATCGCGGTTGAATTGATGAAGAAAATCATTGGAAAGAAGGAAAGTACCGGTGACAGAATGGTATTTCCCTTGATCGCTGCGATCGCCATCGGACGGATCGGCTGTTTCTATACAGGTGTTTTTGAACAGACTTATGGCCTGCCGACGGACTGTCCGCTGGGGATGTATCTGGGGGATGATTATAAGCGACATCCGGTAGCGTTGTACGAAATTGCTTTTCTGATCATGCTGTTTGTTGCTCTTCAGACATTTACGCGAAAATACCGATATCAGAGCGGTGTGCTCTTTCAGCTTTTCATGGTCAGTTACTTTAGTTTTCGCTTTTTATTGGATTTTATCAAACCACGTGATGTTATTTTTTTTCATTGTAGCACCATACAGATCACCTGTCTTATCGTGATGATTTATTATATTTATTTACTAAACACGATAAACGTACAAAAAAGGGGGTAGCGATGTATCTATTGGAAGGATCATTCGGTTCGGAAAACACGGCGATGCTGGGTTTATTTTTACTTGTTGTAGGAGCGATCACCATTGGAATAGCCTTGTTGGTGATTATCATAGGCTCCATTATAAAATCGGGTAAAAAAAGCGTGAAATTTAATATTAATCCTTGGCTTAAAGTGCTATTGGGCGGAATCTCGGCAATGATTGCCGGCGGCGTGGTCTGTGGAATTGCATTGAATTAAATGAAGATTATATATGCCGGTTAGAAATTATACCTACTACGATTATACCATCAGTCTCTGCCCGACCTGCCTCTGCCGTATCGGAGCAAAAATTATTATTGAAGAGGATCGGGTTTTTATGACTAAACGCTGTCCGGATCACGGCTTTTTTAAAACCCTGATTGCCACTGATGTGGACTACTACAAAAATATCCGGAATTATAATAAAGCCTCCGAAACGCCATTAAAATTTGAGAAGGAGGTGCATTATGGTTGTCCATATGATTGTGGTCTCTGTATCGACCACGAACAGCATAGCTGCCTGTCCATTATCGAAGTCACTGACCGCTGTAATCTAACCTGCCCCACTTGCTACGCCATGTCTTCGCCGCATTATGGAAGACACCGTTCTCTAGCTGAAATTGAACAGATGTTTGACAAGGTGGTCGAAAGTGAGGGAGAGCCTGACGTAGTACAGATCAGTGGTGGCGAACCGACAATTCATCCTGAGTTTTTCAAGATTCTGGATATAGCAAAGACAAAGCCTATTAAACACCTTATGCTCAATACCAATGGTATACGTATTGCCAATGATCCTGGCTTTGCTGAGCAGCTTGCTACCTACGCTCCAGAATTCGAAATCTATTTGCAGTTTGATTCCTTCCGCCCAACGGTGCTTGAGAAGTTCAGGGGTAAGGATCTGACAGCAATTCGGAAAACGGCGATCGAAAAATTAAATGCGCTCAACTTGAGTACGACATTGGTCGTTGTTCTGGAAAAAGGGACCAATGACGATGAAATTGGCGCAATACTTGAGTTTGCATTAAATCAGCAATGTGTACGCGGTGTGACATTTCAGCCTGTAGAAATTGCTGGTCGGAATGATGCTGATGCCCAACATCATAAAATGACGCTGACTGAAGTACGGCAGCAGATCCTCAGGCAGTATCCATTGCTGCATCCGAACGATATTATACCCGTACCTTGCAATCCAGATGCATTGGCCATGGGCTATGTGCTCAAGCTCGGTGGGCAGAAGATCCCGCTAACACGGCATATTGATCCGGCGGTATTACTAAATAACCAGTCGCGCAATACAATCGTTTACGAACAGGATAAAGGTGTTCAGATGCAATTGCTCGATATTTTTAGTACCGGTATTTCTGTGGATAAAGTAAAACCAAAAGTAAATCAATTATTATGTTGCCTTCCTGACGTCTGTGCACCGGATCTGGATTACGACAACCTTTTTCGGATTATCATAATGAATTTTATGGACGCGCATGATTTTGATGTCCGTGCGGTGAAAAAATCTTGTGTGCATATTGTTAACAAAGATTTAAAATTGATTCCCTTTGAGACTATGAATTTATTTTATCGGGATGATAAAGTGCAGCATCTGGAGAAACTGAAATTGTCGGATGCAGTAAGATTTTAATTAGAGATCTCTTATTTTTGCGGTGGCGGATACCTCGCTGGGTACGGGAGGGAAATAGCTTGTCGCGGTATATCGTTTATAAATTTTACAAGAGCAAGTATGAAACTGCCGGTCATAAAATATTTGATTGCCGTGATGGCGCTAGCAATATTGCACCTGAATGTGCTTGGACAAGACTCAGTCTTGCTGAAAAGAGGCGTGGTCAACGACAGGGTGCAGGCCAATGTCAGCCGCAAGCTGGGTGTAGATTCTGTGCGCGCCGGAAATGATTCGCTTCGAAGTGAGCTGAGAAAGATAAATATAGCCTTTCTTTCCAATATCCGGATTTCGTCCCTAGCCGAGGTAGTTGCCCAGCTGAACGAAAAGTCAAACGCGTATGCGGCGATAAATAGTCGTACAGCCGAAGATTCTATCTCCACAGTGAAGCGTATGATCAGTGAAGAAATCAGACAGCTCAGGTCGATGAAAGGTAGTATTGGTAATTATGTGAACAGCCTCCATACAACCAGACAGCAGATCGGGGATGTGGTCAGCCGTTTTGATATCAATGCCGGAAATCATGGTAGAGCATATCAATACCTGAACAACGCAGAACTGAAGCTAACGGCAAAGATGGACTCGCTCGAATTGATTGGCCGTAGTATCGATCAGCTTATTAGCACAAACCAGCATCATCTCACTCGTCTTGATCAGTTACATACGACAAAGAGCAACAGCAGCAATAGAGACTCTCTAAGGAGCAAGAGTTCGCTTTGGAAGGCCAACTCTACCAGTATTTCAAAAGAAGTAATTTTGAACAATATCCGCAGCAATTACAGCAACAATAAATCCATAGATAAATATGTCAACCGAACAGATTGGGCGAGCCGTATTTTACTCATTGTGCTGGGCATGGCATACTGTTACTGGATAGCTCGTGTTGCATATGTCCTTAGACAGCATGATGCTCAAAACAAAATTGCCATTGATACGATTGTCGGAAAGACCGTCATCTTTCTTCTGACATTGCTGCCATTCGTCAATTTCTTTACACCAACTTTTATACTCCAGGCCTCACAGCTGCTGATCATGTTGATTTTTATGTTTTTGCTGCGGCATAAAATGACGGGACAACAGCGCAAGATCGCACTGATTCTGATCGTCTTTTATCTGTTGGATGTCTTTGCTAATATGATTGTCAGCGATGACCTGCTGCTGCGCATCATATGCATTGCATTTAATTTGGTCGCCTTAGGACTGGTCAGCTATACGAAAAGACGGATACAGAATCCGCAAAGTCCGGGTTATGTCAGTAGCTTTGTCTACGTGTTATTTGCAATTTTAAATATTACAGCGATCACATTGAATATCATCGGCCATGTGGATCATTCCCGCAGCTTTAGCATTGCCTGCGCCGTTGGGCTGGTCCAGTCCTTCACTCTGCAGTATTTTTCTGATATGATCAAAACTGATGTTCGCAACCAATTCCGAAAAGATCGCTTAGTCGCCGGTTTTTGGAGACGTTTTAATGAACAGCGTACGCTGGCAATCGTCGCAAAAATACTTCGGGTCATCTGTATATTGCTCGCTATTATTGTATTGGCTAATAATTTGCAGTTTATCGAGCAATTATGGAATCTGAGCGAAACATTCTTCGGTAAGGTCCGATCCATTGGAAGTATATCTTTCACGTTGGGCAATCTTGTGGTTGCCATACTGCTGCTATTGGTGGCAAACTGGTTTCAGAAAAATATCAGCCTCATTGTCCTGGGGGGAGAAGACGGCCAGATCAATCAGGTCTACGATCAGAAGATGACCTTGTTCCCTTTGTTCCGTCTGGCGATTATTCTGATCGGTTTTTTCATGGCTGTCTCCGCTCTGGGAATGAGCCTGGATAAATTGACGGTTGTTATTGGAGCACTAAGTGTCGGTATAGGTCTCGGAATGCAGAACATCATCAATAATTTTGTATCCGGCATTATCCTGGTTTTCGATAAGCCTTTTCGGGTAGGCGATCAGATCGAGCTCGCTGATAAAAAAGGACGCGTCAAAGAAATAGGTATTCGTGCGAGTGTGTTAAAGACGGGAGATGGCGCAGATGTAATCATTCCCAATGGCGATCTGCTGTCCGGAAGGGTGGTCAACTGGACCTTGTCCCAGGAATACAGTAAGACAAGTTTCGTCCTCCATATTGACCGAAAGGCAGATCTTGAAGAAGCCAAACAATGGATCCGAGATGCCATGGCGGCGAGCCCACACTTTGTGAACGACCGCGAAAGCGGGATTAGTGTACAGGATATCAGCGAAGATATGATCTATCTGAGCGTGTCGTGCTGGGTGAATTTTGCAGCAAATGTGTCGGCTTTCAAAAACGACCTACTCATTATCTTGTATAAGCAGTTCGAAGAAGCTGGGCTGAAATTTTACAGTGTCCTTCCCCCAAAAAGTAGCTAGGGAAACCAGTTCGGTCAGGCAGTTGAATACCGTTGGCTATATTCGTATACATGCCTTCGATTTCATCCCTTACGGTAAGCTTTTGGGCTGAGCCCTTTCGCTCGTTTATAGAAGTGGGACAGATGGCTTTCGTCCACAAACCCTAATTCTGCAGCAATCTGTTTGAGTGTATAGGTTGGGGATTTCAACCGGCTCTCTATCAATTCAAGCCGATAGGCATTGATGTAGGACCGTAAACTCATTCCGAAATTTTTCTTGAAGTAGACACCGAAATAACTGGGGGAAATGTTAAACTTTTGCGCGATGGTTTTTATCTGTAAATGCTGAGGCGTGAAGATATGCTGATGAATATATGTGGAGATAGACCGGTCAACAGATGACTGTTGCAGTGGAAGACGCTGTACTTCAGAGAACTCTTTATAAAGACTAAAGGCAGCAACGAGCTGATCAAACAACCACTGCGAGTTGAGGTTCACTGCCGTCGCGCAATAAAGCCGGATAGCTTCCATCACAAAAGAATAGGTGAGGCGGTCGTGGGCGTCCATTCGTAGTTTATGTTCGCGTAGGCCGCGATCGTTCATGAGTTCCATAATCCAGGCATATAGCTTCTGGCTGCGGCGGTTTTGAAGGAAATACGTATCGGTAAAAAGTATAAACAGAAAATGTGTCTTCTCCACGATTTTGAAATAATGCTTATCGGAGGGGCTTACCAGAAATAGGTCGCCCTGTTCATATTCTAGCTCAAACTTATTGATCACATGAAGACCCTCGCCGCGCCGGATATAGACAAACTCATAGTAATTCTGCCCATGTAAAGGCAGGTGAAAACTGTCTTCGACAAACTCGTTAATCAATAATGGCGCAAATTGCTTTTTTTGCATTGAACATTTATTATATCATTAAATATACATAAAAATAATGTATTTATACATGTTTTAACCTTCTCAACTATCGCACTTTTGTGTTGTAAAAATCGAATAAAAAGATGGTTAATTTTATCATGATTGCCTTTTGTATTGCTACAGGCATGCTGTTGCGGCGTGCTAACTTAATACATAATGAAGCCCACAAAGGAATTAATACGTGGATACTCTATTTCGCACTGCCAGCGGTATCGTTTAAATATATTCCTAAAATTATTTGGTCGCCCCAGTTGTTCTTTCCAGTGTTTTCTGCCGTACTGGTTTGGGCGGGAAGCTGGCTGTTTATAGAATACTATTGTCGACGTAAAGCTTATAAACAGCGATCCAGAAGCAGTCTCGAATTGGCAGCAGGTTATAGTAATACTTCTTTTATCGGCTTTCCGTTGATCATGGCTTATTTTGGTGAAACGCAGTTGCCTATTGCGATCATCTGTGACCAGACGACATTCATCCTACTGTCGACAGCAGGCATTGTCAACGCTTTGCGGGCCAATCTGCGCGACGGACAGCGTATTGAAGCAAAGTTTATGTTTAGGAAACTCATTAGCTTTCCGCCACTGATCGGATGCATCGCTGCGCTTGCCTTGACCCGAATTACTGATCTGTCCGTCGCCGAGCCTTTTTTCGATAAGCTGGTCGCGACTGTGGGACCGCTGGCGCTTTTTTCAATAGGACTCCAGCTAAAATTTGACGGCTGGAAACAACAGCTGTCGCAGATAAGTGCCGCCATGATCTATAAATTGCTGCTGGCACCCTTACTCGTATTGCTTTCCGCATTGTTGTTTGGCGTGTCTGGGCCAGTAGCGCGCATCAGTATTTTCGAAGCTGCAATGCCCACGTTGGTCACTTCCGGCATTATTGCCGAGCAGTATCATCTAAATACCAAACTGGTCAATTTGGTCATCGGTTTCAGTATCGTTCTTGGCTTGTTGACGACAGCTGCCTGGGATACCCTAATCCGACTTTTCATTGCCGCCTGACCCATAATCCGTATCTTAGACAAAGAAAACCCCAGTTTGTGCCACGATTGTTAAAAATATATCCGCAAACAACTTTTTTACTTTTCATCTGTTATAGGACTATAACCATCTATAAAGGAGGTATATTATGAACCTGATACACAGAATTGAACACTGGGGTAATGTCCATCATCCGCAATGGATCGACTACCTCAGAATTGCGCTTGGAATCGTGATTTTTGCCAAAGGCATAACTTTCGTCAATGATCGGATTGTGGTACAGCATATGATCGAACAAAGTAGTTTCCATTTGTCCATATGGGGAGCTGTTCATTATGTTGTCTTCACGCATCTTGTCGGCGGACTATTCCTTATCCTCGGCTTTCAGACACGCCTGGCATCACTGCTCTTATTCCCCGTGCTGATAGGTGCGGTTTTCTTTGTTAATATCACCAATGGATTTAGTTACCTGAACTCTGAATTGTGGCTTTCCATAGTCGTCCTCTGTTTACTGATCTTTTTCATGGTGATGGGATCCGGTAAGTATTCACTTGATCAGATGATGAATAAACCTGGATATAAGAGGAATATCTAAATCAATGAGCTTGTAAATATGTAGCCGACAATCTTGGCATACATTTAACACGAGATATTAGGCTAACACACAAGCATAAAAATAGGGAGCATCCAAAAAGATGCCCCCTCTCTATGTATGAAGTTTTTATTAATTGTTTTGATTCTCTATCCATTTCCGTGCGTTTACAAAGGCTTCAAGCCAAGGGGATACTTCATCCTGACGGCCTTTAGGATAGTTGGCCCAGTTCCATTGGAAAACAGAGCGCTCGATATGCGGCATAGTCGCCAGGTGTCGGCCCGTTTTGTCGCAGATCATTGCCGTATTATAATCCGAACCATTTGGGTTGTGCGGATAGTCAGCGTAAGCATATTTGGCAACGATGTTATACTGTTCCTCCGGATATGGAAGCTGGAATTTTCCTTCGCCATGTGAAATCCAAACGCCTAATGTGCTACCTGCCAGTGTGGAAAGCATGACGGAATTGTTTTCTTTAATTTTTACAGAAACAAAGTTAGACTCGTGTTTTGCGGAGGTATTGTGCAACATCTTGCCATGTACTTCATGTTCTGGATTGATCAATTCCAGCTCCATGAATAACTGACAACCGTTACAGATACCCACGGACAGGGTGTCCGGGCGGGTAAAGAAATCGTTCAGTGCTTTCTTCGCTTTTTCATTGTATAGGAAAGCTCCTGCCCATCCTTTGGCGGAACCCAGTACATCTGAATTGGAAAAACCACCGACGGCACCAATAAATTGTATATCTTCAAGAGTCTCCCGGCCCGATATCAGATCAGTCATATGCACATCTTTCACATCGAAACCCGCTAAGAACATAGCGTTGGCCATTTCACGTTCAGAATTAGAACCCTTCTCACGTAAGATCGCCGCCTTAGGACGAGGCTTGTTGCCATCAATCACCGGCTTTTTGCCGTCAAATTGGCTTGGAAAGGTAAAGTTCAATGGCTGATGTTTGTAGTTGTCGAAGCGCTGCTGCGCTGTGCCATTTTTGGATTGTTTCGAATCCAGCAGGAATGAAGTCATTGACCATACATCTCGCGTGGCAGCTACGTCGAAGCTAAACGAATCTTGCTGATTCTTTACGGTCACAACATTTCCTTCTACAGCTTGCCCGATTTTCACGGCGTCTACACCTGCCTCTCTTACGATAGCTTCGAAGACAATGTCCTCTTTGGCCTGAAGCACAAGTGCGATGTTTTCATTAAAGAAAGCTTTTACTGTATCCACTTCATTTAGTGCCGAAAGATCATAATTGGCCGCCAGGTTAATATCTGCAAACGTCATTTCCAGCAAAGTGGTGATTAGACCGCCAGACCCCACGTCGTGCCCGGCCTCAATCTGTCCTTCTTGAATTAGTCGTTGTACGGTATTAAACGCGGTTTTGAAATAATCGGCATCCTGGATATTGGGAACTTCCGTTCCAAGTTTATTGACGATCTGCGCGAAAGACGAGCCGCCGAGCTTGAATTTATCTTTCGATAAATTGATATAGTAAATGGAACCTGCCTGCTTGTTCAAGACCGGTTCGACAACTTTTGTGATGTCTGTACAATTGCCTGCAGCGGATATGATTAAAGTACCCGGAGCGATGACATTTTCGCCATTTGGATACTTTTGTTTCATAGACAGTGAATCCTTTCCAGTAGGAATATTGATTCCCAACGCGATAGCAAAATCCGAACAGGCTTTTACAGCTTGGTAAAGACGTGCGTCTTCACCTTCATTATTGGCAGCCCACATCCAGTTGGCAGATAGGGAAACACCTGCCAGGCCATTTTTGATTGGCGCAAAGACGATATTGGACAGCGATTCAGCAATAGCTGTTTTACTTGCCGACGCAGGGTCAATTAGCGCTGCCACAGGTGAATGTCCGATGGTTGTCGCAATCCCTTCCTTACCTTTATAATCCAGTGCCATGACGCCCACGTTATTTAATGGTAGTTGCAATGGGCCTGTACATTGCTGTTTGGCAACACGACCACCAACACAGCGGTCAACTTTATTTGTTAACCAGTCTTTGGAAGCGACTGCCTCCAATTGCAAGACTTGTTGGAGATAATTCGGAATATTGTTTACATCATACGCGATTGCAGCATAATGACGGACAATCGTACTGTCACGCATAAATGTTTTTGGTGACGACCCGAAGAAATCGGCCAAATCATAATCCATCGGTTTTTGGCCACTGCTTTTTGATTGAAATGTAAATCGGTGGTCGCCGGTAACATCACCCACAGTGTACATGGGGGCACGCTCTCGGTCCGCCACACGTTTTAACGTTTCGATGTCGTTTTCTGCAATCACCAATCCCATACGTTCCTGCGATTCATTGCCTATAATTTCTTTTGCGGATAGGGTAGGGTCGCCTACTGGAAGCGCATCCAAATCAATCAGGCCGCCCGTCTCTTCGACAAGCTCGGACAGACAGTTTAGATGCCCTCCGGCACCGTGGTCATGAATAGAGACAATAGGGTTATGATCAGATTCTACCAGACCACGTACGGCGTTCGCGGCACGTTTTTGCATCTCCGGATTAGAGCGCTGGATGGCATTCAATTCGATCCCCGATCCGAAAGCACCAGTGTCGGCCGAAGAAACTGCAGCACCACCCATGCCGATGCGATAATTTTCGCCGCCCAGAACGACGATCTTATCGCCCGCTTTCGGTGTATGTTTTTTTGCTTGGTCCAATTTCCCGTAACCGACACCGCCAGCCTGCATAATCACTTTGTCATACCCCAACTTGCGACCATCCTCCTCATGTTCAAATGTCAGTACGGATCCAGCAATCAGGGGCTGTCCGAATTTATTGCCGAAGTCCGACGCTCCATTGGAAGCTTTGATTAAGATGTCTACCGGTGTCTGGTAAAGCCATTGTCGTTCGGCCATTGCTTTTTCCCAAGGACGGTCCTGTAGCAACCGTGAGTAGGCCGTCATATATACCGCCGTCCCGGCTAACGGGATGGCTCCCTGACCACCGGCCATACGATCGCGGATTTCACCGCCCGACCCAGTAGCCGCACCCGAAAATGGTTCTACTGTCGTTGGAAAATTGTGTGTTTCGGCCTTGACCGACAGGACTGAATCGAATAATTTTTCCTCGTAAAAATCTGGTCTGTCAGCCGATTTAGGCGCAAATTGTGTCACACGTGGACCTTTAATAAAAGCCACGTTATCTTTATAAGCTGAAACAATCTCGTTCGGATTGGTTTCGGAAGTTTTTTTGATTAATTTGAATAAAGACGTAGGCTGTTCCTCACCATCAATAATGAAAGTTCCGTTGAAGATTTTATGTCTACAGTGTTCAGAGTTCGCTTGAGAAAAAGCAAAGACTTCCGAGTCCGTCAAATGGCGGCCCAACTTCGCAGACAGCTTGTTGAGATACTCCACTTCTTCCGGATTTAATGCCAGCCCCTCAGCCTTATTGTAGGCATCGATATCTTCAATTTCGAGGATAGGCTCAGGAGTAATGTTGACGGTATATATGTCTTGCGTCAACATGTTGAACTTTTGCGAAATCATTGGATCGAAATCGTTGAAATCTGCAGGTACCGGATGAAATTCTTCAATCCGGATAATGCCTTCAATACCCATGTTCTGCGTGATCTCCACCGCATTGGTACTCCAAGGAGTGATCATTGCCGCACGGGGGCCTACAAAGTAATGGTTAAGGGTTTGGTCGTCAAGTTTTTTGGCATTGCCGAACAGCCAGTTGAGTTTAGTAATGTCTTCTTGTGATAAAGAGTTTACGCTTTGAACACCATATACAGTGTTCGATGGGTTCTCAAAGAAATGAATCATTATAAATGTTGGTTTTGAACGTTCTTCAAATTAAAGCACAAAGTTACGTATTATTTTTATGGAAATGATTGAATTTTGGTGAAAAAATCCGAGTGCAGCAAGCCTGTGGGAAACGCGGGGAGCCTGCTTCAGATCCGTGATGGATGTGGGGCCGAACGCGGGTGAAATGAGGTGGTTTTTGGAACGTCGCGACGGTAAATAGTAGGCCGCTGCTTAGTAATTGGAATTCAATATGCTGCAAGCTGATCGCTAAATTGCCATTGTATATGAACTCAAATTTATCTAAGTTTGTGCATCAAATCAAATTCGAGATGAATATTTCATATAATTGGCTAAAACAACACGTAGATATAGATTCGACTTCAGAGGAACTGTCTTTGATCTTGACAAATACAGGATTGGAGGTAGAGGCACTGGATGTCGTGCAGAGTATTCCAGGAGGATTGGATGGTTTGGTTGTTGGGGAGGTGAAAACCTGCGAGCAGCATCCCAATGCTGATAAACTTAAAGTGACTACGGTAGATGTAGGTAAGCCAGAGTTATTGCATATCGTTTGTGGCGCACCCAATTGCCGTACGGGACTAAAGGTTATTGTGGCCACGGTGGGCACCACTTGTCATCCGACAGCAGGCGAACCCTTTAAAATTACAAAATCCAAAATCAGGGGCAAAGTGTCTGAAGGAATGCTATGCGGTGAAGATGAGATCGGATTGGGTACATCGCATGCGGGCATCGTTGAGTTGCCTGCTGATGTTGAGGTAGGCACCTTGGTTAAGGACCACTTCAATATTCAGGACGACTATAGGTATGAAATTGGGCTAACTCCTAACCGCGCCGATGCTGCTTCACATTTAGGGGTTGCGAGAGACATTGCAGCCTATTTCCGTACAAAAATACGAAAGGCTGATGTATCCGCCTTCCGTGCGGGTGAGGCGACCGGGACGGCCGTTGTTGTAGAAAATACGGAAGCTTGCCCACGCTATAGTGGCATCAATATTTCGGGCGTCAAAGTCGCTGAATCGCCAGACTGGCTAAAGGAAAAATTGAATGTCATCGGTGTACGTCCGATCAATAACGTAGTCGATATCACGAATTATATCTTACACGACTTAGGACAGCCGTTGCATGCCTTCGATGCCGATCAGATTGCTGGCAATCAGGTTCTTGTCCGTTCGGCAGTGGCAGGTGAGAAGTTTGTTACCTTGGATGGCGTCGAGCGCACCCTGTCGGCAGAAGATCTGGTGATTGCAGATGCTGAAAAGCCAATGTGTATTGCAGGAGTTTTTGGGGGAGCACACTCAGGGGTTTCTGATGAGACAACCAACGTATTCTTGGAGTCCGCTTACTTTAATGCGGTTTCTGTGCGGAAGACTTCCAAAAGACATACCCTAAAAACAGATGCTTCCTTCCGTTTCGAACGCGGAACTGATCCAACGATTACTGTCGAAGCGTTGAAACGGGCGGCATTGTTGATTCAGGAGGTTGCGGGCGGTACAATATCATCAACACTGAAAGATGTATATCCTGTGGAGATCAAACCATATGCCTTCCATGTGAGCTACTCCAATGTTGTTCGTTTAATCGGACAGGCTATCCCAAATGAAGAGATTAAATCCATTATCCTTGCGCTGGGCATTGAAATTGCTGCAGAGAGTGCCGAGGGACTGGATGTCCTGGTACCAGCGTATCGTGTGGACGTCACTCGGGAAGTAGACGTGGTAGAAGAAGTGTTACGGATCTATGGTTATAACAATATCGAGCTAAAATCTCAGATCAAAGCCTCGTTAAATACTGTTGAAAAGCCGGAAAAAGAAGTCGTTCTTAACCAATTGGCGGATTTATTGATCGCGAATGGATTCCGTGAGATATTGTCCAACTCATTGACCAAACTCGATTATGCCGACGATAGCGATACAGCTGTAAAATTGTTTAACCCACTGAGTTCAGATCTAGATACAATGCGTCAAAATATGTTATTTTCGATGCTAAACGCTATTGAATACAACCAGAAAAGACGAAATTTTGATCTTAAATTTTTTGAATTCGGCAAGACTTACGTGCAGGATGGAGAGGGATACAAAGAAACTCAACACCTCGCTTTTGCGCTGACAGGCCGCCAAGAAGCAGAGCAGTGGAACAGTAAAAAAGGCCATGTTAGTTTCTACAACCTGAAGGCGGCCGTTGACACGATTGTCAAACGCCTGAAAATTGACGGAATTCAAATACAGGATGCACCGAGCAATCATTTTGTTTATGGATTGAGTTACATGAAAGGACAAAAATGTTTGGTGTCTTTTGGGGCAGTTGCGCAGGCAAATTTGAAAAAGGCCGATGTCGAAGGGCAAGTGTTCTTCGCAGACTTTGACTGGGATCTGTTGATGAAGATTATTCGTAAGAATGGCATTCAATATAAAGAGGTATCCAAGTTCCCGTCTGTTCGCCGCGATCTGTCGTTGTTGATCGACGAGAATGTAAGCTTCGACAAGTTGCAATATGTTGCTCAGAAGACCGAACGCAAGCTTTTGAAGGAAGTAAATGTATTTGACGTTTACAAAGGCGATAAAATTCCTGAAGGGAAAAAGTCTTATGCTCTGAGCTTTATCTTGCAGGATGAAGAAAAAACGCTGACCGATAAACAAATTGATGCGATAGTTCAAAAATTAATTGTTAATTTTGAGAAGGAACTCAGTGCAGAAGTGCGCGGTTAATTAGACAAAAACATTAGTTGGTAATCTTCAATTTATATTATGGCAACATTGTCTTCACAAATGAATCTGATCGTTGAGAAAACGAAAAATTTAATTCAAATGTGCGAAGTCTTGCAGGAAGAAAATGATTTGCTTAAATTAGAGGTACAATCCTTAAAAGTGGCTTTCGACGCGAGCAACGAAAAGAGCAAGCAGTTGGAAGAGAAAGTCAAAGCGTTGGCAGTAGCCCGAACTTTGGATTCTGAAGCGGATAAGGAGGCAATTAATGAAAAAATACTTGACACAAAACAAAAAATTAACGATTTTGTGCGAGAAATAGACAAGTGTATTAGTTTGTTGAAGTAGTTGGATAAGATAGCGAGGGATTCGGCTAATACAACGTTAAAAAGCTCAAAGAGATGGGAGAGATTTCCATAAAAATAAATATCGCAGACCGTGTTTACCCCTTAAGGGTAGATAGCGCGGAGGAAGAAGTGATCCGACACGCTGCGAAATTGATAAATGAAAAAGTAAAGGAATTGCAGGAAAACTATACTGTAAGGGATAAACAGGATTTGTTGTCCATGTGTGTATTGCAATTTGCGACGCGTATGCTAAATGCGGAGCGGCAGTCACAGAACCATGAGGCAGGATTGGAGAATTCAGTACAGGAACTCGATCAGTTGTTGACGGATTTCTTTAACAAATAAATTTACGTTCTTTATATTTAGAGCTTAAAACGACGAATTTGCCGCAATTAAATTCGGGTTGTCACTATTTTAAACTTAACGCTTCAATATTACAGGCGCAAAGAGATATAGGCCATTTTGCGAAAGCCATCTAGGTCACAATCTAAGCCTAATTATGTAATCACGAAGTTTAATAATACATGAGACCTGTTTAAATTTAATTGCGGTTTTTTTTTGCTTACAATGGAAACGAAATTAATAAATAACAAAAACAAATATATATAACACAATTATACATACATGGACGTCGCAATTTATATCATAATTTCTCTGATTGTTGGTGTAGCTATAGGCCGTTATCTTCTGGTCCTGTTATTCAAAAAACAAGAGCAGGAAGCTAAAGAAAAAGTGAATAGCATACTGAGAGAAGCAGAGCAGGAAGGAGAACACATTAAAAAGAAAAAACTCTTAGAAGCCAAAGAGAAATTCCTTCAACTAAAATCCGAACATGAAAAGGAAGTGAATCAACGTAACAACACCATCAATCAGAAGGAAAATACGTTGAGACAGAAAGAACAATCGATCAACCAAAAGCTTGAGAACATCAATCGCGATAAGCAGGAACTGGAGGCCCGAAAAAAACAGCTGGATAAGCTGGTGGAGCTTAACGAGAAGAAATCGGAGGAGGTCGAAACACTAAAATTGCAGCAGATTAAGCAGCTGGAGAGCATTGCAGGTGTCACCGCTGATGAAGCGAAAAACCAACTGGTGGATTCGCTGCGTGAAGAAGCACGCTCTCAGGCGATGATTCAGATCAAAGACATCGTGGATGAAGCGAAGCTAACGGCCACTAAAGAAGCGAAAAAGGTGGTAATTCAGACGATTCAGCGCACAGCGACCGAATCTGCTATCGAAAATACTGTTTCTATTTTTAATATCGAAAATGATGAGATCAAGGGGCGTATTATTGGTCGCGAAGGTCGTAATATCCGCGCTCTTGAAGCTGCTACAGGTGTTGAGATCATCGTTGATGATACTCCTGAAGCCATTATCCTATCGGGTTTTGATCCTGTACGTCGCGAAATTGCCCGTTTGGCGTTGCACCGCCTGGTGACCGATGGGCGTATCCACCCAGCCCGTATCGAGGAGGTGGTGGCCAAAACACGCACACAGATCGAAGATGAAATTGTCGAAATTGGCGAGCGTACGGCTATTGATTTGGGTATACACGGCTTGCATCCCGAATTAATTCGTATGGTAGGACGTATGCGTTACCGCTCGTCTTACGGTCAGAACCTGTTGCAGCACTCTCGAGAGGTAGCTAATTTTGCAGCAACCATGGCTGCTGAACTTGGATTAAATGTAAAGCACGCCAAACGCGCCGGCTTGCTGCACGATATTGGTAAAGTGCCTGATGATAATCCCGAGTTGCCACATGCCATCCTCGGAATGCAGCTAGCAGAAAAATACAAAGAACATCCTGATGTCTGCAATGCCATCGGGGCGCACCATGACGAAATTGAGATGACAGCCCTGATATCGCCAATTGTGCAGGCCTGTGATGCGATTTCGGGAGCCCGTCCGGGAGCCCGTCGTGAGGTGGTTGAAAGTTACATCAAACGTTTGAAAGAGCTCGAAGACCTTGCTTTGTCTTACCCCGGTGTCGAAAAAACATTCGCCATTCAGGCAGGTCGCGAACTGCGGGTAATTGTTGAGAGCGAGAAGGTGTCTGATGCGCAGTCTGAAATATTGGCCGCTGATATTTCTAACCGTATACAGACAGAAATGACTTATCCGGGACAAATCAAGGTTACCGTTATCCGCGAGACCAGATCGGTATCCTACGCGAAGTAACCCAATTCCTGTCATAAAAAAGAAGCCCAATCATCGATCGGGCTTCTTTTTTATGATATGATCTTCAACAGGCCTGGTATTACAGTTCGGTTAAGCTAATGCTCGCTGATCTATTATTAGCTATTATTGGAAGAAATCGATCAGATCACCTACCGATTCGAGTAAATAGGAGGGACATTCTTTTTCCAGTTCTTCTTTGCTACCGTATCCATAGAGAACAGCGATGGCGTCCATGCCGGTCTCTTTGGCACCGATCAGATCGTGTTTGCGGTCACCAATCATGATACAGTTTACCGGATTGGAGAGATTGGCGTTTTCCATGACATATTGAATGACACTTGTCTTTGTTGGTCGGGTATCGTCCAGCGTGCTCCCTCCGGCAAAATCAAAGTACTTGTCTATTTGAAAATGTTTCAGAATCTGATGTGCAAATATTTCCGGTTTCGACGTGGCCAGATAAACACGGTAGTCTTTTGTTTTAAGCCCTTCAAGCAATTCGGGTACGCGGTCAAACAGTAAATTCTCGTACAAACCGAGGGTGGAGAAGCGCTCGCGATATTTCTCCACGCATGCCAATGCTTCGGTTTCTTCAAAGCCAAATTGGCGCATAAATGATTCTTTTAAGGGTGGGCCAATAAGCGGCTTGAGCGTACTTAAGTCCGCCGTATGGATGCCCTTGGCTTCAAGTGCATAAGCAATGCATTTAGTAATGCCCTCTGCGGGATCGGTCAGGGTACCATCCAGATCAAATAAAATATGTTTATATGATTTCATGCTACAATATTACGGAATTGATCGAGCGCAGAAGAATCCGCCTAACTTCCAAAGCAGATCATGACACCTTACAGACCAAAAAATAAGAATATTGTATGAATCGCCCAGCGAAGCATATCAATATTTGTTAAATTTGCCGAATGAAACAAAAGAAGAAAATTCAGGAAGTAGAGCCGAAACGTCCAATCGATTACTATTTTGATGAATTAAATGCTAATTTCCAAGATCCGGTCAACCGTATTATTCAGATTATTTTTTTACCGCTCTTGTTTTTTGGAGTCATGGGCTGTATCTGGATGATACCTTTTCCACAATTCGAGTTTCTAGTCAGGCTCAATTGGCACAGCTTTTTGAACTGGGGGTCTTTCTTTATAGCCATTGTAATCTATTGCTATCTGCGACTGTCGGCGACCTTATCCTATGCCGTACTGTTTTCGATAGGGGGGATGAGTTATTTTATTGTACAGCTGGAGTATATAGAAAAAAATGGTGGTCCGGCAGTCATATGGGTATGCTTGGCGATCGCCCTCATATCGCTACTCGCATTATTTCTGGGTAAAAATAGAGAAAAGAAGACCGTCACAGGAAAACAATTTGTTCGTTTTCTGCTTATCGGACCGGTCTGGCTATGGCATTTTGTGTTTGAAAAATTTAAAATTAGATATTAAATCGTCATTGTGACTAAACATCACAGATAAGGCCCAGCTGCATCAGCTGGGCCTTATCTGTGGTTATGGTAATGCTGTGAAACTAATGTTTATAGTTAAACCATTTAATAATCTCTTTTAGGCTAGCTTTTTTACCGTAGATTAATATACCGACCCTATAGATACGTGCAGCTACCCAAGTGATTAATAAAAACGTGAGTACCAGTAAAGTCAGCGACGTCAGGATCTGCCAAAGCGGAACGCCAAAGGGGATGCGTACAAGCATGGCGATCGGCGATGTAAATGGGATGAAGCTCAGCCATGTTGCGATGGTGCCATTTGGGTCGTTAATGATGACCCCAAAAGACAAGATATAGGTTAGCAGGAGTGGCATAGTGATCGGCATGGAGAATTGATTAGCTTCAGTTTCATTGTCAACGGCCGAACCTGCAGCAGCAAATATAGCGCTGTAGAGTAGGTAACCTGCGATAAAGAACAGGAAGAAGAACACAATCACTTCAGTAAAGTCGAAACTTTGTAAAGCGGAGAGGAGCGATGCAGGACCATTCTGACCGACCGCTTTGGAAACGGTGCCGAGATTGCCCGTACCGGGCTGGCCGGAAGCGACGGCCTGCACATCCTGAGGATTGACAAACAACGCTGTCGCGGTAATAAACAGACCTAGCGTTAATACGAGCCACATGGTAAACTGTGTTAGTCCGACCATGCCTATACCCACAATTTTGCCCATCATGAGCTGAAAAGGTTTTACCGAGGAAATGATGACTTCAATAATCCGGTTACTTTTTTCTTCAATGATACCCCGCATTACCTGTGCGCCGTAAAGGAAGAGAGAAAGGTAGACAAGTATGGCCAACGCTACCCCAATTCCCATAGCAATGGCGGTATTGCTGTTCTTTTCCTCTCCATCTGCAGTTATTTCCCTGGCATCGATCGTAACTTTGGGTTTAATGGACTGAATGGTATTAATATCAATACCTTTAGCTCTATATATACTGTCCCGGATGATTTCCTCCAGCTGTCCACTAATGACTTCTTGGGTCACAAAACTCGTTTTGCCGTTGCTGATCAATTCAGCCTGCTGTGCGGCTAAAATGTCTTTTGGAATATAGAGGATGGCCTGTTTGCCTTGGCCAAGTGCAAGCTGTTGTTTCTGTTTTTGAAGATCCAGTGTACTTTTTTTATAACTGACATTTTTGTTGCTTCGTAATTTAGCCGCGAAGTTCCCCTGCTCATCGATAACAAAAACGTTGGTATGTGTGTCCTTGAAGCTCTTTTGGGTCAGATAAAACATCCCTGCATATAATGCGAAAAAGAAAAGCGGGACAGCGAAAGTCATTACGATGAACGACTTCTTTTTGACACGTGACAAATATTCGCGCTGGATGATAAGTAATATTTTATGCATGTTGTTGGGATAGAGGTGAAACTTGGGTAACCTTCTGAATAAAAATGTCCGCCATGGAGGGAACCAGTTCTATTAACTGATTGAGTTGCACTTTTGGCAACAAATCAGCGAGTACGTGATTTATGCTAACGTCGGGCTTCAGTTGAATACTGGCTGTATGCATGCTCTCTGTTTGCGTAGAATGGATTACCTCGTATAGCTGCTCGTTGACCAGATCAAAATTCAGGCTATTCGGCATGAAGTCCAGCTGATACGTTCGGTTGCTGTAATTTTTTTTGATGGCACGAACTGGACCGTCTAAAATCTTTTTCGAACGGTGGATCAATGCAATATTGTCGCAGAGCTCCTCAACAGTTTCCATCCGGTGGGTCGAGAAGATGATCGTTGCACCTTCGGCATTCAATCTGAGGATCTGCTCTTTGATGGTATTGGCATTGACCGGGTCAAACCCCGAAAACGGTTCGTCCAAAATAATCAGTTGAGGTTGATGGATAACTGTGGCTACAAACTGCACTTTCTGTTGCATCCCCTTACTGAGGTCTTCGATTTTCTTGTTCCACCACGAAGTGATTTCCAGACGTTCGCACCAGTCGTGGATCCTGCGTAACGCCTCTTTTCGTGAAAGCCCTTTTAACTGAGCGAGGTAGCACATCTGCTCGCCAATTTTCATTTTTTTGTACAGCCCGCGTTCTTCAGGTAGATAACCGATTTGGCCAATGTGCTGTGGTCCCAGAGGCTGTCCATTAAACCGGATTTCTCCGGAGTCTGGCCCAGTAATCTGGTTGATGATACGTATCAGCGAAGTCTTTCCCGCGCCATTTGGTCCCAGTAGTCCAAAGATTTTACCCTGAGGGATTTCCATGGATACATCATCCAGTGCGCGGTGACTGGCGTAGTCCTTCGTAACATGATTGATTTCAAGTAACATTTTATATCAGGTTTAATTATATGTGTTCGAGAAAAAGCCGGGTTGCAGCTTCTGTTCCCCGAGATACTATGTTTATTTTATCGATTAGTAGTGATATCGTTGTAAACGTTACAGTAAAAGTAGTAAAGTTTTATAGAATAGATGGTGGCTAAACCTTGCCAGAGGGTTTCATTTAATGTACCTTTGTTTCATGGAAGTAAAAAAAGCCGAATTTGTGTGTAGCAACACGAGAGTTGATAAATTACCTGCGCCAAACTTACCGGAGTACGCCTTCATAGGGCGCTCAAATGTGGGGAAATCTTCTCTGATCAATGCGATGACAAACAAAAAGGGACTTGCCAAAACATCCCAGAAACCGGGTAAAACTCAACTGATCAACCATTTTTTGATCGATGATACTTGGTATCTGGTCGATTTGCCGGGCTATGGGTTTGCGAAAGCATCCAAAACAAGCCGCAATGAATGGGAAAAATTCATCCGCCGTTATCTTACACTCCGGGAAAATCTGCAATGTGTGTTTGTGTTGGTTGATAGCCGCCATGAGCCGCAAAAGATAGATCTTGATTTCTGCTACTGGTTGGGCGAATGTGGTCTGCCGTTTATGCTGGTGTTCACCAAGGCTGACAAACAATCAGCGGTTAAATCCGATGCCAACATAGCGAAATTTAAAAAATCCCTGTTACAATGGTTTGAAGAGGTACCACCCGTTTTCCTCACTTCAGCAGAGAAAAAGACAGGACATGAACCCATTCTGGAAACGATTGACGAGGTTAACAAACAGTTTGTGCATCCGGAGAGTAGTTCCCTCGGGTAGTGCTCCTATTTTCCAAGGCAGCATCTCATTCCGCATGAGCTGGATGGCCGCGAAGTAATCAGTTTGAGAGATCGCATAAATAACATTAATATTAATGAAGAAATACCTATCGTTAGTTTTATTTGCACACAGTGTGTTTGCATTGCCTTTTGCGTTTATTGGATTCTTTTTGGCTTTACAGACGACCGACCATACCTTCTCCTGGAAGCTCCTGCTAATGATGATCCTATGTATGGTAACCGCCCGGAATGCTGCTATGGCATTTAACCGTTATCTCGATAGGGACATTGATGCCATTAATCCCAGGACGGCCATGCGTGATATTCCTGCCGGCAGGATTTCTGCGGAAAATGCATTGTTGTTTACTATGGTCAATTGTCTGATTTTTGTTGGGGCCACCTATTTCATCAACTCATTGTGTTTTATGTTGTCACCGATAGCGCTCTTTGTCGTGCTTTTTTATTCTTATACCAAGCGGATTACTCCGCTTTGCCACTTGGTACTTGGTGCGGGCCTGGGCCTGGCTCCCATTGGAGCGTATATGGTGATCACCGGACAGTTTGCAACGGTACCCCTGCTGTACGGATTTGCAGTTTTGACCTGGGTGAGTGGCTTTGATATTATCTACGCGTTGCAGGACGAAGCCTTCGATCGGGCTAATAATCTCAATTCAATACCAGTTTGGCTGGGTACGAAAGGTGCTATGCGTGTTTCCGAATTGCTGCACGTGCTGTCCTTCTTGTTTGTGCTGGCACCGGTATTTTTGATGCCGGTGGGCTGGGTCTATTACCTCGGTGTCGTTTTCTATGCTGCATTGCTAGTCTATCAGCACACGCTGTTTTCTTCAACAGATCTGAGCCGCGTAAATCGCGACTTTATGACCACGAATGGGTATGCTTCAGTGATTTTCGCCGTCTTTTACCTATTGGACATATGGCTCAACAAATAAACAATTTTATCTTTGATCAATATTACCGATGATGAAAAAAAATGTACTTTTATTTTCTGTTGTATGTCTATCTATATCTTCGTATGCACAGTCGCTAACAAATTACCTTGTACATTACAATCAGAGCTTCAACGGGAAAACGTCAGCTAATGCCAATGCCGTGCTTGTTTACACCAACGCTGAAAATACTTACGTGAGTTCGGAGAAAGATATAAAAGGTGAATTATTACCCCCTTATGAACGGCTGCTTGTGGAGAGGGCTGGGAGGAATGTTTTGCTTAAAATCGCGAAGCTGAAAAATGGGAGCCTTATTTTGACACGGGATTCGACGGCACTTGTCCGACAGCAGTTTATCCCGACCCTTGAAACAAAGGTGATCCTTGGATATCCGTGTAAAAAAGTGGAGACAAGTATTAACTCCAACAAAATAGAGCTGTGGTATACAGATAAACTTGGTGTCAAGGGAGCTCCGGGCGAACTTGGCCAGAATTTGGGACTGGTACTCGAAGTTGTCCGCAATGGCAACACAAGGACCTACGCTACTCGAGTGGAACGTGTGAAGAGTATTCCTGAACAACTAAAATTAAGAGGCAGTGAGAAAAATTATGATGAACTGTCTTACAAAGACCTTATCTGGAAAAGTCGTTTCACGCGGATACCGGTTTTTCATAAGGAACGCATCCGTTTTTCGGATGAGGTCAAATCGGATTCCATCTTGCGTTTTGCCAATGGTACCGTAATCGTCAAAAAAGTCAGAGTTCCCCAAATTAAGTCTAGTGATAATGTCTTTGTGCAGTTAGTTGAGCAGTCTAAGGGTGATGCCTATGACCGCACAGGCTCTGTTTTTATCATTCCGGACAATCAGACTCAGAGCTTTTTAGATGGTATGAAAAATGGCATGGCTACCTTGCCAAAATATGAAAATGGAAACGGTAAGGCCTACCGAGGGGTAGTGCGTTCACATTCTTTTGAGCCCATAGTGGAATTGATGCGTTTCTTTACACCCTTCGGCATAAAACAATTTAACCACTTGCAATTAAAGGATAAGGCGTGGCAGGACTCTGTACTTTACCGTCAAGATATCACTGAGCTTGCAGGGATGTTAAGTGATCGGGATATATATATCGGCACCTTTATCGGAAACTACGACAAAAATGGACATGAAGTGAGTCTGGAACTGACCATACATCCGGGCTTTGATGGCGGTGCAGAAAGCCCGCTCCGAAAAGCCATGTCGCTATTCACAACAACCAATGTTATGGAAATGGGCGGGCAGGAGTACGGATCTATGTTTGACCGTGATAAAGGTCTGACAATGTCCTTTCATCTGGATCAGGACGCAAAAAATGTTCAGTTGCGTTATATCACCACGGGCCATGGCGGCTGGGGAAATGGCGACGAATTCGTGCCCAAAGAAAACCGGATTTTTTTGGATGGCACCTTGCAGTTTAAATATACTCCATGGCGCAATGACTGCGGTTCATACCGTCTCTTTAATCCAGCTTCGGGAAATTTTGTCACGGGTTTATCCTCTTCAGATTTAAGCCGTTCCAATTGGTGTCCCGGAACAGTCACGCCACCCATTTATATTGATATGGGTGAATTAAAGGCGGGTGACCACAGCATACAGGTGCAAATACCTCAAGGTGCACCGGAAGGAACAAGCTTTAGCAGCTGGAATGTTACCGGTACATTATTGTACGATAATTAATGATATGTTTGAGGTATCGATAAGATTGTTGTTGATACCTCATTGATGTTGACGCTATAAGGGATATGCAGTCTCACTTTTGGTCTCCGACAAGACAAAGTATGTCTGTACCGTATTTACCTGTGGTAGTACGGCCAATTTGTGCCGAAGAAAAATATGGTAGGCATCCATATCTTTTGTCGCAATACGCAGCATAAAGTCATAGGAACCTGCCATTTGATAACACTCCATTACTTCTGGGAACTTGGCGACTTCCTTTTCAAATTCATTCAGTACTTCAAAAGTATGGGCCTTTAAGAATACCTGTGAGAAGGAAATCAGCCCAATGCCAACCTTGTGCCGATCGAGTATCGCAACGGTCTTTTTGATATAACCCAATCTTTTTAGTTTTTTGACGCGTTCGTGTACCGCCGCGATCGACTTGTTGAGTTCAAAGGAAAGTTCTTTATTGCTCAGGGAGGCATCCTGCTGAAGCAGACGCAATAGCTTCAAATCAATACCGTCGAGTTCCATAATTTAATATTTTCGGTGCTTTGCTAAATTTACGATGTTTACTTGAATAATTTGTCGCTCACGAGCAAATATCATATAATTTTTCTTGAATATAATGACTTGTATTGAATAATATCTTGTTATTGGGCAATTTTGCAACGGAATAATCATTTATTTAGAAATGGCTGAACAAGAATTATTGAGTGCATGTTTATCGCCTGCCTTGGACAAGAGGTTTAAGCATTTGTGGCGATTGGTTGGAAATACACCCATGCTGGAGTTACAATACACCTACAAGGGTCATCCGGGCCGGATTTTCGTGAAATGTGAGAACTATAACTTAACAGGTAGCATCAAGGATAGAATGGCCTTGTACATCTTGTACAAAGCATACATGAATTGTCAGATTAAGCCGACAGACCTCGTCATTGAGGCGACCAGCGGCAATACAGGGATCGCTTTTTCGGCCATCGGCAAAGCTCTTGGGCACCAGGTCAAGATAATCATGCCGAATTGGTTGAGCAAAGAACGTACCGATATTATCCGTAGTATGGGCGCTAACATACAGCTGATCAGCAAGGAAGAGGGGGGATTTTTGGGGAGCATCCGTCTCAGTGAGGAGCTTGCGGCCCAAGGTGGAGTTTTTCTTCCGAGACAGTTTGAAAACCAATATAATGCTGAGGCACACGAGAAAACAACAGGATATGAGATCGTCAGGCAGTTAGCCGATCAGGGCTTGGTAGCCGATGCTTTTGTTGCAGGTGTTGGAACAGGCGGTACAGTGATGGGCGTCGGACGCAGCTTACGTAAGGTCAATCCGAAGGTGCGTATCCACCCTTTAGAACCAGCCGAAAGCCCTACCTTGTCTACAGGACATAAAGTGGGGTCGCATCGGATACAAGGTATATCGGACGAATTTATCCCTGCTATTGTAGATTTGGATGAACTTGATGCGGTGGTATGTGCCAATGATGGTGATGCCATTCTGATGGCTCAGAAATTATCGCGGCAGCTAGGGCTTGCCGTGGGCATTTCCTCGGGCGCAAACGTCATAGGAGCAGTTAAACTGCAGCAAGAGCTAGGACCTGAAGCAGTAGTCGTCACCCTACTCTGTGACGATAATAAAAAGTATTTAAGTACAGACTTGGTCAGGGAGGAGCCGGTAAGAGCCGGATACCTTTCCACGGATCTTGATTTTGTGGGCTTTCAGCCAATTTGCAGATTGGCTGATCCGGTTTTTGGCGCTTAAAAGAACTAGTTTCATATGTTTATAGTTGACTCGGGAAGTGTATTGCTTCCCGGGTTTTATGTACAGATGCCGGCTATTGCCCTACTGGTTCGTACGCAAGACAGTCCTGTACGTTTGGCGGGATCAGACGAATAATGAACGAACAATTATATACCAATGAAAATTAATTTTAAACTACTTGTCATTTTGTTGCTGCTTGTCTTTCCGGTAATATTATTTGCCCAGACGGACACCGTAGTGAACGTTGAAGGTCTAGAATTTACTGATGGCGCAATCAATGCCGATTCCCTTGCTTTTGAAGAGTCCCCGGATACAGCGGCGGCCGCTATTGATTCCGGTAAAACGGCCGTGGCAGCCTATCTGCCTGCTTCTGCAGAGACAAAAGCAGGCACGAAGTCCCTTTGGAATATTTTTATTGCTGGCTTGGTGGGGGGCTTTGCAGCTCTGTTGATGCCTTGTATATTTCCCATGTTACCTTTGACGGTCAGTTACTTTACCAAGCAGTCAGGTAGCCGTGCGAGTGGTATCAGTAAGGCCCTGCTCTATGGGCTCTTCATTATTGTGATCTATGTTGCTCTCGGCATGATCATTACCATCGCATTCGGTTCGGATGCACTCAACGCACTTTCGACCAATGGAATATTCAATTTTATATTCTTTTTGTTGCTGATTGGTTTTGCGGCATCTTTCTTCGGCGCATTTGAAATTACATTACCAAGTTCTTTTGTCAATAAAATGGACGCCAAATCGGATAAAGGAGGACTGGTAGGACTGTTTTTTATGGCTTTCAGCCTGTCGTTGGTTTCTTTCTCCTGTACAGGACCTATTATCGGTACCTTGCTGGTGGAAGCTGCTTCAAAAGGCGAGCGTCTGGGGCCGGCTGTCGGTATGTTGGGGTTCTCCATCGCTTTAGCAATTCCCTTTGGTCTATTTGCGATGTTTCCGTCTATGTTGAAATCACTGCCAAAATCCGGTGGCTGGCTCAATAGTGTAAAGGTGGTATTGGGCTTTTTGGAACTAGCCTTGGCCCTCAAGTTTCTTTCAAATGTAGATCTCGCCTACCACTGGAACTGGCTGGACAGAGAGGTATTTCTATCGCTGTGGATCGCTATTTTTGGCTTAATGGGGCTATATCTTATCGGAAAAATCAAATTCTCCCACGACAGTGATCTGAAGTTTCTATCTGTGCCGCGGACGATATTAGCGATCGTCGTATTCTCTTTTGTTATCTACATGATACCGGGGTTATGGGGAGCACCATTAAAATCTATTTCCGCTTTCTTACCTCCTTCTGCAACGCAGGACTTTGATTTATCTTCGGGCATTGCCGGCAGCAGTACTACTCATACGGATGGAAAAATCAAAAAATACGCGGAGATTTTCCATGGACGCGGTACGCCAAAAGGCTTTGATCCCTATTATGATTATGATCAGGCATTACAGACAGCCAAAGAACTCCATAAGCCTGTCCTCATTGACTTTACCGGCTGGAATTGTGTGAACTGTCGTAAAATGGAGGCAAATGTCTGGACCGACCCAGCCGTAGCTAAATTGCTGAAAGAAGAGTTTGTGATGGCTGAATTATTTGTTGATGATAAGACCGAACTGCCTGCGGATGAGCAATTTGTTTCCACCTACAGTAAGAAGAAAATAAAAACGATAGGTAACAAGAACAGCGACTTTCAGGCGTCCGTATTTAATAGCAACTCGCAGCCCCTTTATGTGATTGTGGATCCCAATGGCGAGGTGCTCGTTCCACAGAGCGGAGCCAACTATGATGTGGAACAATACAAAGCCTTTCTGCAGAGCGGACTAGACGCCTTTAAAAAGAGAAACTAACCATCGTCATATTCTAATTTTGTCCTCCTTGCGTCTGCTAGGAGGACTTTTGCTATTTATGGTCCAATAGCTGCTTCGGCGATTCTTCGAGGGTTATTCGGGAACCCTTCGAGATTGCTTCGAGATTGCGTCGGGGCAGCTTCGCCCCATGCTCGGTTGTTGTTTGACTGCTATTCGGGTGGTCGACGGAGGGGAGTCGGAGCCCGGCAGAATTAGAGCCGAAGCTATTCCGAGGTTGGAGCGAGGCGTACACGAATAAAACCCGAACCGTTCTCGGACCGTTCCCGCATCGCTCTCGAATCACGTAGGGAGTTGAACGGACTTGAAGGCACTTGTGGGGACTTGAAGGGACTTTCTGGCCGGTTTTCACGAGACGCTGTATAGCTGTATGCGTATAGAAAAAGGCCGTGTCAATATATTCATGACACGGCCTCGATAATTATAATATAAATAGTGGAAACTACTAGAAGTCAAACCTCACGCGTGCACGGATCCCCCAAGCTGGAGCATCTACATGGTTAAGGTAATTAAGCCGTTTTACATAATCTACGCGTAGGATTTTAAAGATGTTGGCTAAACCTACACTGGCTTCCATGTAAGGCTCGGAACCGAAAGTATACGAACTTTGAACGCCTTCGGCATTACGCTGCCAAGTAAATACTTTAGAGCCGTAGTTAGGATCATCCGGATCATTTTCTCTACGCAGGCCACCGTAAACGCCCTTGAAACTAAATACCTCACGTAATTTGAGTTTTTTGATCAACGGGATTTTGTTTAGCAAAAAGCCATTCATATAGTACTGCACATTCAATGAGGCATTGTGGTCGCTCACAAACTCAAGGAAGTTCATCAAGTTATACGAGTTTAACTGGTAAGCGTAAGTCTGGTTGGCGCGGTGTATCGTCAAGAAAGGAAATGGAATTTCTTTCCCCGCTATGTAATTACCCTCTGCTGTCACATCGGCGAACCCAAATTGACTTAGATAAAAGCGCTTGAATGCACCGACGTTAAAACTGTGGTAGTTATATTCACCGTTTGCCAGACCTTTTATTCCAGCGGTATAATTAAACGTAAATATCGGATATTGGTTGAAGATCGGTGTGCGGTAGATTTTGCCCTGATAGAATTCTTCATGTGGCGCATATCTAAAGTTTACCGATAATTCAGTGGTGTTTAATTCGTTGAATATTTTATTCTGACCATTTTCATCAAGCATCTGATATGTTAGGCTTCCGGCCGGCGTCTGTTTATTGATATTAAAGCCTGCACCGATAGTCAGGTGATTCAAAAATTCCTTTTTATACTCCAGACCGTAATTCGTCTCGTAAATGTAGCGGTCATTATCGCCGCGTTTGAATGATAAAAGAAAGTTGTCTTCCTGAATAAATTCAAGCTTTTGTCCGGGGATCTTGGTATCCTTTTTATAAGATGCGCGGATATAGTGCATAGGGAAGGAGTACACAGATTTGTTGTTGAATGCATAGGTACCGCTGAAGAAATACTTCCATTTTTGGTCTTTGAAACCGTAAGCTGCATAGGTTTCGGCATAAAAGCGTTTACTTAAAGATTCTGTCGAGCGGCCACCAAAACGTAGTCGGAAGCCTTCGACTGGATTAAAGCTATAGAAGGTGTTTACGGGCCCGATTTCCACTGGTCCGGCTTGTTTGTACCCCGAAAGAACCAGGGCTGCTATATCCATAAAAGTCCGGAAGGAAGGTATTTTTTGGAGTGTATCGATATTGTGGTAAATATTCAGTTCGTTTTGTGCCAGAGCCAATGGACGCTGTGTTTCGAATAAAGATTTAGTCGCTTTCTTATTTTCTACATTATAAGCAATTACAGTGGAAGGTCCATCATAAATGCTATCGGGACGTTGGACTCCGACCTTATAATTATTATAATCTACTGTTCGGCTCCCCCTGATACCCATTCCTTTTTCAGTCAGAGAGAAGTCTATACCCAAGGTACTCGTTTTTAGATAAAATCTGCTCTTGCTGTCTTTTTCGAATTTGAGCTGTACCTGAAGGTCGCGTACAAAGTTCAGATTGATGTCATCGGCAACGGTCATGTTGGCACCCTGCACGGCGTAATTTCCGTCCAGCGTGATATAAAGTTGGCCCTTAAATAGCATATCCGCTTTGTTGCGGGGCACAAAACTCAGCTCGACAAGCCAGGGCTGCGAGGTTTTGATGGTATCTGTAATGAAAAACTTATAGAACGTGGGCGACGAATTGGCAATCGGACTCAAAAACTGGTTGGTAACCAAGGAAATGTTGTTGTCGTAGATATCCACTTGCTCATAGAGCTTGTTGAAATAAGCGGATAGTCCGTCGTTATCAATAAACTTGGGATCAAACTGTGCACGCTGACTGCCCAATATATATTGCTTGGTTTTGCTCGGGTCTTTACGGTAATAGACTTTGGATAATTTCTCCTCAATAAAAGCTGGCAATACATATTTGTTCGCCGTTTTGGCTGAATCATCCGTTTCAAACAGAAACTGGTAGTTTTTAAAGATCTTTTTGTTGACAAATTTTTCGGACAGATTGCTCAATCCCAGAGACATTTTTTCGTACTGGTCAAATTCGGCATATTCTTGTCCCGAAAGTCGGTTTTTGTCTTTATGTTCGATGACCTTGCGGATCAGAGCCACTGCAGGATTGTCCTTGTTGCTGTATTTTTTCTTTTTGGCCTTGACGACGACCTCTTCCAGCATGTTGTCCTGCGCGTCCATTAAGATATCTTTCGTCTGTACAGCATCATTCGTGACAAATGCGTCTTTATTATCGTAACCAACGTAACTTGCTCGAATTTTGACATAGGAGGTCGGAAATACCAATTTAAACTCTCCATTGGCATTGGTCGATGTCGATGTTCCTGCGGCAGCTGGTGCACCGACCACGGCGACAGTCGCATAGGCGATAGGTGCTTTCGTCTTTGCGTCCCGTACAGTACCTGTGACCGTCTTTGTCTGTGCAAAGGCTATTGTTACGGACAGCAGGAATGTGATCGAAAGAAAGAGTTTAGTGATAAAGGTATTTGCTTTTATTGTAGCTTCCATTATATTGCTATAATCTTGAATATTCAAAATTGTTTTGCTGCTTGACTTTATTTCTGACTTTTAAAGTCTTAAAATCAAAAAATCAGTGAACAAAGGAAATAAAAAATTAAGAATATTTAAAATTTTATTGTAATGTAATAAGCGGAGTAAAATGCTGAATATTACGTATAAACTGTTGCAATGCAGTCTGTTGGAGAGAAATGTTGATTTAGGTCAATAATTTCAGAAGCAGATTTTGACTTGGCGATGATTTTCCTTTCCCTGATTTGCTGACTTTTGTAACGTTATGGTCAATAGGCTTAAAAATCCGGCGGGATTTCAAAGGTCATTTTCTGTTTGGAACGGGGGTGCACGAAGGTAATGACAGCCGCATGAAGATGTAATCTATTGGCTTTTGTTCCATACAGATCGTCACCTACAATAGGCGTGTTGAGTCCTTTTGGATGTGCCGCATGCATGCGGAGCTGGTGGGTCCTGCCGGTCAAGGGATAAAAGCGGACCCGTGTTTTGTTGCCTTCAACAGCGATTTTTTGCCATTTGGTCTGCGCCGGCTTGCCATAGGAATAACAAACCATCTGCCTTGGCCTGTCGTCAAGATCTACCCGTAATGGCAGGTCTATCCATCCAGACTCTTGTGTCACGATACCATCCAACAAAGCAATATATTCTTTGCGGATCGCGTGTTGTATAAATTGCTCCTGAATAAATTGGTGAGCATCCTTGTTTTTGGCAACAACCAGCAGTCCTGAAGTCGCCATGTCGAGACGGTGGATGATGACCGGTCCGGCATCCGGAAAGCGTTTAAGAACACGGCTATACACCGAGTCCTTGATATGGATACCGGGTACTGAAAGGAATTCCGCAGGTTTATTAAATACGATGATGTCTTCGTCCTCATAGATTTGCGGTAATTGTACCTGCAGCGTATTTTCCTGTAACATGGGGTTTTCGTCCACTTTTAGGCCCTGAAGCATAAAACCTAAAATAGGTTCACACTTTTTGCGGCAGGCTGGATAAAAGTTCTTGTGCCGCCTTATTTCGGAAGATGGCGAACAACCCCACCAGAACTCAGCCATTGCAATAGGAGTAAGGCGATGACTATAGGCATATTGGAGTAATTTAGGAGCAGCGCATTCCCCTGATCCTGCAGGCGGTGTACTCTGATCAAAGTCTTGGAATATGGTCACGACATTCTGTTGCTCTCCCTTTGCATTGAGGAAATTGTATTGCTCAAAAAGCCGTTTCTGCAGATTTCCGGATCTGGTTCTGCGTTGTTCTTTAAGGTCTGAAATTGTAGTGAGCAACTGCTCGAGTTTTACGGATTCGGGCGCTAAGGCCTGATGCATATCATACTGGAAGCGTTGTAATGCTTGCTTGTCAGCAAGACTCTGGCTCCGCATATCTTCCATTAGTAGTTCATATGCTTCATCGGTCATCTGAGGGCGGAGTGCCGTCCGCTTTTCCTTACGTGCTTTTTTCTGGCTTCTTAATTTACTTTTTAGAATTTCAAGCTCCTGATTCCACTGTGCGCTTAACTTTTCTAGATTTTTTTTGGTGAGCTCCAGTTCTTCGCTGCCTTCGAGCGACTCTATTGTTCTGTTGAGTGCGTTGAGATGTACCTCTTCATTCAAAAAGAAGCTATCCTTCTCGAGCATGTCGAATATTGGCGGTACAAAATAGCTGTGTTTATTCGTTCCCGCTAGTTTTCCTGAGACTGCTGCCAGAAAACCAAGCTGTTGCTGTTCATTTTGGACGACCAGTACACCAAACATCTTTCCGATGCCACCACCTTGACTATTTTTGTCTAAGCCAAAGTTGTGCGACCATTCCTTTTGTGTGGCGAGATAATGCTGCAGCTCGACTGCTGCAGCTGCAGCGATGGGATGGGCTTCATAGCAGAATGGGAAGGTAAAGCGGTCAGGAAGACTGATTTCTGAAATGTCTGTCCTGAACTGATGAAAATAGCTGTTGTGTGAAGTTTCCAATGATGTCCGTTGCTGTTGCAGCGCAAAAATACGTTTATTATGCCATTGAAATGATATATTGGGTGGCCTTTTTTTTGATTTTACTGTTTTTTTTGATAAATTTAATTAAGCAATTAATACATACAGTTAACAAATCAAACACATATGAAAACTTCAATCGGAATTAAAGATGCAGACTTAAAAAAAGTTGCGAAATTGCTCAATGTGCTATTGGCAGACGAACATATTCTTTATATGAAAACACGTAATGCACATTGGAATGTTGAAGGCGCTGATTTTCATGCCGCTCATTTATTTTTGGAATCGCAGTACGATGAGCTTGCTGAAGTGATTGATGAAATTGCAGAGCGTGTGCGCACGCTGGGTCATTACGCAGTAGGTACGTTTGATAAATATTTGAAGCTAACCCGTCTGACAGAATCCACTTCAGAAAAAACAGACAGCCAGTCTTATTATAAGGAGCTGCTGGCCGATCATGAAGCTATCGCCATGGCTCTGCGCGCCGATATTTCGGTAGTGGAAGAAACCGCAGATAACGGCACAGAGGACTTTTTGGTAGGTTTGCTGGAAAAGCACGAAAAGATGGCTTGGATGCTCCGCGCGCATTTTATTAAATAGACGCGCCAATTCCCACAAATGATATCAATCCCACTGCGAAGAGCAGGTGGGATTTTTTTTTGCTTTTGTTGCTGGCGCAGGATAATTTTTATATCTTAAAGAGGAATTAAGCCTTCAGAAACTTTAACACTATTACTATGCTTGAAGACGACAACCTAAATCAGACCACACTAAACGAGGGAGCCAGTGATGATACCCTGGAAAGTATGCATCACGTTAATAATCCAGTTTTGGATCTGCCCAAAATCGAGAAAAAGTATCTCGAGACCGTTATTTCCCATAGCCAGAGCGACAAGTCATATTACTTTTCGGACGGTAAAGCCAAAGTCGAAATTAAAGTTGTCACAGACGAAATCGTCCGTGTCCGACTGGCTCCTCAGGGCACATTTCTGGAAGATTTTTCTTATGCACTGGCAAAAAAAGATCACCGCGTGAGCATTCACCAATGTAAGGAAGAATTGGATCATTATGCGGTCCATACCAATACCATCAGCTGCCGCATCAACAAGAACGATTTTTTAGTTTCGTTTTCTGACCGATCTGGAAATCTATTTAATGCTGATCTTGCCCCGATGCACTGGGAAGAAAATCCGGATTTTGGCGGCTATTACGTGTATTGTACAAAAGTGGCTTTTGAAAACGAAGTTTTCTATGGGCTTGGCGATAAAGCGACGAAGCTAAACTTGAGAGGTAAAAGGTTAAAAAATTGGAATTCTGATACTTATGCGTATGCGTACGATCAGGATCCATTATACAAAACAATACCGTTTTATATTGGGCTGAAAGATGGCCAGGCCTACGGTATTTTCTTTGATAATACTTTTAAAACATATTTTGATTTCGCAGCTGAGGATTCCGGAAAGACCAGTTTCTGGTCGGAAGGGGGCGAACTGCAGTATTACTATATCCATGGCCCGCATATCATTGATGTTGTACGTCGTTATCACACACTAACAGGAACGCATTATCTACCGCCTTTATGGGCAATAGGTTATCATCAATGTCGCTGGAGCTATTATCCTGAAGCAAATGTACGGAAGGTGGCAGAAGAATTCAGAAAGCGCCAGATTCCCTGTGACGCCATTTATCTGGATATCGATTACATGGATGGATATCGTTGTTTTACCTGGAATAAACAGTATTTCCCAAATCCTAAAAATATGATCGCAGACCTGGCAAATGACGGTTTTAAAACCGTAGTAATGATTGATCCGGGGATTAAGGTTGACGAAAATTACTGGGTTTTTAGGGAAGGAAAGGAAAACCGGTATTTTTGCCGCCGGGGCGACGATTACTTTATGGAAGGATACGTTTGGCCCGGACGCTGTCAGTTTCCGGATTTTACAAATCCTGAGGTCCGACAATGGTGGGGTACCCTTTATCAAGGGCTGGTGGAAGACGGTGTAGCCGGTTTCTGGAACGACATGAACGAACCGGCAGTGTTCGGACGGGGTACATTTCCGGACGATGTGCGGCATCAATATGACGGACATCGTGGTTCGCATCGCAAGGCCCATAACATCTATGGAATGCAGATGGTTCGGGCGACCTATGACGGGTTAAAGAAATTGTATAAAAACAAACGTCCATTTACCATTACCAGAGCGGCTTATGCGGGTACGCAACGCTATTCGTCGGTCTGGACCGGAGATAATCTGGCCAGCTGGGAACACCTTAAATTAGGCACGCTTCAACTGCAGCGTCTATCAACGTCGGGTCTATCCTTTTGTGGTACGGATATCGGCGGTTTTACGGGTGAGCCTGATGGGGAGCTGTTTACCCGCTGGATGCAATTTGGTGTTTTTTCCCCATTTATGCGCGTGCATTCAGCCGGTGACACCCGTGATCGTGAACCTTGGAGTTTTGGAGAAGATTGGGAAAAAATAAATAAAAAATTCATCGAACTGCGTTACAAGCTTTTGCCTTATATCTATACTTGTTTTTGGGAACAGACCCGGTATGGATACCCGATTTTACGGCCAGTTTCAATGGTAGAGCAGCATATTCCTACCAATTGGCAACGTGAAGAGGAGTTTTGTTTCGGGGACAAAATACTGGTTTCACCTGTTTTGCAGCCAGGGCAGAAAAGCAAAATAGTATACTTACCTGGTGGCGACTGGTATTATTATTTCAATAATCAACGCTATAGCGGTGGAAAAGAGCATTCTGTGCCCACTCCGCTGGATGAAATGCCTGTTTTTGTCCGGGCAGGATCGGTAATTCCGGAATATCCAGTGATGCAATATACAGGCGAAAAGAAGGTTGAAGAACTACAGCTGAATGTTTATTTTTCTGAAGCTGTACAGCGTTCGTATCTGTATTCGGATCATGGGGATACGTTCGCTTATGAACAGGATATTTACCTGGAGAAATGTTTTACCGTATCCGGTACCCAGAATTCTCTCTCGATCAAACAGACGACAGACGGACTGTATACAGAGCGCTATGAAGAATATAAAATACAGTTAATTGGCCTTCCTTTTGCTATCCAGAAAGTCAAAACAGACGGTATGGATACAAAGATACAACAGGACGAACAGGGGCGATATTGGATTAATGTCGCACGGGAATTTGATAACATATTGATTGAGGGCTGATTATGGCGAGACAAGTAATACCGCATAGTCTTTTTTCTGAATTTGATGTCGCGCTATTTCAGGCGGGCAAGCATTTCAGATTGTATGAGAAATTTGGTTCGCATGAACTGGTAGTTGACGGCGAAACAGGTGTATATTTTGCGGTTTGGGCGCCAAATGCAAAATCCGTATCGGTAACGGGAAATTTTAATTTTTGGGATAAGGAAAGTCACGCGCTCTACGTCCGCTGGGATACCAGCGGTATCTGGGAAGGATTTATTCCCGGTTTAGCCAACGGCGAAACGTATAAATATTGTATTCAGGCCAGTTCTGGAGAGCTACTGGAGAAGGGAGATCCTTTTGGGTTTCGATGGGAGGTAGCACCGCGTACAGCATCGATTGTTCATTCAACCTGGTATGAGTGGACGGACCATCAATGGATGAAAGAGCGAGGGAACCGAAACAGGCTGGACCAACCTTGGTCGGTATATGAGATTCATCTAGGGTCCTGGGCCCGGGACCCGGAGCGGCCTGAGGCATTGCTTGGATATCGCGATATTGCAGAACGGCTTGTACGGTACGTTAAGGAGATGAACTTTACCCATGTCGAATTCATGCCTTTGATGGAGCATCCTTACTATCCATCTTGGGGTTATCAAATAACAGGTTATTTCGCGGCAAGTTCGCGTTATGGATCAGCGCAGGATTTGATGTATCTTATTGAGGAACTCCATGCGGCGGGGATAGGGGTTTTACTGGACTGGGTGCCTTCCCATTTTCCGGGCGATGCCCATGGACTTCACCGTTTTGACGGTACGAGCTTATATGAGCACGAAGACCCGCGGAAGGGCTTTCATCCGGATTGGCAATCGTATATTTTTAATTATGGGCGTAATGAAGTGCGCTCCTTTTTGATCAGCAACGCCTTTTATTGGCTGGATCGCTTTCATATCGATGGAATAAGAGTCGATGCTGTAGCGTCGATGCTATACCTAGATTATAGCCGGAACGCAGGCGAGTGGATTCCCAATGCACTCGGCGGAAATGAAAACCTGGAGGCGGTACACTTTCTAAAAGAACTGAACGAGGCGGTATACGGTTATTTTCCGGATGTGCAGACAATAGCCGAAGAGTCTACCTCATGGCCCGGTGTAAGCCGGCCGACTTATGCCGGTGGGCTTGGGTTCGGGATGAAATGGATGATGGGCTGGATGCATGACACGCTGAATTATTTCAAAGAAGATCCGATTAACAGGAAGTACCACCATGACCGCATTACGTTCGCTACGGTATATGCTTTCCATGAAAACTTCATGCTGCCATTATCACACGATGAAGTCGTTTACGGAAAACAGTCGCTGCTCTATAAAATGCCGGGAGACGAGTGGCAAAAGTTTGCCAATCTGCGGGCGCTGTATTTGTTTATGTATACGTTTTCTGGAGCGAAACTGCTGTTTATGGGCGGAGAATTTGGGCAGACGTCCGAATGGAATGTTAACCAATCGCTCGATTGGCACCTATTGGAATATTTGCCACACCGTGGTATGAAGCGGTTTATTGCAGACTTAAATAAAACGTATCAACAGCAGCCCAGTCTATACCAGCGCGCCTTTAATGCTTCGGGCTTTGAGTGGATTGATTCCGGTGACCGGGACAATTCGGTGCTCGTGTACTGGCGCAAGGGCTACGAGGCATGGGATGATACGGTAGTGGTGATCAATCTGACACCGGTGCTGCGGGAGAATTTTCGTATCGGACTGCCCTATGGCGGCGACTGGGAGGTCGTACTAAGTTCGGACGATCTACAATACTATGGCTCGGGTGTAATCGGTCAGCATTTGCAAAGCGAGCATCTGTACTGGATGAATCAGGCACAGTCGGTTCAATTGGTGCTTCCCCCACTAGGCGGGTATATTCTCGGGCGCAAAAAAGAAAAACAGGAGACCACTGTTGTCAAAGCTGTAGGCCGTATGCCGGTGTAGGAAACCGCACGTATCTAAAATAGCTAATGAATATTGTATAAAAATCTGATCGCATGAACGTATTTCATTTAAGTGTTGAATGTTATCCTGTAGCTAAGGTTGGGGGGCTTGCTGATGTGGTGGGCGCGTTGCCTAAATATCAATGTAAACTGGGGGTGCAGGCAGCTGTCGTTATGCCCTGGTATGATCGATCATTTGTCAGGGACCATACTTTTGTCATTGTGCACGAGGGATCCTTTTATCAAGGCTCTGAATGTTTGTTCTATACCGTGTATAAGGAGGAGAGCTCTATACTGGGCTTTGACCTGTATTTGATCAAAATTCCGGGCAAACTGGATCGATCCGAGGTATATTGTTATCCGGACGAGGGTGAACAGTTTATTGCATTTCAGCACGCCGTATTACAGTGGTTTAAAGAGAAAAACATCATACCGGATATTGTGCATTGTCACGATCACCATGTGGGGCTGATTCCGTTTTTGATGAAGTACAGCAACGATTATAGTTTTCTGGGAAGTGTACAGACCGTCGCTACCGTGCATAACGGTCAGTATCAGGGCTGGACGCATTGGAGCAAGGCGATTTTATTGCCCACATTTGATAGCTGGAAATGGGGCCTGCTTGACTGGGACGGAGTAATCAATCCGCTAGCGGCATTGATCAAGTGCTGTGATGCCTACACGACGGTGTCAGAAGGCTATCTTCAAGAACTGTATGTTGAAGCCAATGGCCTACAACAACTGTTTTATGACGAACGTCAGAAATCTGTGGGTATTGTCAACGGGATTGACTGGGAGATCTGGGATCCAGCTAAAGACTATACGCTGTTGGAAAACTATGAGGCAAAACGGGCGTTTGATGGCAAATTACGGAATAAAGAGGCTCTGGCGAAGCACTATAAAATTGATCCGGCACTACCGCTGCTGGTTTTTATCGGCCGTTTTGCAACGGAAAAAGGGGCTGATTTATTACCAGAAATAATTTTCGACCTGACTAAAAAATATTGCGGCAAATTAAGTATATTTATATTGGGAGCCGGAGATCCTGCGATTCAATCAAGGGTGAAAGCGCTCATCGAGGAAAAACGGGAAAATGTCGATGTGTTTTTCGGTTATGATGAAAATCTTGCCCATTGGCTTTATGCCAGCGCGGATTTTCTTTTGATGCCGTCGCGGGTGGAGCCCTGCGGGCTCAATCAGCTATACGCGATGAAGTATGGTACTTTGCCGATTGTCCACCGTGTTGGAGGGCTCAAAGATACAGTCATTGATTTGGAAAATGGGGGCTATGGAGTCGGCTTTGAAACGTTGGACATCGATGAAATCACCGGCGCTATCTCCAGGGGTATTAAATTTTACGAAAATAGAGATGAATTTAAGCGTAACCAGCAACGTATGATGAGCTTGGATTTTTCTTGGGATAAATCCGCAGCGAAGTATATAGAGCTATATAACCGATTAATTTAATTTGATATGTCACATCACAATGTAGTAGCTATCGTCCTGGGGGGCGGGAGGGGTTCGCGTCTGTACCCTTTGACGGACCAGCGGTCCAAACCCGCAGTTCCTATTGCAGGAAAATATCGTTTGGTCGATATTCCGATTTCGAATTGTCTCAACTCAGGTTTCAATAAGATCTTTGTGTTGACACAGTTCAATTCTTCGTCTCTGAATTCCCATATTAAGAATACTTACAACTTCAGTATTTTTAGCAAAGGGTTTGTGGATATTCTTGCAGCAGAACAGACGAATGATGGTGACAAATGGTTTGAGGGAACCGCGGATGCTGTCCGTCGGTCGTTTCGCAAACTCGCGAGCATAGACTATGATTATGTGCTGATTCTGTCTGGGGATCAGTTATATCAGATGGATTTCGATGCACTGGTGGATTTTCATGTGGAAAATAAGGGCGATCTCACAATAGCCACAATCCCCGTAAACGGCCGGGATGCAACAGGGTTCGGGATTTTGAAGTCCGATGAGCGTAATCATATTACCTCGTTTATCGAAAAACCCAATACCGAGCAGCTCGTCGACTGGAATTCGGAAGTGAGTGAGCATCTGAAGAGTCAGGGACGGGAATATCTAGCGTCCATGGGGATTTATGTTTTTAGCAAAGGTGTACTGAAGCGGCTGCTTGAGGAAAACAGCGGGATGGATTTCGGGAAGGAGATTATCCCGGATGCCATCGAGCAGGTCAAGGTGCTCAGCTATCAATACGAAGGTTATTGGACAGATATCGGAACTATAGGTTCATTCTACGAAGCAAATATTGGACTGACGGACAATATTCCCGCTTTTAACCTGTTTGACAAGAACACGATTTTTACACGCCCGCGTATGCTGCCCCCCTCCAAAATTTCGGGGACAACGCTGATCAATTCTGTTATTTCGGATGGTTGTATTATACAGGCGGACAAAGTCGACCGTTCGGTCATCGGCGTACGCTCGCGGATCGGGGTTGGATCAGTAGTACGGGGCACTTACATGATGGGATCTGATTATTATGAAGACCTGTCGGATATGGAAGAAGCGAAAAAGAAAAATATTCCGGTCGTCGGTGTCGGTGAACGTTGTTACATCGAAAATGCAATCCTGGACAAGAATTGCCGTATTGGGAACGATGTACGTATTAATGGCGGTCCACATCTGATGAATGCCAACCATCAGACCTATACGATTTACGACGGCATCGTGGTTATTAAGAAAAATGCGGTGATTCCGAATGGAACGACAATCGGGCTGCCTACGATATAATTTTATTAAACAAGGGAGATAATATATTGTTAAAATAGCATGTTATTATAATAAAAAATGCAGTTGAGACAGATTATCTCCCTTTTTGTTGTCCTTATTTTCTGTGCGGCCTGTGATACCTCGTTAATGGTACAGAGCACTGGGGTGCTCCGGGACGCCTCGCGAAAGTTTGAACTTCGTAATGGAAACCGTAGCGTGATCTATATTCCCATGCGACATTTAGGTACGCGCGTTTATTACGACCAGATACAGCGGGCAGTAGATTCACTTCAGAAATCTGGATATGTTGTTTTTTACGAAAGTATAGCCTATCAAGTGGATAGTGCTGTGCAGCGCGATGTGTATGATCGTAAATTCCGCAAGCTGACAGGAAACCGCCTGGGCCTGCAGCAGTGTATCGAAACGCCAGGAGACACCGTACGTGTGCTACGTGCGCCCCTTTACCGAAAATTGGGCCAGCGTATTATCAGCCAGCCCGATTACTCGTTTTTTCTTGTGGACTATGAGACCGCTGTCAATGCAGATATTCCTAAAAACAAACTGCTGGACGATTTTGAATACATCTATGGCACGATTAAGCTGGAACCGTGTGATTATGAAACCCCATTGGATGCGCCTTACGGGTGCAAACCCATAAAAGCAGCCCTGAAAAATAAGTTCGACAAAGAGTTTATTATGCAGAAAAGAGAAGAAAATTTAGCTTCCCTTGTTGCTGATGCACCTCAGCAGAAGATTTTAATCTTATTTGGTACTGCTCATTTTAAAGGCTTTTTGCGTAATTTGCAGGCCAGAGACCCACGTTGGGTGAAGATCAAATAAGTATGTTAGGCAAGCTTTTTATTGTACTGCTGATACCGGCAGCAATTTATATTGTATATTATTTGTTAAACCGTACTGCAAAAAATAGCAAAGCTATTAAGCGTGTACTGAGCGATGAAGGAAAAGAGATTTTACAACAGGAAGTCGCTTATTATCGAAATCTTTCCGAAGCGGATAAACTGGAGTTTGAATCGCGTTGCCTTAAGTTTTTGGATAGCGTCCATATTGAAGGTGTGGGTGTTGAAGTGGAGCTAAAAGATTATATGATGATTGCTGCGAGTGCTATTATTCCAATATTTGCGTTTAAGAACTGGCACTATCCAAATTTAACCAATATTATGGTTTATCCAGCACATTTCAACGCCGAATATCAGTTTGAAGGGCATACAGATCGGAATATTATGGGCATGATAGGTGAGGGAGCTATGAACGGGCAGATGATTTTATCGAAATCCGCGTTGGAATATGGCTTTAAACATGCCCTTGACGGCCAGAACACGGCGATACATGAATTTGTCCACTTGATCGATAAAACTGACGGGTCGGTGGATGGTATTCCTGAACAGCTCCTGGATAAAGCTTCTGTCATTCCGTTTATGAACCTGATACGGCAGGAAATTGATAAAATCAGGCACGATAAATCGGATATCGACGTGTATGGTATGACCAGTCCCGCCGAATTTTTTGCTGTGGCATCGGAGTATTTTTTTGAAAATCCAGCAAAGTTCCAAAAAAATCATCCAGAACTCTATCACGCACTTTCTGAAATTTTTGAACAAAGTTAGTCTAGGATAAACAAAAAATTAGTATTTTTAGGCAGACAGAAGTTGTTTCCACTTTTTGTTAATTAAACTGTTATGCCTAAAATTACTACTTATTCTGCTATTGCCGTAGCATGCCTGATGTTGTGCGGCAATAATCGAGGTATTGCCCAGCAAGGCTATGCTGTGGGAACTACTTTTACCGAGCTGGCTGATCCGACGAAGGATACCCTTTCTGACTGGTCAGCAGTAAAGGCGGGGCTGCACGCCTCGTTCGTGTCTATCGACAAGCGCTATCCAAAATCCGTCAAGCCCGATCTCACTATGCAGCGTAGTGCGACGTTGTTTGCCTGGAAAGGAGAGCAGGTTTCAGCCCAGGTACTTTTATGGACAGCTGCGGTTGTGCCCAGTGTAACGGTTTCCAATGGGGAACTGAAGACAGGAAAGGGGCAGTCTATTAGCGCCGACGCTGTACAGGCACGTTTTGTACGTTATGTGATGACGGATGAATTTGCCAGTGGCTGTGGCCATCGTAAGCCGGAGGATTTTAAAGCGTCGCTCTCGCCCGATATGTTGGATGACTTAAAAAGTTTTGATCTCGAAGCGAAGAAAGTTCGTCCGGTTTGGATCACTGTGAAAGTACCTGCATCGGCGTCAGCTGGAGAATATAAAACAACGATTTCAGTTAAAGAAAAAGGTAAGGTAGTGCACAATTTGGATTTGATTATCAATGTTCAAAACCATATTATGCCACCAGCTTCTGATTGGACATTCCATTTGGACCAATGGCAGCACCCTTCGGCTGTGGCACGTGTCAACAATGTCAAGGTGTGGAGCGATGAACATTTCGAAGCCCTTAAGCCGACGATGAAGCAACTCGCTGCTGCCGGACAGAAGGTCATTACGGCGACGCTCAATAAAGACGCATGGAATGTACAGACTTACGACCCCTATGCCGATATGATTATCTGGAAGAAGACCAAAGCTGGCACATGGGTTTATGATTACGCCATATTTGACCGGTGGGTGCAATTTATGATGGATCTGGGTATCAATAAGCAAATCAACTGTTATTCGCTGTTGCCCTGGAACAATGAGGTCCATTATTTTGATGAAGCCAAAAATGAGTTTGTCAACGTTATTGCCAAACCGGGGACTGCGGTTTTTGAGGAGCTATGGACACCTTTTTTAAAGGACTTTAGCAAGCATGTCAGCGCAAAGGGCTGGCTCAAGATTACGAATATTGCGATGGACGAACGAGGACGGGAAGAAATGGACCCTGCTATTGCGCTTCTTGAGCGCGTAGCCCCTGAATTTGGCGTTGCATTTGCCGACAACCATAAGAGCTATCAACGCTATCAGAAGAGTACAGATATCAGTGTCGCGGTCGGAGATCCTTTTGATCATAATGACCTCGTCCAACGGCGTAAGAAGGGTTATATTACCACGTTTTACGTCTGTTGTTCCGATGAATTCCCTAATCAGTTCACCTTTTCAGATCCTGCTGAATCCACCTATATGGCTTGGTATGCGCTGGCCGCGGGATTTGATGGCGCCCTACGCTGGGCCTTTAATTCCTGGGTAGAAGACCCTCTACGTGATTCCAGATTCCGGACATGGCCTGCCGGAGATACCTACATTGTATATCCACAAGGGCGCAGTTCGATCCGTTACGAACGCATGCTGGAAGGTATTCAGGATTACACGAAGGTGGGTGTCCTCAGAGCGAAGTTGGAGAAATCGCAAGACTGGGCTAATCTAACCAAGTTAAATGCAAAAATTGCGAAACTGAATATGGCCAAGCGTTATGCAGAATGGAACCAAGATCTCAATGATGCCAAAGCGTTTGTGAACGAGCTCTCAAGTCAGCTCAATTGAAAAAAATAAAATTTTTTAAATCAACAGGTTGCTTCGTTTATATAAAGGAGTAGCCTGTTTTTGTTTACGAACTCCTGCTCCGGAACTGCTCTATTAGCTCAGCTACAATCCGCCCTTTACATCCAGCTTATACGGCTTTTCATTCCCTTACTATGTATATGAAAACCATTGGCCAGCAATATTGTTTTTATTAAGACAGCGATTGTGAAGACTTAGCAACACTATTGCAGTATCAAACTTTTAATCATACTATTTAATATGAAAAATGTAGCGCACCAGATTGTCGATATTTTAAAGAATGCGGGGATCAAACGTATTTATGCAGTAACGGGAGACAGTTTAAATTTTTTTAATGAAGCCGTCCACCAAGACGGAACTATGCAATGGATACATGTCCGACACGAGGAAGTGGGCGCATTTGCTGCTACTGCTGAAGCAGATCTGCACGGAATAGCCTGCTGTGCAGGAAGCAGTGGTCCCGGACATGTACATTTGATCAACGGTGTATATGAAGCTCACAAAACCAGGGTGCCCCTGCTGGTAATCGCTTCAACCTGTGCGACGTACGAGTTTGGTACCGACTATTTTCAGGAAACCAATCCGGTCAAGTTGTTTGACGACTGTTCTTGTTATAACCAGATGATCACAAGACCTGAGCAGGTGCAACGTATGGTTCAGAATGCTTTGCAGCAGGCAATATCGAAACGGGATGTAGCAGTAATTGGCCTGCCGGGCGACGTTTCTGAAATGGAGGCCGTGGATATGAACACTGCCGCCAAAGTATTTTTTACCGAGCCCCAGATCAGGCCTTCTGAAATGGAGATTGGCCGGTTGGCACAGTATATCAACCAAGCTGACAAAATCACATTATTCTGTGGGGTAGGTGCCAAGCATGCCCGGAGAGAAGTGGTAGAACTATCTCAGAAGATCCTTGCGCCGGTAGGTTATTCGTTTAAGGCTAAATTGGATATACAGGGGGACAATCCCAATGAGATCGGTATGACGGGCCTACTAGGCACAGCTTCGGCATTTCAGAGCATGCATCAGTCAGACCTTATTCTTTTACTAGGTACAGACTTTCCGTATAAGGATTTTATACCGACCAACAAAACCATTGTACAGATCGATATCGAAGGAGAAAAATTGGGGCGGAGATCGATGGTCGATTATGGACTGGTGGGGGACGTTGCCGTGACACTCAAAGCCGTACTTCCATTTATAGAAGCGAGGAGCGACTCCAGTTTTCTCGACAAACAGCTGGCTAGTTATGAAAAGGTAAAAGAGGATCTGATGATTTATGTCAAAGATTCGGGAAGTGAGTGTGCTATACAGCCCGAATTTGTTGCAAATTTGATTGACCAGAAAGCCAGCGATGATGCAATCTTTTTGGTCGATACCGGGATGTGCTGTGTCTGGGGGGCACGGTATATCAACCAGCGCAGGGACCGTAAGATGCTGGGATCATTTAATCATGGCTCTATGGCGAATGCGATGCCAATGGCGATCGGCGCGGCATTAACCTACCCCCAAAGACAGGTAATTGCTTTTTGTGGTGATGGAGGGCTTTCGATGCTAATGGGAGATCTCGCTACAATCAAGCAATATAATCTACCCATCAAGCTGATTGTGTTTAACAATCGGTCGCTCGGCATGGTGAAGCTCGAAATGCAGGTGGCTGGCTTGAAGGATCAGGAAACCAACATGATTAATCCCGATTTTGCCATGGTCGCTCAGGCGATGGGAATCAAAGCATATACCGTGACACGTCCGGAGGAAGCCGATACGGTGATGGCAGAGGCTCTGGCAATCGCTGACGAGCCAGTTTTGATTGATATTTATACGAATCCAAACGCGCTGGCCATGCCGCCAAAGATTTCTTTCAGTCAAATGAAAGGAATGACCGAAAGTATGGCAAAATTAATGTTGTCCGGCAATTTTGAGGAAGTCTGGGATACGATCAAATCGAATTACAAACATTTGAGGTCGCTTTAAAGTTATATCAGGCTACATATTTTGATAAGAGCCTGGTCTATGCAAAAAGCCTCTCCTTGATAGTTTTGGGGAGGCTTTTTTCCGAAAGTAAAGAATCAGGGTACTTCCTGAAAGTTAATGAAACATCATCGGGTATTAATATTGGCGCTGTACAAACCAAAGGCTCTTAAGCAGCTCTTCCTTACAGCGGCGAAGTTTCTCCAGCTTTGATTCAGGCGAAACAGAAACATTTTCTTTTACAATAATAGCCAGATCTGTTTCAATGGATAACTTTGCGAGGGAGGTGCACCCACTGTCAAATTTCTTAAAGCTTACATCTTTCATACTAATATTGGTTAAGAATTCTGAATTTTATCAAGTACAATTTACTAATAAAAACTAGCTTTACAATAAGGTTCCCATAATTTTATTGTTACTAAATTGTTTATTTTTAATCTTTTATCCTAGCTTGTAATTTATAAACAGCAATTGATTGTATTTTGTTTTTTTATTCTAAATATTAAAAAAGAATAAATACCTGGCATTTAAAACAATATGGCATTCCGATTGCTTCTTTGTAGTCAACCAACAAAATAAAATATGAAGTTAGTTAGCATCGTGTTATGTCTATTGTTTAGTGTCACGGCTTGTCAGCAGCGTACTGACAGAGGAGCACAAAGTTCGCAACCGGATACTATCCGCAATATAGTAGCAGACAGTGTGACGACCATTCGCCAGAGCTATCAATATGTTAAAAATGGAGATACGATATCGCTGGCGATAACGATACAGGGAGATCAAGTGAACGGTGACCTTAATTATCTATGGAAAGAAAAGGACAAAAATGCGGGGCATATTGCCGGTACGCTCAAAGACAGTCTTTTGCTTGCCGACTACACATTTTCTTCGGAAGGACAGCAGTCTGTGCGACAGGTCGCATTCAAGCTCGTCGGGGGTCGTGCAGTGGAGGGCTTTGGTGAGATGGAAGAGAGAGGCGGAAAAATGTCCTTCGTAGATCCGGGTAAGCTGTCGTATGATCAAAGGGTAGTGTTACAAAAGGTCAATCCTTAAGAATAGCGTGTATAATTTAGGTACGAATATGATCGCACCGACGATTAATGCTGTGATACTACTCAACAAAACTGCAGCAGCTGTGAGGTCTTTGATCCTTTTGATGCGGGGATCCGTTTCTGCACATACAAAATCGGCCAGGTTTTCCATGGCCGTATTGAGCAGTTCGCCTACCAGGACAAAGCCAATGGCAAGTATGACAGCTAACCATTCATAGGCGTTGATCTGCAGTAGCAGTGACAATGCGGTGGTCAAGACCATCGCCAGCAAGTGTACCTTAAAATTGTGCTCCTCCCGCCAGATTATTCTGAGTCCATTGAAGGCATAACGGAAACTATGGAGTCGTTTCTTGAGGGAGAACTTAGTTTTGGTCATGCGTACATAATTTTAAGTAAATATAAGCTTTCTTCTCATTATAATCTTTTCTAATTTAGCCTACCGAGCGGCGGTTTTGTTCGGGTATATTCGAGCTGTCAAGCTCAGGTTATTGGAAGTGGTTAATAATTGAATTGCTATATGATCTACAATTTTGATAAACTAAGTAGCCGCAAAGGGACAGATTCGGTAAAATGGAACCAGCAGGCTTATGAAGATCTGATCCCGCTGTGGGTAGCGGATATGGATTTTCCGGCCCCGGAGCCTGTTGTTGAAGCTTTGATGAAACGGGTACAGCATGGGATCTACGGGTACGCCAAGATTCCGGAGGAGTATTATGATGCGATAGCGGGCTGGTTACGTCGTCGACATGGATTTGTGCTGGAACGAGAATGGATTCTACCGGTCGATGGTGTTGTCCCTGCGCTTTCTGCTATTATTCATGCGTTGACGGTTCCGGGCGACAAGGTATTGGTACAGGAGCCGGTGTACCATTGTTTTTTTTCGTCTATCACACGCAACGGGTGTGAAGTCGTTTCGAATGACCTGATGTATGATGACGGAGTATACCGTATTGATTTTGACGATTTTGAAGCTAAAGCCAGCGATCCGAATGTAAAGCTTTTTATTCTATGCAGTCCACATAATCCAGCCGGAAGAGTTTGGACGGAGAGCGAACTCGAACGTCTTGGGGATATCTGTCTAAGACATAATGTGCTGGTTGTCTCCGATGAGATCCATTGTGACTTGGTGTTTGAAGACAATCGGCATTTTCCTTTTGCTACCATTAAACCGTCATTTCTGAACAATTCGATTACCTGTATTGCCCCGAGCAAAACGTTCAATCTCGCCGGACTACAAGCAGCGGCAGTCATTGTTGCTGATCCTGTATGGAATCAGAAGGTTAGAGAGGCCTTCCTTGTCAATGAGATAGGCATGATTAGTCCCTTCGCTATCACGGGGCTGATCGCGGCATATCAGGACGGCGAGGAGTGGCTTGAGCAGGTGCTTTCATATATATGGGATAACTATAGCTATTTAAAAAGTTATTTAGCAACGTATTTGCCTGAATTAAGCGTTGTGCCGCTTGAAGGGACTTACCTTTCGTGGGTGGATTGTTCCATACTACCGGTATCTAGCCGTAAGCTAGGACAGATGTTGCTTGAAAGCGAACACTTGCAGGTCAATGTGGGAGCCATGTACGGAAAAGGTACCGATAATTTTATACGTCTCAATCTTGCCTGCTCACGGGCAACATTGGAGGAGGGGCTGGCAAGGCTGCGAAATGTGGTTCTGAAACTATTGGAAAAGCAGCCTATTTTCTAGTCATTGCTACATAAAAAAAACACCTGTCTCTCTAGGGACAGGTGTTTTTTTTATATGCAAAGGGTGGGATAGCTTATACACCCATTTCCTTCAAAATAAAGTGTGCGTTGTCAATTTTATCAGCCACCCAAAGCACGTAGCGAATGTCCACTCCAATGGAGCGGCTATAACTCTCGTTCCACGCAAAATCGTTGATGGTCGCGTCATATGCACGGTCGAAATTGACACCGATCAGTTCGCCGTTTGCATTCATGATCGGAGAACCTGAGTTCCCGCCGGTTGTATCCATGTCGTATAGCATATTGACGGGCACCGACCCCAGGTCTTTCATCAAGTAAGGGCCAAAATTTTTGTTGAGGTATGCTGTTTTGATTTCTTGCGGATAATCGAATTCAGGGAGTCCAAGATTGCCTTTCTGAATAATTCCTTCAATGGTTGTGAATGGCTTCATGTAGGTTGCATCGGCAGGGGAATACCCTTTGATGTGTCCGTAAGTCAGTCTTAAAGTTGAGTTGGCGTCAGGGATAAAGTTTTTGGCCTGGAATATTTCTTTGACAGCAACATAGTCGCCCATCAATTTATTAAGGACTCCTTCCCGTCTTTTTTGTTCAGCGGCGAACGTGGTGATATCCTTATCGAGTTCGTTTTGAACATCCAGCAGTTTATCGTTAAACTGCAACAGCGTATTTGCATCGGCCAATACGGAATTTAAGATATAGTTCTGGTCTGCCAATTTGCTTTCATCAATGGCTTGGGTGGCATAATTGTTGGCCATCTGAGGATTTAATTGCAGTTTTTGAATGCTAGCTATCTGGTTTTTGCCCTGGAATGCGGCTGCATCTTCCAGCATTTTTCCAAAGATACGTTGATCAGCCTGTTTGTTGTAGCTTGCGTAGATGTCCTTTATGTTCTTTTTGAACGATTCAATATTATACTCAAAAAGCTGTTTTGTGCTTTGCGGTGAGCGTTCATTAGCTAGGGCAGCTTTGAAAGCGTTGAGGTCGCGTGCGACTCTTAGCAAGCTAGTGCTGCTGTAAATATTGTTGATCCAGAGTTCTTTGAGAGCATCCTGATCGCTAACTTGGTAGTATGCATCAATGTCGCTCAATAAATTGCCATATTTGTCCTTAAGTTCTGGTTTACTTGAAATAAATGCGGCCAGCGCTTCATCTTCTTGTTTTTTTGTGGATAGCAGATCAATGCCACGCAGCCCTTTCAATTTGCCGCGGTAATTTTTGAGCACGTTCGCATTTCGTTTTATGCGTGTAGCAAGGGATAGCGCAACATCTGTATTATCTTTGCCCGCTTCCTCCATCTGTCTATTCTGAAAATCGTACAGATTGGAAACGTAAGGCAGGAGATACTCCTGCTGATATCGGATGTATTGTGCAGGGCGGTGTCTGAATGTGCGGCCCGGGTAGCCCAAGATGAACGTGAAATCATTTTCTTTGACCCCATTTGGGTTTACTTTCAGATGTTTTTTTGGCTGATAAGGCACATTATCCTTGGAATAGGGCGCCGATTTCCCGTCTTTGCCGACATAGGCCCTTAGAAAGGAATAGTCGCCCGTATGGCGTGGCCATACCCAGTTGTCGGTCTCGCCGCCAAATTCACCTATATTTTGGCGTGGGATATAGACAAGACGTACATCTTCGATGGTTTTATAACGGAACAGTACATAACTTTTGCCGATAAACATCTCGGATACTTCGGCTTTAATCGTCGGATCTTCTTTTTCGGCTTGTCTGACCAGTTCTTCCTGTTTGCGTTTGATCGTATTGATACGTTCCACTGGGTCACTGATGTTGGCTACAGCATTTAAAATTTTGTTAGATACATCTTCATAAGAGTCCGTAATCCTGATTTTTAATCCTTTTGCTTCAATCTCCTGTTCCTGGCTCTGTGCGACAAATCCATTTTTAAGGTAATTGTTTATTGCTGTGCTGGCCAGCTGTACGGCGGAAAAGGCGCAGTGGTGATTTGTGATGATCAAGCCCTTATTAGAGACAAAGGAGCCGGTGCAGCCGCTGACCTGGACCAACGCGTCCACGAGGCCCACGTTGCCGGGGTTATAGATATCCTTTTCACTGATTTTCAAGCCTGCTTTTTTTAATCCTGCGCGGTGTAATTCGCTTAAAGGAAACATTCCTTCATCGGGATTAGCTTTGCTATAAGGCATATTGGCTGCACTCAGCAGTAGTGCTAGTGCAATGGTTGTACTATTGATAAACTTCATGTTTGAAATATCGCATGTTAAATCGTCAAATTTAAGAAAAGCTTTTTGATGAATCCACTTTTATTATGAAGTATTGTAACAATAATGCGCAAAATGCTGCATTTTGGCAGGGTATTTATTGTTATATAAAAATACAGAAGCCGTCGTGGGGGAGTAAAATATTGTGTATTTGCCATCGTTTTGCGGGAGTATTTGTAATTTTGCGCTTTAAAGATTTTAACATGACCTTAATCCAATTGGAGTACATCATCGCTGTAGACACATACCGTAGTTTTGTCGCTGCCGCTGAAAAATGTTTTGTGACGCAGCCGACCTTAAGCATGCAGATCCAGAAGCTAGAGGAATCGTTGGGCGCAAAAATCTTTGATCGCAGCCGGCAGCCTGTTGTGCCGACTGAAATAGGTGAGAAGATTATCCTTCAGGCACGGGTGGTGCTGACAGAGAGCCGCCGGATTAGCGAGATTGTTCAGGACAAAAAAGGGGAGATTGAGGGTACACTCAGGGTGGGCGTGATCCCGACCATCGCGCCGTATTTATTGCCAAAAGTGCTGACCACGTTTATGGAAAAATACCCTAAACTACAGTTGCAGATTTGGGAGTATACGACAGAACGCATTGTTCACGAACTGAAAGTGGGGCTGTTGGACTGCGGGGTTCTTTCTACTCCTTTAAATGATCCGGGCATACTTGAATCGCCTTTATTTTATGAGAATTTTGTCGCTTATATTTCTGAGCGCAGCCCGCTTTTTGCCAAAAAGGTGCTGAGTGGGGATGATATTGCCGAAGACAAGTTATGGCTGCTCAATGAAGGGCACTGTATGCGTGGGCAGGTGCTAAACATCTGTCATCACAAACATAATCAGGATCTCTCCGGACGCTTTGAATACAATACAGGAAGTGTGGAAACGTTAAAGCGAATGGTCGATATAAATGACGGGATTACGATACTTCCAGAACTGTCAATTTCGGACTATGTAGAAGAGCAGCTGGACAAGATCCGTTATTTTAAATCTCCCGAACCCGTGCGGGAAATATCCCTGGTCACCACGCAGAACTACGTGAAGCGGCAAGCTATACAGGCCTTAGAGAAGGAAGTTCTGGCTGTTGTACCAGACAAGTTCAAAACAAAAAAGAAAAAGGAAGTGTTGAGCTTTCAATAAAAAGACATGGCAAACCTCAGTGTACGTTTTTTTAAGAAGATAGACCAGATCAATCAATGGCGGATGAAGAAAGTTTCGAACCGGAATTTTATCATCATTCTAGCCTTTTTGGTAGGTATTGTTGGTGGACTTATGGCATCTATCTTAAAAAGACTGACTCATTTTATTGCGGCGACGATCCAGGATGATATTGACTGGAAAGTCAAATATTCAGTGTATCTGGTGTTTCCCTTAATCGGGATTTTGTTGAGCGTGTTTTTTGTACGCAAATTTTTGAAGGGGAAGAAGATGGAGCATGGCATCACGCCGATCATCTACGCGATTAGCCGCAAAGGCAGCCGATTGGATCCGAGCAATATCTATTCGCAGGTCGTCACTTCGGCGATCACGGTAGGCTTTGGTGGGTCTTGTGGTCTAGAGGCGCCAGTGGCCCTGGGCGGATCGTCTATCGGTTCGAATATCGCCCGTTTTTTTGGTTTACAATACAAGGAAGTCACGATGTTGTTGGCGTGCGGAGCGGCGGCGGGCATTTCTGGGGCCTTTAACAGCCCCTTGGCAGGGATGATCTTCGCCATTGAGATCCTACTTCCGGAATTTTCGATTCCGGTTTTTATTCCGTTATTGATTTCGTCGGCATTAGCTTCCGTGGTGTCGCGAATTCTGTACAGTGAGCCTCTATTTAGCACGTTCAACTCTGACTGGCAGGTTTCGGCCCTGTTATTTTATCTGTTGCTGGCCGTAATGGTGGGATTGTATACGATCTATTTTGCCCGTGTTTCGCGGACAGTCGGCAAGTGGTTTGCCAAGGTGAAAAATCCCTACAGTAAAGTATGGATCAGTGGTATTTCGCTGGGGCTGATGATCTTTGTCTTTCCTGCACTATATGGTGAGGGCTACATTACAATACAACAGATCCTCAATGGGCAGTTTAACGCCATTGTGAAGAACAGTCTATTTTCCGATTATAAGGACATTGGCCTGGTGGTGCTTGGATATACCATTCTAACACTCTTCGGGAAATCTTTTGCTGCGCTTTTTACGCTAAATGGTGGCGGTAACGGAGGTGTATTTGGTCCAAGCTTGGTGATGGGGGGGCTGTTAGGTTTTGCATTTTCCTATGGCGTGAACCTAACGGGAATGGCCGAACTCAATGTACCTAACTTTGTGGTGGCTGGGATGGCCGGTGCCTTAAGCGGAATTATGCATGCACCATTGACAGGTATATTCCTGATTGCAGAGATCACCGGAGGCTATACACTGATGGTGCCGCTGATGTTGGTTTGTTCAATCTCCTATCTGATCAACCGGGCGGTACTTAAACATTCGATTTACACCAAAGTATTGGCTGAATCCGGGGATCTGATTTCCTATGAGGATAAGGACCGGTCTGTGCTGAGCATGATGCGGATCAAGTATGTGCTGGAAACGAATTTCGTTATATTGAGGCCGGAGGAGACACCCAAGAGCCGACAATCCGATATTATACACAGCAAACGCAATATCTTTCCGGTGGTCAGTCATGAGGGGAAATTTATGGGCATCTTGTACAGCGAGTTTTTATTTTCTGTTCTGCTCGGGGAGGTCGACGGTGGGGACACAACCTTTGAAAAACTGGCCCAGAAACCAAATGACACGGTAAATATCAACGAGAATATGGAAATTGTAATGGCTAAGATGAATAAAGATGATACCTGGATACTACCCGTGCTGGGGAATGAAAATAAGTATATGGGATTTGTCTCCAAGTCAAGCGTCTTTAATAAATACAGAGCCTTGCTCATTCGCCAAGGGCATTATCTGGAGTAAAGCAGCAGTGCTCACCACCAATCGTCATGAAGGGCTTATCCGCGCATAGCCATTATTTTATGAACATACTTGCCAATAATGTCAAATTCAAGATTGACAGTGGTGCCAACATTGACCTGTTTAAGATTGGTATGTTCGAGTGTATAAGGGATAATCGCAACGGAAAATTGATCATCTCTGGAACCTACGACGGTTAAGCTAATCCCATTGACCGTTATGGATCCTTTTTCCACTGTGATATTCTGCTTGGACGGATCATATTGGAACGTAAAAATAAAGCTGCCATTTTCATCCTTCTTTTGGATGCAGGTAGCCGTCTGATCGACATGGCCCTGTACGATATGGCCGTCAAATCTTCCGCCAGCAAGTGTACATCGCTCCAGATTAACCAGATCCCCGATTTTCAGTTCGGCTAAGTTGGTTTTCTGCAGTGTCTCATCGATCGCAGTCACTTTATGTACTTGATCATTCAGCCCGACAACTGTGAGGCAGACGCCATTGTGGCTGACACTCTGATCAATTTTCAGTTCGTTTGAGATAGGGGAGCTCACATAAAAATGGATGTTGCTTTTTTCAGCTTCGATATGTTCAATTTTTCCCAGCGTTTCGATGATTCCGGTAAACATGCACGTACAATTTTGATTAACCAAAGGTAACAAATAATCCGATAAACACCTTTCCAGAGGTATAAAATAGACCGTTGAATGACAGAATAATGTTGCGGAATTTATTCAGGGCGGGGATAGCTATTTAGGTTAAAACCCCACTGGAGGTGCTTAACTTAAAAAAGAGCTTTGGAAAATCCCAAAAAGTCTGTGTGTATATTGTACACTTACTATTCCTTTTGTGAATATGATCTGAAAGCAAATTAATGGGAGTTGAAAAAAAATATAACAAAATTTTTGTTTATATCATTTGAAGCACTATCTTTGTCATAGGTTTAGGTTGATTGCCTCTTACACAGAGGTATTTATAAAAGCTTAGCAGGTCGCCCGACCGGATGCTAAGCTTTTTTTTGTTTGTTATGAATTGCTGTTTGTCAACATTTTAGGCTTGAGAGCTTGGTTTATCGTTATTTTTCTCGTTGATCATTTAGCAACTGTTTTAGTTCGGCTACCTTTTCAGGATATTTTGAAGCAACATTATTTTTTTTTCCGATGTCATTCTTTAGGTCATACAATTGGTCTTCGGAAAGATTTCCGGTTTCGGTGTCTGTCAGTTTCATATATGGGGTACCGTTGCTAGGTGCGATGTATTTCCAGTTGTCTTTTACGATCGCCAGGGTCTGTGCGTGCTGAACCATGTGCGTCCGGCCTTTATCTTCCTGCCCCATCAATGTTGTTAATAAAGGCTCGCTATCTATCGCCTCATCAGCATTGAGTTTGACGCCCACAAGCTGGGCGCTAGTGGCCAAAAGATCGATCTGGCAAATCAGGGCATCCGAAATTTTGCCCTTAGCCGCACCTTTGCCATTCACAATAAAAGGCACGCGAGTGCCCCCTTCAAAGATGCTATATTTGCCACCTCTGAGTGGGCCGGCGGGTCGGTGACCGTTCAATTGGGTAACCGCGCCATCCATATAACCATCATCGAGCACCGGACCATTATCACTACTAAATATGATGAGGGTATTGTGATCAATACCGAGCAATTGCAAGTGCTTTTGTATTTGCCCCACTGTCCAGTCCAGCTGAAGAATGGCATCGCCACGATATCCGAGCTTACTTTTGCCTTTAAACTGCGTTGCGGGCATACGCGGTACATGAGGTTCGGTCAGGCAGAAATAAAGAAAGAAGGGTTTGTCCTGATGCTGTGAAATAAACTCTTGTGCTTTATGAAGAAAAGTCATAGAAAGTTCTTCATCTACCCAACGTGCACGCGTACCACCACTCATGTAGCCGATCCGGCCAATACCATTAACGATGGTCTGATTATGTCCCTGGCCTGAGGAGGATTGCATTTTTAATAATTCAGGATGTTCTTTTCCCGTGGGATCATTGCCAATTTTTTTTTCATAATCGACCTGAATAGGATCGTTTATATCCGCAGCGATCACCCGTTCATTTTCGAGAAAAACGGTCGGCACGCGATCGGCGGTGGCAGGAAAGATAAAAGAATAGTCAAAACCCACATCATTTGGTCCAGGCCGTATTGCGGCATTCCAGTCTTTGCTGACTTGATTGCCCAAACCGAGATGCCATTTTCCGACAATTGCAGTCGCGTATCCTGCATTTTTAAATACTTTGGGTAAGGTAATTTTATCTGTTGGGATAATCAGTTTTGCGTCACCCGGCAAAATGCCGGTTCCTGTCTGGCGCCAAGGATAAGTGCCGGTCATTAATGCAAAACGGGAGGGGGTACAGGTCGCGGAGCTGCTATGTGCATTGGTAAATTGCGTGCCGGTACTGGCGAGCCGATCGAGGTTAGGTGTTTGAATCTGTTGAGCTCCATAGCTACTTAAATCACCAAAGCCGAGATCATCTGCATAGATATAAATCACATTGGGTTTCCCGGATGTCTGCGCCCGCGTGATCAGGGGGGATATTGCGACTAAACCGGAAGAGAGTAAAATTACAGGAAAAAGTGACTTTTTCATATCGTAAAAGTACATGGATTAGGAATTATTGGGTTGCTCATGGGATCCAATATACAATTTTAATTCCGTATTGTTATAAATCCCGCGTGTCGGCTTTCTTACCTAATCGATGCTTTTACATCCCCTTATTGTCTTTTTACATATTCTGTACCATGTAGTAGGGTGTATATAAACTTCGTGAAAATCGGCATTTATGTAGTTAAGCGTATCTCAGCTTTGACGGAATGATCAGAAGGTTGCCTTTTGGGTTAAGTGCTTGATGTCGCTATGAAAAATGAAAAAGCCACCCAAAAACGAGTGGCTTTGTGATCCCGCTGGGATTGGCTCAGCCCCACAGTTCCCGCGCACATCCCTGAGCCTCCATCGGATCGAACCCGGCCGGCCCTTCTTTCGAATCCTTAATACCGTTAAAACAAAAAAGCCAATCTTGCGATTAGCTTTTCTCTTGTGATCCCGCTGGGATTCGAACCCAGGACCCATACATTAAAAGTGTATTGCTCTACCAGCTGAGCTACGGAATCCTACTTCTTTTATTTTGAACTATTGTTCCTTGTTTGAAGTGATGCAAAGATAGGAGTAATCCATGTTTTTCACAACTATTTGGAGAATAAAAATGCGTTTAAACAGTTTAGGCCTTCATTTTTAGTCTTTTATTTTTTTACGGTTACGAGAGAAACTCCCTATCTTCGTCGGAAAGTCCGGGGTTGTGCTCCGGATAGTCATCAGCAGAATAATCCGTATTTCCGACAAGCGGAGCCTGTGTTTTCCTTTTTCCCCCTTTTAAAAGAAAGGCAAATAACATCCCAAGGATAAAAAACAATAAAAGTAGTTTCCAGAGTGCGAATTGTGTCTTGACAATAAGACCTACGCTCACTTCCTGCGTGTTTTGAGCACAAATGAGTGTGATAACAACTGATAAAGCGATTAAAAGTATTTTGCGCATAGTTCTGGATGATAAATCTATGTCCTAATTATACTGCGAAGATATGGAATATGCCCTTTGCCACAGACTGTTTATGTAAATTTATCCCGAGACGAGAAAACAAGCACCTAGGTTAGCAACATGGCCTCCGGATGCCTGATCAATTGCTGGATAGTTGTCTTTCCGTTTAATAATTCTTCGTAAAACGGCGCTGGGACCATAATTTTAAAGGTTTTTCGGGTTGTCTTGATTAAGAAAAGTGCTCCATGTACGACTTGCTTATCATCAATGATAAGTGTATGTTGGCTGAACGGTTGGTTTCCTATTCTCTCTTTTTCGATGAGCTTAATCAGTTGCTGCATATATCAATTAATTTAGCCAAAATTACCAAATACTTATCATTTTTTAGTCTTTTTCTAACGGCCAAAATTTTGCAATAATTTAGTGCTTTCGGAGCATCGTTGCCTTTTTGTTGACTATAATCGTTTTAGCATAAGAAAGTTAGCAAGGATACCCGCAATCGATTGCGTATTTTGATTTGCTAAAATGTACGGGTTTAGTCGATTTGGTTTGCTAAAATGTAGTTTACTTTTTTAGCTTTGTGCAACAAATATCCAATATAACAATATTATGAGTGGCATCACTACACTAGGTCAATTTATCATTGAAAAGCAAGCCGATTTTCCATATGCAAAAGGAGAGCTCTCCCGGCTGCTGCGCGATATCGGTATCGCCGCAAAAATCGTCAACAGAGAAGTGAATAAAGCCGGTCTGGTAGATATTCTGGGCGACGCGGGGCAGACGAATATTCAAGGCGAAGGGCAAAAGAAGTTGGATGTGTACGCCGATGAGCAGTTTATTAAGGCGCTACAAAGTGGGGGCGAATGTTGTGTGGTTGCGTCAGAGGAGCATGAAAACCCCGTTTATATCCATTCTGGTGTGTCAAAAAATGCGAAATATATTGTTTGTATAGATCCGTTGGACGGGTCAAGCAATATTGACGTTAATGTCTCTGTCGGCACCATATTTTCGATCTACAGGCGGATTTCTGACACAGGTGTTTCCTGCAACAACAATGATATTTTACAAAAAGGGACCAAGCAAGTTGCCGCGGGCTATGTGATCTACGGCAGCTCCACCATGCTGGTATATACTACTGGAAAAGGCGTGAATGGCTTTACGTTGGATCCTTCAATCGGCGAATTCTGTTTATCTCACCCCGATATGAAAATACCTGAAGCCGGACATATTTATTCCATCAACGAGGGGAATTATTCTAAATTTCCTAACGGTGTTAAGCAGTATATCAAATATTGTCAGATGGAAGATCCGTCAACCCTACGGCCGTATGCTTCCCGCTATATTGGTTCGATGGTCGCCGACATCCATCGCAATTTGTTGAAAGGCGGTATATTTCTTTATCCAACGACCTCTGCGCATCCCAATGGCAAACTGCGCCTGATGTACGAATGTAACCCCATTGCTTTTATCATAGAGCAGGCAGGAGGAAAGGCATCCAATGGTTGTCAACGTATTCTGGATATTGAGCCCAGGAGCTTACATCAGCGCTCCGCAGCATTTCTAGGGAATACGGAGATGGTTGATCTTCTTGAGGATTTTCTTCAAAAATATAGGGATTGATTCCTGTAGTGATTCGATGACAAAGGGCATTCGTTTGCCAAAAAGAATTATTTATCTTTGTGCACCGAACATGGCTTCATTATTGCGAAGCCATTTCTTTTTCATTATCTGTAGTATGTCACGATTTTTAGTTCTTATTTCATTCGTTTCAATAGTATTTTTTTCTTGTAAAGAGAATCCGCCGACATATGGTGATGTGCTGGCAGAGGGTTTTGATCAAAAGTCCTATAAGGAATTCGATACAGCGGCTTATGTTAAAGTATTCTGGGAAGTCTACGGGAAGCAGAAGGCTAAATTACATAATCCAAGCTGGATGAAGCAGCTGGCTGATTCGACGGAAGGAATGACTTTAGTTGCTAGCCACTTATTTGATGGAAGCCTGGATACGATGCTGACGTATTTTGAGCGGAGTGAGGCGCATGGCATACGTACGAGCTATTTCCATACCATTGAAATTAAGGAAACCTTATTTTCCCTTCGCAAATTGAAGCCCAAAGATGTGGCAGAAGCCTATCCTCTTTTGGCAAAGTTGGACTTGCTGGGTACAGATGGGTTTGTCGCCTATGTTAGCGGACTCAAATATGGGATGGTGAATCCCAAGCGTCTGTATGGTCGTTATTTTGTACCGCAAAAGCGTATGAACTACGGCAATGTAGCACGTTTGATGGATAGCGTTTCGATTGGGGCGGTTTTAGCATCCGTTCAGCCAAAAAATCAGTATTATCTCAAGTTTCAGGAGCTGTTGGAGAATGGGGATCTGGATCCTGCGCAACGGATCAGTGTGTTGATGACGCTGGAGAAATTGCGCTGGATGGGCGAGGTGTTTCCCGAACGCTATGTATTTGTCAATATCCCCGAGCAACGGTTACATATTGTAGAAGAAGGCAAATCCCGGCAAGTGATGAATGTATGTGTAGGAGAGACGACTAATCCGGGGTATACGCGCAAGGGTGAGAATCACGAAACGCCTGTAATGCAGGGCGTCTTGGATGCTATGCAGGTAAACCCTGTCTGGAATATTCCGAGCAGTATAGTTAAAAAAGAGTTACTGGCCAGTGTAAGAAACAACCCAAACTATTTGGCGTCACGCAACATGGTAGCTTATTATAAAGGCAAACAGGTGGATCCGGCCACGGTAAACTGGAATGCCGACTCTGTCGAAAAGTTTCGCTTTAAACAGAATCCGGGCTCAGACAACTCATTGGGAAATGTAAAATTTCTGTTTGAGAATCCGTATTCGATCTATCTGCATGATACACCGGCCAAACAGATGTTTGGGCAGACCAACCGTGCGGTGAGCCATGGTTGTGTACGCGTAGAAAAGCCGGTAGATCTGGCGAGCTACCTCGTCAATAATGAAAAGCAGGCCGAGCGGATCGCAAAAGAGATCACGACGGATTCGATCTCCAAATCACGTTGGGTAACATTGAAGCGAAAGATGCCTGTATACCTTACGTACTATACAACATGGCTGGATGATGCGGGGAAAATAGTGTCCTATCCGGACATCTATGGCTATGATCCGCGACTGAAAGAAGCTTTAAAGAAGTACTGGGCGAACTAAGCCGACTTCACCGGCAGCCCATCCAAAAAAGGCACTTCTTCTAGTATTCAGAGTTATAGGCCAGTGCTAGGCGGACAAAGGGATAATCTCTATTAACGTTGTTGTGATACCGATAGTGTCCTTCTAGTCTGAAGTACCCTGAATACAGGTTTACGCCAAAATTTTTCCAGATCCGTAAGGCAGCACTGGTGGAGGCGGTATGCAGGTAGTGGTGCGACTTATTGCCGCTTATCGTAACAAAGTAACCACCGCGATAGTCGACGCCAAATTTGAAACGCTTCAGGGTACTGAGGGTTGCTGACGCCCGGATATCTGCTCCGGGGCCATAATCGTAGGTACGGCTTTCACCAAAATGAAGGTAAGGGTCGGGCACCGCGGCCAGTATGACTGGTCCACCGCCCAAGACAGTTGTTAACTTACTTTGACTGCCGATGGCAAAGTGTGAAAAAAGAGTATAGTTTATACTTTGAGATCCATAGTAAAAGGCTTCGTTACGCAGAAAGTCAAAATGAGCGGACAGAATACCGCGGTGACGGCCTGGTAAATTTGATAGTACGCGGTTTCCATACAGTGATGCATAGATATTGACAGCGTTCACGATGGAGCTGTCGTCTGAGCCGACTTCCAGATTGAGGTAGAAGTCGTCAAAAGGTTTCTTGCGGTCTAAAGCATCATTATTATAGATCAGTTTGATGCGGGCATAGATGTCATTCTTTCCACGATTGATAATATCGTGTTCTTTGGCATCAAAACGACGTATACCAAGTTCGACTTCGGTATGTACTAAGGAACTATCTATCACTGTGCCTTTGTGTGTATTCCCCCAGCGGCCGTCGAGCAAACGGTTTAACCCGTTGATCGGATTGATCAACATGGCTAAAATTTCCTTTTTATTGCGCTGGCTTTTCGTCAGGCTCGGCCTGGCCAGTATATGATGCGACAGCCGATGGGTCATCTCTCCCAGAATAGTACCACCAAAGCTTGTATTAATGATATCATTGATGGAAGGGGGTTCAGTTTCACCGGCAGTTTCCCAGATATAGCTACCTGCGACCGTAGCTGCCGTGGACTGCAAAAAACTAAAATTGTTGGACCGAAAAGCATTGAAATAAAACTGGCCATGATAGGGGTGGGCAATCTGATTAGTCGCAAAATGATTGTCATCCCAAGTCCAGGCAGAAAATTTAAGATGACTAAAAAAATTCTTAAAGGAGATGTTGGCAACAGGATCTTTCCGTATAAAATAATTGACCGAAGCAGGAATCGCCTGAATGGAGAACCACTCTATACCGGCGCGCAGGAAATTTTTCTTCTGCTCAATTGTCAGGCTGTCAAACCGTGTGGTAGGAGCAGGAGCTAGTGGGCGACTGGGCCGAAATATGTCATGATAAATGCTGTCATCAGCAACAAGGGCAGTGGGTATACTGCTAAAACAAGTGTTGTACAGTAGCAGAAAAAGAACGAATAAGTAGGGGAAAGGGCCAATGTGTTGCTTCATAGGGTTAATATACTGTTTTGCAATAAAATTTGATAAGAATAACAATTATTAACGGAAAGTGTTTGCAATAATGGCTCTCGTCACCACTATTTAGAGCGTATCTCTATTGCGGATATGGCGGGTCGATGCTTACCTTTGCATCGCTTCTTTGGAGGCTACAACAACTATCGACATGAATAATACCTTTGACTTTTTTTCGCTGCGATCCGTCAATCTCAAGAATGAGTTGTTCGCTGGATTGACAGTAGCGATGACCATGATACCCGAATCGCTTTCCTTTGCGATCTTGGCGGGGTTGCCTCCTTTGACAGGGCTTTATGCTGCATTTTTAATGGGACTAGTGACTTCAATTTTAGGAGGGCGGCCCGGAATGGTGTCTGGTGGAGCTGGGGCGACCGTGGTTGTCCTGATGGCATTGGCTGCGAGCCATGGAATAGATTATCTCTTTGCGGCAGTGCTGTTAGCAGGTCTTTTACAATTTTTGGTTGGTTTATTTAAGTGGGGTAAATTTGTCCGTCTGATCCCGCAGCCGGTTATGTATGGTTTTTTGAATGGTTTGGCTATTATTATTTTTATGGCACAAGTTGTCCAATTCAAGGTGAACACGGATACTGGTATGGCCTGGATGACGGGGGGCACGTTATATGTCATGGGCGGACTCACCTTATTGACGATATTGATCGTCGTCGGGTTTCCACGTCTTACCAAGGCTATACCTGCCTCTCTGGTAGCTATTTTGGTAATTTTTGTTCTCGTGTCAGCATTGGGAATCGACACCAAGAAAGTGGTGGATATCGCTTCGGTAAGTGGTTCGCTGCCGCAGTTTCATTTTCCAGACATCCCATGGAATTGGGAGACCTTACAGCTCATTTTTCCGTATTCTTTAGTGATGGCGGGAGTGGGCCTCGTGGAGTCCTTATTGACCTTAAACATGGTGGACGAGATCACGGCAAGCAAGGGAAATGCTAATCGTGAGTCCATGGCGCAGGGTATCGCCAATACGATAAATGGCCTCTTTGGCGGTATGGGGGGCTGTGCTATGGTTGCACAGACTTTAGTCAACCTGAACGCCGGCGCCCGCACCCGATTATCGGCGTTTATTGGATCAATGACCATTTTGTTGATCATTTTGGTGGGTGCTCCTTTCATAGAGCAGATTCCGATGGCTGCACTGGTTGGTGTCATGATGATGGTTGCCATTGGCACCTTTCAATGGGTAAGCTTGCGTATCATTACTAAATTTCCGAAGTCAGATATATTTGTTGGCATGCTCGTCGCCGTAATCACGGTGCTCTTGCACAATTTGGCCCTTGCTGTGCTGATGGGGGTAGTTATATCTGCCCTTGTATTTGCCTGGGACAATGCCAAACGTATACGAGCTAGAAAGTACATAGATTCGGATGGCGTAAAGCACTATGAAATCTATGGCCCGCTTTTCTTTGGTTCTACTGCCAATTTTTTGGAAAAATTTGAGGTAAACGAAGATCCTGATCATGTGATTTTAGATTTCAAAGAAAGCAGGGTTGTTGACATGTCTGCTATTGATGCGCTCAATAAAATCACCGAACGGTATGCGGCTCAGGACAAAAAGATTGAGCTCTGGCATCTCAGTGAGGATTGCCGATCTCTGCTGAAGAATGCTGAAGGAGTCGCTTTAGTGAATATTAAAGAGGACCCGACTTATAAAGTAATGCCGGGAAACTGACTTTACTTCTTTCGCAGTTCAATAAAAAGCTCACTGCCCTGCCTTTGTGGGATACTGTCTGCGCAGGGCTTCATCTGTACAATGTCAAAAAGGCTATTAAACAGCTTCTGATATTCAGCAATGTTTCCACCAAATGGTGGACCTTTTCTTTCAAAGGTCCTGTTGAACAATAGACCGGCAAGAGTTCCCCCGGGGCGCAGCAAAGATGCCATTTGTTCGACATATTTTTCTCTCAAGCTGGGATGGAGCGCACAGAAGAAGGTTTGCTCGAGGATATAATCGTACTGTGGTGTGTGCAGGAAAAAGTCCTTACAGACAACCCGTACGTATTTAGTTTTATCGAATTGTTTTTGCACCTTACGAACAAGTGTGGGTGCGATATCAAGTAAAGTAAGATTTGTAAAGCCCTCAAATAACAGGGCCCGAGCTTCGTGGGCGTTGCCACAGCCGGGAATCAGTATCGTGGCGGATTTTGGAATCGATGCTGTTGCATAGGCGACGATCGCTGGCGATGCATAGCCAATATCCCAGCCGATTTCATGTTTTTTATAGCGTTCGTCCCAATAGTCTTTATTCAGTTCCAATGTATCCATGTGCCAGCGTATTGTAGGTGGACGTTAAGTTAAGGAAATTGTTTTTAATCCAATCAGATATTTCCGGATGTCGGCTTCAAGCTGTTCAGGATATTCATAAACCAACTGACTTGACAGCTCACGACCTATCTGGGAGACAAGATCTGCCATTGCAAACAGGGCATTCCAGTTTTCTTCAATTTCTTTCCCAGCAAACGTAAGTAATGTTTTGTTCCACATTTCATCAGTGAGATAGGTCTGGAAAAGCCGCCCGTGCTTATTGGTCGTGATATTCCAGTCGTGCTGGTTTGCAATATACCATTCGATGAGTGGAACTAAGTAGTCTGTTCGGATATTGTTTTCCGCCATGAATTTTGCATAGAAGATATCCTTGCGGACCAAACATTTGGCAACATATGTGCAGTCCCACCAAAAGTCATTTAGGACCTGCTCAAATTTAAGTTTATTTGGTTTTTTTATAATAGATACCTGATGGCTCGGTTTCTTTAGGCCATGCGTTATTCCGTCTTTATCCAATAATACCTTATATCCGATATCCCAATCTTCAGGGAGTTGTGCTTGTTTGACTTCTCCGAGAAAATTCGATTTACTAAAAAGTTTAAAATCTACTTTTACTTGATCTTCATAAAGAACCATTTTCATGGCATGTTTACCATCGAAATTAGTTTCGCCCTCTTCGATCATCGCTATGGGAGTACCAAAATTGTGTAGCCATTGATTATCGGCGATATAGTGTTGGTTGTATTCAAAAATCAGTTCAATATCTAAATCGCTTAAATCGTCCACCGGAGCAAGCGGATTAACCATGGAGCTAGTTAACAGTACCGCCCGGATATCATCATTACGCTTTGACCAGTTAATAATATTTTGCAGTTTTTTGTCTCTGTTTACCATACTATGAAATATTAGATGTTATAAAGATAAGATCTACCTGCCATTAAAGCTTTCATTACACAGAGATATTTATCGGTTTGACGCAGCATCCAGCGAGCGTGGTTTTAGTTTCTGCTAAAGCAAATTGTTGAGCGGCGAATTGGGACAAACCTATTGCAGGGCGTAAGTCCAAACTGTCCGGTTTGTGAGTAATTGTATATTTGTTGCTGTATTGCTAACATTATCCATCGGGAAATTTCCAGTGTTGGGCCGAAAACGTTTATTTGGTAATATTCAAATTGAAGGAAAGGGGAAAGTACAAGGCCGGTGTATTTGCGACAATATGAGAGGACAGCTGTTCAGTTCCGGACAAAAAGCGTTCGATAATGGACAGCTGAAATTGGTGTTTGTTTGTTTTAATATTGTGTTTATCAGCGTGTTATTTGTATGGCAAGTGGGTTGCTTGGAACGATTGATGACTATGCTTAAAAATTATTTCAAAATAGCCTTTCGTAATTTAAAGAAAAACAGAGGCTTTACGCTAACGAACATTATTGGCCTGGCGGTGGGTATGTGCTCAGCCATGCTGATCTTGTTATGGGTGAGTTTTCAGCTAAACTTTAACCGGCACTTCCCGAAAACGTCGGAATTATATACAGTTGGATCCAGAGATTTTTCGGATAACAAGCTTAATGTCTGGTTTTCTACGGCCAAGCCCTTAGCGCCAGTGTTAAAAAACGAGGTGCCGGAAATTGAAGATGTGTCAAGGCTAAGCAGTATAAACGGTTTGTTGTTTAGTACAGGAGAAAAAAAGGTCATGGCTGACGTAGGGGCCTTTGTTGATTCAGCGTTTCTCGATATGTTTGAATTTCCGCTATATGCGGGAGATCGTCATTCCATGTTAACCTCACCTCAGAGCATTGTACTATCCGAACAAACCGCAAAAGGGCTTTTCGGAAGTGCAGATGTGATCGGGAAGACGATACAAATCGATACTGTTCATGTCTTAACCGTCACTGGGGTGCTGAAAAAAAGCGAGGCCAATACTATTTTCAGTGGCTATGCCTATTTCCTACCTTGGACATTGATGGAAAAATTAGGCTATTCAGATAGCCAATGGGGCAATAGTTCCGTTGACCTTTATGTTGAGCTTAACAAAGGTGCGCAGCTTGGCAAGATCCAGGAACAGATCAAAGATATTGTTCCCCGTAATTCGAGTATTGAGACCGAGACTTTCTTAAAACCATTTGGTGATATCTATCTCTACAATAAATACGAAAATGGCAAGGTTGTAGGCGGCCGGATAGATATGGTTAAGACTTTTAGCATCGTAGCCTGTTTAATCCTATTAATCGCCTGTATTAATTTTATCAATCTGAGTACAGCACAAAGCGAGAAAAGAGCCAAGGAGGTCGGTATCCGTAAGGTGGTAGGAGCACATCAGCGTGTGCTTGTTTTTCAGTTTCTACTGGAATCTTTATTGTTAGCTTTTATATCGGGAATCATTGCCCTGATTCTCCTTGCTGTCGTTTTGCCCAGCTTCAATACCTTGGTAGGCCAGAAATTTAGCCTACCCGTCCAGAAATATACGTTTTGGTTATCCTTCTTGGGCTTCATTTTAACGACAGGTTTCCTTGCCGGTATCTATCCCGCGTTCTTTTTGTCCTCTTTTAACCCGATCAAAGTACTGAAAGGAAAGTTTAAAAATGTTCACAAAAAGATTAATCCACGCAAGATACTGGTGGTTAGTCAATTTAGTGTCGCTATTGTCCTAATTATCAGCACCCTCGTCATACGGAAGCAGATTAAACATGCACAAGACAGGGATTTTGGGTTTAAAAAAGATAATCTTATTTATGTGCAGGAGGTAGGCGAGCTACCAAAAAACGTGCAGCTGGTCAAGCAGGCGTTGTTGGCCGAGAATATTGCCCAATCGGTCTGTCGGTTGATGTCGCCTCTCACCGAGCGCTGGAGTGGCTGGAATGGTTTTACATGGGAAGGGAAAAATCCAAATGATGTGATCCAGTTTAACCGTCAGACTGGTGACGATCGGGTGGTGGAAACGGCAGGTTTTGAGCTAGTGGCCGGAAGGGACTTTGATTTGACGAAATTTGCCACGGATTCAACGGCGGCAATAATCAATGAGACCGCTGCGAAAACAATGGGTTTTAAGAATCCTATTGGACAGTATTTTAATGATGGTGGAAAAAAATTCCAAATTATTGGCGTGATTAAGGATTTTATCCAAGAATCACCATTTGAGCCGGTGAAACCGCTGGTTATAGAAGGGGCAAGCAATTGGATGAGCACGATGCATATTCGGCTTAATCCGAAGCTAAACACGATGGATGCGCTAGCGAAAGCTGAGGCCGTTTTCAAGAAGTTTAACCCGGATTATCCTTTCGATTACAAATTTGTGGATGAAGCATATGCAAGGAAATTCGCCGATGCGCAACGCACAGGTAAACTAGCCAGCTTATTTGCGGGGCTGACAATTTTTATTTCCTGTTTAGGGCTATTTGGTTTGGCTGCCTATATGGCTGAAAGCCGGACTAAGGAAATAGGTATCCGTAAAGTGCTTGGGGCTTCGGTCATTGGCGTGACACAGATGCTGACAAAGGAGTTTGTCGTGCTGATCGTGGTTTCCTGTGTACTTGCGTTTCCAGCGGCCTATTGGGCAATGGAAAGCTATTTGTCCGGTTACTCCTATAGAATATCAATTGGTTGGGATATCTTTGTGCTTGCCGGTGTCGGCGCTATTGCTGTGACGTTCCTCACTGTGAGCTATCAGTCGATTAAAGCAGCAATTGCCAATCCAGTGGAATCGCTAAGGGATGAGTAAAGTTACTTCAATAAGTACGTCGGCACTTCAGTTTGTTTGTGCAATGTCAATATCCGAATGTTATTTTTTATCCGAAGCGAATAGCTATTACCTTCGTACTGTAATTTGTATTTTTTGTTTTACTAAAAAAAAGGAATAATGATTAAATCGAAGGGATATGCGGCAAAAGACCAGCATTCGCCACTCGAATACTGGGAATTTGAGAGAAGAGAGCTTGGTCCGAATGATGTGTTAATCGATATACTGTACAGCGGTATCTGCCATTCGGATATCCATCAAGTTCGTGACGAATGGGGGGGGACACAATATCCCATTGTTCCAGGGCACGAGATTGTTGGACGGATTCAGGCTGTGGGAAGTGAAGTGACCAAGTTTAAACAAGGAGATCTTGCAGGCGTAGGCTGTATGGTTGCATCCTGTGGGGAATGCGATAACTGTAAGTCAGATCAACAGCAGTTCTGTCAGCAGAAGAAGACCGTGTGGACGTATAATAGTGTCGACGTTATGCATGACCACTCTTGTACATATGGTGGTTATAGCAATAATATTGTAGCTGATGCCAATTTTGTCTTGCATGTGCCGGAGACGCTGGACATTACGAAAGTCGCGCCATTGCTTTGTGCCGGTATCACCACTTATTCACCATTAAAGCGATGGAATGTCAGGAAAGGACACAAAGTCGGTGTACTAGGGCTAGGCGGACTGGGGCATATGGCTGTTAAGATCGCAGTTGCTATGGGAGCTGAGGTGACCATGATAAGCCATTCGCCAAGGAAAAAAGCGGATGCGGCATTGCTGGGTGCTCAGAAGTTTCTGAATGCACGAGAAGCCTCAGCAATAACTGCGTCAGCTTCGTATTTCGATTTTATTATAGATACGGTTTCCGCACCTCATGATTACAATGTTTATCTGAGCTTATTGAAAACACAAGGAGTTTATATCTGTGTTGGCATTCCTGCAGCTCCCATGGAAATTAATGGACGTTCCATCATGGGGGGGAATAAAATTCTGACGGCTTCGAGCATTGGGGGAGTACAAGAAACTCAGGATATGCTTAATTTCTGTGCAGCGCATAATATTCTTCCGGAGACAGAACTTATTGATATCGATTATGTCAACGAGGCCTATCAGCGGGTGTTAGATAGTGATGTGAAGTATCGTTTTGTGATTGATATGGCATCCATTGACAAACAGGGAAAATGACAAAAAAGACGGTATCGAAGATGCCGCCTTTTTTACTATGTGATGCCGATAAAAATAATCCTTCCTGATTGCACTATTAAATTATAAACTTATCTTTGGATAGTGATACGATAGGATATAAGCCAGTTGGCTGTCTCGTGAGGCAAGGATAATTAAGTGATCTGAGCAAAAGCAATGATTGTAAGAAAAAAGGAAAACTGGTTTAAGATGCTTTTTGTGTGGCATGGCTCCGTATTACCTGCCCTAGTCCCCAGGTTGTTATTATTGTTTGCCCTGTCTTTATCGGTCGCTTATTTTCGTGGCAATATCTTTTCCTTTAAAGTCCCATTGAATACCGCTCCGCTGACACTTTTTGGTTTTGTACTTGCTTTGTTCTTAGGTTTTCGTAACAATGTCAGTTATGAAAGGTATTGGGAGGGTCGCAAACTATGGGGGAGCTTGCTGAATGTATCCCGTTCATTGACCCGGCAGGCTTTAACTTTAGGCAGTCCAAAAGCCCATAAAGATACCGTTGCCGATTTTGTAAACCTATTGAGTGCTTTTTTACATGCCCTTAAACATCAGCTGCGACAGACAGACGCGCATGACGACTTGACGCCAAGGCTAAGCCCTCAACAGCTCCGGCTGGTCCAAAATGCGCGGTACAAGCCAGCCATAGTACTAAAACTAATGGCTGAGTGGGTAGAGCAGTCTAGAGAGGAAAATAGAATAGATAGTATACAACAGGCCCGTTTCGATGAAAATTTTGATAACCTGGCAAATATCGTCGGCGGATGCGAAAGAATAATTTCCACTCCGATTCCCTATAGTTATCGTGTGCTATTGCATCGCACAGTTTACATTTATTGTCTTCTGTTGCCTTTTGGTCTTGTGGATGCGCTAGGGTGGTTTATGCCATTGATTGTGGTTTTTATTGCGTATACTTTTGTCGCCCTGGAAGCCATAGCCGACGAAATTGAAGAACCCTTTGGTATAGAAGCAAATGATCTGGCACTTAATAGTATGTGTAGTGTGATTGATCATACTATTTATGAAATGATCGGTAAGCAAATCGATACAAACCACAAACCGATCCACAATATCATTGACTGATACCTCTTTTGAAGCAGGAACTTTCTTACACACTTCCATTTAAATCTTATCATGTGAAATAAGTGCCTCCCTGTGCAATTTGTGTACATGCGGGGGCCAGTTGTTGCTTTTGTATAATTATAGTTATAGATTATCGAAATTTAAATTATTTTGATTATATATTTTCCTGTCGGAACTTTGTAAGCAAATACTTTGAAGAAATGAAAATTCAAAAAAGTTTGTTATCACTTGCGCTCGGAGGACTGGGCATTGGTGTTACGGAATTTACGATGATGGGAATGTTGACAGATGTTGCCAACGATCTCGATGTTTCAATCCCGCAAGCAGGTTATTTAATTACAGCATATGCATTAGGTGTAGTTATCGGCGCTCCGTTACTTGTACTGGGTATGAACCGGTATTCGCCCACGAAGACGCTGATCGTGCTAATGGTGCTTTTCACTATTTTTAATGGTCTTTCGATCATCGCTCCTGATTATCACTTTCTGTTGTTATCGCGTTTTATATCGGGGCTTCCTCATGGGGCTTTCTTTGGTGTGGGATCCGTGGTGGCCAGCCGTCTTGCTGCAAAAGGTAAGGAAGCCCAGGCGGTATCCATTATGTTTTCTGGCCTTACTGTTGCGAATCTGCTTGGTGTACCACTGGGAACCTATATAGGGCATCATTCTTCATGGCGTTATACCTTTTTGTTGATTGCACTAATTGGCTTGCTGACCATTATCGCTTTAAAATTATGGCTTCCAAAAACAATAGGTAAACAGAAGAGAACAAATCCTTGGGAAGATCTCGCCATCTTTAGGGATAGCAATGTCTGGTTTATGATATTGATCTTTTCAGTGGCTCCTGCAGCTCTTTTCGCGTGGATCAGCTACATTGCTCCGCTGATGAGTGAAGTGTCCGGCATTGCGGAGCAACACTTGCCGTATATTATGGTTCTGGCTGGACTGGGTATGTTTGTTGGCAACCTGATTGGCGGAAAGCTTACGGATTCCTTTTCTGCTCCGGTAGTTGTTATTGTTGTACTGATAATTCAGATGCTCAGCATGCTTACGACTTATTATACTGCTTCGATTGCTTGGGCTTCGTTGGTCATGACTTTCTGGACTGGAATGACCACATTTGCGCTAGTGCCATCACTTACCGTTTTATTGCTTAATTCTGTAAAGAGTGATTCGGAAATGCTCGTGGCATCCTTGGGCCCAGCCTGTTTCAATATCGCCAATGCTCTGGGGGCCTTTCTGGGCGGAGTTCCAATTGAGCAGGGATATGGCTATGCCTCTCCACTACTAGTAGGAACTGCAATGACTGCCGGGGGCATTATTATTTCGTTATTTTACGTGAGAAGAACCAAAAGCGAGAATTATGCAGCTGCACTCTGTCAAGCAGATAAGCATTAGTCTGCTTGACGCAATAAGTGGAATATAGTAATTTCAGGTAATATACCCACGCGGCTTGGATAATCTAAGTACCAAACGCCGGCATATCATTTTTCTACGACTCCAGTGGGATCTTATTCTTTTGTCTAAAGGAGCCAGGAGTCTGCCCAGTCCATTTTTTAAAGAATTTCGAAAAATTCGAGGGGTCATACGTCAATACCAAAGCGATTTTGGCAATAGAGAGGTCCGAATCTGCCAGCAGTTGTTTTGCTTTATTGATAATCTTGAGGTCATAAAAATAACAGGGGTGATTACCTTTCTCTTTTTGCACCGTATCGGTGAGGTGTGTATGCGATATAGCCAGTTCTTTCGCGATCTCATTGAGTTCCATGAAATCCGACACACGGCCTTGTACAACATCGTCAATATGTTTATCCAAAAAAAGTAAGTATTTGCGGGTTATCTCTGCTGCTCTTGTTTCAGATTTACCTTCTGTATTTGACATGTTTATGCTATTTTTCCAACTATAAATATAAAAAAATATGTGGGGGGGTTATAATATAACGCTGTGATTGGTGTGTCGGATGCTGACTGTGGAGTAAATATACTAAAAAAAATAATCTTACACCACTATTGGTATGATATTCGTTCAATAGTTAGGTATCGATCGTTAGCGCTCATGAAAGGAAAATTTAGCACAGGCTTATTGCTGTATAAATTTCAGGACTCACAGATCAGGTTTTTCTTGGTGCATCCGGGAGGACCGTTCTTCGTCAGAAAAGATGACGGCTGGTGGACGGTGCCCAAAGGAGAGGTTGAAGAAGACGAGGATGAGCTCAGTGCAGCCAAGCGTGAATTTTTCGAAGAGACAGGGTATTTACCCGAGGGACAGTTTATTCTGCTGGATCCCATCCGACAGAAGGGTGGAAAAACGGTAAAGTGCTGGGCTGTTGAGGGCACCATTGACCCTGATGCGATATCCAGCAACCATTTCGAGATAGAGTGGCCGCCAAGATCGGGTACACGACACAGCTTCCCGGAAGTAGATCGAGCGGGCTGGTTCACCTTAGAAGAAGCAAAACAGAAGATCAATGTGATGCAAGTGTCATTTCTCGAACAATTAGTCTCTATTTTGGAGACGAAGGAAGGACGATGCTTTAGCGTTGATTAATCATTATCTTTGTAGGAACATCAAATAAACTAAATATGGAATTTTCACCCTTTAATGCTGTTGTTAAGCTTTGTCTACAGGGAATGGCCATGGAGGATATTGGAAATAATGAAGAAGCTGCCAGACTGTTTGAGCAGGGATGGACCGAATCAACGAACGACCATGAGAGATTTCTGGCAGGCTATTATCTATCCAGGCACCAAGACACCTTATCGGATACGCTAAAATGGCAAGAGACCGTGTTGCGCTACGCGATGAAAATAAATGATGATACAGTAAAGAGTGCGTTGCCTTTTCTTTATTTGAAGATATCTGAATCATATGGGCGATTGGGGCAAGCCAAAAAGTCGGCTGATTATGCAGCATTGTCAAAACAGCTCGCCGGCAATCCCTCTGACAAAGGACCTTTTTATCATGGTACCAGAGCGAATTTGAAGATCGGAGATTTGTTGACGCCTGGGGGGAATTCCAATTATAAGGCGGATGTCAAGATGAACCATATTTATTTTACTGCCCTTGTCAATGGAGCTGGTCTTGCTGCGGCATTGGCCAAAGGTGAGGGCCGGGAACACGTGTATTTAGTCGAACCAGTGGGCAGCTTCGAAAACGATCCAAATCTTACGGACCAGAAATTTCCGGGTAATCCAACACGATCCTACCGTTCGCGCTCGCCCTTAAAAATTATTGGAGAAGTAACCGACTGGGAGAGACCGAGTCCGGCAGAACTGGAGCAGTTTCGGCGAAAACTGGAAGATAACAAGGGGCAAATCATAAATTGATAATAACATAAAAGCGTTTGACCGCAGGGTGACTCCGTCGTACTGCTGTGCAAGTTGATCATATGGGACATATTAGAGAATATTATGAACGGATTATAAAATTGTCCGAGTCGGAATGGCATTTTATCGCTCGTCATTTTCGAAGAAGAATCTATAAGAGAAATGAGGTTATCACTGCTAGGGGGCAGATTGAAAATAACCTATTTTTTGTAGAAAGCGGTATTGTTAGATTTTGTATTCCCGACGAAGAAAAAGAAATCACTTTTCATTTCTGTTTTAACAAAGAATTTACCTGTGCTTACGATTCTTTTTTGACACAGACACCGTCGGAATATGAATTACAGGCTTTGGTTGAGACCATAGTTTGGTATATTTCCTATGAAGATCTTCAGCACATTTATGCCCATAGCGAGGTGGGGAATTATCTAGGACGTCATATTGCAGAAAAACTATTTCTCACTAAGAGTAAGAGAGAGGTCTCTTTATTGAAATATAGTGCAAAGGAGCGCTATATAAATTTATTTACCGAACAGCCTGAAATAATTAAGTTGATCCCATTAAAATATGTTGCATCCTATATTGGCATTACGCCACAGGGCTTGAGCCGTATCCGTCGGGAGATTTGTTAACATAGGTTCATTGTCTGAATGCCTGAGACTTGTGATCTTTGTTAAAAAGATGACAGATGAAGAGATCCATTTTAGCCTATGGGCATAGCGTACTGAAAAAGGACTGTGTGTCCATAAACAAAGATTATCCGCAGTTGCAGACATTGATAGCGGATTTATGGGAAACTATGGAAAACGCCAACGGCTGTGGATTAGCGGCCTCACAAATCGGCATTCCCATCCGATTGTTTGTTGTCGATAGCATTTCCTCTTATAGGAATCTAGACTATGAAGATAGGACAGTATATTTCGATGTAACCGATGAAGGCATAAGAGAAACGTTCATTAACGCAAAGATTATCAAAAGGTCCGATGAAATGTGGGAAGATGAAGAAGGTTGTTTAAGCATCCCCGGAATTTCCCGTAAGGTGAAACGCAGCTGGTCAATTACGATCGAATATTATAATGCTCACTTTGAGAAACAACGTCGTGAGTTCTCTGGGCTGACCGCGAGGTTGATTCAGCATGAATATGATCACACACTTGGCATCCTTTATCTTGACCATTTACAGCCATTGACGAAAAGGATGCTGGAGTCTAAACTGCAAAAAATCCGCAAGGGGCAGATAACCAATTGTTATGCGATGACATTTATCTAACACTTCATGAGCTCAAGCGGGAGGCTTTTGTTCAGCATTCCTAATTAGGACTAAAGGCCTTTTTGTTGCTGATTTAAAAATTTGATTACAATGCCCATTTGTCCAAGGTGATAGAGGTCGTGGTGGAGCAAGCCAGTTACCATGTATTTATAATCGTGCGGAAACGTTGTATCAGCATGCGGATAAGATGTGCAGAGATATGCATCGTCTTTAGATTCTAGAAATATGATTAGCTGCAGTTGGGTCGCATGGAAGTCGTTGAGTATGTTTTCCCAGCGTCGTTGTTGTAGTTCTTCGTTCGTTCGCCAATTTGCTCCATCGTTAATCTCAAGGCCTCGAGGATTGCCTTTGAGTCGGCTAAGTACTTCTTTACGCCATTCAATCAGATGCGAAGTGATTTCGGCAATACTATGCAGGTCAGAAATTGGCCGCACAAAAGCTGTCTCCCCGTTTACTTGGGAAAGTTTTTTTTCAAAGTTTTCATCAATCCATAGATTGGCGTTTTCGACATCCCTAAGCTGTTGGATGATATCTCGTATTATAACATTATCCATAATTTTTTCGCAATATTCAATTGAGATCTGGATGACTAGTCCTATTTTTACATAACGTATGAAAAGCTGGAATGGTTTTGATGGATTCTGACATACCGATTAAAACGTATGATGGACCGATGAAGATCCCGATTTTGAATACAGGTATCTGGGTACAATACAGCGGTAGAGCGTTCGGTGTGAATCTGACTACGATTTAAATAAAGTTTGTTGTAAATTAGTCCTTCAAATTTTATTTATGAATACGTTTCCCATACTATTGCTTTTCCTGACCGTCAGTGTTACCTATGCGCAGAATCTGACACCTTATGAACGCGGAAATGGCAATCAAACGACAACATTGGCAGAGATGCAGCATTTCTACCGAGCTTTGTCCAGTCAATACCTGTCTATACGATATGAGACCAGAGGTGAAGATGATAACGGCATGCCCATCGACGTTGTCATATTTGACCCATCAAGGAAGGCTCTGGAAGAATCAAGGGTAGCAAAATCCGTATTGCTGATAAACAACGGGATCCATCCCGGTGAGCCAGATGGTATTGATGCGACGATGATGCTTATGCGGGACCTGGCAACAGGCAAGATAACGATACCCAAGAACGTTGTCGTCGCTGCTATTGCGAGTTATAATATAAGTGGTATGCTCAATCGGGGCAGTTTCTCAAGAGCCAATCAGAACGGGCCAGAGGAGTACGGCTTTCGCGGTAACGCGCGCAATTATGATCTAAATCGTGATTTTATCAAAACTGATACGAAGAACTCAAGAAGCTTTCAGCAGATTTTCCATTGGTTGAAGCCCGATGTTTTTATTGACAACCATGTAAGCAATGGTGCAGACTATCAATATACATTTACCTATATATCGACAAATAAGGAGCGACTGGGAGACAAGTTGGGAAGCTATTTAAACAATGAAATGCAAAAAACACTGCTACGTCAGCTGCAAAAAAATGGTTTTTTATCGGTTCCTTACGTAAATATTCATAACGATATTCCCGATGCTGGTTTTCCAGTTTTTATGGATTCCCCGAGGTATGCCACGGGTTATACCAGTCTATTTAACGTTATCGGAACAGTGGTCGAAACACACATGCTAAAATCTTATGCTGACCGTGTCAAGGCAACTTATGACTATATGTATTATAATATTCGGTTTATGGAGCAGAATTATCAGGTTATACAGCGGAAAAAGGCCGAGAATTTGGTCCAATATCGTGTCGGAAGTGACTATCCGATTTCCTGGAAACTGGATACAGCAACATATGAAAACATCGACTTCAAAGGTTATGAAGCAAAATATAAACCAAGCGAAGTCTCATCAACCCAGAGGTTATGGTATGATCGGAATGCAAAATTTTCAAAAAAGATCAAACTGTATAATTCCTATGTGCCCGTTAAAAAGATCATTATCCCGAGATATTATGTAATTCCTCAATCTGAATGGAAAGTCGTTGATCTGCTAAAACTTAATCATATTAAAATGATTCCGATCCAGCAGGACACTGTACTGAACGTGGAGGAATATCGAATCAAGGATTTCAAGACTGTCACTTCTCCGTACGAGGGCCATTATTTGCACTACGACACCGATATAGTCCGCCAATCTGCCGCGCGCAAGTTTAGCGCCGGCGATCTTTTAATTCCACTAGATCAGGATGGTGTGAAATATCTTTTGGAGACATTGGAACCCGAGGCAACCGATTCCTACTTCAACTGGAATTTTTTTGATGCAATTCTAGGGCAGAAAGAATATTATTCAGCTTACGTTTTTGAAGATACGGCCGCTAAGCTGCTCAAGGAAAACAAGAACTTGAAAATAGCTTTCGAACGGGAAAAAGTAAACAATCCGGAATTTGCAACTGATGGGAGAGCTCAGTTAGACTGGATCTATAAGCACTCTGATTATTATGAAAAATCCCATCTGCTATATCCGATTTTTAGGATAAACTGATGTATGTATGCCAACCAACCGAACTTCTAATATGGGAGAACAATTGTAGAGGATCAAGTTCAACGGCTAGTAAGGAACGAATAAAACGATCACATGATCTTGCTTGGTTGATATTTGTCTGATCAGCTATTAGCAATATCGGGATATTTCCGAAATGATCTCTTGTCAATGCAAAAAAGAGGTCAGCATCCTTGTATACGATCCGGTAATCCAATAATAAGAGCTGGGGTGAGATATTGGGTGAGATGCTGACAGTATCAATCGAAGGCCCTTCAAGTACAACTCTTGCAGGGCTTTGCGGATGTTCGTTGAATAGAGTCCGATAAGCTAGCCGGATTTTTCTGATATTGCTTATTATGCCGATATTGATCTTTTCCATCATTGAAGAATAAATTGCTTTTGCCTTTTATTATCGAACTAGGAGTATATGGCTCGTTATCAGGACTCTGGATAGTTTTTAATTTGCCGCTTTCATCATAAAACTTTTGCTGGACTTTTCCATTTCCTTTGTGCTTACAATGTTTCGTAGCGAATGGCTGGAGAAGCGATTTTTATGCTTGGTATAGATGATTTCAATGCCTTCGGCCACACAGTAATCTCTTCCGGGAAAATCTATGGCTCTATATTCTTCACCAATAAAGCGTTTGTGAATAGGCAGTGATTGCAACATATCAGTAATATCATCATCGGATTCATACGGAATGATCTCATCAACAAATTGACATCCTTCTAATTTTATAAATCGCTCTACCATGGTCTGGGCAGGTACATATTCACCTGGTTCCTGCCGGTTTGGGTCTGTCTTGAGGCCGACGATAAGATAGTCGCATTGCCGTTTGGCTTCCTGCAAAGCGACGATATGACCTACATGTAACATATCAAAAACACCGAAAATAATTCCTATAATCATATCTGCTAGTTTAAAAAGTTATGCATTCGCACGTTTCAATGGATAATTGGTATTTTCATTAATATTGACAATCGCTCCCTGATTGGCTTGCTGTTTGGTCGCTATAATGCTACGTAAAGAAGAGCTGGAGAACCGGTTTTCGCGTCGATTAAAATAAAGCACTATACCTTTTTCCTCACAATATTTCCGTCCGGTGAAAGCTTTATCCATATATTCATCGCCTAAGATCCGTACATGGATCTTATAGGAACGCAGTACATCTTCCAGGTCCTGTTCGGTGGCATAGGGAATAATCATATCCACATGCTTGCAGGCTTTTAATTGCATATAACGTTCGAATACGGTTTGCGTCGGTTTATTTTTTTCGGGTCTGTCTAAAGTTGGATCAGTCTGAAGACCACAGATCAGAAAGTCGCATTGTTCTTTTGCATCTTCGAGCATCTTGATGTGACCAGCATGGAGCAAATCAAAAGCAGAAAAGGTAATTCCTATTTTTTTCATAATGTATTTATTTTTAACCTGCAATATATATTGAAGAAGTACAATAAGAACCTCGTTCAGCAGATTTCGTTTTAATTTTAAATTATTTTTTTCCTAAGATGTTCCGGAGATTGGATTGCATCAACAAATTTTTTTCAAAGATCTGGCGAACTAATTCGGCTGGGTACTGTTCTGCTATAAAAACGAAATCAGCCAAGCTATGCATACAAATAAAAATGTGTCCATTTGCCATCAGTCAGCGCCATATACTACCTACAGAATACAATTTCATAAAGACTTTAATTTCAGTGACTTCGAATTGGTAATCGATTATTTGCAGCAGCTTGGGATAGATACTATCTACGCTGCACCGATATTACGTTCGGTTCCTTCCAGCAGCCACGGCTATGATGGAATCGAAATGAACCAAATTGATCCGGAACTAGGGTCATTGGATGATTTTAAACGGATCAGAAAAAAACTCCATCAATATGGAATAAAATGGTTGCAGGATATCGTGCCGAATCACATGGCGTTCCATACTTCAAATCAACGGTTGATGGATGTTTTAGAATTTGGCGCGGCTTCGCGGTACAATAGGTATTTTGATACCTGTCTCAGTTCAAATATGTTTGAAGATGGAAAGCTCATGGTTCCAGTTCTTGTACAATCGCTGGACGATGTAATCCATCAGGGGCATCTCTCTTTAATCCGAAATCATGACAAATTTTACCTGAGTTATCAGGACAATTTCTATCCCCTTTGTCCCGAATCCTACTGTTACATCCTGGCGGATAACCTCCGGAAAATGCACGTCGACTACAACGGGTTTCTCGTGCAGATAAATACCCTCCAAGCCAACGGCAATACCGAAGAGTGGAATAGCATCCGTCAAGCCATGATTTCGGAAATTGGCGATGTGGAGCTTGAGCTTACCCTACAGAAGTTTAACAGCAGCAGTGAGCGTCTGCGCGAACTTGCCCATAGTCAGTATTATGAACTATGTCCCTGGTGGGAAACCAGCAAGCGGATAAATTACCGCCGTTTTTTCACGGTCAACGGCCTGATCTGTATACATATGCAGGATGCGGCTGTGTTTGACCATGCGCACCAGCTGTTAAACACACTTATTGAACAGGGGTTGATAGATGGACTACGCGTGGATCATATCGACGGTCTTTATAACCCTAGTCAATATCTACATAATTTACGTAAACTGGTCGGGCCTAATACATATATCGTGGCCGAAAAAATTCTCGAACGAGGAGAAAAATTGCCTCAAAACTGGCCTATCCAGGGGACCACCGGGTACGAATTCCTATCTGCCTGCAATAATGTCTTTACCAATCGGAAAAGTAAAAAAGTGTTCGATCGCTACTACCGAAAGTTGATGGGTGAAAAACAAACGATCAAAAAGCTGCAATTGAACAAGAAATTGCATATTGTTCGTGAGCACATGAGTGGTGACGTTGACAATTTGGTGCGGATGATGTCGGCATTGTTGCCGGCTGCCCAGGATAAACAAGATGCTATAAAGGCATTTGTGGAATTTTTTCTCGCGTATTTTCCAGTGTATAGGGTTTATGATGACCATTTTCCCCTATCGCAAGAGAGTTATGCCCTAATAACCAGATTATTTAAGAAGCTAACCTGTACTACAGAACTGGACCAACAGATTGTACAAGAAGTTTGGAGCCTATTTAAGGATGCGCAGGAGGGGCGGGAGATATCCACATTGCCTGCGTTACTTCAACTATTGATGCGTATGATGCAATTCACCGGCCCTGTTATGGCTAAAGGAGTGGAGGATACGCTCATGTATACCTACAACCGGTTTATTGCACATAACGAGGTAGGGGATCACCCGCATAATTTTGGCTTCAGCAAAAAGGAGTTTCATCGCGCAATGCGTCATCGGCAACAATATTGGCCCCTTTCGCTGAATGCAAGCTCGACGCACGATACGAAGCGTGGGGAAGACGCCCGTAGCCGGCTATTGGTGCTCACATCAATCGCAGATAAATGGGTGAAACAAGTACAGATCTGGCAGGACATTGTGTGGAACGAATATCGTAGCGATCTCCCGCACCCTAATGACGAGTACTTTATTTATCAGGCCTTAGTGAGTTCTTATCCTTCAGGGAAACATCGAAAGGTTGTAGACGAGGGCTTTGAACAGCGCTTTTTGGATTATTTGGTTAAATATCTGCGCGAAGGTAAAGAACGCTCTAACTGGGAGGAACCCAATTTCAGTTATGAAAACACTGTTCAGGACTTCGCGCGCTTTCTGCTTGATGCGGAACGCCCGTTCTTCACGAGCTTTTATCAGTTTATCGAAGAGATTGCAGACCATGGTATGCTCAACAGTCTTGTCCAGCAAGTATTAAAGTTTACCTGTCCCGGTGTTCCGGATATTTACCAAGGTTCCGAACTTTGGGATTATAGTTTTGTCGACCCCGATAATCGGCGGCCGGTCGATTATCCGTTGCGGAAGCAGCTAATATCTGATATCGCTGCAATACAAGAAGAAGATCTGGTTGCTACACTGTGGCGTGAACGGCATGATGGGAAGATCAAGCTTTGGCTGATCCGCGAACTGATCCGGCTACGTAAGACAAATCCAGCGCTAATTGGCAGCGGCAGTTATATTAAACTTAAGGTATCCGGCCGTTACCGGAAGCATATTTTAGCTTTTGCACGTCGATCTGATGACAACTGGCTGGTCGTAGTAGTACCTCTACATCTAGGGGCACTTGCAAAGGCTGTCAAGTTTGTTACCGGAAGTTTTGACTGGGCGGATACGCGGGTTTGCCTCCCAACTAAGCATAAAGTGAACTGGCAGCAAGTCGTTTCTGAAAACAGTGGTGAAGGCAACGAAATCCTGATGAACGACATTTTTAATCAGCTACCGTTGGCAATTTTGACCTTTAAAGATAAGCCGCAAAACAGGAGCGCCGGAATATTGCTGCACATCAGTTCGCTTCCGTCTCCCTTTGGCATAGGAGATATGGGCAAACAGGCCCGTCGTTTTGTGGACAAGCTACAGGCAAGCGGGCAGACCTGGTGGCAGGTGCTTCCACTTGGTCCCACTGATCCCGCGCAAAATCATTCTCCTTACAGCACTTTTAGCACCAGATCTGGCAATCCATTATTTATAGACCTGAAGCCCTTGATAAAATTAGGACTGCTCGACAAAGCTGATCTCACGGAGGTTAAAGTTAACCCTTCACTACCGGTTGACTTTGACAGCGTCCATGCGTGGAAACTCGCACTGCTGTCAAGGGCTTATGAGCGCGCTTCGAGAGAAGCTACACCAGCTTTCCATGATTTTTGTCTGCAGGAATCTGTTTGGCTCAACGATTACGCGCTATTCATGGTTTTGAAAGAAAAACATGGATATAAACCTTGGTATACCTGGCCAGAAAAGTATCGGAAACGTGATCAATCAGCACTTGATCAATTTGAGAAAGCCCATGATTATTATATTTCAAGAGAGAAATGGATGCAGTTCATCTTCTTTAGCCAATGGGAAAGCTTACATCAGTATTGTAAAGACCGGGGGGTACGACTACTGGGCGACATACCATTTTATGCTAGCTATGATTCTGCTGATGTATGGGCCAACCCGTTATATTTTTCAATCGCTGATGATAGCAAGGCGACGATGGTCGCAGGGGTTCCACCCGATTATTTTAACGAGCTTGGGCAGTTGTGGGGCATGCCTGTCTATAATTGGCAGACGCTTAAAAAAGATGGTTATAGCTGGTGGATCGATCGTCTGGTCCATAGCTGCAAACTTTATGATCGCGTGCGTTTGGACCACTTTAGGGCTTTTTCAGCCTTTTGGGAAGTTCCCGTTACCGCCCTTTCGGCTAAAGAGGGGCATTGGTCTCGGGGCCCTGGCGCTATTTTTTTTAATAAGGTCAAACAGGAGATGGGCAGTATGCCCTTCGTAGCTGAAGACCTTGGGGATGTAGATGCACAGGTCTTTCAGTTACGCGACCAATTTGGTTTTTCCGGGATGAAAGTACTTCAGTTTGCTTTTGGCGAAGATTTCGCCTGTTCACCTCATATTCCACATCATTATCAACAGAATTTTGTTGCCTATTCGGGTACCCATGACAACAATACGACTTTGTCCTGGTATAATCAGGATCTGGATCAAACCGCTAAGGGTCGGATCAGCAAGTATATGGGACGATCGATCGATAGCAGATCGATAAACCAATCTTTTCTGCATATGTTGTACGCCTCCGTAGCTGATACGGTTATTGTCCCTATGCAGGATCTGTTAGATCTGGATGGATCCTGCCGGATGAATAGACCTGCGAGCACAACAGGCAATTGGATTTGGCGAATGCAGAAGGATGCTTTTAATATAGCTATCCAAAAACAATTACTTCAACTCACCATACTATTCAATCGATAAAATACCATGGAAATTCAAGTTTTTACCGGTAGTCCTTACCCACTTGGTGCTACCTTTGATGGCAAAGGCGTTAATTTTGCACTTTTTTCTGAACACGCAGAGGGCGTGGAGCTTTGTCTCTATGATGACGGCGAGGATTCTGAAGAGGTCGCCAAATATAAATTGACCGAGAAGACGCACCAAGTATGGCATATCTACCTTACTGGGATCAGACCCGGCCAACGGTATGGATACCGCGTTCACGGTCCCTATGAACCAGCTCAGGGACATCGGTTTAATCCCCATAAGTTGTTGATTGACCCCTATGCCAAAGCCATTTCCGGTACAATAAATTGGAATGATGCACTCTTCGGGTATCACATTGGTGACGCTGAGGCAGATTTGAGTTTTGACACAAGGGATAGTTCACCCTATATTCCAAAGGGAGTCGTTGTCGACAGTGGCTTTGATTGGGGTGAAGATCGGCCGTTGCGTATACCGATGCACAAAAGTATTATTTATGAAACACACGTAAAAGGATTTACGGCTCTGCATCCTGATATACCCGAGGAAATCAGGGGAACCTACGCCGCAATGGCACATCCCGTGGCAATCGCCTACCTCAAAGATTTGGGCATTACCGCTGTTGAGCTGTTACCAGTACATCATTTTTTAACAGATCGGCACTTACAAGATAGAGGCCTCAGCAACTACTGGGGCTACAATAGCATTGGTTTTTTCGCTCCAGATGTCCGTTATTCATCGGCAGGTACGCACGGCGAGCAAGTGGTAGAATTTAAAAATATGGTGAAGTCCTTTCATCAGGCGGGGATTGAGGTGATTTTAGATGTTGTCTATAATCATACTGGTGAAGGCAACGAAATGGGGCCGACGCTTTCCTTTAGAGGTATTGACAATGCATCTTACTATCGTCTGGCAGAAGATCCCCGATATTATATGGATTTCACAGGTACCGGAAATACCCTAAATGCGCGACAGCCAAATGTTCTGCGAATGATCATGGACAGTCTGCGTTACTGGATTCAGGAAATGCATGTAGACGGCTTTCGTTTTGATCTGGCTTCTGCCTTGGCTCGCGAACTGCATGATGTGGATAAATTGAGTTCCTTCTTCGACGTCATTCATCAGGATCCTGTCATCTCTCAGGTAAAATTGATTGCTGAACCTTGGGATATTGGCGAGGGCGGCTACCAAGTTGGCGAATTCCCGGCGGGTTGGGCAGAGTGGAACGGAAAATACCGTGATTGTATCCGTGATTATTGGATTGGAGCAGATAGCATGATTGGTGAGTTTGCCAACCGCCTCACTGGCTCGTCAGATCTCTATAAGGGTGACAACCGCACCCCTTCTGCCAGCGTTAATTTTGTGACCGCCCATGATGGCTTCACCTTGCATGACCTCGTTTCCTATAATGAAAAGCATAATGAAGCCAATGGAGAGGATAATCAAGATGGTGACGATCATAATCGTTCGTGGAATTGCGGAGCTGAAGGTCCCACGGACGATTCCGGAATCAATCAGTTGAGAGCAAAGCAAAAACGGAATCTGCTGACAACGTTGTTTCTTTCTCAAGGAGTACCTATGCTAGTAGCAGGAGATGAATGGGGGCGCACCCAACAAGGAAACAACAATGCGTACTGTCAGGATAATGAAATTTCATGGCTCGATTGGGCGCGTAAAGATGAATCCTTGCTGAATTTCACCAAACAATTGATTGCATTTCGGCGCGAACATCCGATTTTTTGCCGACGAAAGTGGTTTCAGGGAATTCCTATCCGAGGTACGGGAGTTGAAGATATTGTCTGGTTTTTGCCAGATGCCTCCGAAATGGACGACCAGCATTGGGAGGATGATCTGGCGCGTTCACTTGCGTTATTTTTGAATGGGCAAGGGATCAGGTCGGTAGATCAGGACGGTACCAAAGTGACTGATAAAAACTTTTATCTACTTTTTAATGCCTATTGGGAAGAAGTTGAATATATACTTCCTGACGAGCGATATAGCGCCGGCTGGACGAAAGTACTGGACACCAATTTCGACCAAATAGGTGAGCTTGCATCACATGCGCCCGGAGATCCGATTATGGTGCCACCACGTTCGGTCCTTGTATTTATGTCTATTTAAAATCCATCAAGTATTATCAGATATGCAAAAAACGGGAATAGAAAAAATCGGAGCCAGCTGCAGTGCGACGGGCGGGCAGGTGCGGGTGTGGGCACCTTTTGCAACTTCTGTAAGCTGCGTGTTGGATTCACAGCTTACGATACCGCTTCAGAAAGAGGAATATGGTTATTGGTATGCCGAGAGCCAAGATCTTAGACCAGGTTGTTTATACCGAATCAATATTGACGGACAAGAGTACCCTGATCCAGCATCACTTTCGCAACCCGAGGGCGTACACGGTCCTTCCGAAATAATTGACTTGAGCTTTCCGTGGACGGATCGAGATTATCAGCCGTCACGACAGTCGGACTTTATCATTTATGAGCTCCATGTCGGTGCTTTTACAGAAAAGCATGATTTTGCCGGAGCGATGGAAAGGCTTCCGCATCTCAAAGATTTGGGCATTACTGCGATAGAGATTATGCCGATAGCACAATTTTCTGGTGACAGAAACTGGGGCTATGATGGCGTCTTTCCTTTTGCTGTGCATAATAGTTATGGGGGGGCTGTAGGATTGCAACGTTTTGTTGACGCCTGTCATCAGCTCGGTATAGCTGTGATTTTGGATGTCGTTTATAACCATCTGGGACCTGAAGGAAATTATTTCCCGGAGTTTGGGCCTTACTTTACCGACAAATATCATACCCCTTGGGGGCAAGCGATCAACTATGATGATCGCTTAAACCATGGCATCCGCGATATGGTGCTTGCGAATGTTCGTATGTGGTTTGAAGATTTTCATATTGATGCCTTACGTATGGATGCGGTTCATGCGATAAAGGACTTCAGCCCAGTACATATTTTGCAAGCTATCCGACAACAGACCGATGAAATTATTGCAGCCACGGGTAAGCCGCGTTATCTATTTGTGGAATGCGATCTGAATGACCGCCGTTTTCTTGAGCCACTGGTGAAGAACGGATTTGCGATGGATGCGCAATGGCTTGATGAGTTTCATCACGCGCTACGTGTGGCGGTAGGTGAGGAGAGAAGGGGATATTATGAAGAGTTTGATGGGATCGGTCACCTAGCCAAAGCCTATGAAACTGCTTATGTTTACGATGGCTGTTATTCTACCCATAGACAGAAATTCTTTGGTAGTAAGGCCGACGGCCTCCCCGGAAAGCAGTTTATTGTTTTCAGCCAGAATCATGATCAGGTGGGCAACCGGATGCTGGGTGAAAGAAGTACTGTGCTTTATAAAGATCCCATTCCAAAGCTGTTGGCGCTGGCTGTGTTTGTATCTCCGTTTATTCCCTTAATTTTTATGGGTGAAGAGTGGGGAACAAAAAAACCGTTCCAATATTTTGTCAGTCATTGCAGTTCGGAGCTTGTGAAGGCCGTACGGGAAGGCCGGAGGAAGGAGTTTGCGGAGTTCCATACCGGGAATGAAGTGCCGGATCCACAGGACCGAGCGACTTTTGAGGGCTCAGTATTAGATTGGAAAGAGCCCGATAGCAGCAAACATCGTTCGTATTTGGCTTACTATCGCGCATTGATTAATTTCCGAAAAACTAACCCCGTATTTAAGAATGTACAGCGTGAAGAGATGCAAGTCAGTTATGTGCGTGAGCAAAGTCTGTTGATGCTGCATATCGAAAAGAAAGGCGTACGCCTACTTGTTGTGATGAATTTTTCGGATAGAGACCAGCAGATTTCTGTTTCAGATATGCCGCAATGGCAACGTATTTTTGATACGGACCAAGGGGCGGACATCAATGGCGAAAGCCAATTCAAGCAATTTGAGGATACGATAGCGGCATGGTCTGGTGTCGTTTTCCAAGCTGGGGTGCACGCCTTTGGTGTCGACAGGTGATCAACCAGCCGAGAAATAAATAATTGATTTAATAAAAATCAATCGATCAGATTCATACTCTTCAGTTTATCCAATATCAGGTGATCCACGGCGGAGGTTCTGTTTTTATCCTTATAGGTTATCCATTCAAAAGACTCTATTTCATTGGCCGTTTCCAATATGCCTGTAAAATCCGCTAAATAACACAGCATTTGGACCGTCACACCGATTTCATGCCCATCTGCTGGTGCTTCAAAAAAACCGAAGAATTTCACGGTGCTTTCCACGATATCGACATTCAGTTCTTCTGTTATTTCTCTTTTTAGGCACTCGAGGTCTGATTCGTTATTCTCTCGTTTTCCTCCGGGAAAGTACAGCTTATTCTTCGACTTGGAGCGCGTGCTCAATACTTTTTTGTTGGCAATATGGATAAGGGCGACCTTGTCGATAATTCTGTTTTCCATAATTTATTTCAGTGACTTCATCTCGAATTTTTGCGAATATGTAAATATAAACAAAATTTGGAAGAAGAGCTTAGCAGAAAACGCTGCTTCAACAATAACAATAGAGATGTACATCAGTGATATTAGGTAACGTTAAATAAGATCTTGCAGATGGTGCGGATGTGTCGTGATAGGATCTTCCATTAAGATTTTATATATTGCATTCATCAATTTTAAACCAAGTTAATATCGTAACAATTATAAATCGTCTGTTATGAGCAAAACTAGTCTTGAAGAACTTTTTCTTTTGGTAAAGAACTCGAACGAGGAAGCGTTTGACGAACTTTACCATCGGACGTGGCAGAAATTGTACGAAATAGCTTTCCGTCGGCTGCGGGACGCAGATACTGCAAAAGAAATTATTCAGGATCTTTATATAGAATTATGGGAAAAACGCGAGCGAAAAGTAATTCTGGACGTAGACCACTACCTCTGCCAGGCCGTTCGTTTTAAAGTGATTGATCGATTTCGGAAAGAAAAGAAATACGTTGATGAACTGGAGCTCCTCGTTGAGGAGATCAGTGACGGGTCGACAGCTGATGACCGATATATACAGTCAGAACTTCAATTAATGGTAAATACATGGCTTTCGCGCATGCCTCAAAAACGTCGGGCGATTTTCTTGCTGCGTTACCATGAAGACAAGACCGTAAAAGAGATTGCAGATCTACTTGGAATATCTACCAAGACAGTACAAAATCAGCTACTCAATACCACGAATACGCTCAAACACCTCATCCAAAAGATCCTTTTTATTTTTTTTTAATTTTTTTTGGGAATTCCCGCTAGTACGAACGACATATAAAAAAGGAACCAGTATAAACCAATTTATATGTTTGAAAGGAAACCTTATGTCCGTGCAGTTTTAAAAGATCTTCTCGATAGATATCTCTCGGGCAGGACGACAACTAGAGAACAAAAATTTGTAGAGCGTCTATATGATGCAATGGACAGGAAAGGTGAAGATCCTGTTGATATAGACCGTATCGGACAGGAAATTAGAACGGCAGTCCATCAAGGCACCAGAAAAAGAGGAGTACACCGGTATCGTCCTCAGATATGGTATGCCGCAGCAAGTATCCTTATTATCTTAGGAATTTTTATTTTTTATCGAAATCAGCATACCACAATTAGCCCTATGAAAATTGCCGTTAGCAGCAACCGCAATCCATCATTGCTAATTGGCAATAAACAACGGTTTGATCTTCTGGATACGCTTCCCAGAGGCGTACGTTATACAACAATCAACGATGAAAAAGTACTTGCCCTTGACTTACTCGCGGATATGGAGAGTGATGGAAAACTGCGCATAGAAAATCCGTCACGTAGTGTTTTCTCCGTATTGTTGAACGACAGTACGCAGGTGTGGCTCAATTATTTGGCTGCCATAGAGATTGATCGAGATTTTAACAAGAATAACCGTTCTGTAGACGTCCATGGTGAGGTGTTTTTTGATGTGTATAAGCAATATTCGGCGGGTAAAAAGGTGCCATTCGTGGTACGTTCAACGCTGCAGACCATTGAAGTACTAGGAACCAAATTCAATGTGAACGCATCTGGTCATAATGAAGAAAATGTGGTACTGACGGAAGGAAGCATCCGTCTTAAACATAACCTGTATGAAACACAGGTGATTATTAAACCGGGGCAACAGGCCTTTATCGATAGGAGCAAATCGAAGATCCTATTGGTACAGTCCAACAACATTGAAAAGGCCAGTGCTTGGCGAAAAGGCCTATTTTATTTTGAAAATGAAAAGCTATCAGATGTGGCGCTTGAGTTCGAACAGTGGTACGGGATCAACGTCATTGTTGATCCGGCAATTTCCAACTTTCCGATAACAGGTATGATCAGCAGATACGAAAACATCATCGATGTTCTGGATATCATTCAACAGACCAATAATATAAACTATTTAGAAAAGAAAGGAAAAATATATGTAACACGAACAATTCCATAAAAAAATTAGGAATGCTGCTACATTCCTAATCACGCCTAATGGCATTTTGGTAATGATCAAATATTAATCAATTTTCAAATGTATAAATTACTTATGACATCCCGCAAACAAAATAAGTTTGCGCGAAACTTTTTTTGCTTTTTTTTGAGCAACTTTGTTTGGTTGCTTTGTCTAAGCGGTCCGCTTTTTGGCCAGGAAAAAAATATCACAATAGATTTTAATAACCTCCCCATGAAGCAGGTATTTAAAGACCTAAACAGCAGGACTGGTTTAAAATTTATTTATTCACCAAACGATATCAACGATACAAGGCGTATATCGATGACATTCAAAAATGAACCTATTAAGAATGTTCTGGACCGCATATTTTCGAGTTTGAAAGCCTCTTATACTATAAATGATAATACCATTATTGTGAAACGTAGTGGTAGACCGGTTGTACAGCAACAAGAGCGTCTCATTAATGGACAAGTGCTCAATGCCGGGCAGACACCGTTGGCCAATGCAACGGTCACAAGTGGTTCAGGTAAGAGACACACATCGACAGATGGTCAGGGACGCTTTCAGCTCAGCCTTGGTCCTGAGGACAGTTATTTTACTGTGAGTTTGGTTGGCTTCGCGAATCAGCGAGTACCCTTACAGGCCAGGAACGAATATCGCATATTGCTAAGCGACAGCGTCAGTGCATTAGATGAAGTTGTTGTAGTCGGATTTGGAACACAGCGTCGGGCTTCTGTCGTTGGAGCTATTACGACGATTGAACCCAAACGGTTACAAATTGGGACATCGCGCTCTATGAGTAATAACCTTGCCGGGCAACTTGCAGGTATTATCGCCGTACAGCGGTCGGGAGAGCCGGGTTATGATAATTCCAACTTTTGGATTCGTGGCATCAGTACTTTTGGGGGAAGCCGTAGTCCATTAATTCTTGTAGACGGAGTCGAGCGCTCGCTCGATAATATGGATCCCGAAGAGATTGAATCATTTTCGATATTAAAAGATGCTGCGGCCAGCGCAGTCTATGGAGTCAGGGGCGCTAACGGCGTCATTTTAATTAATACAAAAAGGGGCAAAGTCGGTAAGCCAAATGTCTCGGCGCGTTTTGAGCAAGGTATCACTTCGCCGGTACAACTACCACAATTTATAGGAGCAGCCGATTATCTCGAAGTCATGAATAGTATCCGGGAGGAGCGAGGAGAGCAAGGACTTTATTCCAAAGAACGGATAGAAAATATCCGTAATCAAACAGATCCGGATCTTTACCCCGATGTCAACTGGCTTGATGCAATACTCCGCGACCGCGCCGGAAATTCAAGGGCTAATGTAAGTGTCAATGGTGGATCAAATATTCTGCGATATTCATTGGTGACTTCTTATTACAGGGAGGGCGGGTTGATCGAGCGTGACAAAAATCAGGCTTGGAACTCATCTTCGCGATTAAACCGTTACAATGTACGGTCCAATGTGGATATCAATGTCAGCCCGACTACACTTTTCCGCCTGAATATTGGTGGCTATCTGCAGGATAGAACCCGGGCACCTCAGAGCGTCGATGATCTATTTCAAGAAGCATTCACTATCCCGCCCTATGTGCATCCGACTATCTATTCTTCCGGTGAAATCCCCCGTACCCCACAGCGGACCAACCCATGGGCTCTAGCCACACAACGGGGATACGAGCGGATCAGCGCCAGTAAAATCGAATCTCTATTTTCTGTGGAACAAGACCTTTCATTTTGGCTCAAAGGGTTAAAAGCGCGGGGGCTATTTTCGTTTGATAGATATTCGAACACATCAGTGGTGAGAAGCAAAAGCCCTGACTATTATAATCCAGCCATTGGCCGCGATGAAAACGGAAAACTACAGTTGGTGATTGATAGTTATGGACAGGAATTCTTGGGGTATGAGAAAAACTCGGATTGGGGAGATAAAAGCATGTATCTAGAAGGAGCCCTTAATTATACTCAGACTTTCGCGGGGCATAATATAGAGGCTATGTTTCTTTACAACCAGAGAAACTATGATAACGGCGACCTTCTACCTTATCGCAATCAAGGTATTGCGGGCAGGTTTTCCTACAATTATAACAACAGATATATAGCCGAATTTAATTTTGGTTATAATGGCTCTGAAAACTTTGCGCCAGGCAAGCGATACGGCTTCTTTCCCTCGTTTGCACTTGGCTGGTATCTTTCCGAGGAGCCTTTTATGGAGCATCTGAGGGGAACCTTTTCCAAAATTAAACTGCGCGGGTCCTATGGCCTAGTAGGGAATGATAAACTCGACGGCCGTCGATTTGCTTATATCACGACCATCAACGAAACTGGAGGATATTCCTGGGGACTCAACAATGATTTTAAACGAGCTGGTCGCATGGAAGGAGATCAAGGTAACGGCAATTTGACATGGGAAACCGTAGCAAAGTCGAATGTCGGTGTAGAACTGGGGCTATGGAGAGCCCTGGAATTCCAGCTTGACTTATTTAATGAGGAGCGAAAAGACATATTTATGCAACGTCGTTCGATCCCGGGATCCAGCGGTTTTACCAATGCCCCTTGGGCAAATTTTGGACGGGTGAACAACAAAGGTATAGATATGTCACTTGAAGTAAATAAAGCGATCAACCATAATTTATCCCTTTCCGTACGGGGCACATTCACCTATGCTATCAATAAAATACTGGAACAGGACGAGCCTAGTGCGGTAATCGGCACATCACGCTCTTCGACGGGCAAACCAATCGGACAGCTGTTTGGCCTCATTGACGAGGGTCTTTTCACGGATGCGGATTTTAGCGATGTGGCTAACGGCGTCTTGAAGCCCGAGATCACCAGGCATTCTTTTGGGCCTGTACGTCCTGGGGACATCAAATACCGTGATCTCAATGGAGATGGTGTGGTGGACGCGCTGGACAGGACGGCAATAGGGGGGACAGAGGATCCACAGATTGTTTTCGGTTTTGGTTCCAACCTGCGATATAAAGCCCTTGATTTCGGTTTCTTTTTCCAAGGCGTATCGCGTACTTACCGCATTATAGGCGGCTCAAATTTTATTCCGGGAAGCGCCAATGGTGCTATGGGAAATATCTTTAGTAATGTTTGGGACCGATGGACAGTGGATAATCCGAGTCAGGATGTTTTTTATCCGCGGCTTTCCGACTACCAGAGTGCAAACAATAATATGGCTTCTACCTGGTGGCTCAGAGATATGAGTTTTATTCGGTTACGAAATGTTGAAATAGGGTATAGTTTACCTACAAAACTATTGGACCACCTTTCGATACGCAATTTTAGGATATTTCTTCGTGGTAACAACCTTTTGACAGTCAGTGATTTTAAACTCTGGGATCCTGAACTTGGTGTCAACAATGGAATGCGCTATCCAATCATGAAATCCGTCTCGGCGGGGTTAGAGTTAAATTTTAAATAGAGTTAAGCGATAAGAATATGAAGACAATACAATATAAAATTGCCTTTTTCTCTCTGGCAACGATAGTTCTTACATTGGCGTCCTGTTCCAAATATTTGGATAAGAGCCCTGACGATCAGTTAACGCTGGAAATGATCTTTAAGGACAAAACGAGAACCGAAGATTGGCTGGCTGGGATTTACAGCAATGTACCAGATCCCTATTGGGGAAGTACACGGACCTTGGGGTGGGACCCTCTTTCGGACGATATGGCTCCATCTACAGGCTGGGAACAATTTGGTTGGTCGGTTATTGGTATGCAAACGGGAAACTGGAATCCAAGTACTGCCTGGGAGCCAAACTATTGGGTGGAGCTTCCCAAACGGATCCGATCGGCTTATATTTTTCTGGAAAATGTAAAACCTAATCCGGCTCAACTGGTGACCGAAGAAGAGGTTAATCTGATGAAAGCGGAAGCACGTTTTATGATCGCTTACTATTATACACTCCTGTTGGAGACCTATGGCGCTATACCGTTTCATCTCGGCTTGTCGGATCCCAATGCTCCAGCCGAAGAGTTGATGATCGGGCAGACACCCTTTGATCAGGTGGTGCAGTGGGCAGAAAAGGAGCTGCTGGATCTATCCGCTATCCTACCCGCCAAATACAGCGCTGCACAAAAGTATGGACGGGCCACTTCCATTATGTGTCTAGCAGTAAGAGCTCGGCTTCTGTTGTTTGCGGCCAGTCCGCTGGTCAATGGAAATACTGCCTATACAGGGTTTGTCAATAATAAAGGTGAAGCGATATTTAATGGAACCTATAATCCTGAGAAGTGGAGACTAGCTGCTGAGGCTTCAAAGTTGCTGATAGAGAAAGCGGAAATGGCTGGGCATAAGCTCTATGTAGAGTATAATCCTGACGGGACTATTGATCCGTTTCTTTCCTACCAGAATATGCTGTTCAGAAGGCCTCAAGATGGCAATGAGGAGATTCTTTTTGCGCGACCCGACTGCAATGTCTGGGAATACGACAAACACGCGCAGCCACGAGGTACCGGTGGTAATGGCGGACTCGGTATCACGCAATCGCTGGTAGACGCTTTTTTTATGGAGAATGGACGTACAATAGACGACCCTTTGTCAGGCTATCAGGAGAAGGGATTTTCAACAGCAGCGGAAGTCAGAAATACGCGTTGGGCCGAATCACAGGGAGACGGAAAAGTCACTCTCGCCGGTACCTATAACATGTATACACATCGCGAGCCGAGGTTTTATATCTCGGTATTGTATAATGGTGCCTGGTATAGAAGGGAAAATCGGACAACCCAATTTTACAGCGGCAACTGGGACGGAGGTCCTACACACGACGCACCACAGAATGGGTATCTGATCCGAAAAAAGGTACATCCGGATCATGATCCCCGAAATGGAACGAATCCGTACCGGCCCGGTATCTTGTATCGTCTAGGCGAAGTTTATCTGAATTATGTAGAAGCCCTAAATGAGATCGATGCTTCCCATTCCGATATTTTGAAATATCTCAATTTGATAAGACAACGTGCTGGTGTCCCTCAATATGGTGTCGGAAAAGATGCATTGCCCGTTCCTGCCTCTCAGGATGCGATGCGAAAGGCGATCAGAAATGAACGCCGTGTGGAATTGAACAATGAAGGTATACGATATCGTGATATAAGACGCTGGAAAATAGGAGAAAGTGTCCTAAACGGAAATTTTTATGGTATGAATTTTTCGGGCACAGAAAAAGACGATAACGATGCTAACCCGAAGGCATTTTTCAAACGGTCGGTTTATCAAAAACGTGTATTTACCGCCAAAAATTACTGGTTCCCCATTCCACAATCCGAGATCGATAAAAATCCGAATCTGGTTCAAAATGTAGGTTGGAAATAATTCATGCAGATGTATAGGCTGCCTCCAGAAAATATTTAACTTTCTGGAGGCAGTATTTTTCATCTTCTGGCAACGATGTTGTGTTGATATTTGTTCAATACGAAACATGCAATTGAGTAAAATCTCATAAAGAAACCTTAAAATAAAAAAAACGATGATATGGAAAAAAGTGGATTATACTTTCACGTCGATACTTTAAGAAAGATCTACGACGCTATCCTGGAGCAGGACGAACCCTATTACACGAAACAGCTGAAGTTTTTCCGATCGCTTATTGAAGAGGGAAAACTGAACGAATTCCCCAAAGAAATCATCTCAAAAACTGTGGATGTTTTTAATCGTGTAGCGCAATTGGCGGACGGCCAACAAGTCACTATATCAGAATCCGAATTCGATACACTAGATACTGCATATAAAAAGTTTGAACAAAGCAAAGCTGATTCATAGCACTGGCTAACCTTCAGAGAAATGATGTCTGCGAACGGGACAGTTTCTTCCGATCAGCTTTCCATAGAAAAGCAGGATGAGGCTAAGTGAGATGGATATGTTGGTATTGGGCCACGGCGCCAATGTATTGATGATGTAGTCCGAAAACTATTTACAGACGACATTTGTTCTATTCAAAAGTTTTCAAATATAGGTTAAAATCAAAGAGCAAGCGGTGCTCCATTCACTAACGTGCTCTTTTTTTAGACCTATTTATCGTGAGGCGTTGTACCATTTTACGTAGGAGTGAAAAAGGTAGATCGTTGTTTTAGAGCAAAATGGTGTATGGAAACAAATCCTGACGTAATTATCATAGGTGGGGGGCTGGCAGGGCTCACAAGTGCACTACATTTGTCTCAACAAGGACTGCATGTTACCGTGATTGAAAAACACGCATATCCACGACATAAGGTTTGTGGAGAATACTTGTCTAACGAGGTTTTACCTTATTTACGCTCGCTAGGGGTAGATGTCAACACCTTGAAGCCTAGCCAAATTGAGCGACTTAAATTCACAACACAAGTTGGGCGGGAGGGTATTATTAAACTTCCCTTGGGTGGGATCGGACTGAGCCGCTACTGTCTGGATGACTTTTTATATCAGAACGCTATTGCAAATGGATGTATTGTAAACACGGGTACAGTATCGGAAATTTCTTTCGAAGGTGATGAATTCACCGTTACCTGTCGTGACAAAGTGCTTAAATCTAAAATCGTCCTTGGCGCTTACGGCAAACGTGGCCATATAGACCAAGCGTTGTCGCGCAATTTCATACAAAAGATGTCGGGATGGATAGCTGTCAAAGCCCATTATACAGGGTGCTTCCCAGATGATCTCATTGCCTTACATTATTTTGAGGGTGGGTATTGTGGTATTTCAAAAACCGAACAAGACACTATCAACGTATGCTATTTGGCAGATATCAAGACTTTTAAGAGATATAAAAATATCGCGGAGCATCAAAAGTATGTCTTAGCTGAAAACAATCAGCTGAAATATTTCTTCGAGCATAGCAGCATGCTCTTTGATAGACCGTTGACCATTAGCCAAATCTCTTTCGAAAAAAAGACGACTGTGGAGAAGCATATGCTGATGATTGGCGACACCGCTGGACTGATTCATCCATTCTGTGGCAATGGAATGGCGATGGCCATACAAAGTGCCAAGCTTGCTTCGGAACTTATCGTCGATTATTACGATGGCAAGATAACTTCTCGTCAACAATTGGAATGCGCATATATCAGGCAATGGAAACGAAATTTTGGACGACGTCTATTTTTCGGTAGAGTCTTAGCAAAAGTACTCCAATACGAAATTGGCAGAACCGTTCTTATCCACATGTCAACTCTTTTTCCAGCCGTACTGAGTTGGATCATCAAACAAACTCATGGAACCACAAAGACAATAAAATGGGCATAAATACCAAATATAGGACAGCGCAAACCGAAATTATGGACGATTTTTCGCTTGAGGGAACAGTACTTCGTACCACATTGGATCAACTGTCCTTGATCAATCGTTTTCTTGGCGGTAATGGTACCACGTTAAACGGTGTCAAGAAATTGCTTGCTAAAACTGGTACAGTCCAGACAATTATGGTTATTGATATAGGTTGTGGTAATGGCGATATGCTGCGTGTACTAAGCGATTACGGTTTTCAAAATAATATAGATTTTAAAATGGTCGGCATAGATGCTAATTCATTTACTATAGATTATGCTCGGAAACTATCTGGAGATTATCCAAATATCTCATATCGGTGTGCCGACGTATTTGAAGAAAATTTTGAAACCGCTTCCTATGATATCGCGTTATGTACCCTCACACTGCACCATTTTAATGATGAGAAAATAGTTCACTTCATGCGCATTCTGAGCAGAATAGCCCGTGTGGGAGTCGTCATCAATGATCTTGAACGCAGTAAAATTGCCTATCGACTATTTCAAACTATTTGCTTTCTTTTTAGGTTAAATAAGATGACAAAAGATGATGGGCTAATATCCATATTGCGAGGATTTAAGAAATGCGAGCTGGAACGATTCGCTAAACAGTTGCATTTGAAAAATTATAGTCTCCACTGGAAATGGGCGTTCCGTTACCAATGGATAATTTCCAATATATGAACGTTAAGATAACAAGTATCGCCAAGCAATTGCCTAACTATTCCTGTACAACAGCTGAGATCCTGCCATTAGTGGAAGCGTGGCTAAGTGGTCATGAACCGCGCTTTGTTAAAAAGGTGAAAAAGTTGTTTGAAGGCTCTGCTGTGGATCGACGATACGCGATCATGAATCCTCTTGAAGTGTTTACGGCAACATCTTTTGAAGAAAAGAATGATATTTATTGCCGGGAAGCCGTTATTTTGGGCGAGGCGGCGCTCAAAAAAGCACTTGACAAAGCCCGCTGGGAACCACAGTCGCTAGATTATATTATCACCGTCAGCTGCACTGGCATTATGATACCTTCTTTAGATGCTCATCTCATAAATAGAATGAAACTCCGACAGGATATCGTTAGGCTGCCAGTCACCGAGATGGGTTGTGTTGCTGGGGTTTCAGGTATTATCTATGCCAAAAATTTTTTACAGGCCAATCCCGGAAAGCGCGCTGCAGTCATCGCGGTGGAGGCACCTTCGGCGACATTCCAATTGGCTGATTTTTCGATGTCCAACATGGTCAGCGCGGCTATATTTGGAGATGGGGCAGCATGCTGTTTATTGTCGTCTCATCAGACAGATTCTGGACCTACTATATTGGACCAGGAGATGTATCATTTTTACGATGCCCACGATATTATGGGCTTTAGACTGACCAATACGGGGATGCAAATGATCCTGGATGTGGAAGTGCCGCATGTAATTGCGTCACACTTTAAATCGGTCATCGACCCCTTTCTCGAAAAGAATTATGTGGGAATTAAAGATATTGATTATATGATCTTTCATCCCGGAGGTAAAAAGATAGTGGCTACAATCGAGCAGATTTTTGCCGGATTGGGCAAGGACATAGCCGATACTAAAATCATACTTTCACAGTATGGTAATATGTCCAGCGCTACTGTCCTGTATGTTCTTGAACGCATCATGGAACGTCAGCCCTGTACCGGTGAGCTGGGGTTGATGCTGAGTTTTGGGCCTGGATTTACGGCGCAGCGCGTTTTATTAAGATGGTAAATTTTATAAATATGGGAGTGATGGAATTGAATGATATTATTGCGCACTTGCCACATACTGAGCCATTTTTGTTTGTGGACGAGTTGGTTGATGTAGACGATAACCGAATTGTGGGCACATATACTTTCGACGAAAATCTCGATTTTTACCGTGGGCATTTTCAGAATAAACCAGTCACACCTGGCGTAATCCTGACTGAAACGATGGCGCAAATTGGGCTGGCCTGTTTTGGCGCTTATTTGAGTCGAGACATTCGGCAGAATGCATACACCATGGCCTTAACATCAACTGAAGTCCAGTTCCTAAAACCAGTGTATCCCAAAGAGAAGGTTACCGTTATTGCAGACAAGATATATTTTCGGTTCGGTAAACTTAAGTGTGCAGTCAGGATGCGAAATGAAATGGGGCAGGAAGTTTGCAAAGGTATATTGTCAGGCATGATAACGCAGAAAAAATGAACAGGGTCGTCATTACAGGACTTGGGGTAGTGGCTCCGAATGGAGTAGGTGTTCCTGCCTTTACGCAGGCAATAAAAAATACCGTCTCGGGTATCCGTCATGATATTCGATTACAAGAGCTGCAGTTTTCTTGTCAGATAGCCGGGATGCCAACGATAACGGAACATATTAAGAGGCAGTGTTTTACTGAGCTTGAGCTCAGAGACTTTAGTAGTACCGGTATATTGTACGGCGTCATCGCTGGTATGGAAGCCTGGGCCGACGCAGGTCTACCACTAGCTATGCCTGTTGATCCCGACTGGGACAGCGGTACTGTTTTCGGTTCTGGTACTTCGGGAGTAGATAAGTTTCACGAGAGCATTTACAAAATCGACGAGTTGCAGGTCCGTAGGCTTGGCAGTACGGTAGTGGCTCAAACTATGAACAGCGGGGTCAGTGCGTACCTAGGTGGCAAACTGGCGCTGGGAAATCAGGTTACCACCAACTCTTCTGCCTGTGCGACAGGGACAGAGGCTATTTTAATGGCTTATGACCGTATACGCTATGGACGGGCAAAGCGAATGCTGGCGGGTAGCACTGGGGATAGCGGTCCGTATATCTGGGCGGGCTTCGATGCCCTTCGTGTGTGTAGTTCTCGATACAACAGTGAACCATCGGCCGGCTCTCGCCCCATGAGCGCGACAGCCTGTGGTTTTGTCCCCGGTAGTGGCGCTGGCGCCTTGGTGTTGGAAGATTTGGAAAGTGCCCTGCAACGTGGAGCGACCATATATGCAGAAATACTGGGTGGACAGCTCAATTCAGGAGGGCAGCGTAGAGGTGGAAGCATGACCGCTCCCAATAGTGCTGCCGTGCAGCGGTGTATTACTGACGCGCTTAAAAATGCAGGCATTTCTGCCGCCGAGGTTGATGCTATCAATGGACATCTTACCGCCACGACAAAAGACGTTGCGGAAATAGACAACTGGGCCAAAGCTCTTGGACGTGGCAAAAGTGACTTCCCATATATCAACTCCCTAAAGGGTATGACCGGCCATTGTCTCAGTGCAGCCGGAAGCATAGAAAGCGTTGCGTCGATATTACAACTCCATGAGGGATTCCTGTTCGGCAACTGCAATTGCGATGATCTACATCCCGAAATCGCTGCGATCATAGATCCGTCAAAGGTGCCACTAATGACGATCACGCATAATCCGCAGATTGTTGCTAAGGCGAGCTTCGGTTTTGGGGATGTAAACGCCTGTGTAATATTTAAAAAATTTGATCAAAAAGACTTATGAATAGAGAAGAATTAATTGACGCACTACGGTATATCATTGAACCCTATACGGTAAATAATGAAGCGTTTAGCCATCTGAACGAAGATACGGATTTTATCCATGATCTCCAGATCAATTCAGCCCATTTGGTGGATATCGTATTGGACATAGAGGAGAAGTTCGATGTGGTCATTGATAACCCTGATATGGAACGCATGCTTAATGTAGGGGCTGCGATTGATATTATAGAAAGTAAGCTTCAGAAGAAAAATGGTCGGCAATGATGTGGTTGATTTAGTCCAGTCCCGTCAGGAAAGTGATTGGACACGCCCAGGATTTATTACGAAGTTATTTACGCCCAGTGAACAGCTGCTTATCGCCAATAGCAAAGATCCAGAAGTCACGGTATGGCTTCTGTGGAGTATGAAAGAAGCTGCCTATAAAATTTGGAATAGGCGCAACAGAATTCGAAAATATATGCCCAAACAGTTGGTGTGTTCCTTGATCAAGTTGTCTAGCCATTATACATGGGGTAAGGTAACCTGCGGTGAATCAATTTTCTATACTGTGACTATGATTAGTCCCGATCTGATACATAGCATTGCCGTTGATGATCTGACCACCTTCAGTCAAGTTAAGGAGATTGAAAAGGCTAAAATTATGAAAGATCCAGACGGTATTCCCTATCTATTAGTGCCTGATCGGAAAGAACCTTTGGCGGTTTCAGTAAGCCATCATGGCCGTTTTGAAAAGGTAGTTGCTGCAATCCTTATTTAAGCTGCTAAAATGATTCAGGGTAGGCCGATCAGCAATTGGACCTGTCTTCGTTGACGCGATACGCCCTGAGTGATTCTTCGGCTGACACTTTACATGTAGGAGGCGCCATTAAAACACCTCCTGATGTAAAATTAACGAAAGTAACCTCTATACTGTAGCCCTAGTATCCGGGATTTTGTATCAGATTAGGTTCCACCTGAAAGCTGCTTTCGTGGAACGGCCACAAGTATTGGTGCTGTAAGAACTTTCGATCTTCAATTTTAAGTATCTCTGGTTGCCCATTAGCGTTCAAACGCATATGTCCTAATGCTGGCTGATTGAGTGCAGTTTCGGCGATTTTCCACCGTAGGATATCGCTATAGCGCAATCCTTCACCGGCAAACTCTATTCTCCTTTCATTACGGACCAGCGCTATCCATTCCTGTTGGTTTTTTGCTACGAGATTCACATCAGCCACACTCATGTCAAGTCCGGCTCTTCTACGGATTTGATTAATACAGCTTCTTGCTAGTTCATCGATATCGTTCAACATGATTTTCGCTTCGGCATAGGTCAGCAGTACTTCGGCATAGCGTGCCAATGGAAAATGCATATTTCCGCCAGTACGGAAGGCATCGGCCTGATCCACAAATTTCTTAAACCAGTAACCAGATCTGCTGCTGCGTAAGTTTTGATAGTAAAAAACGCTCTTCGGATCATAGATATCAATTTTTTCATTATTGAATAGGTCGCTATGACCAAATATACTGGCCTCATACCGTGGATCACGATTTAATTTGGGATTGAGTTCATACTCTTGTTTTGAATGTAGCGGACAGCTATCTATCGGTCTACCCTGTAGTGTCCAATACGTGTCCACCAGCGATTTTAGCGGCACCAAGTAAGACTGTCCGTTTCCGGTTCGATACTGCGGTGCGAGATGCTGAAAGGAAGCCGTTGCCGAGTTGTTATGGCTTTCCATATCAAACTTAATGATAAACTCTTTGTTGGTTTTGTCCGCCTGATAATTAAAAAGGTTAGCGTATTGAGGGTGAAGTTGGTATTTGCCGCTATCTATGATTTCTTTAGCGAGTCTTGCTGCTAATTCGTATCTTCCATTATATAGCGCATATCGCATCACCAGCGTTTTGAAAGAATATCTATTGAACATATACGCATTTGTTGTTCCTTCGTTTTCAGGAAGTCTATTGGCGACATCTTCGCTCATTTCAAAGAGCTTATTGAGTATTTCTTCCTTAGGAGTTACCGGCGGTGTCGCCTCTTCCAATTTAACAGGCTTCAATACAAAAGGTACATTCCCCCACAATTCCGTGATTCTGAAATAATGCCAGATGCGCAGCCCCTCCAAGATGGCTTTATAACGTTGCCTTGTAGATTCATTTTCAACATACGGAACGTCGACATTGGCTAAATAAGTATTGATACGTCCGATATGCTGATTGTGCAGATTCCAGTAATAAACAGCTAAGGCCGAGTTGCTAGTCATATTACCATTGGCTATAATCATATGATGGTCAGTCTCAATGCGGGCATAGGCATTGTCCGACCGTCCTTCGGTCATATAAAAGAGGAGGCGCCGTTCGCCTGGACCTGTGAAGGCGTCTAGGTAACTACTATATACGACTCGGCGCAGATCTTCTTCGGTATTGAAAAATTCATCAAAAGAAGTTGCGGTAGGATCCCGTTTATCAAGAAATTTTTCGCAACTGTTTAGCGTTGCCCATGCTGTTATCAGGAGAATTATCTTTTTTTTCATTGTCCTATTTTTTAAAAAATGCTTGCACTTAATCCAAAACTGTAGGTTGCCATCCGTGGATAATTGCCGTTACCGCTTCCGATCCGTTCGGGGTCGAGTCCTTCCCATTCGGTTAGGGTAAACATATCCTGGGCGTTCACATAAATTCGTAGATTTTTGACACTTTTGCCGATCGAAGGAAAGGTATAACCTAATTGTAAGGATTTAACACGGAAAAATGCAGCGTTGCTGAGCCATATGTTGCTCAAGAGGGTGTTGGGGGACGATCCTGTCCAAAGACGTGGGAATCGACTATTTGGGTTTTCGGGAGTCCAATGATCAGCAACGTATTCCACACGTGGCGCTCCTAAATCATTGCTATTTCCATCGACGTATACTGGATAAGCTTCCTGACCTGCCAAGCGCCCTGTTCTTTTACCAACGCCTTGGCCTAGGGCCGAAAAATCCCACCGTTTGTAATGCAGGTCTACGTTGATGGCGTAATTATAATAAGGCAGTGGGTCTGCCAAATAAACGCGGTCATTGTCATTGATTAGACCATCTTGGTTTTGGTCAATATAGCGGATGTCTCCGGGCCTGGAGTTGGGCATCTTTGCTGCCGTTTCATCGATTTCTTGTTGATTCTGAAAGAAACCATTGGATTGAAAACCATAATAATTGTTGATGGGAATCCCCTTATACCAGATTTGGTCGTTATTCCCTTTAAAGATCAATCGGTCACTTTCATTGTAACCCGCTTTAAGTATACGGTTGCGGTTGTTGAAGAGCATACCGCCTACTTTATAGGAAAAATCGCCTATCTTATCAGACCAGGTTGCCGAGATCTCCCAACCTTTATTCTCCACAGCGCCAATATTGACTGCTGACACTAGTGTATAAGACCCTGTTAAGGGGGGCACCGCAAATTGGTCATAGATTAAGTCGTATGAATTCTTATGGTATAATTCTGCGACAAACGAAAATTTATTCTTCAAAGCGTTCACATCAAGACCGAGATTCCATTGTTTTTGTTTTTCCCATGAGAAATTAGAGTTCGGAACGCGCATAGTCCAGCCCCAGGTGTTGACCGATTCTTGCCATAAGTAAGGTGCTACATTTTCGTTCCCAATGAGTCCATAAGAAGCCCTAATCTTCACATTGTTAATTGTCTCTGATTCGAGAATAGGTTTGAAAAAGTGTTCGTTATGAAGGTTCCAAGCTAAAGCGCCAGAGGGAAAGAAGCCCCAGCGATGGCCAGGCGCAAATTTACTGCTCCCATCGGCACGTCCTGTGAGTTCAAATATATAACGGTTGTCAAGTGAATAATTTAGTTTGCCGAAAAAAGATGCCTTACTAATTTCCCTAAAATCAGTGAAGGTGTAATTCATAATTTCTGAACCCGCGGTTACATATATTTTATCTTTATCCTGCCGTAGTTCTTTGTTATAATTTATCAATGCGCGTGCTGTCAGCTGGCTTTCACTTACTCCTTGAGAGGCGTTAACATCATTTCCCCATATCGTGATAGGAGCTCCCTTTTCATCATAGAACTTGTAGGTCAACCTCTTTTGTTTGTCGGCTGACTTATTGATCATATATGAGACATTTCCTTCGATATTGAGGTTACTATTGATGTTATACTTAGGACGAAGATTGATAGTACTGCGGTCATGCATATAGTTTTTAGTACCGCCATGTTTAATTGATGCAATAGGATTGATGTTGTTGTGAAGGATAAAAGGTTCGGGTCTGTCTACATCATAATAAATTTGCTGCGTGGGGTTGAGCCGCCAGGCTTGCTGATAGAGTCCATGGCCATCATCATTTGCCATTAGGCGATTGACTTGCAGACGATGGGCGTAAAAATCAGCCATTAAAACAAATTTATCTGCGATATTGATATTTGTATTGAAACGCGCGGAGAATTTTTGGGATCCCTCAATGTTGTTGAGTCCATTTTCTCTAATATGTCCCAACATCAGATTAAAGGTTCCGACACCCCCACCGCCGGATATACTCGCATTATTGTTGATAGCGGTGGATGTGCGCTCCATGACTTCGTCCAACCAATTTACGCCCTTAATTTTTCCACTGGCATATTGTTCAATAGTTTCATCCGAATAGACAGGAGGTTGTCCCTGCTGAATTAAGGTCTCGTTTCGCAATTTCATAAAATCCACGGCACCTACGAATTCTGGTAGATCTATGGGCTTATTGATCGCATACCAGTTGTTTGTAAAGACTTTGAATTGTCCTGTCTGTCCTCGTTCTGTTTCGATGATAATAACCCCATTGGCACCGCGTGATCCATACATTGATGCCGAAGCTGCATCTTTCAGTACGGTGATGCTTTTCACCTGATTGGGATCGATATCATGGATACTTTGCTCCATTCCATCGACGATAACCAAGGGATCTGCGTTTTGCAACGTACTGATTCCGCGTATAGAAATAGGACCGGGGACACTGCCAGGAAGACTATTTCCCCGCATCATCGTAACACCGGGAATAGTTCCCGAGAATGCATCCTGCATTTTATAGATCGGACGATTTTTTATTTTTTCCATATCCATTTGGGATACAGACGAAGCGAGGTGCTTTTTGTCGACTTCTGAAAAGCCCACTACGACAACTTCTTCAAGGCCCACCTCGTCACTATCCATGACGATATTCAATTCAGTTTTGGTATTAATGGGCAGTTCAAGTTGCTTAAACCCCACAGCGCTAAAAATCAATGTTCCCTTGTTGCCGTCGGGAAGGGAAAGCTGAAATTCGCCTCTAGAATTGGTAGAAGTACCAATGTTGGTCCCTTTAAGTAAGATGGACACCGCGGTCAATAAATTTCCTTTCGTATCATGAACTTTTCCTTTTATGGACCGCTGCTGATAGGTCGTGCGCTTATGGGGCTCCTCATCAACTATCTCTTCTCGTTTGCGTTTGATGACGACCGTACCACGATGGATCATATAGTAGAAGGCAGTATTCTTAAAAAGCTGTTCAAGCGTTTTATTGAGCGATGCGTCTGTTAATTCGACATCAGCTTTTTCGTTATGTAATAGGCCCTCCATAAATATAAACCTAACGCCTGTCTGCTTAGTTATGTTTTTGAGGACTGATTCCATTTTAGCATTTTTAGCATGCAGTGTGATCTGAGCAGAGCTTGAGGCATAGGCTCCCATCATCGATGTCGCCAATAATATTCCTGTCAGTTTCATTTTGATTAGATTGTTCAAAATTTTTCCCCTGTCAATAGGACAAAGAATTCCTTTTGAATAAAATAAATTATTCATAATTTGGTAGAGAATTAATAGTTTACGATCAGTTGTTAATTCATTTAGATGCAGGAGTATTGGCGTACTTCTGCATTCTCTTCATATGTACTTAGGCGTTTATTTTCTACATGTATAGTCCTCCTTTTTTATTTTAAATGGTTCATTCGTGATTGATTGTTGGTCGGCTAACGGTAAGTTTGTCTCGATCAATGCAAAACTGGTATCCTGTTAGATCTTTCAATAGATTGCACACTTCAGCAAGGGTTACATCTTTTTTAATTCCGCCCTCATATCGCTGTTTATCTAACATGATTTTGGTTTCTATTTTGACACCATACCAGCGGCTCAATTCGTCAAGAATCTGTTGCATATTTTTGTTTTTAAAATAGAAGTAGCCGTCCTTCCATGCTGTTGCCTCCTCAGCATCTTTTAAGGGATAACTTACTAATTGATCGTTCAGCATCTTTGCGACATTTCCGGCATCGATGACAATTTCCTTTTGATATCCATGGACTTTCACGCGGCCTTCTGTCAATGAAACGCTAGCGTTAGATGTGTAGGAGTTGATATCAAAAGCCGTTCCTATGGCCTGAATTCTCAGATCATTGGCTTCCACAATGAATGGTCTATCGGCATCTTTCGCCACTTCGAAATAAGCCTCACCTTTTAGTTTAACTTTCCTTTCGTTTTTGTCGAAGCCCGCTTTATAGGTCAATTCTGATTCCGAATTTACCCATACTCGTGTCCCGTCACTCAGTGTCAATGCTATCGTGGATCGTTTTGGTACAATTAAGCTATGGATCGGGTTTGACTCTTTATTCCCGAGATCTGTGTAAACCAATTTACCGTCTTTCAGTTCGATACCCTGAATGAGCTGTTGATCCACCCGATTATTTAATAAGTTAATATTTCCGTGTCCACTTATCCTTAAAATAGCACCGTTTTCACCTGGCAGAATATCATTTTTTTGTCCGTAGACCTTATCAGGAACAAGATAGTTTGAAGTTGGAAAATAGGCTTTCCAAAGCCATAAACAAATAAAAACAAGAACGAACGCGGCCGCTATTCCCGCGAGTTTACTCCGGTTTATGGCCCAAAGTGGATATCGTGGACGTTGTATTACGTTTTGTCGTTCTTTATATTTTGTTTCTAAAGCCCGCCATTCCTGATCAAGATCCGTCCTTCGTAAGTCAAATGGAACATAAACATCGGTATGAGCAAGACGGTGCCGTAACGTATCTTTGGCGACTGGGTATTTTTCCAACAATCGTCGCAACTCGGCCTCGTTCTCAACGGAAAGTTTTCCCTCTTTTAAAAGCAATGATGCTAACTCGGCCAATACTATTTTGTCAGTTTCTATCATAATTTATAACTAAATAACTTGAGAAGCCAAAAAGGGTGACTCCAGATAAAAAAAAATTTTACGAAAGAGGAAGTTGCATAACTGCAATTAGAATATACCTACAATCATTAATAAGCTCAAAAATTTGGTCTTCAAAAGATTAATTGCACGCATCCGCTGTGTTTTTACCGTATTGACAGACACCTCTAGTTCCTGAGCGACTTCATCATATTTCATTCCGTCCAAATAAATCAAACGGCAGATGCGTTGACACCCTTCTGGCAACTCATCAAGTTCACGATGTAAGGCACCGATTAATTCGGCATTAATCAGGTCGTCTAAGATCGTGTTGTCATCGGCTTCTTCCACAGTGAGCTGATTGCGTATTTTATCAAATACACTATCACGTCGTTTGGCGTTCATCGCCATATTTTTTACTGAGGTATAGAGAAAACTCTTGATTACCCGTTCTCCCTTTTCCAATAACTCTTGTCTATCCATCAAGACAACAAAGGCATCTTGTACGATATCTTTTGCTATCTCTTCTGAATTGACCCATCGAAAAGCAAACGTGCAGAGCTGTATAAAATATGTTCTGAAATAATATTCTATGGATAACATTACTAGTTATATTTTTCTAAAAATATAGGTATTATACGGAAATAATGGAAGGGTAAGAGCAATTTATGTATAGAATGACCTAGGCACGCTCACAGCTCTTATAAAATACTATTATATAATCTGACTGAAGTGAAATTAGTGTTTCGGTCAGCGGTAACGTAGGCTCAGATACACGGTCTTGCTATCGAGTGGTGGCTCTATGACCATTCGGCTACAACAAAGTTTCTTTTGGCTACACACGCCAAGAGATGAAAGCTGAAATTTGTTTCATAAATAGTATCTCATATGAACGTATTTGTTACAGGTGCTACAGGTTTCGTCGGAACCGCGGTAGTACAAGAATTATTAACTGCTGGCCATACTGTTCTGGGATTGGCTAGGTCAGCAGCATCAGCAGAGAAATTGGTGGAGATGGGCGCATCAGTTCATCACGGTGACTTAACCGATTTTCAAAGTTTAAAATCCGGAGCGGCGATGTCAGATGCTGTCATTCATTTGGGGTTTGTTCACGATTTTAGCCGCTTTGAAGAGATGTGTGCCCTAGATAAGGAAGTGATCCGTGCGATCGGAGACACATTGCTGGGAACCAGTAAACCTTTTATCGTAACCTCCGGAACAGCTTTATTTTCTCGGCCTGGTATAACCACTGAACAGAATGTTTCTACCAACATTCCGAATCCAAGAATTGCTACAGAAAATGCCGCCGATGAAATAGCAGCAAAAGGTGTCAACATTGCTGTTATCAGATTGTCGCCGTCCGTCCACGGCAGGGGCGACCGCATAGGTTTTGTTCCATTACTGATTAAAGCTGCGCGGGAAAAAGGTGTTTCGGCGATGATCCATCAAGGAAATAATGTCTGGCCGGCAGTCCACCGTTTAGATGCAGCAGCGCTATACCGTCTGGCTTTAGAAAAACCTTTTGAAAAAGGGATACGGTATCATGCCGTTGCCGAACAAGGTGTCGCCTTCCGATCGATTGCAGGAGCTATTGCCGAGCAATTGGAGATTCCGCTCGTTTCCCTTAACGAACAAGAAGCGACACAACATTTCGGGTGGCTTACACACTTTGCAGAGTTGGATAATCTGACATCGAGTGAGCAGACCCAAAAATATTTGGGCTGGATTCCTCAACATCCAACTTTATTGCGCGATCTAAAGGAGGGTGATTATTTTACTCCAATGCAATAAAGTGTATCTTTGATCTGTTTACATGTGATATTCTAAAACACTTGACATGCCAGACTATCAGCCGATAAGACTAAAGACCATTTCTGAGTTTCATGCTTTGCGCGGTTTACCTAAACCAAAGCATCCACTGATTAGTATTGTTGATTTTGAAGATATGACAAAGCCAGCCATAGGCAAGCAGAGTTTGTTATTTGATTATTATACGATTTCCGTCAAAAGAAATATGGATCATAAATACAAGTACGGACAGCATGATTACGATTTTGATGAAGGCCTGATGTTCTTTATGGCGCCCCATCAGGTGTTGCGTGTGATAAGAGAAGAGCAGGGTAAAAATCCGTCTGGATGGATGATGATGATTCATCCAGACTTTTTTTGGAATACCACATTGGCAACATCAATTAAGAAGTACGATTTTTTTGATTATGCAGTTAACGAAGCGCTGTTCTTATCGGCAGATGAAGAAATAAAAATTCAGCAGATCATCGAAAATATCAAACAGGAGTATCAGATGAACATAGATCGTTTCAGCCACAACATTATTATTTCTCAGCTTGAGACCATGTTCAATTATGCTCAGCGCTTCTATCAGCGTCAATTTATGACCCGCCGTAAGGCGAACCACCAATTTTTAGAGAAACTGGAAAGATTGCTGAATAACTATTTTGATGGTGACCATGTCGCTCAGAATGGGCTTCCGACCGTACAGTTTATTTCCGAGAAGCTGCATATGTCGCCCAAATACATGCGTAGTCTACTCAAATCGCTGACCGGGCAAACTCCGCGACAACTGATCCACGAAAAATTAGTTGACAAAGCCAAAGAAAAACTCTCCACCACGGACCTGTCAGTCGCTCAGATCGCATATCATTTGGGTTTTGAACATTCGCAGTCTTTCAATAAACTATTTAAGGCAAAGACGGATATTTCACCACTGGAATTTCGAAAATCATTTTATCAGTAACAGCTCAGGCAGATCTTAGATAAATACGGTGTCAATGATTGTGCCGATAAGAAATATAGCTATTGTAAAGGTCATAAAACCAATAAGATAGGCAGCGAGCGCTTTTATATAATTCGTTATTTTACGTTGGTCGAAAAATTGCCCCATGGACCAAATACAGTAGCAGAAGCCGAGTATGCTTCCATATATCATGCTATTCTTCTGTGTAATTCCTTCGATCAAGGCAAAGACTGTGTATATTAGCATCGTCATGCCCATAGTGAAACATAGAAGGATGGTAATTTCAAAAATATTGTAGCCATATTTCTTAAAAAACAGTTTTGCCCAGAAAGCAATGAATATCCCCATAATGATATTTGCATAGCCATAGTGATGCTGTATCCATAGATACATGGAAGCTGTCGCAGAAGGTGTCGATTCGTAAAAACGGACATAGTTTTCCTCAATATGAAAAAAATGGGTAATGATGGAGTAGATCAACGAGGTGACAATGATAAAAATAATAGGTTTGACTAAGCGGCTTCGGTTTTCGGAAATGTAATGTCTTATATTTTTTCCTGGCGTGGTAATGAGTTCACGGATGGTATACAGGATCCCCCGTTCAAAATGAAGTACATGTTCAATCTCGTGCGTGATATAATGGGCGTCAATTCTTTTGAGTACCGCTGGTTGACCGCAGTTAGGACAGAATTTAGAAGTAACATCAGCGCCACAGTTTTTGCAATGAATCATTATAGATGTTTTATAGGTGTTAGGGTTTCAATATAGACTGTCTCTAAATTTTCGCTTATGGCTGGGTGGACATTCTACATTTTCCGCTCAAAAATAGGATAGATTGTTCTAATAAAGACTACACCGTAGTGTAGTTTTTATTTATTTTCGGAATATAAAATTTCGCTATGGATTTTAACGATTTATTTTCCCCTAAAAATACAGTTACCCAGCTATCCTTAAAGGATTTGGAACAGGCTAATCATTATATAGAACTCGTTAAGGCGTTTGCCCGTGTTACCAATAACAGTATATATATTATTGATTACCAGTTGAAATCATTTGAATTCGTTTCTGACAACCCTTTATTTCTGGCCGGTTTAAGTCCAGGTAAAGTGATGGAAATGGGTTATAGTTTTTATCAAAAATATGTCCCGTTAACGGATTTTGAGATGCTTATCAACATTAACAATGCTGGTTTCAGCTTTTACGAAACAATACCGTTGGAGGAGCGGAAGCTGTATGTCATCTCTTATGATTTTCAAATCCAGGATGCGAGCAAAAAGTACATTTTAATCAATCATAAGCTGACTCCGTTTTTTTTAACCGAAGAAGGGAAGATATGGAAAGCCATGTGTATCGTATCCTTATCTTCTAAAATATCTTCGGGGAATGTCACGATAGAGAAACTCCATTCGGATTTGATATGGCATCTGGATCTTTCGACAAATAAATGGGTAGCTCATACACGAGTTAACCTTACACAACGAGAAATAGAGATTTTACGTTATTATCACCGGGGGCTTAGTATTCACGAAACGTCTAAAAAAATATTCATTTCGATAGACACGGTAAAATTCCACCGCCGGAAGCTATTTGAAAAGTTGGGAGTGAGTAACATGAGTGAAGCTTTGGCATTCGCCTTAAACAATAGATTGCTGTAAAGACAACACGCTTAGGCAAGTATCCTATCCAAAGACAGAATTTTGAATATTACTAAAATTGTTAGTAGTTTTGAGTTATGAATCTGCTGGAAATTCACTGTCGGGGAAGAGTAATGTTTGCGCAGATTATCGTCCATGGAAGAGGCCCGGGCATGCGCGATTTCTATTTGTATCATAAAAACGGCATTGTTTATTATATCTTTCGAAAAGATCGAGGAAGCTGGCTGCTTGCGTATGGCGAGCTTGCAGATGACATAAAAGAGGCCTGTATCGATGCACTTATATTACGCTACGATCACGATGTGCCACAAATGTTCTATCATCAGGGGAAGCGTTACGTTGTGCGAGTCAGACCTAAGAAGTATAATATTTGGCATTTTTTCGTGAATGATGTTTATGCTGCAAGTGTTCAGTACGATCGTTTTAGTAAACGATTTGAATATCACTATGACGAACAAACCGTATTAACCGAGGAGCATATCCAGAAATATATCGACATGATTCAGCAAGGTAAAATCAGATGGCGACGCCGATGATAAACGAAGATACCTATTTCAAAACTATTCAAGTCAGTGAAGGATAGTTGCTCTGGTAGGTTTATAAAATCAAAAAAGACGGAATTTGTTCCGTCTTTTTTGATCAACAATTCAAATAAGCTTCTAATCGTGGCCTTCAGTTTTTACAATCTTATTGTAAATACCCAGCAGTAGAAAAGGTGCAGCCCATTGGCCGATGAACAGTGCGTCACTGTCGCGTGTTGTTTTGCAACATTTCAATGCCGCAGAAACTCCCATAGCGACAAAAGCCGCACCCAAAAATAAAACTGATGGAAGCTTTGATGTTTCTTTTTCGATACCTTTCGTAACCTTGTCCTCGTTTCCTGTTGTTAGTGCCATAATTTTTATATTTAAGTTTATTTTTGAACTGATCTCGATGGAATTTGGTTTACAAGAATTAAAAAAGGGCGGGATTGTCTAATCTAAGCGTTTCGGAATCAGAGGCGCTGGTTTGTCATACTGCAAATGTCGTGACCAGCGGTAACAGCTGATTGTTCTGAAAAAAAAATACCATTGCCAGCTAACTGTAGATTAGAGGTAATGGTATTTAGTATCTGGTAATGAGCTATCGGCAGTCGTAGAACTTTTCTGCTAGAATGGCTGTGCACGATCTTTTCAGTGATTTTTGAAGTGCTCTGCGACTACGTACCACGCTTTCTTTTTTTCTCCGCGATCAGACAACAATCCTTTTCTGTTCCAGCCTTTCTGGTAAAGAGGATGTGCTCTGCCTGGCGAGCGGAAGTCGACAAGGAGCCACGGTGTCACTCCGCGCAGATAAGATATGGATTTGAACATGTTAAACTGGCGCTTATAGATATTTGCGAGATAGTCCTCGCTCCAGCTGCTGGCGCGTTCAGGATGATTGTTGTTGCCAAAGACCGCTTCGCCGCCAAATTCCGAAAAAATAAGTGGTTTGTTGAATTTGGATATCCACTCAACTTCTTTATTCGCTTCAGGCCATTGTATATACCAGCCGAGATATTGATTGATGGCCATGACATCCATGACGCTATTCACCTCGTCTTCAATGTAAGCTTTGTTGCCCTCAAAACGCATATTGTTGAGCGCTGATGTTACTAGTCGGGTATCGTCCAGCGATTTTGTGAGATAATAAAGTGTTTTCAGTGCGCTGTCGCGCGGAGCGGAGGAGTACGTTTCATTCGAAAGGCTCCATAGGACAATAGCTGCTCTGTTTTTATCACGCGAGATCATTTCCTTAAGCATTAAGCTCATTTTTTCCTTCATCCCTTCGTTTGCAAAATCGATCCCTTGGTACACCGGAAGCTCTTCCCAAACCATCAGTCCCATTTTCTCCGCCATTTTTACCATTTTTTCGTGATGCGGGTAGTGTACTAGACGGACATAGTTACAACCCAGTTCTTTGGCCCAGTCCAGAAGCATTTTATAATCACTTTCGCTGTATGCACGAGATTGGCGCTGTGGGACCTCTTCATGGATATTAATACCTTTTAGAAAAATCGATTTGCCATTCAATAAGATATCTGTCCCATCCACTCTAATCGTTCTGAAGCCAATCTTTTCTTGTATAGTGTCTGTTTGTGCAGATACAATCACGTCGTATAGTTTAGGATTTGCTGGCGTCCACAGGCTTTTGTTTTTAAGGGGGAACCGCAGTGTTGCCATTCCATCCTCATTGGTTCTTGTTCTGAAATTGGCACCTAGTTCGGGAATGCTTATCCGGATTTCTTGTTGTTTAGTCGAGCCATCCAGTTTCACATATCCCTTGACGATATTCTCATTGTTTTGCGACAGCTGGATAAAGTAATCCTTGATATAAGTTTTAGGTGTGGAGACAAGGTCGACATCCCGCGTTATTCCGCCATAATTAAACCAGTCAAATCCGAGACCGGGGATACCGTCTTTCATACGCTGGTTGTTAACTTTTACAATCAGGCTGTTGTCCCCGTTTTTGAGCTGATCTGTTACTTCGAACTGAAACGGAGTAAATCCACCTTCATGTTCGCCGATTTTGGCTCCATTCAAATAGATTTCGGCTCTATAATTGACGGCTCCAAAGTGGAGGAAGAATCTGTTGTTTGCCGTCGTTTTTATGGAGAATGTACGTTTGTACCAGATGCTACTTTCGTAATATTTGAGATCCGGAAGCTGCGAATTAAAGTCGCCGGGAACATACAGCTGGGGGCCGCCCTCAAAAGCATATTCGACAAAATCGGAGTCGTTTGTCGGTTTTCGGTCTTTGTAGTATGCGGCCCAGTTGCCCGATCCAGCATCGAAAGGGTCGATGATAATATTCCATATACCGTTCAAACTGGTCGATTGTCGTCCCTCAATATTAGTCATTGCCGACTGTGCATGCAATAGGATTGGAAATATTTGGAACCACAATAGTATCATTTTTATCTTGTCAATAGTTTTATTCATGTGTTGGGTGTTAGTCATGTCGCTGAAAATATGTTGACATTGGGTTTGTTTTAGGTTTAAATCTGATCTAGTTTATTTTCAGAACAAGTGAAATCTGGTTTGGCTTTATCGCTGGCAGCTTTACAGAAAGATATTCATCGCTTTGTCGAAATGTCAACTTTCTATCGTATCCCAGCAGGGCCACGGATTCCACCACTATTGGTTCTATTGCCTTGTTTTTTCTTCCCAAAGATCTTATGCTAATTGCTCCATCATCCGGCCATGCCATGATGTGTGCATAAATCGAGTTGTCTTTCTGAACAAAACGAATGTCTCTGGAACTATACATCTTTTCTCTGTCTTCGTTGAATCCAGCGGCATTTAGCGGTTTTGATTCTTCCGCACTTGGCCCCTCACCGAAGATCTTCCAAGGTCTAGTGTCAAAAATTCCCTCTTTGTTCACTTGCATCCATTCGCCGATCTCATGGAGTATCTGTTCTTCTTTTTCGTCTATGCTGCCATCCCCCTTGATTGGCACATTGAGCAAGAGGTTTCCGTTTTTGCTTACAATATCAATGAGCATATGTATGACTGTCTTACTCGACTTGTAATTGTTGTTTTCGTAATCCGATCTGTTATAATGCCAGCTTCCCAGGCAGGTACAGGTCTGCCATGCTTTTTCTTGAACTTTATCTGGGACGCCACGCTCGACATCCCACACCAAGCATTCCTTTTGGGGTTCGCTGAGGATCTTTCCGAACAATACAGCGTCTAATTTTCCTTTGTTTTTCTTCGCATTGCTGTTATAGAAATGAGCAGCAATATCGAGCCCGACATTGCTTATGGGCCATAGTGGGAGCGTGGTGTCGTCGAAATACAAGAGGTCTGGCTGATAACTGTTGATCATATCCACCGTTCTGTCGTAAAAATTGTCAATATAATCTTCAGTCGGTAGGGAGGCCCCATTATGCCAATCCCATTGTGCCCAGAGTGATTTCACATCTTCGCTACCCTGGCTCAGCGGATGGTTTTGACGATACAATTCCTGCGGATCATAGCCTTCCCACCATTTACCTTTACCATCTTCTTTCGTCATATGTCCATCGTATGGTATACCTTGAAAAGACCCCGACTTATCAGCCCTTTGTGATGTTTCATACCATGTCCAGGCATGAGATGAATGAATACTGACACCAAATGGCAGCTTATTTTTTTTTGCGGCCTTCGACCATGCGGCGAGGATGTCGCGTTGGGGCCCCATATTGACCGAATTCCATTTTTGATACTTACTGTTCCATAGGTCAAAGTTATCGTGGTGGTTGCCCATCGCGAAGAAATATTGTGCGCCTGCCTTTTTGTATAGGGCGACAAGCCTTTCGGGGTTCCATTTTTCGGCCTTCCAGGTATGGATGACGTCTTTAAAACCAAATACAGAAGGATGGCCATACCGTTGCACATGTGCATTATATTGCCAGCTTCCTTCGTCATACATGCCTCGGGCATACCAGTCCCCCTGCTCGGGCTGGCATTGTGGACCCCAGTGTGCCCAGATTCCAAATTTCGCATTGCGAAACCACTCAGGCGCCTCGTACTGCGCGAGGGATTCCCAAGTTGGCTGGAATTTGCCTTGCTGTGCCTGCTCTTGCCGCTGTTGTTGGGCGTGGGCAGCGGAGGGATAGGCAAACGCCGTTATTACCAATAACATATTAAAAATTTTCTTACACATAGTTGTCATTATATTTTTTATTGTTTAAGCTGGATCAAAGGGGTTTAAGCACAGCGACATAGCCGCCACTGTTTGCCATTCGTATCGTTATTGTCGTCCCAGACTCGATTATCCGATGTTTTTTTTGGAGCTTTGTGGGGTTCTCTGTCGCGTCGTTCGCATCTGCCCAGTATTCCAGCTCGTATTTGCCAGCGGGTAGAAAATCGGTTAGTAAGTCAATCTTACGTGTGGCGTGATTATTCATGGCACCGATAAACCAGTTTTTTCCTGAACGTTTGGCTAAAGCAATATATTCTCCTGGATACCCATCGATAAAGCGAATATCATCCCACACTGTCGGGACAATCTTTAGAAAGTCACTTCCGGGCTGTCCCAACACATGCTTAGGATGATCAGAAAAAACAGTTAAGGGGCTTTCATAAATGACGAATTTAGCGAGTTCTGCACAGCGTGTATTCATTACCTGAGTAGGAGATTGATTCTTAAACCGTTCGGGAGTAACGTTGAGGAAACCACCGGGAGTGTAGTCCATCGGGCCTGCCAACATACGCGTAAAAGGCAGTGTGACGTTATGAGCAGCCGTAATGCGTTTCGAAAACTTCGCATATTCTTCGCCCAGTACACCCTCCCGTGTTATCATGTTGGGATAAGTACGTTCGATACCATCCGGTTTATATGCACCATGAAAGTTGACCATAAGCCGATGTTCAGCAGCTTTTTTGATCACTTTACGGTACCAATTTACCATATCCTGATCATCACGATCCATAAAGTCTATTTTCACGCCAGCGATACCCCATTTTTGGTATAAGGCAAAGGCTTCTTCGAATGCATTATTACGGTTGGCGTCCGTGCTGTATAGCCACAACCAGATGCGTACATTCCTTTCACGGGCATATGCGATGATTTTGGCCATATCGAGTTGTGGAGCAGGTTTGGTAATGTCGGCCTGAGCTTGGTTAAACGGGCCATACCACTGCCAGTCGATAAGCATATAGGGCCATCCCTGTGCTGCAGCAAAGTCGATGTATTGTTTGATGACAGCCATCTCCATTTTTACTTCACCGCTCCACCAGTGATCCCATGCACAAAGACCGGGCTGTATCCATGAAGGATCGTCAATGGCACATGGCGGGTTGAGCGATTGCACTATTTCAGATTCGATGAAGTGTCCGGGTTTGTCAGCTATCATCACCACACGCCAAGGGGTATATATTTTGTCTGCAAAGCGTGCTTTGATACCCTCTTCTTTTTCGCCTGGAAGCGGTGAGAGCTTGGTGGTGAGCATGACTTTCGCTGTGGTGTCTTCGGCTTCGCGACCAATGTAGCATCCTGGGAAGTTGTCTAGGTTTGCTTCAGTGATAGCCAGATAGTTATCTTTATTGATTTCGACCAGTAGTGGCAGTCCGGCTACAGTTGTCGGCTTTAATGCAGACACTGGTCGCTTATTAAATTCGCTCTCCTGACTGGAGGTATAGGAGGGTTCATACTCTGCTATCCATGCTTGGGCATGGGCGGGTACCGAAAAACCCGTCATCTCCCGACTGATGGCTCTATTGCCGATCCGCTGGCTACTATAAAGTTGATAGCGGAAGGCGATCCCATTATTATATGCTCTAAAGAAGAGATCCATTCGGCGCTTTTCGCTTCCTTTTTCTACAAGAGCGAGGTGCGCTTCATTCCACTGCATGGTAACTTGAGCATGCTTGTTTTTGACCACGGGTGCCCAGGAATCTTGCTGAAAGCTACAACGGGCATCATTTATCAAAGTAAAGCCTTTATGCATGGCCGGTTCATCCTGAAACTCAAAACCCAAGGGGGAGGGGTATATCAATGGCTGATCCTTATAAAAAACGGTATACTGAAGTTCGTTGGAAAGGTCAATATGGACAGTGATCTGTCCATCAGGTGACTGCAGGGTAATCGTTTGGGCACAGAGGCCAAACGATAAATATAGAAATATGCTGACTAAAAATGTTTTCATGAAAATTGTTTAATAGTTAGATATGGACCATGGGCTGTTATTTCTCTTGCACAATTGATACACCCCATGGTTCCAGGACTAACGTGTTACCAGATTGCACTGTCATGCCAGAAAGTAGCTCGTTGGCAGACGGATAGCTATAGGTGATTTCTTTGCGTGTTGCACTGTAATTAAAAAAATAACGCAGTTTTTTTCCCGATTTATTCGTGCCCGAACGTTCGATAATGGGGAAGATGAACTTATCTGCGGGGATGATTTTCGCTTCTATAGCGACCTTTCTTATGATGCTATCGAGCAGTTCTTGAGATGGATATGTTCCTATATAGGTCAGCATTCCCTTGCCATATTTGTTCTGGGTAATGACGGGCCATTTGCCGAAAAAGCTGTGTTCGGCATAAGCCAGTGGCTCAGCTGTCTCGGGTATCAGAAATTCATACCAGTCACTGATATGCCTGTTATTTTTCAATTGAAAAGGATTATTTTTCAGAAGCATTTCACCGATTGTCGAATATTCCTGATAATAGAAGCCGCAGGCCTTGCGCAAAGGGCCGGGGGCGAGCGACGCCCTGACTGCCGAATGCTCGTTACAATACCCGCTTTTGAACATCATCACGACATGCCCGCCATCCTTTACGAACTGGTCAACGGCTTGTAACAGCTCATCGGTGGCAACATATAGAGGCGGAATCACCAACATATCGTATCCCTTGAAATTGATAGCTTTGTCGCAGGGCAGAATGTCGGTTTCGATATTTTGGAAGTATAAAGATCTATGTACCATGTCGATTGGGTAATTGCTTTTGTAAGTATACGGCATAAAATTTAGCGCGTGGTAAGAGTCGTGGCTGTAGAGTATGGCTACCTGGTTTTTCTTTTTCAGATCTATGATCTGGTTCCCAATTTTCTTCAGCTCTTCTGAAGTCGTTTTGAACTCGTCATAGACACGATTGGGCTGCAGGTCATGTCCTAGGAGACCGCGCCAGTACGTTTCTTGCCCGTAATGTAAGGTAGCCCAGTGCCAGTATTCGACCATATTCGCGCCGGAGGCATAATGTCCATAGACATTTTGTCTCAGTTGCTTGTCGTAGGGTGGATATTGTGTGCGCGAATCCCATCCGATCCCTTGGGCGTTGGTTTCCGTTACCAGATAATTGTTGTGCGCGACAGTGCGTACAAAATCACCTGCATAGGCGATGCGCTGACCGTCCTGTTTGTCCTGTACATCGTGGTAAATATTAATGGCAGGATACTGCATCTGTCGAAAGCTTTCTACCTGGTCTATATTATGAAAATCCGGCATAAAGCAATGGGTGATAAACTGATCTTTGCGTTTGTAGGTATTGACGATATCACATTGCCAATTCAGGAAATCAGCCACCTGTTTGCGATTGTACCGTTCCCATTCGTTTTTATAGGAGGGGTTGGTGACGCCATCACGGGTATAAAATTCTTCCCAGCTGTTGATATTCATCCCCCAGTAATTCATTCCCCATTCTTTATTGAGAAGCGTAAGATCATCGTTGAAGCGTTCTTTAACGTAGTTACGGAACCCAACGAAATAATCACGGTTATTTACACCACGTGCTTCGGTCTCATTGTCTACCTGATAGCCGATTACTCCGGGGTGTTGAGCATATCTTTCCATTAGTTTGCGAATAATCCTTTCGCTGTAATATCTAAATGTGGGATTGGTAAAGTCAATATTTTGCCTGATGCCGTAGTAGGCTTTATTGCCACGGAGATGGTCGGCCATTACTTCAGGGTGTTTATGGGCTAGCCAAGCGGGAATGGAGTAGGTGGGAGTCCCTAATATCACTTTGATACCTGCCCGGTACATCTTGTCGATGATGCGGTCCATCCAATCAAATTCAAATACCCCTTCTTGCGGTTCGAACAGCCCCCATGTCGATTCCCCGACACGTACAACATTCAGGCCCGCGTTGTTCATGAGGCGGATGTCTTCGTCCAGACGTTCATATGGCATATACTCATGATAATAGGCAGCACCATAGAGCGGCTTGTCAAACCTATATTGAGCCCCGGCAGACAGGGGCGCCAAGAAAATTAGGTAAAGGAGGAAAATGTTTTTTGTTTTCATGGTTGTTGGTTTCTGCTTCTTAAATCATGTATCTGTTTACTATGCGGTGTCAGGGTTTGCCCTGACACCGCAATTGCATTGGCAGTATAGAGGCACTGCCGGTAGCGGATATACAGACCATTAATTCCGGGGATATCTATCGGGGATAGCCATCACCTGTTGTAAAAAGATAGGGTCTTTAAATGTACAAGTCGTTCGGTCGTATTGCCCCGCGCCCTGAACATCCCAAAGCATGGGGCACATGCCCCGCGAATAGATGGCTTCAGTAACTGAGACGGCGAATAACCTGACTACTTCCTGCGTCCTGTTGAGTGAAGAACAAGCATATTCGCCGATAACAACAGGTATACCTTTGTCCACACAGTTCTTTTTGAGTAGATCCATATTATCCTGGAGTTCCTTCAATTCGCTGGGTGTACCCCAAGATGGGACGCCGACGCCCCAGCCAGCATCCTCCCCATTCCCCAGTATGGCAAATAGCGGCGGGTTATAATAATGAACTGTCAATGCGAGGCGTTTAGCGGGATCATCCGGAATTTTCGTGAGCGGGTCAAACGCGTATTCCAGCCCGGTATTATAGACTTCAACCAACAGGTGGCGCTTGGCGTTGTTACCACCCGAGCGTCTTACGATATCGACAAAAAGCTGGTTCAGCTCATTGACATATCCAAATGCCTTTGCTTTTTCGGCCTGTCCACCGCGCCAGGGAGTCCATATCTCATCGTAACCGATTTCATTCATGGGCTCAAATATGAGGTGGTCACCATATTTTTCGAAACGGCCACATAGTTGCTCCCATATCGACGTGAATTTTTTCCGGGCCTCATTGTCTGTGGGTACTTTCTTTACCCATTCATTCTCATGGTGTACATTGATGATCGCTACCATTCCACAATCAAGGGTCCAGTTTAAGATGGACTCGACTCTATTCAGCAGATCTGGATGAATTCTGTAATTTTCATTGTTTATCATCATATTACTCCAGGTAACAGGTATCCGGAGCGACGAATAACCGGCCTTGGCATATCCCTCGATGATTTCCTTTGTGATGATCGGGCTGCCCCATGCTGTTTCATAGTTCGCTATACTGCTGGGGACAATCCAATCGCCAGTAGCATCGAGGGCGTTACCGAGATTTATCCCCAAACCCATTTCGTTGACCAGTTGGCCCGTACTGAAGTTTTCCCGGATCAGGAATTTACCGTAAGCAGCTGCCGGTTCTTCTGTGGGATCTGTGACTTCCTCCTTTTTAATTTCCTTGTTTGAACATGCCGGGAACATCATCAGCATAATGAGGTAATTTAATAGTGTTTTCATTGACATAGTTTTTATTATTTTGTTTGTTAGGATTATTCCGTGATTTTCGCCTCCTCATTACTGAAGGGCACAGCAGGAAGCCCTGCTTTATTGTACAGATTGACATCGGGGTTGTTGCCCCATGCATAGCGGACGTACAGCGGATTAGTAATCTGGTTCGCATATACCAGCACCTTATCACCCACGATATGTGCTTTGGCCCAAACAAATTTTTTGTCGGCTCCGGCAACAGCAAAGCCTTCGATATAGCCATATTTGTTGGTTACAGATAGCGCTCCACCAGTTGATTCAAAGGAAATAAGCAACTTATCTTCTTTTCTTTCCAGAGACTTAAATGTTGGTCCGGAGTAAAGAATATCCTTTTGGCCGTAATCCTTGGCCAGAGCAATTAGAGCAAGTCGCCGTCCTACCTCTTGCTTATTTCGTGGGTGAATATCATCAGCATCACCGATATCGATAATGACGGCCTGACCTGTGCGTGGGAGGTTGAGTGTCCTGGTTTGCGCCTCTCTCAGCTTAGCCCAGTCACTGTCTTTTGGTATGCTGTCTTTGGCCATATAGTTGGCTAATTGGACCCAATAAAAAGGAAATTCCTTGCTCCATTGCGATCGCCAATCGCGGATCAAGTTGGGAAAAAGGGTACGATAATCATCAGATTGCCCAGCATTGTTTTCTCCCTGATACCAGATGACGCCGCGAATTGTGTATGGAATGATCGGGTTGATCATCGCATTGAAAAGCAAGGAGTGATACATATTGGGCGAGGTCTCCTTATAACCAAACTGCTTATTGGTTACGGCCTCTTTGTAATACCATTCGCCATCGAGTCGAAATTTTTCACCGCCGATTTCGATATTCAGGCTGGCAGCATTTCCGTAAAATCCGCCGCCGCCACCGGTATCCGTGATTTTTACCGTGATGCTATTTTCGCCGTCTTTTAAAATATCTGTTGGAATATTATAACTTCGCTCTACGGTATATCCCGTTGTTGCGCCCACCTTTATTCCGTTGATCCAACAGATATCGTCGTCGTCGATCGTCCCAAGATGAATCGTTCCACCTTTTCCGGCAGTGCCTTTCGGAAGAGATATGTTCCGTTTGAACCATACGATGCCATCTGTCTCCTGCAGGGTAGATTCCCATAACTGTGGTACCTTCATCTTGTGCCAGGCCCAAAGCTCCGATCTGTTTGCATACCATTTCTCGATGATACCTGGGTCTTTTCGCAACGCTTGAAGATAGAGTTGTTTCTTTTGTTCATTTTCCGTTGTAAATGCCTTTAAGTCAGTTATTCCGGTTTTTGTATAGGGCTGCTTGAAATGCTGCGGCAGTTTGTTAAAGCTGCTACTACTGGTCCAAGTTTCGATACCCGTACCGCCCCATGAAGCGTTGATTATACCCACGGGTATACCGAGTTCCCGATACAGTTTTAGGGAAAAATAATAGCCTACCGCCGAAAAGTCGGCAACAGTAGACGGCGAGCATATGTCCCATGTACCCGCCAGGTTTTCCATTGGAGCATCGCTCATACTCTTTACGACATTGAATGCCCGGAGGGCTGGATAATTGGCGCGGGCAATTTCGGCCGTCGCATCATTGGAATTTTTAACCGTCCATTCCATATTGGATTGGCCTGAAGCAAGCCACACCTCTCCGATCAGGACGTTTTTTATGAGGATATGGTCTTTCTTTCCATTAATTTCCATGAGGTAGGGGCCTCCATATGGAATAGGAGCCAGAGTAAGGCTCCATTTTCCATTTTGATCCGCTTTTGCTTCCACATTTTGCTGCATGAAACGGAGACGAACTCTTTCATTTTTCTCGGCCCAACCCCATACTTTTATGGGGCTGTCCCGTTGCAAAACCATGTTGTCCCCGAATATCGCAGGAAGTTTAATTTCGGCTTTAGCTATTAACGTTTGTAGTAACAAGACGAAGAAAAACGGCATAAATTTGAATTTCATAATAAGTTGTTTATAGTGTATTATTCTTTTGTAAGCAATCCCATGCTTGAATGGTGTCTGCTGCACGTGAAAACGGTATTCATATGTAGTTGATTTAATTTTTGCTGGTATCAATAATTCTAAAGTTGTCGAAATGTATATCCACTTTCGTGTTGGCATTTTCAGATTTATTCTTTGTGAATATGCCGAGTTCGGGGTTTGCTATAGCTGCAAAGGTGCCATAGTCGGTGGCGCTGGTGAACCTATTGAGCGCAATGTCACATGTGATCCATTTGCCGACGCTCGTTTTATTGGTGCTTTTGTCGCGGGGCACATAGTCGGCGACCATCTTGTCCCAGTTCCCTTTCAACTGCATATCGAATGTCGCCGTCGACAGCGGTTCATTTAAGAAGCATTCGAAACGCAAGGCGAGATTAGCAATCGGGGTGTTTGCTGGTATCACATTGGTCGTTGGATATACCCCTTTATTGGATAAGTTACCCCACCAGTACTGCCAGGCACCCGGAGTTCCAAATATGCGGTATGCTGTTCCTGTTGTAAAGAAAGGCGGCTTTGTTCCGTCTGCAACTACAGGCATATTGTTGTCTCCCCAGTCGTATGCACCGACATTGTCCCAGTCCAATACGAGGTTCTGAACAGGGTAAAATGTGCTACTTGTGTTGGATTGTCCGCCTGCAGCAAAGACTGTCAATTTTCCCGCTTTACGGGGAGCTTTAGGCAGCCGGTAATAAATGGTGTCCTGGCTGTTGGAAACGCTGATATCTTCTGCCGGGATCTCAAATTCACCATTGATATTCAGATGTGTTACGTCGATGAAATGATTACCTGTGATAAATGCCAGGTCACCGATGACAGGCATATCACTGCTCCATGATTTTATTGTAGGCGGAGCAACATGGGTCGTGAAAGCTATACTGACGGAATCCGTCATACAGTAGACAGCGAGGCGGCCATCCTGAATGCCCGCTGGAATCGTCAATTCGATTTTATCGTATTCCTTACCAACGTTATATTCCGTTGCTTCAATAGAAGCTCCGGCATCACCTTCAAATATTATTTTTTGGACTTCATAGAAATTTAGCCCATATATCCTAAGCTTTTCACCGGTTTTCGCGGGATACTTGAGTTCAATACGCGCGATCTGGGGGGGCGGCGAGTAGATATGGAAGCTGAACCTTGCTATGCCATGGGTAGTCTCTATCCGGATCTCATTGGGCAGCTCAGGATTTGTGCCAGTGAGCAATAGGTCAGCAGGTATGGAGATTATGGCACTTGTCGGCGTACAGTAATTCGCATTAAAACCGATTTGTTGGTCATTGATATAAATTCTCTGTATGCCATCGAGATTTTTTCCAATGACGGCAACCATCGTGCCCGGAAATGCACCGGTAAACGTACTATCGGCTTTTTCGGGATCCGTCAACCTGACATGCGTGATTTCTGGACTCATGGTCATGTCCTTATCGCGGCTACATGAAAATGCAGCCATTAGCACGATAGCAGCGAGCAAAATACAGATCAAGTGGTTGTTATAGCGTGTTGCTTTCATAATGTTTGCGGGTTATTTAAATGGATAAGCTTGCGGCTCTTCTTTCAACCGCGGATTTTGGATGATATCATTCTCCGGGTAGGGAAAGAAGATATTTTGTGCAGTTACGACCACAGGTACTGCGGGAGGGGTGGGGTCCTCGAAAATAAGGTTGCCATCTTCATCCTTTGTGATAGAGGCAGTCGTCCAGCCCCGCTGCTGCTCATTAAAATACTTCAGCATTTTTTCAGGTTTGTAGCAATACCAGCTGACCATATCATACCAGTTGGTATATTCCATGGCGAACTCCACACGGCGCTCTTTGATAATGTCGTCCAGCGTAATCGATGTTTTTTTGCCGATCTTTGCCCGCTCTCTCACTTTGTTGAAATAGGTTAAGCCTTCGCCTGCGCTGAGTGTGGCATTATTGCCGAGACTGGCTTCGGCGTAGGTTAGGTATACGTCGGCGAGGCGTAGAATATAGGTGTTGAGCGGAGAGCTCATGGATTGCACATAACCGTCATTGTCATCGTTGGGTCCACCAATTACGCCTTTTTTGATCGAAGCACCGGTGCTGCTATACGAATAGCCACCTTTATCGATGCTGATGTAGGGGTAAAAAGAATATTGCGTAAAATAGCTGGCATTTCTTCGGATGGTATCAGCACGTTCATATTGTTTTAACATATCGATGGAGCCGTTTAATCCACCCCCCCAGACATTGACACCACCGGTCACCTCCGATGAGAATGCCAAGTCAGCTAATAGCGTATTGCATACGCCCCATTCGCCGAGCGGAACCCATTGCATAGCGATGAGTGACTCAGGGTTATTGTTGTGTTTGTATTTGAACAGATCTTCGTATTTGGGATACAGATCAAGCCCGCTATTTACACAGACATCCTGGGCATATTCCTTTGCTTTCGTTAGATCAGCTTCATTACGTGTACCACCGGTTTTCCAGCCTGCGCGCGCGAGGTATACTTTGGCAAGCATGCCTTTGGCGCCCCAGCTCGTTGCGCGGCCCTTATCGGCCTTATCAGGAAGATTTTGGACGGCAAAAGTCAGATCGTCTATAATAAAACGAAAGATATCTTCCTCGCGGTGCCGGGGCTGTAAGGGATCTTTGATTACCGTGTCATTATTCTCAATCAATATTACCGGCCCCCAGGTGCGGAGAAGATAAAAGTACGCGATACCGCGCATCAAACGTGCTTCGGCAATAGCCATATTTTTTTGACTTTCAGTAACGTTTGTGGCCTTGGTTGTTACGGCGTCGATAATGGCATTTGACATGGTCACAACGCCATAAAAGGACTTCCAGGAGTCCGACAGGCCTGCATCCAATGAGGTGACGGTAAATAATGTGTATGACGGATTCATGTAAGGATTATATCCATCATTGGCTCTAAGACTGCCAATAGCGACAGCTGGCCGCTTATTATAATCAAACCAAGCTCGATTATAAAGAGGAGCGGTAGCCGCTTTTAAGGCTTCGGCCGAGGTATAAAAAGTGCCGTCGACATAGGCTCCTTCCGGTTCCCGCTCCAAAAAACTTTTCTTACAGGATTGTAGAACAACGGTAGCCATCAATGCGGCTATCACGAATAGCTTTTTCATAATTCAGTATTTTAACATTAAAACATGAAGTTCAAACCCAAGGTATAGATGCGCTGCGAAGGATATCGTGCATAGTCTATTCCCCTTAATAATACATTTTGATTGTAGGCGCCTATTTCTGGGTCGTAACCTGAATATTTAGTCCAGGTGAAGAGGTTTTGAATATTTATGTATAATCGCAGATTTTCGATCTGATATTTTTTCAGCAGCGCCTGGGGAAATGTATATCCCAAAGACAGGTTTTTTAGGCGCAGATATGAACCGTCTTCAATAAATCTATTGCTCATCCTGCTGTTATCATTGGCATCGCTGACGGTGATACGTTGAATGCTAGCATTGGGATTGACCACTCTCACATTAGCAATGTCCTGATCCGAACCAGCTGCATCTATCGTTTCGATAAGGGCGATACCTGTTGTTTCTTTGAGCATTCCCGAGTTGTTCATCGGGTTAGTGAAATCCTTGCGCAGTTGGTTATATATTTTGTTTCCATAAACAGCATGCAGGAAGATATTTAGGTCAAACCCCTTATAGGAAAAATAGTTGTTTAGTCCCAGTATAAATTTAGGCTCCGGATTACCTATAAAATCGCGGTCCTGTTCATCAATTTTACCATCTTTATTTTTGTCCTCGAATATAAAGTCACCTACCCATATGCCATTTACACCGATCGCTTTGTCTTTTGGGAGGGCGACAGGCAGCTTGTTGCCATCCTCGTCGAGGATAAAATTGTTGTTGTTGTCTTTGCGGTAAAAATCAGCTTCACTATGAAACATGCCGATCACGTTGTATCCATAGAATTGGCCGACGGGATTTCCCACTTTGGTGAGGGTAAATGTTTCTGCACCTATTTTGCCTTGAATGGCGGCTGCATCTGTATAAAGCTGAGTCACGTGGTTTCTATTCATCGAAAATGTCAGACCCGATTTCCAAAATAGGCCGCTTTTATTGACGTTAACGGAATTTAATGTCAGCTCAAGCCCCTTATTGGTCATCGATCCGGCATTGACCCATGGTGCTGAGATCAGGCCACTGACATAGTCAGGCAGCACGGCTTGCATCAGGAGATTGTCGATCCTCTTCAGGTATACTTCAGTGATCAATTCTATTCGGTTTTTGAACAAGCTTAGATCCAAACCTACATTATACGCATTGGTCTTTTCCCATTTTAGGTCTGGATTGGCGAAATTGCCGGGATAGAAGCCTGTTCCCCATATGGATGCCGCCGAAGCCATTGTGACGCCATAGGCATATGAACTTGCCGCCTGGTTTCCGACTATACCCCAGCCGAGACGAAGCTTCAGGTTGTCTATCGTCGGATTATCTTTCAAGAATGATTCATTTTTAATCTTCCATGCAGCCGCGAGCGAGGGAAATGTACCCCAAAGGTTGTTTGCACCAAACTTATCCGATCCGTCCCTGCGTAGCGTTGCCGTCAATAAATATTTATCATTGAATCCATAATTGAGGCGCCCAAAATACGATTCTATTGCACCCGAGCTTCGGGAGCTCCCATTACGTGCTGTCTTTGAATCTCCAGCATCCAGTTCGTGAACGGTATTCAGAAAATAATTGGTACGGCTTCCGGACAATGATTCCCATTTGTTTTCCTGAGCTTCATGTCCGACCATTACGGATAGGCTGTGTTTTTCGGCAAACGATTTATTGTATGTCAGATAAGTTTTTAGATTGGTAAAAGCCCCATTGCTGGCAAATCTGGCTCCCGCCGACTGCTGTTTAAAATTTCCGTAATCATAAGCGGGGGTAAACTGATAGGAATTAGAGTAATTATAATTACCGTTACCTTCGATTCGTAGTATAAGCTCTTTTATAAAAGATATATCCGCATATGCATTGACACTTATTTGCGAGCCTTTCGCGTAATTTTCACGTGTAAGCGCTTCCTCTAACGGGTTTGCGAAATAGGTACCATACATATTTTCCTGCTGTGTCCCCCAGGAACCATCTGGATTTTTTGCCGGTACCTCGGGTAGTTGTCGGATAGCCAGCGAGATTATTCCGCCATTGTCTATCGTGTTGACATTTTTAGTTTTGGCGGTATAGGCGTTGAGGCCCACGGTCAGCCATCTGTTGATTTTCGAGTCAAAGTTCATCCGCAACGAGTAGCGTTCGAAGCTCGACCCTTGCGCTATGCCCTGCTGATCGAGGTATCCGCCACTGATAGCAAAGCGGTTTTGTTCAGTTCCGCCCGAAATATTCAATTGGTGATTGTGCATCAACGAAGTACGAAAGATTTCCTTTTGCCAGTTTGTACCTTCGCCCAGTAAAGATGGATCTTTAAACTCTTCTCTATCGCCAAATCCAATTACCCGAGCGCGCAGGTTTTGGTAGACAGCGTATTCACGGAGATTCAGGACATCCAGGGTATTGGGTAGCTGCTGCCAGCCCACATAGCCTTCATATCCCAACTTGGTTTTTCCGGCTTGCCCACGTTTGGTGGAGATCAGTACAACACCATTGGCCGCGCGGGTTCCATAGATTGCAGCAGCTGATGCGTCCTTTAATATTTCCATCGATACAATATCTGACGGATTGATGGATGAGAGCGCGCTAGAATTGTCCCGGGTATTGCCATCTATTGGAATTCCGTCGATCACATATAACGGTTCATTTCCACTGAAAGAATTGGTGCCACGTATACTAACGGATATCCCGCCCCCAGGGGCCCCCGAGTTCTGGGTGACAGATACACCTGCGGCACGTCCCTGTAACGCCTGGTCCAACGAAGTACTGATGGATTTGCTGATGTCGTCAGCCGTTACAGAAACCACCGAACCCGTTAGGTCACCACGTTTCATCTTTCCGTATCCAACCACGACCGCTTCGTCCATTGCACGGATACTTTCGGTTAGCTGTACATTGATTTGGCTATCAGTGATTTTCAGTTCTTGTGTGTTGAAGCCAAGATGTGCAAAGATAAGTACACTCCCTCTTGGAGCAGCAATGGTATATTTACCATTTTCGTCTGAAAAGGTTGCTGATCGCGTCCCTTTTATTTTAACAGAGACGTTGCTCAGTGCTACTCCGGTACTGCTGTTGGTTATCTTTCCCGATACAGGGATACTGGTTGTCTGTGCTCTCAATGCATTTATGTAGAGCACAAACAGTATCTTTAACATTAGATACCCGCAATGCCTAAGTTTAGGCCAAAAAAACTTTTGTGATAGGTTTTTTGATTTCATGGTTAATTTAAGTTTATATTTTCTATTGGTTATTTTCCCGAGAAGGGCATGGTTAAAATTAGAAACAACAAGCGGCTACGACGGGCATAGAATGTTGCAGATAAGAGGATAAAATGTTAATACAAACTTTCAGGGCCTTAGCGCATGACTATTTAGAAACCTGCTACGACAACAGGTTGCACTGTCAATGCCGGGTGTTTTTGTGGTCACAATAAACGCTGAGGCGGACAAATTTTTGTCTTGATGTCTGTAGGCGGAGGTGTTGAGTAAGCCGAAGAAGTTGATGGGCTTCAAAGGAAGATCGATCGCTCATTCAGGGTATCCAAATGTTTCAGGAATAGGTATAAAATGTTTATTCATGATGCAATGCTATGATAAATTCAGTATTTTGACTTTTAGTTTTGGACGCGATAACCAATGAAACGACTCTTATATTTATTCTTATCTTTTTTGGCCACCGCTAGTCATGGTCAGCAGTTTAAGTTTGCACACTTGGACAATCGCAATGGGCTTGTTGGAAATGAGGTTGTTGCGATTTATAAGGATAGTCGTGGATTTGTTTGGTTTACGACGAATACCGGGCTCAATAGATTTGACGGTGAACGCGTAAAAGTATTCGATCGCAGTAGCGATGGACCTGTGGGTACGTTTTATGATGCCTTGAAGAAAATTGTCGAAGATGATCAGGGCAATTTATGGATGTTGGGCAACAAATATGTGATGTTTGACTGGCGTAAAGAGGCATTTGTCAATAATACTGATTCCATTCTCGAACGAATGGGACTTCCCTCGAGCCCGGTTTCGATTCGTATCGATCAATTTAAAAACTTTATTGTTGCCTATCCGCACAAAGGTATATTCAAGTATGAGCCTAAGAATAAAAAGTTGACAGCCTTCGCACCTTCCAATGCCCGGGCCACGATTTCACCTTCCGAAATTGTAGAGATCGCTTTGAAAGACGAGTTTGTGTGGATTCTCCATAAAGATGGCATTCTGGAACGTTTGGATACACGCACGAGGAAAATTGATTTACGTGAAGAGTATCCGAATATAGGTTCAATTAACCGCTTGATTACCAGGTATGTTTTTATTGATAATGATCATGATGTTTGGGTCTATCCGGGGGTAAACAATAAAGGTATATCCTGTTACAACACAACAAAGGACGAATGGAAGCAGTTTGACATGGACACAAAACCTGCACTGTCCCATACGTTCGTTCGCGGAGTCGTGGCCGATAGTAAGGGATTGATATGGATCGCAACTGACCATGGCGGCATCAATTTATATGATAAAAAGCAAAACAGCATACAAGTTCTCCAAAATGAAGAGTTCAATAACAACTCCCTTCGGCAAAATTCCGTTGTGAGCTTATATTGTGATCCTCAGGGAACCATTTGGGCGGGAACATATAAATATGGCGTATCTTACTATCATCCCGAAATGTTCAAGTTTCCAAGTACGAGAATCACGCGTGTTGGCAGTCTTAGAAGCGAAATTTTTGATTGCAGCAGTATCATCAAGGATCAGGAAGATAACCTTTGGCTAGGTACCAATGGAAAGGGACTGATAAAGTTTAACGAGCGTACGGGTACAAGCTATTTTTTTAGAAATAAGCGTGGAGATCTCACCAGCCTGTCTTCTGATATCGTCACCGCTCTTTTGGAGGACAATGCCAAAAAAATATGGGTCGGAACCTTTATGGGGGGGCTAAATGTGTATGACGGCTTGCGGTTCAGGCGTTATGAAGCTGAGGAGAAAAACGAAAATGCACTGTCGAATCAAAGCATATATGGTCTTAGTGAAGACTCTGAAAACCATTTATGGATAGCCACCTTAGGGGGCGGAGTTGACAGACTGGACCCGGGAAGAACAAAATTCACAAATTACAATCGGGAAAACAGCAAACTGCGCTCTGATTTTATGCTTTCCGCAACCAAGCATGCGGATGGAACGATCAGCTTCAGTTCAGACATCGGAGTGTATACGATTGGTGCTGGTCAGCGCATTGCCCCCTATTTCTCTAAGGTCAACTTCCAAGACCATGCCGCGGCAGTACCCGTATATCAGCTTATGAAAGATTCTAAAGGACGCGTCTGGCTGGCAACGAAAAGAGGGATCAAGATATTCGACAGTTCGCGAGGAAGGTTTTCGACTTTAACACTTGCTGACGGGCTCTCCAGCGATGACGTACGCTCCCTGGCTGAAGACCAGGATGGTTATATCTGGGCTGGAACCAGCAACGGGCTTAACCGGATACAGTATATACCTGGCGATAACAATAAGCAAAAGAGCATCATTTCTACTTTCGATTTAAGTGACGGACTGACGGGCATGGTGTTTAATCCCAATGCCGTCTATACTGACAGGACCGGTAGAATATATATGGGCACCACAACGGGCTATGTCGCTTTTTATCCGAGAAAGATTCCCGTAAACAAGACTGCACCCCGTGCGCGGTTTACGGAGCTGTTGTTATCGAATGAGGTGATTCATCCCGATGACAAAAAAGATGGCCATTTGGTGTTGCCACGCTCAATCGTCGACCTTGACCAGATCACCCTGAAATACAATGAAACCAATTTTACGATCCGTTTTTCAGCATTCAACTTTATCCATCCTGAGAAAAATAGATACCGGTATAAGTTGGAAGGCGTAGACAAAGAATGGATAGAAACATCGCGTAGCACAGGCTTTGCCTCCTACTCCAATCTCAACCCTGGACACTACGTACTCAAAGTCTACGCGGGCAATGAAGATAATATATGGTCACCTCGGCCTATCGAGATGCATATTGTCGTCGATCCTCCATTTTGGCTTGCGTGGTGGGCAATAGGCATTTATATCTTTGCATTTATGTGGTTGGTCAGGTTATTTATCCGACATCGGTTAAAACGTAAGCAAGATCAGCTGGATCAGAATGCACGGATATTGGAAGCCAACAAGCTACATGAAATAGACCAGCTAAAATTAAAATTCTTTACCAATATCAGCCATGAGTTTAAGACACCATTGTCATTGATCATCAGCCCACTGGAAATGTTGATGAAAAACTCAAATTATCCCGAACAGCAAACAGCCCTGGGAGTCATGTACAAAAACGCACAAAAGCTGCTGACGATGGTCAACGATATACTCGACTTTAGGAAACTCGACCAGGACAAGGCAAAATTGAATATCTCGTCCGGCAATATTGTTGAATTTGTCAGGGAGATCAGTACTTCTTTTTTGTCTTTAGCAGCTGAAAAATCCATCAAATTGACATTTACAACCCATCATCCTTATATTGATTTGCGGTTCGATAAAGATAAAATGTATATGGTGGTTTCCAATCTAATATCCAATGCGTTTAAGTATACGAAAAATAGGGGGCATGTGGATGTCTGTGTAGATATATCCGAAACGGTAGTGGATCAAGAAATTGATAAAAAGCTGTGTATCAAAGTTTCTGATACAGGTATAGGGATGGCAAGAGAACATCTGGATCGGATTTTTGACCGCTTTTACCGGATTGATTCCGACGATACCCACGGTATAGCGGGAACGGGTGTGGGACTGCATATTGTGAGCGAGTTTGTCAAGCTTCACGACGGCTCGGTCGACGTCAGCAGCGAACCCGGAAAAGGAACCATCTTTGCCGTTCATATACCGATGCCAAAAGATGGTAAAAATAAACAGGATATTATCTATTCGGGCAATGAGACGGAAAAATATGTAGATGCGGATTTAGGCCAGCCTAAACAGACAAAAGAGGAAATTGATGGCCATGTTTATACTTTACTGATCATCGATGATAACGAAGATTTTCGGTTATTTCTAAAGGACCTTTTTGTCAGTGACTACAGAGTGCTTTCCGCTAGGGACGGGCAGCATGGCTACGACCTGGCAGTTGAGCATATTCCGGACATCGTCCTTTGTGATGTCATGATGCCAAATGTAGACGGCTACGAATTTTGCCGAAGAATTAAACGAGATATTCGCACTTCGCATATACCGGTGGTGCTGCTGACAGCCAAGTGTTCAGATGAAAATCAATTTCAGGGTATGGAGGCCGGCGCCGATGCTTATATCTCAAAGCCATTTAACATTGATATTCTTCGGATGACCTTATCAAATATTGCACGTCGGCAGAAGCAGTTGCAGGAGAAGTTCAAGTCCCGAGTTGATATCACGACGAGCAAGACGGACATCATCTCGATGGATCAAAAGTTTATACAGAAGGCAGTCTCGATAGTAGAGGCCAATATGGAAAGGACTGACTTTCTGGTTGAAGACTTATGCCGTGAAATGGCCATGAGCAGAGTTAATTTTTATAAAAAAATACTTGCCCTCACAGACAAAACGCCGTCGGAGTTTATCCGATTTATAAGGCTCAAAAGGGCCGCGGAACTCCTTGAGAAAAGTCAGATGTACGTTGGTGAAGTGGCTTTTTTGGTTGGATTCAATGAGCCCAAATATTTTAGAAAATACTTCAAAGAAGAGTTTGGTGTGACGCCCAACGAATATAAAAAAATGATCAGTAGCACTATGCAGTAGTCAAATCGCTGCTTCCGATGTTTATTATACTCGTATTCATTTGGTAGCTTTCCTCATTATTATTTCGTAAATTCATCCTATGAAGCAATTCGGATGTCATCATGCGAAAATCTGCTTCATCCCAAAACAATGAACGCATGAAAAGCAAGAAGCGAAATAGGGGGTTTTATTTCAAGCAGTATGATGAGCCGTTTCAAACACCTTTTGATAAATTGTTTGACATTTTCAAGGAGCTCATCACCCACACCGCCGGCGATTTTGATGAGGCTATTGATTGGTTGCGGGAGTTGGATAAAGAATTCAAGCTGACTACTCCTGAATATACCATAGACGATTTCATCGCAGATCTGAAGAATAAAGGATACATCAGAGAGCGGCTGGAGTTCGGTGGAAGTGGTGGTGTAGATCTAACCTCAAAGATGGAGAAAGCCTTACGCCAGAATGCGTTGGACCAGATTTTTGGAAAGATGAGAAAAGGGAAGTCGGGCAATCATAAAACCAGCCAGCAAGGGCGGAGTGACGAAAGTATGGGCGATTTGCGAAGCTATCAATATGGAGACAGCCTGGAAAAGATTGCACTGACCGAAAGCCTGAAAAACGCACAGGTCAATCATGGCATAGGCGATTTCGCCTTATCCGAAAGTGATCTGGTTGTAGAAGATACGCAGTTTAAATCGCAGATGAGCACGGTGCTGATGATTGATATCAGCCATAGCATGATCCTGTACGGCGAAGACCGCATCACTCCCGCAAAGAAAGTAGCTATGGCCCTATCCGAGCTGATACTAACGCGTTATCCGAAAGACTCACTTGATGTTATCGTTTTTGGTAACGATGCCTGGCCTATAGCGATTAAAGATCTGCCATATCTACAGGTGGGGCCATTTCATACCAATACTGTCGCCGGCCTCCTGTTAGCAATGGACATACTCAGACGTAAGCGGCACGCTAACAAGCAGATATTTATGATCACTGACGGCAAGCCGAGCTGTTTGAACATGCCGGATGGTACTTATTATAAAAATCCGATGGGGCTTGATCCTTTTATTACAGGTAAGTGTTACAGCATGGCCGCTCAAGCCCGTAAATTGGGGATACCCATTACGACTTTTATGATCACCGCTGATCCCTATCTGCAGCAATTCGTTGACGAATTTACAGCATCCAATCAGGGTAAGGCTTATTATACCGGGCTTGGAGATCTTGGCGAAATGATCTTTGAAGACTACGAGGAAAATCGAAGAAAGAGAATACGATAACAGCATATCATCTTGCGCAGCCGTTTGCGCCTCATTTTAAGAACAACATATGGATTACATGAAGATTACAACATTTGGCGCACTAAAGAATTCAGGATATCAACCTAAGACGATAAAAGAAGAATTGCGTGACAATCTGATTACAAAAATAAGGAATGGCGAAACTGTATTTAACGGAGTATATGGTTATGAGGACACCGTAATTCCTGAACTGGAGCGAGCGATTCTCTCCAAGCACAATATTAATTTTCTAGGCCTTCGTGGTCAAGCCAAGACCAGACTGGCCAGGCTTATGGTAAATCTGCTGGATGAATATATACCTATAGTAGCGGGTTCTGAAATCAATGACGATCCTTATTATCCGATATCCCGTTACGCGCTCGAGCTCCTAAAGGAAAAAGGTGATGACACCCCGATAGGCTGGCTACACCGCAGTGAACGTTTTGCGGAGAAACTAGCGACCCCCGATGTTACAGTAGCCGATTTGATCGGAGATGTTGATCCTATCAAGGCTGCAAATCTGAGGTTGAGTTATGCTGATGACCGTGTAATTCATTTTGGTATGATTCCTCGGGCAAACCGCTCAATATTTGTCATTAATGAACTGCCCGATCTTCAAGCACGCATTCAGGTAGCACTTTTTAATATCCTGCAGGAGGGAGACATCCAGATCCGAGGCTTTAAATTACGACTGCCGCTGGACATACAGTTCGTATTTACGGCCAATCCGGAAGATTATACCAATAGGGGAAGTATCGTGACACCGCTGAAAGACCGGATAGGTTCACAGATTTTAACCCATTACCCCACATCGATTGAGATCGCTAAGGTCATTACTGCGCAGGAGGCTAATTTGGAAGCCGCGCAGAAGGACCAGATATACGTACCAGAACTCGCGCGTGAGTTAATCGAGCAAATCAGTTTCGAAGCCCGAAATAGTGAGTATGTGGATGAAAAAAGTGGTGTTAGTGCACGGATGAGCATTACGGCATTTCAAAACCTATTGAGCACTGCCGAGTTACGCATGCTCAAAAATGGATCTGGTAAGACCTCCGTACGCTTGAGCGATTTTATGGGGATCGTCCCCGCTATAACTGGAAAGGTGGAGCTTGTTTACGAAGGCGAGCAGGAGGGCCCTGCTGCAGTCGCTATGCAGCTAATCGAAAATGCAGTAAAAAGCTTATTTCCGATCTTGTTTCCCAAAATTGAGAAGTTGGAAAAAGAAGGCCAACACTATCCTTACGATGGCATCGTCCGTTGGTTTGCAGAATCGGAGGGGGTTGAGTTGTCCGATGAACTTAGTGATGCCGATTACGGACGCCTATTGGACCAAATAACCCCATTGCGCACGTTGATCGAGCAATATCAGCCGGACGCAAAGCCAGAAGATCATCATTTTCTGAGCGAGTTTATCCTGTGGGGATTAGCATTATATAGCAAATTGAGCAAATATAGGACAGGCAATGATCTGCAGTTCCAAGATAACTTTCAGGGATACCTGCGGAATAATTTGTAATAGCTTTGCAAAAAAAGCTTCCACTCTTGGTTGGCCCTCGATATCCTGAAAACGCAAGCTTGCGTTTTCAGGATATCATTTGACAATTACATATTTAGCTGCCTAGCTTCAATGAGATGAGCGAAATACTAAAAGAACAGTTTCGGAGAATTGTTGAAGCTGTAGGTACAGCTACCACAGTTGATGAAGCCATTGCTATTGAGAACGCGGGTGTCGACGCCAACTGCAATTGTTCTTATAAAAAGTGAAACTAGTCCACCACGGCATATATTGATCTAAGGATGGGCAAACGTTTTACTTGTTTTTTCTCATATAAATGTTTTATATTTGTGTATATGGTATCTATTATCACTACATATTGCCCTTCTGATTGTGTGATTGCTTAATCCGCAGACAAGCCATAAGGCTTTCTGCGTATCTTGTGTTAAGTATCAATTACTAGCGCTGTAATATCGCAGCGTCAAAATAATATTTTTTTATAACGATCACAAATCCTATTGCCGGTCCGTGTCATTTGTGCGCTGTGCTGAGATTGTGCAGCATCGCAGATTATTCTAAAATAATCTGTATTACTTATGCCGTTTCCGGGAGATAGGAGATCATGGTGTCAACTAAATGAAGACAAAAATGACAACACCAATTTATATCCGTGAGGAAAAACAGGAAGATAGGCCTTATGTTTTTAAACTTATCGAAGCAGCATTTAAAGAGGCTGTATATACAGACCACCAGGAGCAATTTCTTGTTGAACGGCTACGCAAGTCTCAGGCTTTCATTCCGGAATTGTCTCTCGTGGCGGTATTCGCAGAGCAAATTGTTGGGTATATTCTGCTGAGCAGAATCAAGATCAAGGGCGTCAATATAGACCATGATTCTTTAGCTGTAGCGCCTGTTGCGGTATTGCCAGAATACCAAAATAAGGGAATAGGAGGATTATTGCTCAAGGAGGCACATGAAAGGGCCAAAATGCTCGGATTCGCATCCGCTATTTTATTGGGGCATGCCAGTTATTATCCAAAGTTTGGTTACAAAGAAGCGGCATGTTTCAACATCAAGTTGCCTTTCGATGTTCCATCGGAAAACAGTATGGCCATTGAGTTGGTCGAAAACGGACTCAGTGGCATAGAAGGTAGGGTAGAATACCCCCCTGAGTTCTTTGGCTAGTGCTGTTATCAGGCTGCTTTCGGGTGAACTGGAAGCAGCCATGAACAAATTAATACACCTATTAGCACTATAACCAGCACAAACACTTGCACCTCAGGTATAATTAACGACATGAATGCCACAAATAGCAGCAGTCCAGCGTTGGCAGTGACGGTGAGCCGTTTCACCAGATTATCGCTGACCTTCAAAAGGAGGATATTTATAAATGAATTAAACAGTAGCGCGAGGCCTGCCGAAAAGAACCATATTTTACTTTCGGTAGTAGCCAGGCCACCGTCGAAAAAGGTGTATGCCATGTGTGCTATGGAGTAAATACAGAGAACAACAATAAGAAAGGTATATGTACCCGACAAAGACATTTTCCAAAATTTTGTGTAACGAACTTAAGTGAGCTTAGCTACACTTTACAGTAGACCGCTCAACTCAAATATAGCAAAAATCGATGCTTAATGGTACCTTTTATTGAATAAAAGAGTGCTGGTAACCCCTGAAGTGTTTAGATGGTAGTCGCTGGTTTCTATAGCAACACATCGGTGAATTTGTACGATTACTGATCGACGGATATATTTATTCACTTAGCCATTAAGTCATAAGTGTAAAAATGATATGCCATATTGTTTATTTACTAATAATATTAGTATTTTTGAGGGTAATTATCCACAACACGGGGGACCGGAAAACGGTCTTTTAGAACGAAAGACATGGAAAGGAGTATAGTACATTGTGATCTCGACACATTTTTTGTATCTGTTGAGCGTCTGCAGAACAGTAAGCTCATTGGTGTGCCTGTCCTTATCGGGGGGAGTAGCGACCGCGGAGTTGTCGCATCCTGCTCTTATGAAGCCCGTCGATACGGCGTGCATTCAGCTATGCCCATGCGGCTGGCACTGCGTATGTGCCCCGAGGCTGTCGTTGTGCGTGGAGACCACGACCGGTATAGCCAATATTCCAGTATCGTCACTCAGATCATTGAAGAGGCGACACCCATTGTCGAAAAGGCCAGCATAGATGAGCATTATCTTGATGTCTCCGGTATGGACCGTTTTTTTGGCTGCTGGAAATGGTCGCAGGAACTCCGCCAGCGGATTATTCGGGAAACGGGCCTACCCATTAGTTTCGGCTTATCCGTCAATAAAACTGTCTCCAAGATCGCTACCGGTACCGCCAAACCATGCGGCGAACGTCAGGTGCAGAAGGGTACCGAAAAGGGTTTTCTGGCCCCCTTGTCTATTCGCAAGATTCCTATGGTCGGCGAAAAGTCATATACCCTGCTGCGTAATATGGGAATCTCTAAGATTGGCACATTGCAGCAGATGGAGCTGTTGACGATGCAGAAAGTCCTTGGTGAGAATGGGATCAACATCTGGCGTAAGGCCAATGGGCTCGACGAATCACCTGTGGTCTCTTTTCGTGAACAAAAGTCTATGTCCAAGGAGACGACCTTTCAGCAGGACACCATTGATATGGACGTGCTCCGCCGCACACTGATCGGCATGGTCGACACCTTGACTTTCGATCTGCGGAAAGAGCAGCGGCTAACCAGTTCCGTTACCCTCAAGATCCGATACAGTAACTTTGATACGCATACCCAGCAGCTGCAGATCCCCTACACCAATTCGGACAGAAAGCTGTCTGAGGTGGTGCTTTCACTCTTCAAGAAGCTATACAGCCGGCGAATGCTCATACGCCTTATCGGGATTAAATTTTCAGGACTCATTTATGGTTCCTATCAGACTGACCTGTTTGACGACACGGCCGAGGAAGTAAACCTGATGCAAGCTATGGACAAGATTCGCAAGCGGTATGGTGTCGAATTGCTGATGAAAGCAATCTGTGCGCCACCGCCGCAGAAAGGAGGGGAGCATGCTCTTAAATCTACATAGCTACTTTAGCCTCCGTTTTGGTACGCTAAGCCTCGAGGATCTGATCGCAGGTATGCAGGCTGGCGGTTATGACACTGCTGTACTGACCGATATTAATAATAGTTCAGGATCCCTCGATTTTATCAAGCAGGGACGTGATGCGGGGCTCAATATTCTTGCCGGAATGGAATTTAGGGACGGAGACCAGCTCTGCTTCGTTGCCATCGCTAGGAATGAGCGGGGATTTCGGGAGATCAATGAATACCGCACTCAACTCAATAGAGCAAATCGTAGGACGCCGGACCGTGCGCCGGAATTTGAGCAGGTTTTTGTAATCTATCCCTTTAGTAGAATCGGCGCTTTCCCGCTGCATGACTTTGAGTATATTGGCATAAGACCTAGTGAGCGTACACGCGCACAGCTGCTGGAACGAAGACTGCTCGATCGCTGCGTGATCCTCGCACCTATCAGTTTCCGTAAGACCGATTATACCCTCCACCGGCAGCTCAGAGCTATAGACAACAACTTGCTGATTTCGCAGCTGAGCAAGGAGCAAGTCGCTGCAGAGGACGAAGTTTTTATTCACAGGAGCACATTGGTGCGCTTGTTTTCTGAGCTACCACAGGTGTTGGCCAATACCAATAGCATTCTAGATCAATGCTCTTTTAACTTTGACTTTACCAGTATTAAAAACAAAGATACATTTACTGACAGCAGGTATGAAGACAAGCAACTGTTATACACACATTGTATGGAAGGTTTTGCCAGACGATATGGCCATCATGATCACATGGCAAGCAAACGTATCCGCCGCGAACTGGAGATTATTGAAGAGCTACAGTTTTCCAGCTATTTCTTGATCACGGACGACATCTGCAGATATGCCCGTGCGAACAATTTCTATTATGTGGGCAGAGGCTCAGGGGCTAATTCTGCTGTTGCCTATTGTCTCGGTATTACGGACGTTGATCCTATAGCCCTTAACCTCCCCTTTGAGCGATTCCTCAATCCTAAGCGCAAGAGCCCTCCCGATTTTGATATCGATTTTGCCTGGAATGAGCGAGACGATATATACAACTATGTTTTTGGCCGTTATCAGCAGGGGCATACGGCATTGATGGGTGCCATGAGCACATTCCGTTCGCGTAGCATACTGCGAGAGCTCGGCAAAGTATACGGCCTACCGAAGGCGGATATCGACCGTCTGGTGCACGAGCCTGAGCATATGCTCAACAAGAATGAAGTGACCAACACCATTTTGAGTGTCTACAATCGGATGGCCGATTTTCCCAATCAGCGGACTATCCATGCAAGCGGCGTACTGATCTCAGAGCAACCGCTGACGTGCTATTCGGCGATGGACAATCCGCCCAAAGGATTGCCCACCACACAGTTCGATATGTATGTCGCTGAGGATATTGGTTTTGAGAAGTTCGATATTCTATCTCAACGGGGGATAGGCCATATCAAAGATTGCCGTACTATTGTGCGGGAAAACCTAGGTGTTGTCATTGATACTGACCAGCCCAAACGTTTTTTTCAGGATCCCAATATTGCTGCGCAGCTCAGATCGGCCAACACCATCGGTTGCTTCTACATCGAAAGCCCTGCCATGCGCCAGCTCTTGACCAAGCTGTGTTGCGACGACTACCTTACTTTAGTCGCGGCATCGTCCATTATCCGACCGGGAGTGGCCAGCTCTGGTATGATGGGAGAATATATCCGCCGGCATCACGATCCTGCAGCTGTGACGTATCCACATCCCGTGTTCCAAGAACAGCTTAAAGAAACGTATGGCGTGATGGTATATCAGGAAGATGTGATGAAGATCGCGAATGCCTATGGCGGATTGGACATGGCCGATGCAGACGTGCTGCGCCGAATGATGTCGGGCAAGTACCGAAGTAAGAAGCATCTGATCGACATCGAGGACAAGTTTTTTGCCAACTGCAGGGCCAAGGGATATGATGAGAAAGTCAGCCGGGAGATCTGGCGCCAGATGGAAAGTTTTGCCGGCTATTCGTTTAACAAAGCTCATTCTGCATCCTATGCCGTTGAGAGTTATCAGAGCCTATTCCTGAAGACCTATTATCCGCTGGAGTTTATGGTTGCTGTACTCAATAACTATGGGGGATTCTACAATCGCAAAGTCTATGTTAACGAAGCACGGATTTCGGGTGGCCTGATCTGCCTGCCCTGCGTCAACCAGTCAGCCTTTAATACCTCTATTCAGGGTAGGGAGATTTATCTCGGTTTTGACTGTTTGCTGCATCTTGAAGCAAAATTAGCCCAACGGATTATCGATGAGCGGAGAGCTCATGGACATTATCAGAGCCTGGAGGACTTTGTTAGACGGACCCGGGCTGGGCTTGAGCAGGTCATTATCCTTATCCGTGTAGGCGCGTTGCGTTTTACTGGAAAGGGGAAGAAGCAGCTACTCTGGGAAGCTCATCTAATGATGAGCAAGCACAAGCCTGCACAGGTCGGTATGCTGCTGTTTGAGATTGAAAGCCGCAAGCCGGTGTTGCCCGCGCTGGAAGAAAATGCACTGGAAGATTATTACGATGAGATGGAACTGATTGGCTTTTGTGTCACAGGTACCCTGTTCGACTTGGCCAAAAGCGATTATCGTGGCGATGTGATGTCCGTCGAACTTCCTCATTATGAAGGTAGAATCGTTCGTATGGTGGGCGATTTTGTCTGTGAGAAGCATGTTAGGACCAAACGGGGAGAGCTGATGAAATTCGGTACATTTCTAGATGCGAAGGGGCGTTTCTTTGACACCATGCATTTTCCGCAGAGTCTCGACAAATACCCTTTGCGGGGAGCAGGTGTTTATCTGATCGAAGGCAAAGTCGTTGTGGATTACGGATGCCCTTCGGTAGAGGTTACACGCTGTGCCAAGATGCCACTCAAGGCAGATCCGCGGAGCGAGTAATCGCATGATGTATTTCGTCTGACAGCGTCCTCAGCCAGCGGCGGTCAGTCGCTTGGTAGTCTCGTTAATCAGTGCAAGCAGCTAGATATGAACTATATGGGTGGCACATTTGTTCAAGATTACAGAGAGGACAGAAAAGTAACTTTGTGGGTTAGATTGTGCGTTGTCGCTCTGGTGTTAAAGATGAATAAACAATATCTTTTGATTAAGAGCTTTTGAAATGAAATTTGTCACTATCAATCGAGCGGTCTTGAGGGAGCTGCAGGAACAAGGTTACAATGTGCTGGTCTCTCCGTCTGAAATTCAGGATCCTCAAAATATTACCTGGCAGCCTATTACTGTCGATCATGTCGACCACTGGATCAAGTCATTGTATACACGCAGCTCATCGGGTAGACCTCACATCATGGTGATTGCCTATGCGCTGACAAATATCTATGAGCGGAACCTGTCTGGCAGCGTGTTTATAGAAAGAAATATAAAAACACGGGATGACTACATTGAAGAAGTAGGCACCTATGGGGAGAAAATGTATCTGAGAAATAACGCTATTCATACAGGCAAATGGAATCAATATGAGGCATTTTTACTTAAGGAGTTTCCTAAGTGGGCCAACGAAGACCTGCGTGAAGCTCAGGAGCTGGCAGCACGATTGGTCCAAATGAACAAACCCGAACTGAAAGCATGGATCATCAAAAACCAGGTCAATATGATGACATCTGATCTGTATTTTTTGGATGAAGGTAGTATCCTGGAAGGAGCTATCGAAATCGAAGAAAACCTCCAGTTTATCATAGGAGATGGAACGGAAGAGGTTGTCGACTGCCCCATATCACCCCATGACCTGTTGACGCTCACTGATCATGGGATATATTATGTAGATCCGCAGGTGAGGAGTTGAGCAAGCAGGTCATAACCTAAAAAGATTCTATTAAAAACGTATCTTTGACTAACTTAACATATCGTTTGACAACACGGATCACATCAATTATAACAATGAATAATCTTTTACAGATCAGAGAACAATTAAAGCTGACACAGGAAGAACTGGCTGAAAAATCCGGTATTAGCGTGAGGACGATACAACGTATTGAGGCGGGGCAGTCTCCAAAAGGATATACACTTAAGGCACTGATCAAAGCCTTGGAGGTGGAAGAGATCGACCTTGTCACTGTGGCACCCATGGAAATGGAAAATTCCGAAGTTTTAAAATGGAATAAGATTATCAATTTTTCCGCATTGCCGTTGCTGTTGATTCCTCCACTAAATGTCCTGTTTCCATTGGTATTGATGTATCTAAAAAAACAGAACAATCACCTTAATCGTCAAGTGATATCCATCCAGATTCTGGCAACCCTAGTCGCCATTGTACTGTTCATATTCGTCTTGATTCTTACTGACTGGCTGGAGATAAAGAGTAAATTTATAGAGCTCATTCCACTCGCATGGGTCTTTGCAAATGCCGTTATTATTGTACGAAATGCTATTGAGATTGGGAAAGGTGGAAAACTGCATATATGGCCTAATATCAATATATTTTAGGAATTGTCGCCACATTGGCGAGGGACTGACGGGGCATTGGCGGGCCATATATTTCAGTTATTCGGACCCGATAGCTTCTTTTGTGTAAAAAAATCATGATGAGAAGAACTACCTTTCAAAAGAATTTAAGGCATGCTTGGTCCCTGGTTAAATTGGTTATCGCGATTACCGTTGTGACGAATAACTTGGCTGTAGCACAGCACAAAAAGATCATAAAAGCCGCAGCTGAAACAGCGTTTATTGAAGACGGTGAAAATGTAAAGATAGATTGGAAGCTCGATCCCACTTTACACCCTGATATATATTATGTCAATATTCCCGCAAAGAAAAGCGTTATTAAATTCAAAACCGATCAAGACCAGTTGATCTTACGCACCAATCCCGGTAAAAGTTATGATTTTAAAGTTCTGTTGAACAATAAAGATACCTGTCATATTCGTATCGCCTCGACACTGCCTAACGATTTCCCGCGGATGCATGCAGTTGGAGACTATCCCTTACGTTTTCCTTTCAGGATGATCGGTTCGCGGATCTATTTTGACGGGCTGCTGAACGACAAAAAAGTCGTTATTCAATTTGATTTTGGCGCAGGCATGGGCGCTGTCAACAGAAACTCATCCGAGAAATTGGATTTGTCATTTACTTCCCATGTAACGGTCAGTAATACCAACGGTCTTAATAAAACAAGAAATAGTATTAATAATGTGCTAAAGATCGGAGCTATCACATGGCAGGGCGTGCCGTTTGCCGAAGTTAGCAATATGGAGCCTTACGAAGATGTTATCATAGGCAATACTTTTTTCAGGAATAATGTTATCGAGATCGATTACGATAAGATGGAGTTTATTGTCCACAGTACCCTGCCATCGAAGGTAAAGGACTATAAAAAAGCGACAGTTTTCTTCGAACAAAATCGTCCGAAATTTAAGGCCCGTTTTGTTCACAATAACAAAGAATATGATTTTTGGTTTTTATTCGACACCGGCCGGGACGGTACCATGCTTTTGGGAGAAGACTTTACGTCGAGAAATGGATATTGGGAAGAACTAAAGCCTCTTACCATGATCAATGGCAGAAAAATCATCCGTCTGAATGCGGAGATCGCAGGAGTATGGTTTAATGACATCGTTACCAATGCAGCGGACCCATCCAAACCGGGAGGAAGAGCTAGTCTTTTTGGCAATCAGATCCTAAATCATTTTAACATTATCCTGGATAATACGCATGGTGTTATCTATTTAAAACCTAATGGTAGGCGTAATGAGCCTTATTCCGATTACAATAGCTATTTAAAAGAGATTGCAAAAATACAGGGAAAATAAGATGTTTTATCACTTTCCAATGTACTTCTGGATGTGTTTCGATAACGTTATAAATATAAACCATCGCTTTTCTGTTCAAGGCAATAGTAATCATCTATTGTCTTTTAATTACTAAAAATATTAGTATATTTGAGCCGTTAACAGTTTGAAATTCACGGCTGATGTACTCGACGATTGTTTTGAACGTTATAGGTTTTCGAGTATACAAGGCTTAATACTGGTATAGATGAAAAGATGAAAGAGTTTATCATTAATTGTGAAATAGATGGGATACCCCAACAAATCGTGCTGGGAGAGCTATATGGTGGACGACGATATCATGTGTATATAAACAAACGTTTTGTGACCTCTGTCGTTTTGCGACATGGCGACTGGGTGATGTTGTGCAACAACCCGAGCTGGCTGACCACTGACGAACTTACGATCTTTGTTGAATACATCAACGGTATATATTCAGACTAACTTGATGTCTCAGCCTATTTGTTGTAATAGGCCGAAATGGCAAAGATTTACTGAAATAAAAACTTGCCCTGGGATAAGTTGAATATAACGCGTATCCCATAGCTTAAAGAAAAAATTGTTGAGTTATGTCTGCCCTTTCTAAAAGGTAAAATATAATGGTTAAATTTATGCCTTACTTTTGAAGTGTATTATGTACTGCAGGTGGCAAGGGTAACGAGCTCTGTAATAATTGTTTTTGATGTTAGATATATTAATTAAACATATAGAAAAGGTAGTTTCGTTAACTCCGGAGGAGACCGAATTCATTGTAAACCATTTTAAACTCAAAAGATATAAAAAGCATCAATTCATTATCCAGGAAGGTGATAAAGCGATTTACCATTATTTTATCATATCAGGCCTGACCAAATTAGTGTATTTGGATCAGTCAGGAAAAGAGCATATCGTTTCATTTGCTATGGAAGATTGGTGGGAAAGTGATTTTTATGCATTCTATACTGGGACACCCGCGACTTTATCCCTGATCTGTTTGGAAGATACAACGGTACTTGCATTAAACAATGCCGATTATTTCAAACTGTGTCAAGAAAGTCCTACTATGCAGCGGTTCTTTTTAGAAAAGGCAAACTTTGGATACCTAGGTATGCAACGCCGTGTGCTCTCTTCCTTGACGTTGAATGCGGCACAACGTTATGAACAATTTCTTAAACAGTATCCAAAGCTTAGCAATAGGATTCCAAAAAGCCAATTAGCCGCTTATCTCGGAGTCTCAAGAGAAACTTTGAGTAGGTTGAACCTGTGATATTTATCACAGCAAAATTGTGAGGTTTGTCAACCTCATCTGCTAGCATTGTTTTTCAATTTTGTGTTGTTAAGAATTTTACACAATTAATTTAAATCACAATGGAAATTAATGCGACAAACCCATGGAAGTGGCAAGATGCCAGAAGTTACTCACAGGCTATCGAAGTTAAGAATGCAGAGGGAACACTATATGTTTCAGGACAGACAGCAATCGATGACGATGGAGTATCTAGCACTGAGGACATGAAAACACAGTTAATAAAAAGCTTGGAAAATCTAGAAAGGGTGATTACAGAAGCAGGCTACTCTTGCGGTAATATTGTTAGACTGAATATATATACAACCTCCACCCAAGAATTGTGGCCGCATTTTCCAGTTTTTCAGGATTGGATTGCCAAGCATGGAACGAGGCAGGCAACTACTTTATTAGAAGTCGTCAGTCTTTTCGAAACGTTAAAAGTTGAATTGGAAGCTACCGTAGTAAAATGATTAAGGATGCGGCCCAACAGGCTGATGTGTGAGGTAGCGTGCCTGCGCCGAGTAAGCGAAGGCACGCTACATGCCAATTTAAAGACAATAACTAGTAAAATGGAACATACAAACTCATATTTTGAATATCAATATCGTTTGGTTCAAGGATCAAGAAAAACACTTTTTGATTATTGTACGCGTATTTCGAATGAGAATTTTCTAAACCAGAACAGCTCTTTTGGGCGTGGAGGAAGCATCCGAAATCTGCTGGTCCATATCGCAAATACCTATGAATATTGGATTGTTAAACATGCACTGGATAACGACATAGCCTTTACCGAATATACAAGCATAAATGACATAGATGCAGTAGTAGAAATGTTCGGGTTGATTGATACTGAAATTATTGATTTTTCCCACAGATACGAGTCTTCTAAACTTGTGCCGATAGACTTAAAGCTAAACGGAGTCACAAAAACGACAACCCCATTGGAGCTGTTTACCCATGTGATCACACATGAGTTCCATCACAAGGGGCAAATTCTTTCGTTGAGTAGGCATTTGGGGTACGTGCCCATAGATACAGACATCATTAGATAACAACAAGATGTATAATGAGTCATATGCAGTCGCGGGCAACATTCCTTATGCATTAAGACTGGATGTTAAATTTTGTCAATAGCAGTAACATTGCTGTACATACGGACAGATTCCGTGCCGGACCAACAAAGGATAGCGAGCATCGATGTTTGAGATTTAGAATGTCGTGCTCAGCGATGAATTTGTCCGATTCAACGAGTTTACCCGTGTTTTGTCCAGGTGATTGCCCTAAGTTTGGTCTATAATCAAACATAAAAACAATGAAAGCAATTACAAAATTTACAATTACAGGCGTCTTATGTGCGGCTCTTTTTTCCACAATGGCCAATTCATGCCGCAACGACAATGATTTCCCAACTGATCAGGAGGCGATAGTGGTGAATCATAACAACGCAAAGACAAAATTTATCAATGTAAAAGGAACCGATTTCGCCTACCGGAGCTGGGGGAAAGAGGGGGGGACTCCTTTGGTATTATTGCCTGGGACCGGAGGTTCTATGGATGACTGGGATCCGGCAGTGACTGATGGACTGGCTAAGCAATACCAATTGATCATATTCGATAATAAAGGCGTTGCCTCGTCCAAAGGAAATACTCCCAACACGGTACAGGCAATGGCCAACGATGCCATTGATTTTATCAAAGCCATGAATCTTGGGAAAGTCAATATTATGGGGTTCTCCATGGGGGGATTTGTGGCACAAAGAATCGTTCTGACCGAGCCTGCACTGATCAATAAAATTATTTTAGTCGATAGCGGACCTAAAGGTGCGATCGGCCTTGCCAACTTGCCGAATATTATCGCTGGAAGTGCAGGGCTAAGTCCAGAAGAATCCTATCTGAAATTTGGATTTACGGATTCACAGGTAAGCATTTCGGCGGGTAAAGCCTCCTATGCGCGGGTGCATTTGCGTACCATTGACCGTGATCTTGCACTGAGCGATGCAACATCCGCTGCGCAATTTACCGCTGTACTAGCCTGGGCTCAGCCTGACCCAGAGGCGCTTAATGAGATCAAAAACATCAAAAAACCTGTGTTAATTGTTCACGGTGATAAGGATCTTCCCATCTCCGTGCAGAATGCGTACAATATGAAACAGAATTTAGAAAACGCCACACTTTTAGAGTTTGCTGATTCGGGTCACGCAGCTTTCTATCAGAATTATGAAGCATTTTTGGCAAAAGCAGTCGCATTTTTGGCTAAATAGTTCATATCGCACAGCTGTTTCAATCGTCAATAGCCTATTTCTAGGTGCAAACAATAAGGGTAGATCATGATAAAGATGATCTACCCTTATTGTTTTTAGCGATTTCCATTTGAAAAAGCTTCAACATTTCCTCAGACAACTATGGCTGTTGACGCCGATATCACCTCAGACATTAGCTCTCTTGGCTAGTCACCAAGTCCTGTAGAAACCATCTGAAACCAGCGAAAGACGGGTCTCAGGCACCCAGATTAGATGAGTGTTGTGGAAACGTTGATATTGCCTCTTGTTGCCTTGGAATATGGACAGGTCTGGTGGGCAAGCTGGATAAGCTGCTCCGCAACGGCTTTATCGATTCCGGGAAGGCTGATATATAACCTAGCCTGTAATAGGTAGGCCTCACCTGTCATTCCTAGATCTACCTCCGCATCCACAAACGTTTCTTTGGGCAATATTGTTCCTAGTTTTTTTGCCGCCAGCCCTAGCGCACCGATATAACAGGCTGACCAGCCAGCTGCAAAAAGCTGCTCAGGATTGGTTCCTTTGCCAGATGATCCCGGTGCTGAAAGTACAATGTCCAATTTTTCGTCGCTACTTTTAGCGCTTCCTTCTCTACCGCCAATTGTGCGGGTTTTTGCTGTGTACAATACTTTTTCGATGTTACTCATGTTTCCGTTGTTTTGTGGTTTAAAATTTATTGATTCTCATTTTCAGTCCGCATTACGGTATCTGATGCTTACAAAGAGAGCATAAAATACGCCCCGATCACAGTGAAAACTGTGGCAAGCGGACATATTAACAGCTGAGACGGACACCTAAAATAATGAAGCAGGCATCGGCCTTCGCAGTAATTATGCTCTGGGGGGTAGCTGCATAAAAAAATGCCACCGGGCTCACAGTGGCATTTAAGTACATTTACAGGGCGTCGCTGGAAACCGGATCAACGGTCTTCGAGCCAGTTCAGGAACAGCGAGGTTTTATCCTTTCCGATCAAAAGCTTCTCCGCTGTAGGTACGGTCAATTTCACAAACAGCTTTCTTCCAAAATAATGCTCGACTTCTTTGACTGCAGCGAAGTTGATCAGGTATTGCCTGTTGAGCCTAAAGAATTGCTTGCTTGAGAGCAATCCCGCCAAATGATCCAAGGACTGATTGACGTCATATTCTTCCCCCCTAAAGGTGACTAGGGAAGGAGACGTATAATTGATATAGATATACGCGATATCTTCTGTTTTGACTGTCAGGTACTTATTATTCTTGAACACTAGAAAGCTTGTCTTTTTATTTTCTCCGCCATTGATCCTTGTCAGCAGTTCGGTAAGGTCATTTCCGGACACCTTTTGAAATATATTTTTGAAGTTATCCACTTTTTCAAAAGCATTTTTGAGATCTTGCTCCGAAAACGGCTTGAGTAAATAGTCAATTCCATTTTCCTTGATCGCTTCCATGGCATACTCCCCAAAAGCTGTACAAAAAATAACAGGACATACAATCTTCACAGATTTAAAGATGTCAAAGCTGATTCCGTCAGACAGCTGGATATCCATAAAGATCAGATCAGGACTGGCGTTATTTGATAGATAGGCAATCGCCCCCTCAACACTCTGGATCTTGGCAAGGATACGGGAATCAGGACGTAGTTTTAAGATCAGATTTTCAAGCGAGCGTGCAGCCTTGACTTCATCTTCAATGATTAGGATGTTCATATAGTATAGGAAGTTTTATCGTAAATGTATCATTTGTTTTGAGAATTACGATCTCTTTATCGGTAAGGAGAAGGTAACGTTGATTAATGTTTTTGATGCCGAGACCAGTGGAAGACTCTGGAATTTTTCTTTCTTGAAGGTTGTTCTCAACAACGAGATAGTCGGCTTCACGGTATAGCCGGATATGAAGCGGCTTCTCGAGCGAAACGATATTGTGCTTGATACAGTTTTCTATCAATAGCTGAAGCGTAAAAGGAGGGATGAGGGTCTCAGCGAGCTCAGCCCCCAAATTTTGCGTAACCAGCAAGCCTTCCTCAAAACGTGCTTTCAGTAAGTAAATGTAGGATTCCATGATCGCCAGCTCTTGCTTTAACGGGAGAACGTTAAGCTTGAGACTGTCTAGGGTAAATCTATAAAAATCAGCTAGTTTTATGATAAATTCTGAAGACTGGCCATCGTGGCTATCCACCATATATTTTAAGGTGTTGAGGCTATTAAAAAGAAAATGTGGATTCACCTGCTGCTTTAGGAGCTCATATTGCGCTTCAAGGTTGGCAGCCATGGAACGTTCGAGCTCACGGACAACCTGCTGGTTGAGGTGTGTCTGGTATAAAATGTGGATAAACATGTAAAATGTCAAATTGATCAGTATACCCCTGACTTCATACATGAGCATTTTGGGGCCGAAATTTAAATGCGAAAGGATATAATACTGAAGCGATGACAACAGAAACATCAGCACGAGTCCGACACCAAGCCCCTTAAAGAGCTGCGAGGAGATCACACTTTTGCGCCCTGTTTTTTTTGTGTACGCAGGTATCGTGTATATATTATAATACCAGATCAATAATGCAAAGCCTGATGTGACGGCAAAATCAGCAATACCTTCGGCCGGATCAAAATGATGATCAACAATCTTTGGTATCGACGTTAATATTCCCAGTGAAATGGAGCTGATCCATATTAAACGGTTTGAGATCCTAAAGGGAGCTTGCTTCTTAGGCTTAAACATGATAATGAGATTTATAACGAAAACACGTTGAGGTAAAAATATTTAAATTTTAACCATAAACAATAAAAAAAACTGCAGATCTTTATCTAGCGTATTCTTATCATACGATTAGTCTGCCAAGGCCATGGTATCGGCCTCAATGATGGCGTTGGCAAATGCCTGAGGTGCTTCCTGCGGCAAATTATGGCCGATTCCGCCAGTCAGCGTGTGATGCTTATATTGTCCACTATATTTGGATGCATAGCTTGATGGGGGTGGATATGCGGCTCCGTTTGCATCACCTTCCAGCGTGACTGTCGGAACCGAAATGACAGGTAATTTGGCGAGTTTGGCTTCCAAAGCGTCATATTGTTGCTCTCCTTCAGCCAGTCCTAGCCGCCAACGATAATTGTGGACAACGATAGCGATATGGTCCGGATTGGCAAATGCCTTGGCAGAGCGCTCATACGTCTCTTCATCAAAATTCCATTTGGGGGATGCTGTTTTCCAGATCAGCTTGTTGAATTCCTCCGTATTGGCCTTATAGCCTTTGTAACCTCTTTCCGTCGCGAAGTAATACTGATACCACCATAAGAATTCGGCATTAGGAGACAGGGGATTTTCATTCGCCTTGGGGCTACCGATCAGGTACCCACTCACAGCAACCAATGCTGTACAACGTTGGGGCCAGAGTGCAGCGATAATATCTGCTGTCCGTGCTCCCCAGTCAAAACCGCCTATTATCCCTTTGTCAATCTGCAGGGCGTCCATAAATTTGATGATATCAAGCGCAACCGCGGATTGCTGGGCGTTGCGCATCGTTTTAGGAGAAAGGAAAGTCGTCGTCCCGTATCCCCTTAGGTAAGGAACGAAAACGTGATATCCCTTCGCCGCCAGAATTTCAGACGATTTCTCAAAACTATGGATATCATACGGCCATCCATGCAGGAGGATAACAGGTTTTCCCGTTTTCGGGCCTACTTCTGCATAGCCCACGTTTAGCAGGCCAGCCTTGACGGTTTTGATCTGCTGAAAATTGGTGTGGACGGCGCCATACACTTCTTGTTTTTTTTCATCAGCCGGGTTTTGTGCGTATACCCTTGGCGCACCAATGGATAGTAGCATGATCATAGACCACATCAGCGTGCCTTTTCCAATGTTTAGTTTCGTATTCATATTGTGCTATTTTTGATAAATTAATCTTTAATCTGTTTGATATTATTGTGGGAACTCGATCGGCTCTTGATCCAAAATATGCGCCATACGCTGTTGTTGGGATTCGTCAGAAGGGATCGAGCCAAATTCGATGTGGTATCGAAGGTTCCCTTTCGCATCGGTCTCTACCCTCTCTACCCGCAGCAGTTCACCGTTTACTTTGCTCCCGAAATAATTGGGACCGTCCTGCATCTTATAAGTGACCTGTTTAAAGGCCGATCCCGGTAGCCTTTTGTTTGATCCCGTCAGTAGTTTAATAGCTTGCTGATTTCCATACAAGGCTGACATCGTCTGCTGGTCTGGATTAAAAGAAGAGGAGATAAATTGCAGATCGCCGGCATCAAACATAAAACGTATTTTCGCCGTCTCATGCTCATTATTTTTGGTACACGAACCAAACAATACACTAATTAACAGCAGTATGGATAGTAGCGTTTTCATGATGGATGGTCTTTAAATAGTTATCGATCAATTTTTTAGAATTTACTTTTGGAGGTACATTAAATAGGTAGCCTGTCGATTCTGCAAGTTGCCTGTGGCAGCTGATGCACGATTGTTGGGCGAATAAAGCTGTTTTCCCTGTTGGTTTCAGTTGCTGTCCATTGAATTTTGCAAATCCCCAGCCCTCAGTTTCGGTATACGCCTTGCCGTCTTTGATCATGTACTGCATATTCACAAAATCACCCGGCACGATATCTCCATTGGCTTTTCGGGTTTGTTTGAAGACTGCTTTGGCAACCGCGCTTCCTTCCGGCCAAGGATGAAAATTTTCTTCGGCAATAGCTTTGACAGCAATATCATTCCCATAGATTACCCGTATGCTGTTGTCAATGAGTGTACTCATGCCAATCACTTTCCAATTTTTAAAATCAGCATTGTACGGAATGCCATTCGGGGAAACGGGTACAGTAGGTAGTGGGGGAGCAAGCTTCATTTTGTCTGAAGTCAGTTTTTGTTGCAACGGTGCAGCCGCATTAACCTTCATATGTGCAGGGATAAGACTGTCTTTTTCGGAAAGCGATAGAGCAAATCGCTTTATGGTCTCTATTTCATTTGTAGACAGTTTCGCTCCCGGATGCGTCAATGCATAGCTGGGGAGTGGCATCTTCCCGGCACGTACCATATTATATACGGCATAGAATTTTCCCTTTTGTTCCGCTTTCGATAACTTGTTCCATTCCGAAAAATTCATGACTTCTCTCGAGCGTTCAATATCCTTGTTGACGATCCAGGAGATCGGGGCCAGTTTATCAAAGAAAGACAGCTGCTGTTCATTGGAATGACAGTTGTAACACGAACGTTCCAGAATCAGGGATACCTCTTTGGGGGCGTCCTGCAAATGTCCCGTGACCGGCTTGCGTTCTATCGGCTGTTTGAAAAATTGCAGGGCGATAAAACCAACGGCAGTACATAATAAAGCGATGGTCAAGAGTCTATTTAGTCTAATATGTTTCATGATATTTCTTCTTTTTTACTAAAATTACGGCGAATACAAGCTGTCTAAAAGATGGAAGGTGTTGAAGCGGACATATTGCATCTTGAAAGCAGCATTTGGCTTTTTGAATCGGACAGGACTTCGCTATAAACCGATACGGGTCGCGTCGATGATCTCACCTGTCTTTTGGTTCTGCTCAAATGCTATCACTTCCCATCCCTCTTGTACCTCGGGGAGCTTAAAAGAAAAATTATCCGTTGCTTTAAGGGTGCGATACTGTAATTCGCGTACGATCTGCACATGCGTAAGAGCCTTTCCTGCATTTTCACCCGCCGAAACATTTGAGGAAGCATGTTTTTGGACTAGCGCCATCACGATGCTGGAATGTTTAGCCACGGAAGAGGAGGTATAGCTGATCTGAACACGATTCCCTTCGGATTTTTCCTTTTTGACAAAGAGGTTTCCTCGCTGACTTTGTATCAGAGCAGACTGGATACCTTTTAGTACTTTGCCCGTTTCGGAACCCACCATTTCTGTTTTTCCATTGATCACCAGCTGTGGCGTGTATAGGGTGCTCAGGTTCATCCATTAGGCGTATTGTTTCTGCCGTTCGGTGAATCTAGCTTGACTAAAGCGGTCTTTCCATCCTTGATGATCCCAGTAATCGACATGAAACGCCAGGATAAACAATTCTTTGTTTTGATTATCTTTTTCGAGCCTCGCGATAAGCTCGTCTGCTGGTGGGCAGCTCCAGCATCCCTCGGAGGTGAAGAGCTCCACCAAGGCAAAGCCCTTCTCAGAACTGTTTGCTTCTTTGATGTTGGCAATCTTGTGGTCATCTGCAAAGCCTTTGAAAGCCATGATGAGTACAATGATCAGCGGTAGGCTGAGGGTGTATAAGATATCTTTTATTGTTTTCATGATCTAAAATTTTAAGTGATTAATAAAAAGCGTTCACCTGGAGCATATAGAGCTAGGGGCGAATTTTGAGTGCAAAACCGAAGTCCTGTGGTGGTACGCAGACTTCATCACTACACTGCATAAACTGTATGGTGCCTTTGATCGTTCCATTCTTGCTCTTTATTTTAATTTTTTGGCCAAACTCAACTTCGTTCTCAAAATAGGTAACAGGTATGCCCAGCTGTTTCTCGAATTTGCGGAGGGGCTGGGGTTGGCTAACGTCTCCGATTAACTCATATGATTTATCAGGAGCGAACTTGAAGTTCATCTGAATAGGACTTTTGGGATTATTGCCCAAAGCGTATAGATGCCATCCCTGGGGTATTTTGGCTTTCATGGAAATTTCTCCTTCTTCAGGCGATTTCCGTTTGAGAACGCAGTCCCAAGTAATCTGACCAGCGGTATTCTGCCCTCTGGAATAACCACCGAATAACATCAGGACGGCGATCATTAAAATTGCTAATCTGTTCATTATGTTGCCTTTTAAATTGTTAAATTCTCTTCTTTTTTGGTGATTGATTCTTGCCTGTTGAGGCTAAAGATCTTTTCGTAAAGCCTTAAAAGCAGCACGAAGTTCCTCGGTAAATACCTGCGGCTGTTCCCATGCCGCAAAGTGTCCACCTTTGGCAGCCTTATGGTAATAATATAATGTGGGGTAAGCTGCCCTGGACCAGCTTTCTGGCGCCTGATAAATTTCATGCGGGAACACGGAAATCGCCACCGGAACTTTAATGTCCTTCGTTTTCTGATGTTCGGAACTGAAGTTATTGTTGTTATTTTCCCAATAAAATCTGGAGGAAGAGGCCCCCGTATTGGTCAGCCAATACAGTGTGATATCGTCGAGGATGGCATCTCTGCCGATTACTTTTTCAGGGTGGAGATCGCTTTCACTCCATTCGGCAATCTTTTCGTAGAGAAATGCAGCCAGTGCGCTTGGTGAATCAGACAATAAATACCCCGTAGTCTGCGGCCGCGTCACCATCATTCCACCATAAGCAGCATTTTTTCCAAAGAATGTACGCAGAGCATTATAAGCATTGGATTCATCCACTGAAAGTCCTGACGGGGCGGGCTCTCCTGCATTGATCGGTTTTACAAGTTCAGCTGGGATTGTTGCGGGCATCGTCAGGTGTATACCCAAAAGCCCAGTAGGGGCTTGCCGGGCCAAAGCATCCGAGATCACCGAACCGTGATCGCCGCCTTCCGAGACATATTTTGTATATCCAAGACGTTTGACCAATACATCCCAGGCCCTGGCCACGCGGTCCGGATTCCAGCCTAGTTCTTTGGGGATTTCTGAAAAGCCATAGCCAGGTATTGCCGGTATGATCACATCAAACGCATCTTCGGCTTTTCCACCATACTGAACAGGATCAGTTAACGGGCCTATCGCATCGATAAACTCCAAAGGCGAGCCGGGCCATCCGTGGGTCAGAATGATGGGCAATGCATTGGCCTCTTTGGAGCGCACATGGATAAATTGAATGTCCAGGCCATCAATTTTAGTCACATACTGGGGCAGCGCATTGAGTTTCTTTTCCAGTTTTCGCCAATCATACCCCTGTCCCCAATAGCTGACAAGCTCTTTCAGCTGAGCAAGCTGAATACCCTGTGATTCATCTTTTACTGTTTCCTTGTCCGGGAACCGAGTTTCGGCAATCCGTCGTTTTAGTTCGTCGAGTTTTGCCTGCGGGATGCTAATTTTAAACGGCCGGATAGTCTGGTCTACCGCAGACGATATGATCGCTGTTTGATTGTTCTGTGCACTGGCAATAGCCGGAATACTTAAGGAGAATGTCGCTGCCAGAAGAATTGTTGTTAGTTTTGTTGTCATTGTCTCTTGTGTTTAAGGATATTTTAATTTTCTTGTTGAGACAAATTTAGACCGGTGGGAGGGCCGTTAAAAGAAACAATAAGGTGAGCCGGACACATTCACGGTCGAATTGGTTATTTGGGCTTGCGAATCGGAAGGTAAGAATTGGTGGATAATTTTTACAACCGCCGAGGTTCTATTTTTATCCTTATAGCAAATCCATTCAAAGGAATCTATTCACAAGATGCTTCTAATGTTCCGGTATATTCAGCAGAATAACAGGCATCTTTACCAAAACGCCAGCTTCTTTGCTTTCGGGAGGAGCGTAGAATTCGTTTAAAAATGTTAACTTAGTGTATTGCCTTGATTGTAATGTCTAAATTTTTGAAATTACCTTATGCACGATTCTCAACAATATGAAAAAGAGCAGCTGACGATCGATCTCGTATGGGCCAACAAAGTTGGATTATTCATATTGATTCCCATCGTTATTGTTTTTGGTGTACCGTTTTATTGGGTATGGAAATCACAGCTAAGTTTTAAAAGCGTGTTTGGAGAAGTAGGCGTACTGGACAGTATCTATATTTTTGGAGTTCTTATTGCTGGAATTGCCTTGCATGAGCTTATACATGGCATTACATGGGCTATTTTTGCCAAGAGAGGATTTAAATCCATAAAATTTGGCGTGCTATGGAAAATGCTGACGCCCTACTGCCATTGTAAAGAACCGCTAAAAGTGAAGGAATATATCATTGGAGCTGTTGCTCCAGCGATTCTTTTAGGTATTCTTCCTGCTGTCTTCGCAATTTTTAACGGCAACGTTGGCATGCTAGTCTTTGGCATGTTTTTCACTATGGCGGCCTGCGGGGATTTTTTGATTATCGATCTGATTCGGAAGGAAGATCCGAATGATCTTGTCGAGGATCATCCAACAGAAGCCGGGTGCTACATTTATCGAAAAATCAGCGATTAAAATAGAAATTGATGGATTGGTGAAATCAACTCCTAAAGAATTTACGCACCTTTCTATATTGAGCACAGGTTACTCGGAGCACAGTGGATTTAAGGTACCTCTGATGATATCCAATAACATCTGAACGACCTCGTTTTTCGACAGCGGAAGTACTGTACCGACGCCCGCATATCCTTCCAGATACGGAACCAAAAGACATACAATTTTCTCGGGCAACTGAGCATGCGGACGAATTAACTCTGTGAGCCATGCGCAATAATCTTTGTAATATACATCAATGGCCAGTTCCAGATCTTTGTTGCGGGATGATAAAGCGGAAATTTCCCTGAACATGATTGCCTGATCCGATTCTTTTGCATTATATAAGAGGAGATCCAGCAACTGTTCGAAAAAGATACTCCCTGAAGTGGCCTGATCAAGAGCAGACTGTTCCATTCTTGCCGTTATCACCTCCTGGCAACCATTAAAGTATTGTGCTATCGCAGCTTTTAACAATGCCTCTTTATTTGGATAGTAATATTGCAGATTGCTGAGCGAAATATTTGATCCTTTTGCGACTCCTCTCATCGAAAGGTTTTCTCCTCCTTCCTGGCTCAAAAGATCAATAGTTACTTGTAAAATATGCTCGATTTTATCTCCCTTCTTTGTCATAATAATTCAAAAATAGACATAATATTTGAATATTTAGGTCATGTGACCTATATTTGTTTTTAGGTCATGTGACCTAACTTTAGTTTTAATTTTCATGTTGACATTCAAACGCTAACTTGTTTCTAAATGAAGACACTAATAATTGTTACACATCCTCATTTGTCCGAATCCGTGGTCAACAAACACTGGATTGCAGCGCTAGAAAAGTATCCGACGCGATTCACCGTTCATCATTTGGATACCGTATATCCCGATGGTAAAATTAACGTCCCTGCGGAGCAGGCTCTTGTAGAGCAGTACGACAATATTGTTTTTCAATTCCCATTCTATTGGTTTAATTGCCCTCCATTGTTAAAGCAATGGTTGGACGAAGTATTGCTTTATGGTTGGGCCTATGGTAGTAGGAGCGGTAAAAAAATGCAGGGAAAAAAAATTGCCTTGGCTATATCGCTAGGAGCAGAGGAAGGCGATTACCAAAAACAAGGTAAATTCAAATATTCGTTAGCCGAATTAACTCGCCCTTTTGAATTGACGTTTGAGTATATCCATGCCGACTATAAGGGAATTTTTGCACAATTTGCAGATGGTCAAGTGACGAGTGCCAGCTTTGATAGCAGAAGCGCCGAAAGATATATTTCTTTTTTAGATGAGCTGTAATTATATAGCTTTCCGTTCCCGTTTCTCCATGTGTTGTACCGATTTGTCTTTGTCAGGTTAGAATTGTGCTATACGGTCCTCAACCTATAAATCTCGGCTGCCATACTAACTGCAACGTCAAGATGCTACAACGTATTTTCTTTCGGCTTATATGTAAGCAAAATGACCCCATTTGAAAATAATCTGTGTTCGGACAGTGTTAGATGGAGAAGTTTGAGGTCCTCGGAGAAAAGAGAATAACCTTTTCCAAGAGCTACGGGAACCACCACCAATTGGACTTCATCGATCAGATTAGCTTTCAATAATGATTGTGCCAAAGCAATGCTACCCCATATGATCATGTTTGTTCCGTTTTGCTGTTTTAACGATTTGATATAGGGTATGGCATCTTCCGTCACTAAAGAAATATTGCCATGATTTCCCCATTGTACTTGTTGTAACGAACTGGAAAAAACGATTTTTGGAATGCGGTTCAATTCCTCTGCGATCTTGCTATCTTCACCACTTGCATCCGGCCAATAGTTGGCAAACATCTTATACGTTTCTCTGCCAAGAAGAATCAGGTCAATATTTTCCAGCAATTTTTCCTGATGTGTGTTTATCTCATCGCCGATACTATTGTATGTGCCATCAAAAAAGCCAGTCGTCTTTTCCCTATCGGCACAGAAGCCGTCTACGGATATAAATTGTTGTAGAATAAGATTCCTCATAACGCAAAGGTTTAAAATATCAATAGGAAAATTAAAAATATTTTTCCTCGCAAAGGTTTTCCTATGGCAAGAAATAGGCCGGGTCCGCTATACATCATCGTGAAGTTTCCGTGGCTAAGCAACTTGGTATATTTTTATATTTGGATTGCCGATCATATAAGGTTTCAAGGAAGTTATAAAATCGGTGTTGAACAGTTTGCTGACCAGATACTCCTGGGCGTCCTCCATACTGCTAAAACCATGTAGGATACGTACGTCTTCGACGTGTATCCACAATTCATTGTATAAAGCTCCTTTTACTGTTGTCAAAAATGGTCCTTTATACATATTAAAGACCGCCGTTATTCCCGCGCGGTCTAGTCCTTCGATTGTCAATGATATATCTAAATATGCCCTTACCATTTGGATTATCTATTTATGTGCTGTTTCTGTAGGCTCAACGAGTAGTCTCTTAGGAGAGATATTTAACCTCATACTAGACAACCGAGTATATACGTACCTCAGGATTATCTTGAAGATATGGCTTTAATGCAACGACAACGTCGTTGTTGAAAAGTTCAGTAGAAAGATATGCCGCGGCATCGCCTGTCGATTCAAAGCCATGTAGCACTTGGACATCCTCTGTCCTGACCAAAAGTTGTTTGGAAACTGCTCCTTTGATTGTTTCTAAAAACGGTGTTTTGTATTTATTGTATACACCTGCTGCAGCAGTCCTGTCAGCCTCATTAATTTTTAACGTGATTTCTAAATACGAATTTGCCATGATATTTTTTTTTAATCTGTTCATCAAAGTTCGGACATCCAGACAGGGCAAACAATGGCCAAAGTCGAAAAGAAATGGTAGATTTAAGCAATAGATTTTCGAAATTCAGTAGGAGAGATTCCAGTATGTTTTTTAAAGTATTTTACAAAATAGGATGCATCATCAAATCCTAGTTGGTAACCAATCTGATTAATGTTGAGCTGAGAGTAGAGCAACAAGCGCTGTGCCTCCAGGATGATTCGTTCCCGAATCATTTGTGAAGGCGTTTTGTTAAGCAGATGTTGGGTGAGATCCGAAAGGCTGCGGGAGGAAATCCGCAGCAAACCCGCATATTCTGTTATTGTTAGGCCTCTTTTATATTGTTCATTGATGAGATCGATAAATTTCATCAATTGCAGTCTTTTCTCATCAAATAACTGCAGCGCATGGCCTGTAGGTGTTTCCAAAGAACATTTTCGTCGTTGTATCTGGATTAAAAAACTTTTAAGGTAGTTTCGTAGGAGTTGCTCTTTGCCAAAATTTTCCTGATTTTCCAACTCGTATTTCATTTGGTTAATATATTCATCCAATATATGATCAATACCTGCGCCTACACAACACGATGGTTGTTGATAGGGGTTATTAAAAAGATTAGAGTTGAGAAAAGACTCAGTGGGGCTTTCATTTTGACGTAAAAATGCTTCATTGAAATGGATGAGTACCCCTTCATAATCCATGTTACCATCAAAATAATGGACTTGATCTTTGGCAACAAAAAAGATCGTGTTGTCAAACACCTCGTATTCCTTGAAATCTACGGCATGTTTGCCTTTGCCTTGTTTGAACCAGATAATTTGGTAAAAGCTATGGATATGAGCTGTATTTACTTGGCAATGATTGTCCGCTAAATGAGTTTTAAGATCGATAATTGCGATCTGTGGCTTATTGGGTTGATGACGGTTGAGGTGGTACTCACTGATGATAGTATTTTTTTGCTTCGCCATGATGCTACCTGTATATTTAACAATTGAAGGTAATCGTAATACAAACTTAGCTACTGATTGCTAACTTTTTGAATTAACGCAATAGATTTGCTGATATTTACCATTTATTTTCCTATTTGTCCAATAGGAATAAGGTTTCACAAGTTACATGTACCACATTAAAATTTGAGGTAACAACAGCGCTTCTATTTGATCGCTATATTCCATTTTTGTTGGCTTTGTTTGCCATAGACGACGGTTGCAATTAGGGCTATGACGAGGAAGGGAATCACGGCAATATTAACACCCTGCCAGCCCCAGTATTTGAGGATACCTCCTGCGGAGAAACTTGATGCACTCATGACCGTAAAAACAAGAAAATCATGAAATGCCTGTGTTTTTTCTTTCTCCTCTGACAGATATACCTGTGTAAGTAATGCAGAGCCGCCGATATACATAAAATTCCAACCTATGCCGAGAAAGATCAGCCCCGAGATAAAATGCATGAAATCCGTTCCTGTCAATGCAAAGATCAAGTGTATGAGTAGGATAATGATGCCCAGGAGGATGACCCTATTGACACCATATTTCTTGATCAGCGCTCCTGTGAAAAATGACGGCACAAACATACCTAGGAGATGCCATTGAATGACGGTCGCCGAAGCACTGTCAGAGTGCCCGCAGTGCTGCATGGCTATGGGTGTTGCCGTCATGATCATCGTCATGACCGAATAACCAACGGCAGAAGAGATCAGTGCTGTTATCGTGTTTTTCTGAGTTATAATTGCCTTTAAAGACCTTCCTGACCTTATGGGTTCACTGCCGGACACTGCTTTTGGGCCATGAAGCTTCAGCGAGAAAATGACAAAAAATGCAATCAAGCTCAAAATCGTGATCGATAAGAATGAATAAGCAAAGGTGGCACTTCCCATATGTTGCGTATAGCGTGCCAAATTGGGGCCTACAATAGCTGCTGCCACACCCGCCGCCATAACGATAGCAATAGCTTTTCCTTTGTTTTGCGCGGGTACCGAATCCGCTGCAGCAAAGCGATAGTATTGGGCAAAGCCCTGATAGCAGCCGATCAGCATTGTTCCAGCAACAAAAAGACTGAACGAACGGGTGATAATTCCGTAAAATGAAAGCAGTCCTGCTATAATGCCAAACCAAGTTCCCAGCATAAAGGTCCTGCGTTGCCCAATCTTTTTCATGATCAATGAAGCGGGTATCATCGTCACTGCGGTACCTAATGAAACCACCGAAACGGGTAAGGTCGCGAGACTCTCGTTGGGAGCAAGCTGTAGTCCAACTAATGCCGACAGGTTAGCACCGATAAAGGAGCTGGTCTGGTACAGTGCTTGAGAACATGAAAGTAAGGATACATTATTCCATTTTGTTGCCGTAGTCATATTGCAAGTTTCCTTTCTAATGCTCAGCAAGAAAGGTGTCAATGCGAAAAAATAGGGTAATTTTGAGCAAGATGATACTAAAAAGCACCAAAGCCTATATCTGCCTTCGCATACTGTCCTGGATTCTTTTCCTGTGCTGTGCGCCCCAGCTGTCCAACTCCCTTATCACATTTTTCAATGTGCGGCTGTATTCTGTTGCCTCGAATACATTTCTCTTGATAAATCCGTTCAAGCTCCAGATCCTTGAGTTTCACTAATTCCTGACCACAATAGTGCTCGTTCCGCGCTGTACGCGAGGACAGGCACTATTGTGGGGACTTCTCAGCAACAGCAAGGGCATAGTAGACAGTAGCTACTATGTACGCCTTAGCGTTTTAATCACAGCGGCAAACTCTTCCTGTTCGTATCCCGCATCCTTTGCCCGCTGCAACCAGCGCGCGGCGAATTCTGGAAACTCGTTGTTTATACCGCTTTCACGCGCGGTATCGAGGATTCGTTTTGTAGCACCGACAGAGATGGCAAGTGGGCTTTGGGAGATTTTAAAGTCGTTATTGCTGATGACCTTACCCTCATGTTTTAAAAATTCACCCATTCCGGGAGCGATCTCTGCGATAATATTTCCATAGTCAGCCACATTGAAATTTTCCGCTTCCGCAATCAGTGCACCATGAAAGAAACCCATTGCGGCCCCATAGATATAAGACAATGTAGCCGTGTCCAACGCTGCGGCTGCCCCTATATTTTCGCCTAGATATTTTAAATTTCCGCCCAAAACTTTTAGTGTTTCTTCGATGTTCGCATACGTGGCCTTACTGCCGGCCAATAATATCGTCGTATCCGGCTGGGCCATCTGTTCGGGCGCCACCTGTATAGCCCCGTCAATATAGGCTGCATGTCTCCGGTTGAACCAGTCTTCACTGTCACGTGCTTCCTGAGAAGTGCCCGTAGTCAGCTGCAGAATGGTCCTTCCAGACAAAACGCTTTCATTTTTAACCGTTGAAAAGAGTGCTGATGATACCGCATAATCGTGCACAATAACGATACTCACCGGACTGGAAGCTATGGCCTGTTCTACGGTGGCGGCATAGCTGGCACCGTCTCTGATCAGCGCATCTGCCTTGGAAGCTGTACGGTTGAATACCGTAACCTTAAAACCCTGTTGTTGATACAATTGTGCAATCTTTATACCCATAGGCCCTAGGCCTATGATGCTGATTTGTTTTTTTAATGTTTCCATTTTTTTGTTCCTCATTACACAACAAAGATGAGTATAAGGCAAAACGCGTACAATAAGGGAAAAAGGATTCAGCCAGGGAATAATTATTCCCTAGGGAATGTAAAAATTGAGTAGATTTACTTAAAATAAGAAAATATGTATAGCAGAAAGATTCCGGAAGATTTGGACTGTGGCATAGTCGTCACCATGAAGATCATTGGCGGAAAATGGAAGGCCTGTATATTAGATGCCATTCATAAAGGAATAAAACGCCCGAGTGAATTACATCGTTCTATTGCCGAAGCAAGTCCTAGAGTGATAAACATGCAGCTTCACGAGCTTGAGGTGGCCGGTGTTGTAGGCAAGGAAATCTACCCGGGGCTGCCGCTTAGAGTAGAGTACTATCTTACTTCATTGGGCGTCAGCTTATTGCCTGTAATATCGATTATCAATGAATGGGGGATCGAACATAAACACCGGATCGAAAATTTGGACGAGATCAATAGGATTAAAGAACTGTCTAAATAAGTATTTTAGTTCCTTTAGTACTTTTTCCAGTCGGTGTTGTACATCATAACGGAAGATTGCCGTAGCGATTGCGGTGGCAATCTCTCTGTAAAATCGAAGATATGCTAAACTCATCAAGTATTACGCCACAGGAGATGTTTTTTCTCATATGCATAATCGCTCCGTTTTTATATTCAATCTACCATGTATCGAGAAATAAGAATTTGAATAGTTATAGAAAGACGATCTGGATACTCGCCCTTGTATTTGGTTCCTTTGTCGGATTGTCGCTTTACTGGATATATGGTAGAAATGTATATTGTGATACAAGAAATAGGAAGACATAAAATATGCTCCGTTGGAGCCTTCATCAAAGCTCTTTCCGCAAGACAGTGTCAACTTCGTTTGCTTCAATTTTTTTAAATCCCATTTTTTCAGCAAGCCGTATTGCCTTATGGTTTCGGGTTGTCGTAACTGCTACAATGCTCTTGACGCCCAAATTTTCTTTTGCGAGTAAAAACAGCAGCTCAAATGCCGCCTGCATAAATCCTTTGCCCCAGTATTCGGGAAGCAATGAACCGCCAATGGCAATTTGCTCAGTGGTCTGATCCCAATGGTGCAGGGCACAGTCTCCAATAATAATCTGAGGGTTTTCTGTCGACCTGATGGTGAAGTTATATTCACACACGGAAATTATACGCTTGGTAAAGCCTATTGCCGTCTCATTCTCTAAAAAAGGGCTTTCATCAAAATTAACAGCCAGCTGTGGATGTGAGTAAATCGCATAAAAAAAATCAGCGTCAGCCTCTGTCAAGGGGCATAGGACCACTTGATCATTAACTAACTTTAATGTATGTTTATCTGTTGCAGAAGACAGACTTTTTAAATATCCAGAGTTCATTTACGCGGTAACTTTTTCATTAGTGACAATATTACAAACAAAGAACGATATAATTCAAACTGTGTACATCCATATTCTTAATCAACCACTGAATTTATTCTCTTCTGCGGGCTGACCACCGCCTTCTTTGTAGCGTAGCAAATAGCCGTGCAGCAGGCCTAAGCTCAGTGCTTTAAAAATGTAAGGCGGCCCGAACGTTTTCCGGCCGCCTTAATGAATTTACGATTAATGGCTGACGTAAAAGAGAACATTCCCAAAAAGTAGATTTTGGAGATGCTTGCGCATTATACATTTACTTTCCTGTCTACAAGCTTGCCCGCCAATTTATTGGCAAGCGGCAATAAGAGCAGTACGCATACATACACAATAGGTAGTGAGATAAGCCACGATTTAAGAAGTTCACCGGTCCAGTTCTCAACCGTCCGCGCCTTCATAACACTGGATACGACAGACATTATAAACGTTGTAGGCAACACCACAAAAAAAGTGCTCACCATCTTGTGGCGTCCATCTTTCCTAAAATTTACCATTATCATTTTTACGTTTTTCGGGTTCAGGTATTGCTTCAATGACATCCCAATGCTCCACGATTTTATCATCTTCGACCCTATACAGGTCGTAGAATGCCACATGGTCCCCTTTAAAAAAGCCTTCACTCAGTGCAAGGACAAAATTTCCCTCGCCCAGTACTTTATGCAGTTTGATGTACGTTTGAGGCTTGCCTTCGTTCTCCCATTGTTCCAATACATGCAGAAATTCCTGTACGCCGTCGCCCATATCGGGGTTATGTTGAATCAGTTTGTCCGCCTTGAAATATTTTGGCAATAGCTCCAACCTTCTGTCGATAAGGATGTCTTGAACATACCCGGTTACAAGGCTTTTGTTTTGTTCAGTTTTATGATGATCTATCGCCTTGGTTTTTCCGTCAGTCATGGTTCTCCCGCTTTTGTTCAATTTTTTTGGATTGAGCTGAAGGTTGTCCCAGTGTTCGACGCTGACACCATTTTCAAACCGGTGGATATCAAAAGCGACCGTAGGTTCAAAAAGGAAATAGTCGACATGGACAAATCCGAAATCGCCATCCTGAAATTTTCGAACAACATTCGTATAGACCTTATCCATGGGCATTTGCTCATGCAGATCCAAAATTGCCTGTAGTCCCGTGGCTACATGTGGGTTGTGCTGCTTATACGAGTGCGGGTTGATCAATCCCAGTTCGGATAATGTTTCGGTCTCGATGCTATTTTGTATAGCTTCAGCTTTGTCTCTATTTGTTAATTTCATTTTTTAATTTTTATGATGAATTATTATCGACAAAGCTACTGACCTTATATATGCGGAAAAATACAGGTAAAAATATTGGTATAGGGATAATATTATCCCTATATTACTGAAAACGAAATATGTCGTAAATTTATCCCTAAATAAAAGATCCATGTACGAGAAAAAAATACCAAAAGATTTTAGTTGTGGCATTAGCATCACATTTGAGATTATAGGAGGTAAATGGAAACCCTGCCTCATTGATTCGATCAGTCGTGGTATCCGTAGACCCGCTGAACTCGCGAAAAAACATCCGCTGGCGAGCAAAAGGGTATTAAATTTACAACTGAAAGAGCTGGAGGCGTATGGTGTGGTCAAAAAAGTTATTTATCCTGTATTGCCCCCTAAAGTCGAATATTTTTTAACGGAAGTAGGGGAGTCTCTTTTGCCGCTTGTGAATATGATGGAAAATTGGGGGAGCGATTTGAGCAGCAAATATAAAATAATTGTAGGCAATGACTGAAGAATGGGGACCATTCAAGCATCTTTTTAAACGTCTTGAAGTTCCTGCCAAAAGCATTCTTTTGCAGGAAGGTGAAATTTCACGAACAATGTTCTTTATTGAGAAAGGATGTTTGAGAACCTGGGTGAATAATGACGGTAGAGAAATTACCACCCAGTTTTTCTTTGAAGGACACAGTGTATCTTCCATTGAGAGTTTTAGGACAAACCAACCGAGTTTATACAGCATCGAGAGTCTGGAACCATGTATTTTACAAACGGTCTCGCAGAAAGAATTTCGCGATGCACTTGAGAACTCACCCGAGTTAAGAATGCAGCTGGAAGAGCATTTGTTCAGGCGGCTCCTTCAAGGACAAAAGCTTTTGTACTCTTATCTGAAAAATACACCCCAACAACGCTACGCAGAATTGATTGAAAATTATCCCCATATCGTTCAGCGTATACCACAGCACTATATCGCCTCATACTTAGGCATTACTTCTGTTTCGCTGAGCAGGATACGAAATCGGCGCTAAATTTGTGATTAGGAGTACAATTTCTTAACAATTGTTATCGTCTCACAGCACCCTGACTTCTCAACTTTGTACTGTAATCAAAACAGCGAAAAATGAGAACAGTTATCGTATTCAACCATCCCAACGAAGGCAGTTATTGCCATGCCATTTTGCAGTCTGTCACCAAAGGACTGCAAAACGCCAGTCATGAAGTTGACCTAATGCACCTTGACAACGATGGATTTAATCCAGCAATGTCAAAAGCAGACCTAAAAGCATTTGTAGATCACCAGCCTATAGACCCCCAGGTGATCGACTACAGCGAGCGCCTGAAACAAGCCGACCACCTCATTTTTATTTTTCCCATATGGTGGGACATTATGCCGGCAACAACCAAGGGTTTCGTTGACCGGGTGTTAGGTCCGGGAGTGATGTATGACCACCACCCCCGAGGTTTTGGATTGGTACCGCTTTTGAAAAATTTAAAAAGCATAACCATCATCACCACGATGAACAAACCTCGAATTTTATATGCTCTACTCATCGGAAATCTCATCCGAAAGGTAATGCTAAGAAGTATTTTTAAGACGATGGGCTACAAAAACCTTCACTGGATCAGTTTCACTTCAGTGAAATCAGTAAGCAGAGAAAAGCGTGTTAAATGGCTTTCAAATCTTGAAAAACGATTTTCAAAACTTAACTAAATAAACTTTATACCATGAAACTGAACAGAAATTACGTCACCCCCTTCATCTCCCTAATTTTCCTTGTCGTAGGGATATCAGGTATGCTTATGTTTTTCCATTTATTGGACGGTTATACCGAAGTAGTGCATGAGATCTTTGGCCTTTTCTTTTTCATTTGTGCCATTTTTCACATCCTGCTCAATTGGAAACCCTTGAAAATTCATTTCAAAAAAGGGGTCTTTCTGCCTGCTGCATTAGCTTTGGCTATACTATCTGTACTATTTATCGTCGAGCAACAATACAGCCCGAAGGTAGATACCATTATTTTGGAAAGACTGGCTAAAGCACCTATTGCCGACGCGTTTAGAGCATTACAGGTCGATTCGCTTGCAGCCGTTAAAAGGCTGCAGGCAAAAGGTATATACGTAGACGCAGGTGACACATTGGGGAATCTTTGGACCGACAATGAAACAAACATTATGGAAGTGTTTGATGTGATCACGGAAGAATAATACTATTCTTTGCTGTTGAACCGTTCGAAAAGAGACCTCAATATCTCTTCATTTTCTACAGACCAATCCAATAATGCAGTTCGCGAACACCCTTGTGAGACCGACGAGTTTTGATTAAAACTAACCTGAACGACAGTTGGGATGTTGGGTATAAGCATAAGGATCACGTTTCGGATAAAACAATCTTAGATTCGGCTAAGTCCGGCAAGAGATATGTACCGACATTTGAATCATTATTCATCACTAAAATACGACGGAAATGTCAAACAAAATCGCATTAGTAACAGGAGGTACCAAAGGGCTCGGGAGAGATATGGCTATCAATCTCGCGAAAAAAGGATTAGACGTAATCATTACCTACCATTCCAATCCAGAACTGGCAAAGCAGGTGATATCCGAAATAGAAAAAGTTGGACAAAAGGCCATTGCCTTGGCCTTGGATGTCACCGATATATCTGGTTTTGATCTTTTTGTTACTTCATTAACCAATTCATTGAAGATAAATTTAGGCACAGACAAAATCGATTATCTTATCAATAATGCAGGGTTCATTTATTATTCCGCTTATGCAGATGTAACTGTGGATCAGTTTGATGATTTGCTGAATGTTCATTTCAAAGGGCCATTTTTTCTAACTCAAAAACTACTTAAACACATAAACGATAACGGTGGCGTGGTCAATGTATCAACAGGGTTGGCGCGTTTCTCAACTCCGGGATTCGCAACCTATGCCTCAATGAAGGGAGCCATTGAGACCTTAACCAAATATCAGGCACAAGAATTAGGCAAAAGAGGCATACGTTCAAATGTAGTTGCTCCCGGACCGATCGAAACAGACATTATGGGCGGTGCTGTACGCGATAATAAAGAAATGAATGCAAATCTAGCTGCACAGACTGCTCTGGGACGCGTCGGTCTTCCCGATGACATCGGCGGCGTAGTTGCTTTTTTATGTACAGATGATGCCAAATGGATCAATGGGCAACGCATCGAAATCTCTGGTGGTTCTAACCTTTAACATACATGTCTATGCCAAGTATAAAAATTACAACTGCTTCGTTAACTGAAGACCAAAAGATGGAACTGATACAATCCATTACCGCAAGTGTCCATTCTATTACCCGAGTCCCCTTGGAATATATACACGTCATGATTGATATCGTGGGTGACGAGAACTATGCCGTGGGTGGGCAGACCGTAGCTCAAATCAAAAAGATATCTATCAAAAAACAATAAACCAATTTCTTAAATTTGTTTAACACAAACAGCTATGGCAAATCGAATTAAGAAGATAAATACAATCTCAGAGTATCATAAGTTAAGGTCTCTGGAAAAACCTAAGCATCCTCTTGTTAGCTTGGTGGATTATTCTCAGATAGTCGATTTGCCAGAGCACAATAATGTCAACTGGTTACATGATTTTTACTCAATAGCCATGAAAAAACATTTGGATGTCAAGTTCATGTACGGACAGCAGGAATACGATTTTGACGAAGGCCTGATGTCTTTTCTTGCACCAAACCAAGTGTTGAATATTGTGGTGGAAAGTGAATCGACCAACAGCAACCGCAGTGGCTGGCTGTTGTTTTTTCATCCGGATTTTATCTGGAATACAGATCTGGCCCGCACTATCAAAAACTATGAGTTTTTTGGTTATGCGATAAACGAGGCCTTGTTTCTTTCGGATGATGAACAAAAAATCATAGAGTCAATTTTCTCAAATATTGATAAAGAGTTAGCTACCAACATTGACAGGTATTCCCAAAAAATTATTATTTCACACATTGAGACTTTGCTCAACTATGCCGAACGATTTTACAATCGTCAATTTATCACACGTCAGAAGGCCAATCACATGATTTTGTCGCAGCTGGAAGAAATGTTAAACGATTACTTCAATGATAATTCCCTTACAAACCGAGGCTTGCCTACTGTTCAGTTCGTTGCCGATTCCTTGTGTGTGTCGCCCAACTATTTAAGCGGTTTACTCAAGTCATTGACAGGCTTAAACACCCGCCAGCATATACAGCAAAAGCTCATTGGCAAAGCAAAAGAAAAGCTCTCCACGACCAAGTTAACCGTGAGCGAAATTGCCTATGAACTCGGTTTTGAACATGTGCAGTCATTTAACAAATTGTTTAAGACCAAAACCAATCTATCGCCCCTGGAGTTCCGCCAATCGTTTAGCGGATAAAAATTACTCTTTAGAAAACCGCTTACTCGATATGAGCGTTAATTAAATTCATCCCACAAATAATGAAGTTCATCAGAAACATGAGGGGGGGCCATTAAACCTTAGACCAAAAACTTTATTTTTGAGCGATGGTCCAACTTAAAAACTTAGGTATTAAAAACCTGCTTATTTTTTTCTTCTCCACATTGATCTACTCTTTGTGCCAGATGCTGTTCAGCATAATTCTGATGAAGGAAGATTTATGGGACCATTTTCACATCCAGCTGTTTTCACATTATCTGGTGATCGTTACCATGTGTATAGCGGACTTCCTTTTACTCAGGTTCTTGAATAAATATCTGCCCTATTCCAAAAATATTCTATATCGTATTCTGGCGGATATCGCTGGATTGGTCGTCATTTGTCTGCTTGTATTATGGACATTCAATTACGTGATTTATGACGTCCTGTTGATTTCAGCAGAAGGATTACCCTCTTTCCTGGTCAAGTTTGCCTTTGCGATGACTAATAATATACCGATCCTGCTATCGTTTGAACTGATTTATTACTTCCAGTCCGAACAAAAAGCCATTGCTGATTCCGAAACCGCAAAACGTAGGGTACTCCTCTTTCAACACGAAACACTGAGGTCACAGATCAATCCCCATTTCCTGTTTAATTCGTTGAATGTGCTATCTTCATTAATATATATCAATCAGGAGAATGCAAATAAGTTTACAAAGGCACTCTCCAAAACCTACCGTTATGTGCTGTCTCTCAGCCAGCAGCCGGTCGTGTCGGTTTCCGAAGAATTGGACGCCCTGGATTCGTATATATTCCTGATGCGGATGCGGTTTGAAAATGCTTTTACATTTACGGTCAACAAACTTACCTCTTCCGAGCAGCATACGATTATTCCGCTGACCCTACAATTATTGATTGAAAATGCCTTCAAGCATAATAAAGCAACCGAAGAATCCCTTTTGAACATTAACATCACGGTAGACAGCAGTTATATAACCGTTGAAAACAATATCCAGCCATCCAACGATGTGGAGAAGGGCGGAATCGGGCTGAAATATATCACACAGCAGTACAAATTATACGGCCAGGATGTTATTGTGGAACATAGCCCACAACTTTTTGTCGTCAAAATTCCCTATATAAAGTCATGAAGTACCTGATAGTAGAAGATGAACGCTTCGCATATGAAGAAGTGAAACGTATGATCAGCAAATTACGGCCCGATTACGAACTGGAAAAGCAGACCAAAACAGTCATCGATACCATCGCATTCCTGAAAACCTCTGCCGTAGATTTAATACTGATGGACATACGCCTTGCCGATGGCAACTGCTTCGAAATATTCAATCATTTGGAGGTCACCACGCCAGTGATCTTTACAACAGCTTATGACGAGCACGCTATTAAAGCGTTTAAATTGAACAGTATCGATTATCTGCTCAAACCATTTAATGAGACCGAGCTAGAAGCCGCTCTGATCAAGTTCGAAAAGATTTTTCAGCATGTTCCTTATACCACCAGCCCTAAGAATTACGAACAATTATTGTCTGTCAGGACCAAAAACCGGTTTCTGATATCCAAGGGTGAGAACTACCACTATATAGAGACCAAGGATATCGCTCATTTCTACAGTGAAGACGGGGTCGTATTCCTTCATACGTCCAGTGATAAGCGTTATATCATCAACTATACACTGGAACAGCTGGAGCAGCTCCTGGACAACCGCCTATTTTTTCGTGTCTCACGCAACTGTATCGGGAATGTAAGAGCGATTAAAAATGTTGCCAAATACTTCAACAGCCGTCTCAAGCTTTCCTTTTCCCCAGTATGCCCGCATGAGGTTTTGGTGAGCCGCGTACGCGTGCCCGACTTCCTAAAGTGGATGGATGGTATCGTGGAATAATCTATCTCCGGAATTACATCTTATTAAAAATACACTTCATGTTTTAGATTCTAAAGCCCGTCGTTTCCTGGTTCCCGAATTGCTCCGAGCGTCGTTCTTTTGTTCAGAATTAAAATAATAACATTAAAAATTTTAAAATTTTGGAACAATGAAAAAGAACATGTTAACATTAGCTTTCGCCCTCAGTACGCTGCTTTTTTCCACCCAATTATCCGCTCAGGAGAGCAAGCTGTCTTTGGGTTTCAGAGCCAACAGCAGCCTATCAAATTATAGCCTCAGCGGACAGGCGAAAAGCCTAAAAAGCAAAATGGGCATCGGCGGCTCTGCCGGCGGTTTTATCAAATATGACCTGACTCCAAATTTCGCGGTTCAATCCGGTATTGATGTCTATTTTCACAGTTCTAAGCTTGAATCCACCGCCAGTACATCCTCCAGGAAACTCAATTCCTTTGGCGTAGAAATCCCCCTTTATGGGATCATTCAAGGCGAACTCGGCAGTGGAAAGGCTTTTATAGGGGCCGGCGCTTATGCGGGTTATGGGATCAGCACAAAATTGGGAGGTGTAAGCCTATTCAAAGAGAACGGGACTCCCGATATGCCCGCTCTAAACCGCTTTGACTATGGAATAGGAGGTGTCATCGGTTACGAGTTTGACCAGCACTGGCAGTTAAAAGCCAACTACCAATTTGGGCTGGCAGACCTGGATAAAGCGAAAGGGGCAGGCATGAAGAGCCGCGTTGCATCCGTCGGCATCGCGTACAAATTTTAACACCGCCAGCCATTACAGCAGATTGCGCACCGGAGTTTAGGTTCACGCCGTTGGTTCAGCGACTGAACTTCGGTCCGCAAAAGCGCTATTCGTCTGACAATATACGTATTATTCCATTTTCACTATTCTGCATCTCATCAGCTCGATTCTGAAGTCCATGGAATATCGATTTATGGATCGTCATTTTCACCATTCTTTTGCACCAAGAAATCAGTACAGATACAAATTTAACATCATGAAGTCAATAACATTATTCTTAGCCACGTTGGCTATTTTGTTAACGCTCGACGGAAAGGCTCAGGAGGTATTTCTGAAGACCGAATACATTGGAAACTCCGGTTACTATTATCTGCCTCCCGGAGAAAAACCAAAAGAAAAAATCGGTAACAGTAAAGGCTCGGCCATGGTCTATCAGGCGGGGGTAAATATCCCCTTATCCATGACTCTAAACGAGAACAAGCGTCCCACAGCCTGGGGCATTGGTTTCGGCGGATCCTATGTTTCGTTGAAAAACCAGAACTTTTCCGAATATATGGTATCCGAAATCATGAATATTCAGATGGGTGTCTACCATTTGCGCCCGCTCAACGATCGGTGGTCGTTGCGCGCGAGCGTGGGGATGGGTGTTTTTTCACCATCCACCGACTTTTCCAAAATCGGTTTTAGGAATGTTCTGGCCAGTGGTAGTGCGGTTTTTATCCGGCACCTCAATCCCAGACTCGATATCGGTGGTGGATTGGCAATCAATAGTTCTTTGGGTTATCCGATGATATTTCCGGCAGTTTACGTCAAATGGAGACACAGTGGCAAATTTGATGTAAACATCGAACTCGTAGAAGGGCTGGATGTGTCCGCAGGCTATGCTTTCAACGACAGGTTCAAACTATCGTACGCCTTGGAGATGAACGGGCAGATCGCTCTGCTGAAAAAGGATGGCAAAGATGTGATATTCTCCCACCAGTATATCGTTACGGGGTTTCGTCCCGAGATCAAGTTCGGCGAAAAAGTGTCCGTCACCGGTATGGCTGGACTGAACCTATACCGTCCGGCAGCTTACAGCGACCGGACGCTGAAGGGCGTGTTTGCAGGTGATAATGATTATTATTTTTCTGTCTCCCCATATGGGTCGGTGGGTTTAAAAATGAAATTTTAGCGGATGAAACCCAAGCAAGCCTTGCAGGTAATGGCGTATAAAGGTATTTATATTATTGCCTACGCCGTTAGCTTATTGCCCATGCCAATTCTTTATACCCTGGCCTCAGTTGCTTTCTTTGTAGCTTATTATGTCGTTGGGTACAGAAAAGAGGTGGTTATTCAGAATGTAGCACGCTCCTTTCCGGATAAGCGATATGGGGAAATCCGCGCCATCGTCAAAAAATTCTATACTTGTTTTGCCTCTTATTTTGCTGAGATCATAAAAGGTATTTCCGCTCCGGCAGCGGTACTGGACCAAAAGATCATCTTTGAAAATCTGGAATTAATAGAAGAACATATACACGATGGGCGCAATGTCATTGCTTGCCTGGGACACTGTGGCAATTGGGAAATGTTTAATTTTATGCCCATTAAGATACGCCATGATGTTTATGCTGTTTATAGACCCCTTAAGTCTGTGCCGATAGACATGTTCATGGTTAAGCTAAGGTCGCGTTTTGGCCTCAGGCTCGTCCCTGACCATGCCATTATACGTCATGTGCTGTCAGAGAGAGGAGAGCCTGCGGTTTACCTTTTTCTCGCCGACCAGTGTCCGCGGACCAAAGAGGAGAAATACAGATTTACTTTACTGCATCAGGACACCTACGTGTTTTCCGGCATGGAGAAGCTCGCGCGCAGTGCTCAGGCGGCGGTGATCTATTTACATATCACGCAGCTATCCAAAGGAAGCTACAAAATAGCTTGCATACCTATATCTGCTCAAGCGCAAACGACGAAAGAGGGTGACATCACCAAAAAGTATATGGACCTGCTAGCGGACAATATCCGGGAAGAACCTTACGGTTGGCTGTGGACACATAAACGGTGGAAAATCTAAGATGGAAACAGTTCTACGCAGTCCCGATCCCGCCGGAAGGATTATTTCGTAGCGCTTTGACGACGGCTTCACTTTTGGAGTTGACCTGGAGTTTTTCGTAGATTTTTTTGATATGCGAGCGCACCGTATCCATAGAAATAAACAGTTTATCAGCGATCATCTTATAACTATATCCTTCGACGAGCAGATCCAGAACGTCTTTTTCACGTGCAGAAAGATCGAAAGTGGACATTCTCGTCGTTTTGCCTTCAGCAAGCATATGCAGCACCTGTGCGGCAATGGACGAAGTCATCGGAGCTCCACCGTTTAAAGCATCTTCAATATACTCCAGAATCTTGGCTGGCGGTGTTTTCTTTAAGATGTAGCCGTTGGCGCCTGCTTTTATGGCGTCAAAAACACTTCCATTGTCATCAAATACCGTGAGCATGATTATTTTTCCCCTGAATCCCGACTCCCGTAAAAGTTTTAGTCCCGATATACCATTTACAAAAGGCATGTCTATATCCATCAAGATGAGGTCTGGGTCATGCGTTTTTATATCTGCGAGGGCATTAGCACAATGGCCATAAGTAGCCTGTACCACATATTTTGGATCGCTATTGATGAGAATCGACAAGACCTCTCTCAATTGGCTGTTGTCTTCGTATATCAGGATCTTTGTCATAATTTAGTACAAGTTAGAGAATGTTTGTCGTTATAACAATCCCATGTTGATGTGAATCTGTGTTAAATCTTAAGGGTCAACAAAACGGCGGTTCCCACATTGGCGGACGAGGTAATGCTGAGCTGTGCCCCCAAGGACTGACTGCGTTGGCTCATATTGAACAGACCATTGCCAGAGTACTGTTTAGAACAATCAAAGCCTTTGCCGTTATCTTTTATCAGCAGTTCTATATGTGAAGGACCTGCCCCTATACTTATATGCACATGTGTAGCTTCAGCATATTTGGAAATGTTGTTTAACGCTTCTTTATAAATAAGGAATAAATGGCGCCGTTGTTCCATATCCAATTTTATATCGCGTATGCTATCGTCCGCTTGAAAGACATATTGGATTTTGAGCGGATCCAAAATCAAGGCAGCATGTTCGCGCATGCGGGCTACGATCTTCTGCAGCAGATCATTGTCTGGCTTTATACTCCAGACAATATCATCCATCGCCTGCATCATCTGCGAACTGTTTGCCCCGATCCGGTCGAGGTAGGAGCGTACGATGTGATGCTGTTCCGAAAGATCGTTTTTGGCTACCTCGCTCAGTATATGGATGGACGTCAACGTAGAGCCTACATCATCGTGCAGGTCGCGGGCCACCTTTTCCCTTAGGCGGTGTACTTCCAATAATCTCTTTAGCCGATAGCGGTGTAAAATAAAAATGCCGGATAAAATAAAAAGAACAATTATGACAAAAAACCACCAGGTCTGATAGAACGCGGGCTTTATCGTGATCGGGAGCTTGGTGATGGCCGAAAATTTACCGCCTTGGCTCTCAGAGCGTACCATAAATACGTATTTTCCTGGAGACAGTGAAGCAAAGTTAGTAGCCAGCTGAGGATCACTCGGAATCCAGGATTTTCCCGAACCTTCAAGCCGGTAGTAGTATTTAAAGCTGTCGGGATCGTTATAGGAAAGGGTCGAATAGAAGATGGAGAAGAAATTCTGCCAGTGTTCGAGTGTGACACCCCCCGCTCGGATCAGCGAATCGACCGACAGGTATTTGTCAAACAGTTTGAAATCGGTGATATGTAGCTCTTTTGGTGCAGAATTATTCCTGTTGAATTTTGAGGGGTCGAAAATTAGGACGGCTTTGTCACTGCTGAATGCAAGTTTTCCGCTCGCCAGTTTCACGCCGCAAGTCAGCAGATTGGCTACGTTCGAAGTATTCACGAGTCCATGCCGCTTGTTGAACGAACGAAATTCACGTTTGCCGGGATCAAAACGACAGATACCTGCGGTCGTGCTCATCCACAATAAACCTTCATTGTCGGTTACCAAGGCTGTTACCATGTTTTGTGGCAAGCCGTTGCCGATGTTGTATTTTATCACTTCACCCGTGTGCAGATTTAAAATATCAAGACCGGAATAACCCGCGATAGCGAGCAGCCTGTCACCGATAAGTTCGATGCTTTGTATTTTGGAGGTGGTAAGTCCGTGGGGGCCCGATTTGTAATTTTTTATGATTTTTCCAGAACTGGCTTCCAGCTGAAATACGCCTGAGCCCCGAGTACCTACCCATACGTCGTTTCCATTGCCGGGCCGGATGCAGGAGACGGACGATTTTAGATCATTGAGTATAGTATAGCCGCTATTTTCTTTTCGGATGATTTTGCCATTGTCGGTGCCAAACCATATCTGTCCGTTCGGGTGGACCGAAATGCGGCGGATCGATTGTCCGCCGAATATTTTGGGCACCAGAAACTGCGATCTTCTGGTTTTCGCGTCAAAAAAGATCAATCTGCCATTTTTGCATCCGATCCAGCTATTTCCCGTTTTTTGATCGTATTCGATCGACCAGATATATCTAAAGTTCAGGTCCTGGGTGGGCGCTCCATTGTATAAAATATCGCTGACTTTCGGTTCGAGGTTTACTTTAAGCGCATCATTGTATTTAATCGTGGTTAATTTTTCGCCCCAAGAACCCACCATAATACCATCTGGGCCAAAGGAGGTCAGATCAGTTATGGCCGCCTTTTCAAATATACCTGAAGTAACGATATTACGCACGTGATCGCCTATGATTGACATGATATACAGTCCGTTATCCGTCGCTACCCACACATTTTGGTCGCGGTCTCTGAAAACCTGTGAAACAGTGGTGACCTGTATGCCGTAGTCTGTATTCTTCTGGTCGTAAAATTGAACAAACTTTTTTTTGTCTTCATCGAAGAGATTGAAAATATCGACACCATAGGCCCATATGATATTCCCGAACTCCACACATTCGTAAAAGTCGTGATAGTTACTACGGCTGTTGGGTTCGGACGGAATCAGCTTTTTGTTTTCAAAATTAGTGTCGGCAAGATAGATGAGGCCGTTTGTATGGCGCTTTTTGATCTGGATAAAAACACGGCCTCTGGAGTCTCTGTAAAAGCGGTTGATGTTCTTGACCGAACTCAGCTTATTGTTGGTAAAAAAGGTCTTCTTATTGCTGTCAAAATAGCCCATTCCTTGTAGTCCCGCTATCCAGAATATCCCTGTGCCATCGTATTGCAGCCACGTTGGCCCCCAGTTAGCAGGAAAGCCGATCGTATTGCTGCTCGATTCGAACTTGTTTGTCGATTCGTTCAATATCAGAATGTCTACCCCATGAAGTATAAGGAATATCTGCCCAGCTTGTTGGACGAGACGGATCTGATAATTCTGGAAGTCTTTTGTGTACTGATCGACCTTTACTTCCTGAGCTTTATTTGTTTGTGGGTTGAGCAAGAAAAATGTATGTTCCATTCGCACAAGCAGCGACTTCGACTTTTGGGATACGAGGAGCTGGTCTACGGGGAGTCCCGGAAGACCGGGACTCAGGAGTCTGCGGAAACGGATTCCATCATAACGTTGCAATCCATTTTTGGTGCCTACCCAGATAAATCCATCTGCCGTCTGCGTGACACAGTTGACAAAATTGGAAGCGAGACCGTCGGTGATGCGGTTAAATGATATTTCCATTGCTTTGAGCATCAACGGAAGCAAGGTGAAGAGGCTTGCCAGAAACAGCGCAAACTTTTTGCTCGTCATCATCGGGCGGATTATTTTTTCAAAAATGCAACAAATACACGACTTAATAAAATCCGGGAGGCCTGTTATTCTGCGCGCCGTTTGAGGTCTTCCGCTCCCCCGGTTTTTCGGATCTTCGTCGACTTGCTATCTCCAAAACTGTAGCTATAGGAAAGCATGGCCAGTCGTGTATCTCTTTTGGTGCTGAAATTTTCTTTGTAATTGTTATAGACAGTTAGTCCTTTGTAGTAGTTGGTGCGGAAGATATCGCTAAAAGATAGCTTTAAAGTACTGTTGTTGCTGAATTTCTTCTGCGCACCGATATTCAGTGACCACAGTGGTGAAATACGGGCGAACGCATAGACTTCTGCTGACTTGTAGCTGGCAGCCAGTTCTGCCGCATAATTATTGCCCAACCTGATCGTGTTGACCATGTTCAGGTCTACATTAAAGTTCCCTTTGTTCTTGATTGTCGTTTCTGACACATTGCCTGAGTAGGATCCATAATAAAAATTGGCACTGGTATTCATCTCCCACCATTTTGTTACTTGAACAGGAGCGACGAGATAGAGTCCATAGTACAAGGCCGCGCTGATATTTTCGTCTGTCTGCACTGAAATGTTCTCTCCGTTTTCAATGATGGGTTTGACAACAGATGTAATGTTTTGAGCAGTTTTGCTATAGCTCACTGTTGCTAAATATTTGTTTTTCAAGCTGTATGTCAATTCGTAATTTTGCGAAGTCTGTGGGTTCAGCCCAGGATTTCCCGTCTTATATGTTGTCGCATTGATATAGTATTTGAAGGGGTTGAGCTGTATGTAGCTTGGCCGTGAGATTCTCCTGCTGAAATTGATGTCCAGCCTGTTGTCCTCATTGAGATCAAATGACAGGGATGCGCTCGGAAACAGCTGCGTATACTTTTTTTTATTGACCAGGTCCATTGTGATCTGCGTTCCGGTCACATTGGTATGTTCGGCCCGCAGCCCGACGATAGCAGTCATCCGATTCCATTTTTTTGAGAGGTTGCCGTATACGGCATGGATATATTCCTTATAGATGTAATGGTTGGATTTGCCGGTGTCCAGTACTGGCTTTTCAGCGCTGTGATCATAAAATTCCATATCGTTGTCCGACTTCACAAAACTCGATTTGATGCCAGTTTCCAATTTCCAGTTTTGTTCGAAAATCATAATCGCATCACTCTTGAGTGCATAGATGTCCAAACCGCCGTCTATGTTGCCTCGTAGTACGTAAGGTACTGTGCCGGTTTGGCCCGGTGTTGTCGTTTTGGTGTCGAAGCGCTGGACAGACTTATTAAAATAATGAATCCAGTCGATGTCGGTATTCACTTCTGAACCGAGGGAGTCAAGGCTATATCTGTGGTTGAGGTTGAGGCTGCCGTTTCGCCACTTGTTTTTGGCGTCACTCTGTGTTTCAATCGTCTTTAAGAGCTGCTGTTGGCGGTCCATTATACTGGTTTTACTGTTGCTGTTAGGAGTTAAGACATTGCTATTAAAGCTGATCGCAGCACCCAGTATATTTTTTTTGTTGAGCTGATAGTCCAGTCCGACCTTTCCGCTATGGTTACTGTTGTCGGTCTTAATAAAGTTATCCTGAAAGTAGGTCTTTGTGAGATTGTCCTGGTCATAAAAGCTTCGGTCCAGAATCAGGTCGTTTGACAGTTCACGATAGGCAAAATTATAGTTAGCAAATAGATTTACCTTATTATTCCTATGGTTGATATGGAAACTATTGCTGTTTTTGATATACCTTCCTGTGCCTATGGCAGTCGTTAATGTTGCGTTGGTTCCCTTTTTTGTTCCTTTTTTGAGTTTTATATTGACAATTGCCGTGCCCGCAGCATCATATTTCGAGGAAGGGTTGGTGATGAACTCTATTTTTTCGATCGCAGAAGCTGAGATTCCGCGTAGATAGTCCGCCAGTGCGTCTGCCGTGAGGGGTGTATTCTTCCCATCAACCTGTATGAGCAGATTGTTTTTGCCTCTCAGGCTTATATTGTCATTGGCATCGATGCTTACCCCCGGGGCTTTTTCCAAGACATCGAAGGCGGAGCCGCCAGTATTCTGAAGGCTACTTTCTACATTTAGGATAAGTTTACCATCCTGCCGCTCGATATAAGGACGGGTCCTCGCAATCACGACCGTCTCCAGCCTTTGGTCGCTTATATGGATTTCTGGAAAGAGGAGGTCTCTATCCCGGATCTCGAAAACTTTGGAATTATATATATCCGATTGATGGCGATGGATCTTCACATAGTAGGATCCGTTGCTGAGGCCTTCAAATCTGAACTCTCCGGTCGGACCGAGCAGTTCGGTTTTCAGCAATTTGCTGTCCAGATCGAATAGGTGAGCTTCGAGGCTGCTGCTATCTGTGGTGACCACCTTTCCCGAAAGCACGTATTGCGGCTTGTGTGCCTGCGCCAGCAGCCCAGCCGCCGGAAGCAGCAGCATGATCAGCAAAAGGATGATGTTGTTTTTCATAAGAGATAGTTTTTTGATCGTAAAGACAGATTTCGCCACCGGTCTGCCTTAGTGCGCTAATGATGCTGCAAATTAGTGAGAAAAGAAAGTCGGACCAACCACATGTTCATGTGATTCATAAGCTTATATAGCCTACCGCACTCTTGCCCGAAACGGGCAGCGATAGAAAGCTTTTTGCCTTTTGATGTCCGTCAGACAAATACCATATGGTACGGATACCTGTACGGAAATGGCTGCTGACGATAAACCACACAAAGATGTGATGGACTACCGCAGTGATAGAATTTAATTTTGAAAAAGAAATTTCTCAGGTTTTAGGAGCTGAGATAAGATCTCAACTAAAATTATTAATGAATTAAATATGGCTATTTTAAAAGAAACAATCAACAAAAAGGTACTGGAGCCCATTCATATGGTTTACATCACTCTTTTGAGCAGTGCTTTTTACGGCTACAGAACGTCTGGCAAGGCGCCCCGAGCGGTCGGAGGTAACATAAGGAACATGAAAAAGACACTCGTCCTGCTGTTGCTCATATGGGCAGGAATTAGCGCTGTCCATGCCACTTCAAAATCCAGCCCACTTCGCACATGGAATGCTGTCTCAGTCATCGGTGCATATGTTAATACCATCAGTATCGGAGACGTACAGTGGGTTGAACATCTTTTCACCGATGACTTTGACTATCATTTAGACAAGACAAAGCAGCGGTATTCCAAAAAGCAATTTGTCAAGTTTTTAAAATCGATGGCAGACCACAGTTATGACTGTGTAACTGAGTTTGCATTATTGGACGAAACTCCAGTGGCCTGCATGGCTAAAATGACCCTGCAGTTTGAAACCTTTACGCGCACTGATTATATCTATATGCTGTCTACTGCCGAAGGCTGGAAAATCAGTAAGATTTTGGTTTCACATGCTCAAAAGGATAAACACGCATAATATGAAAAGATTAGCACTATTGGTCATTTTATTGACAGGAGGCAATGCGATGGCTCAGGGACTTTTTAATAAAATCAAACAAAAAGCGGAGAAGATAGCTGGGAATACCATCGAAAATGTAATCGAGGGAAAGATCAAAAAGCAAAACGAACAAGGCTCGCAGGCTGCTGCGACAACTGGCAGTGCTGAGGCGCAGGGAGGCGAGGCGGTCCGCCAACAGCGCGGACTGAGCAGTACGACTACGTATGATTTTGTTCCAGGGAGTCGGGTACTTCTTGCAGACGATTTTTCACAGGATCCGTTGGGACAGTTCCCCTTAAAATGGTACACCCGTAGTAAAGGAGAGGTTGTCAGTCTCAATAATGTCAAAGGGAAATGGCTGCGGTTGTATCCAGGGACTTTTGTCAGCCCAGTGGTCAATATCGGGGAGCACGCTACTATTGAGTTTGACCTGATCATGGACTGGCCTTTGGCAGGCGGTTATATGGTGCCGGCCTTGAACTTTGCTTTTTATGACCGCGGCGATAGAGGCGAAATTTTGTCTTACGACTACCGTTTAAAAAACTGTCTCAAAGTCAGTATCGCTCCGTACCGTTCGGAAGCGGCGGTACAGTTGACTTCCTACGAAAATGTCGCCAAAAAGCTAGAGACAGATAAATATAGGGTGGCCAATTTTGATAAGAAAGTAGGCCAGGTCATTCATGTGGCGGTCAGTATTCAAAAAGAACGGGTCCGCATCTGGCTGGATAAAGAGAAGGTGTTTGACCTGCCCAATGCAGCGCCAGTGAACAGCAACTTCAACCAGCTTAAATTAGATATGGCCAGTTCCAATTATACCAACGATCAATTGGGCTTCTATGTTTCTAATTTCAGGTTTGCCGAAGGAAGTGCCGATACGCGGTCCAAGCTATTGACGAGTGGTAGGTTAGAAACCAGTGGTATCCTCTTTGCCTCCAACTCCGCCGAAATAACATCCGATAGTGATGGCACGATAAAAGAAGTGGCAAGCGTGCTCAAAGACAATCCGTCGATGAAGCTCCGCATTGTGGGCCATACCGATGCTGTGGGAGATCCTGAAAAAAATATGCTATTGTCAAAGAAGCGCGCCGATGCCGTCCGTGATATGCTTGTCAAAATTTATGAGGTTGCCATTGCGCAGATTGAAACCGAAGGTAAAGGATCCACGGTGCCGGTCGCCGACGAACTCAGTGAGGAAAACAGAGCAAAAAATAGAAGAGTGGAATTCGTAAAGCTGTGATATCAAAATGAAGCTGAAAAACAACTATGTATATATTTTGCTGGCCTGTGCCACGAGCTGTGGCCTACTGTTCAGTACATCCTGCAAGAAAGACCCCGTTTCGCCTGATCCGGAGGTCAGTACCGCTATTACGCCATTGCCACGTCCGGTTGGTGTGGCTAAAGGAGATATCTCAAGCAAAACTATCGGTGCTGCCGGGGGTACTCTTGTTTCGGCAGATGGACGCCTGCACATTTCCATTCCTGCCGGCGCATTGACAGAAGACAAACTCATTTCGGTGCAACCGGTCGAACAGACAAATATTGCCGGTATCGGCTTGTCTTACCGATTGACGCCACATCAGCTCACATTTAAGAAAAAGGTGACACTTAGTTTAGGACTGGAAGAAGTAGCCGAACAGATCGGTCTACCGCAGACCCTCGGATTTGCCTACCAGCAGGACGACCAGGTCTGGAAGTACGTCGGTGCCAGTCGTGTGGATATGGCGCAAAAAACAATAAGTTACGAAACGACGCATTTCAGCGACTGGTCTTTGATGAACAGGCTGTCCTTGTCACCATACGAAGCCACTGTCGAACCGGGGCAGAGCCAGTCCGTACGTGCACTGATCTACACACAGACCAAGTGGGACGACTTATTGACTCCGCTGACTGGTCCATCTGAAGGAGCAGAGCCAGGTTATCCCGTCGGCACACCAGCCGCTTTACCCAGTAGATTTATAGATGCATGGGAACTAATAGGGCCTGGCAAGATTGTTAAAGCAGATGCGAGCACGGTGACTTATCAGGCTCCGGCGGCGATGAATGGCAGCGCTACGGCTACAGTAAGTCTCAAGTTGAAGGCGCCGCGCGCGGGAACTTATCTGTTACTTTCCAATCTGCACCTCTCCGGCAATGGCTGGATTGAACTCAGTATAGCCGGCTCCGCTGCGGTGAGATTCCCAGCGTCTTCAGTAGCAAAATCAGGTAATCAATATTTATTGTCGAATCCTGAAAATGAAGGTGGTGGATACTTTTTGCTGCGCTGGAATGGCGGTGTGGGCGAATATGGGTACAGTATAGCCAATGGGGGGAACCATTTCCATTTTCAGACTTCTACAACCACCTACATGAGCCGATACCTGGATGAGATTGTCAAAGATATTGTACCCAGTGGCGGAAAGATCAATATCACTAAAATAGAGAATGGATGGGTAGAAGGGGTATTCCATGTAACCAATGCCGGATATGGCCAGTTTTTAATGAGCACGACGACGGCGAATGGCCGCTTTAGAGCCAAGATATTCGAATCAGGAAAGCGTAATCTGTCGAAAGGGAAATATTGACACCAATATAATGAAGAACATATTATTTATTGAAATGAAGAGTAATTTGGTTTACCTGAGCCGATATCTGTTCGTATTGCACATGCTTGTATTTGCAACGAGCTGTGACAGAGAAGATATTGCTCCCGCCGATATTAGCAGTATAGCTTTTGAACAGGAGGAGGTCACCCTTGTAGTTGGAAAATACGAAAAGCTGCAGGTCGTACATACACCTGCAGACATCAGAAATATCGATTATGTTTGGTCGACGCTGGATCCTCAGGTCGCGACCGTAGAAAACGGTGTTGTATATGCCCGTCGCATCGGTGAAACAAAAGTGACCGTATCGGTAAGAGGGCAGCCTCTGAAAGCGGTAGCTGTCGTCCGGGTGGTTCCGGTATTGCCGTCTGCATTACAGTTACATATATCCAAGACGACCTTAGAGGTCGGTGAAGAGATACAGGCTACCTATACGATCGAACCCAACGATGTATCAGAGCCTATTCCAGAGATCGAATGGCATAGTTCAGATATCCGGATATGCACCGTGGATAACGGAAAGATCAGAGCCATAGCCCCGGGTACTGTTCAGGTGACTGCCGAAGTTAAAGGGATGGCAATCAAAGGAAACCTGCTTATACAGGTAGATCCAGTACCGATCATGGCTATCGAACTCCAGCCCACCCAGGCACAGATACAGGTTGGCGAGGATTTGCTGTTGGCAGCAAAGGTATTACCCATCAATGCTGACGCACGAGGCTTGATCTGGAAGTCTACCGACGAGCAGGTGGCCACAGTGGTTGATGGAAAGGTAAGAGGTGAGAAGCCGGGTCAGGCTATGATCAGCGTCGCTACCACCGACGGCGAAAAAAGTTCAACCTGTAAAGTTACCGTCACACCTGTTCAAGTCGAACATATCGCCTTGTCGACACAGCGCCTAGCGCTCGTTGTAGGAGATAGCGAACGCATTGCGGCCACAGTATTTCCTGTCGACGCTAGTGATAAAAGAATCCTATGGACGTCCTCTGACAATAATGTGGCGGTAGTGAGCTCCGAAGGAGAGATCACCGCCAAGGCAAGAGGTACGGCGATCATTAGTGCCAGGTCGGTCGCAAACCCGCAGCGCTATGCAAGCGGTAATATCGTTGTGTTAAATCCTGACGAACAGGTATATACCCAATTAAGCACTACGGGACGTATCTCCGACAACGGTTATGTAACGGCCAATATCAGCACGTTATTTGAAAATGGATCCCGTGATATTGTTCGCTTGATTTCCTGGGAGATCCTTTCCCATACGGGCGAAGTCGTCAAGGGCGAATATCAGTCACAGATAGTAGCAACCGGTATGCAACAAAGGCATCAAGGAGCAGTCAAAAAAGTGTATCGTCCCTATGTCCGTTGTGTATTTGAGCTGAAAAATCAACGATACGAAAGACATCTAGAAATCTAAGAGTTTGTTTCATATGTTTATTAAAGCCCCGATCCGTCCCGGATAAGGGGCTTTTTGACTTCCCTGCAGGCGGCCCGTCGTTATTTCATAGCAAAACCTTTATAAGTATGTCAGTGGCATCTTTTTCATTTTAAAAATACCGGTAACAAGATTTCATCTACCATCATTTCTAACCTCTTTTTGGTGATCATTTGAGGTCGGATCAGGTTTTCCGTTCGTATCAGGTCGAAGGGAAGCATTAAAGTTACTTCACTCGTTTGTTTGATTTGTTCACCTCTTTTTTCAGCATTTGACAATATGTCTTTTGTTGCGTTCAGGTATTTTTCAATAGCCTGCTGGTGTATGGGAAGCTCGTTTGTCTCCGCTTTGTCTTGCGCTCTTAAAAAATAATAGTTGTTTATAATTTCGGTGCCAATCTCCGTATACACTTTTTGGAATACAGTCAACAATTGTACAAAATCTTTTCTCAGGCTTCCATTGTCTTTTAATTCCGCGAAGAATATCCCATCAAACAGTTTTTTTGCCTTATATGCGTATATTTCCTGGAGTAAGTCAAATGGTGTTGCCCATCTTCTGTATAGCACTGTACGGCTCGTATTGGCTTCATCGGCTATCTGCTGAAAGGTCAGGTCCGTAATCTTTACTGTGGTCGTCAGCTTCATTGTTGCATCGTACAAGCTTTCCAGTAGTTCATCGCCACGTCTCCTGCTGTTTCTAGTTTGCTCCATATAATTTTTTATAAAGATAAAAAAAATTAGAAACAATATGTATCTTATTTAGTTATTCTGTTTATCTTTGTGATAAGGTACAATTTGAATCTTATTTTTTTAAAATGGACACAAGACAGCAACAGAATACCCTGTGTACGGACCAACTGAGAGATTTTTTCAAAAGTCATCATGACAAGTTGCTCTGCACAGCGAATAAAAATGGAGAACCGTCAATCGCTTTGATGGGAACACCACGATTAAATAGTGCAGGCAATATTGAACTGGAATTAAGCGACAACCCTTCGGTTTCACTAAACAATATTCAGGAGAATAAAGCCGTGGTTTTTTTGGTGTACGAACCCGCTGGGCGGGCAAGAGATTACAAAGGCGTGCGGATATACGCCGAAGCGATTGAAATACTCACAGAAGGTGAAAAATTAGAACATATTAGGGAGCAGCTTCGGATAGAATTTGGCGATGAACAGGCTGATGGGTTAATGGCGACGGCGACTTTCCGCATCACAAAATTGCGTCCCATTGTGGACCGTGGCCAGTGCTGGAACGAACCGCCTTTTGCGGATGCCTAATATTTGGCCTCATGGTACGATTGGGCCCCGAGTTAATATACCAAAACACGCTCCTATAAAAAGTAAATAATCATAAGTAGCAAGCTAGCTCCAAAAGGGCTGGCTTTTGTGGCGTTTAGGCAGGGGTATCCGTTCTGCTTGTGCATATTCCGTAACTTTCAGTTTTCTAGCTATAAATTTCTTTGTTATCTTTTTGCCTAGCCCGGTCGTAAGCTTTGTTTAAAAGATAAGATGCGTAGCTTACGTCTTCTTTACTATGGATATAAAAACTTATCCATCCTGAATTTTTAAACACATGATGGTCCTTAATTTTTCCTTCCGTTATGAGCGACCGTTTTAGGTCTTTATTTAGCAAGATGTCCAATAAGCCATTGCTATGTATATGTGCGAATTCGCGTCCTCTGTAATTAAACTGAGTACCACCATATTTATGTATGCCCACCGTAGTACCAGGCATCCGTATGGCGTTTTCCTCCAGTTCATCGATCCAATCCAGTAGTTCGGGCTTGGTAAAGAACATCCATAATCGCATGAGACTATCAAATACAACGGCGAATAAGGGAATATCCTTTAAAAATCCAAACCTTTTGACGATGAAGGAAAACATATGTTATTGTTCGCTTAAAAATTTAATATGTTCCATTACCCTGAAATGGACGTTCCTTGTGACACTCTCAGCCCATAGGTCATAGTACCATGTAGGGAAGACATGGAGGTTATACCAGCTGTTGCCGACCAGGGTGGTGGTTCCATTTCCATTGTCCTTTAAGATAAATTCCCCTCTTTTTATATCTATATGTCCCATGATTTCAGGGTCTTTAGGTTGATCAATGATATCAAAAACCAGGTTTCTATTGATGTCAAATTTTACAATCTTCTCATCGAAGATATAGCCATTGCTAAAGATGCATTTTCGGTTTGCCCCCAATTTATGCTCACTTACTGTAGTGGCCATGGGGCTCGGCATCCCAATCTTAAAGAGCCAATAGTTTTCCCTTTGCGATATGGGCTCGAAGGCAACCACGTGTTGCCATACCTCTGCTGGACTCGCATTGATCAAGATCTCATCAGAAACCATATTTTCGTGATGATGGTCGCTCAGGGAGTCAACAATAAAGATTCCAAGTAATAGACTCAAAACACTTATATTTAATGTTTGATTTCTCTTTTTAAACATTGCTCTGCCAATAAAGGCACCAGAGATGATGAAGCCAAAAATAAGAGGTGAAACGATCAGCAGGCAGATAAAGCCTTCGCCTAAAAAGAAAAAGCTCATGAGAATAGCGATAAGGCCGTTCAGGATAGAATATCCGGTTATTTGCTTTCCCTTTATCCCCATGTCCTTCCAAAACCAGGCAGTGATCATACCCATCAATATTGGAATAATCACAAATTCTGAAAAAACCAGTGTACCGTTCTCATTAGGTATCAGTGCGGACTGGATACCAATGACCAGCAATGCGATAATGTTGGCTATCAAAATTCCTTGAACCGTTTTGGAATTTAGTAATTTATTTAGTGTTTCTTTGAAATTCATCGTATTGGGTCGTTATGTTGATATGTGAGTAAGATTCATGTAAATTGATATGTTGATGTGAGATAATACGGGGCAAGTCAGGTAATCAAGTTACTTAAAAAGGCGACGGAGACAATATTCACTCACTATTGGCAGATCTGCTTCAGCCCAGTCATATTTAGGCAATTCCATGACATCAACCCATATTGCTTGTGCATGCTCCGCAGGTTTCAGTTCTCCCGCTGTCAGCCTGCATACAAAAGGGTAGAGCCTGATCGAGAAACCAGGGTAGTAGTGCTCTACCATCGTAAGCGCACCCGCTATGGCGATATCGATATTTAGCTCTTCTTTAATTTCTCTGAATAAGCAATCTTCTTTACTTTCTCCAGCTTCAATCTTTCCGCCCGGAAACTCCCATTTCAAAGGAAGCTTCATCGATGCAGATCTTTGACAGATCAGTACTTTATTCGCATGTTCTATTATAGCACAGGTTACTTGGAGCATAGTGCTTTAAAGTTAATCATTTTTCTGATCATCGCATAGAGACAGGACAAAGAAAGTACCAGCAACTATGCTTCTGCCGAATGCCCTTCAAAGGTTATCATTATGCCGGTACGGCTATAGCTTTATCAATAAGGTGAATAACTATCAAAAAGGTGAATAAATAAAGAAACAAACCATTAAACATTTCTAGTTAAGGCCCAGCTAGCGTTGAAATGTAAATGAAGAACTAATTGTGAGCGTCATATCCCCAAATTTTAATTTTCTTTCTTCCCGAAGGGCGGATCTATCGTCTGTCAGATAGCCTGTTTTATAATATTTGAAAATTGTGCCAAAGTGATTATCGAGTATCCTGAATTTTTTGCCGTTCTGTATGTAAGTTAATTGTAGGTAAAAATCATCCTTTTCCGGAACATCAAATGTCGGGATGAAAATAGGATCTGGAGTTGTGAATACGATTTGAGATGTACCCAGTTTCAAGGCTTTATGTACGTCTGTTTCAGCGATTGGTTTTTTGTTATTCTCTGCATCTTCCAAAGAGTTGTAAAGTGAGACAACGGCATCAAAGGGTTCGTCATCTTTAAAATAAAAGGTCAGATATGGACTATACGAAGAGAGTTTATCGAGTACGATCGTGTCAATGGACTTGAGTGCTGTGATCTCCACAATCTTGGATGCCGAGTCTACTGCTAGATGCAGTGTTCCCTTTTCTTCCTCATTTTTAAAAATATATTGCGTCAGCCGATATCTACCTAAGTTTGCAATATCGACATTTATATCTACTGCGGATTCCGTTTTTACAATCTTCTTTCTGTCCAAATCATATAACACCCATTTAACGACAGGGGTCCCTGGATAATCCTGTTCAAATGCACCTTTTTTCACTTTTATATTGCTTTTGAACGTTGCTCCTGCATAAGGGATGTAACTTATATTCAAAGGCATAGTAGACACCTTGGGCGGAACGATAATAATCGAGTCCGTCAGCTGTTTGCCTTGAGGATTTACATATAAAAAACCTGCTTTTAATATTTCCTTACCTTCGGTAGGATCGACATCCTTTTTACAGGCAGTCAGTAGCAGGGCGGAAATTAAAATAGGGAAGTAGCGCATAATTTAAATAAAATTAGTTCACTACCAATATACGAATTTATTTAATTAATTTGCGTTTAGAGCAATCTATATTCATAAGCACATTATTTAGTTTTCTGTTTAACTGATTAATACACTTCTCTAGTTTTGGTAAAAGACTTGTGGGTCCTGTTTCTTCAATGGTAAAACTGTTTATACGTTCAATTTTTCAGAACGGATCTGGCGGAATTGGCAGCAATGATTAGTCCTCCCGCCAACATGATAATATCTTTTAGCACAAGTCTTCCGGCACCTGAAAGATAGGGGAAGCCGAAATGCGGAGTCGGAAAATCACCGCCCAGATTGGTGACATAGATTTCAGGTGTGCTAATTAGGAACGATAAGGTCGTAATCGACATGCCTATGGTCAATAGCCCACCGATTAGTCCAATCTTGGGAAACCAGATACCAAGGAGCACAAAGATTCCAATAAGGCATATTACAGTGCCCAAACCGTAGGAAAAAGTGTAGGTACCATTTGCCCGGTGCCAATCTATGTTTTTCTGCACCGTTTTACCCTCCGGATTTTTATACAGCGTGTATTCGGGTACAGTTTGGTTTTTGCTGTTTTGGACAAGATTGTCGCTGTTCTTGTAAAAGAAAGACATTAATGGGCTGTTTGTTACGAAGGGTACGATTCCTTCGGCCTCGTAGGAAAAGGCCTTTAAGCCACCGATCCATGCCATAACCACAAATATGGCAATACGTATAAAATGAATCGATTTGTCCTGCATGGACGCTAATACCAAAAGTGCTTTGTTCATATGTGTATGCTTTATAATACAAAGCTAGTCGGTTTCCTATAGGATGAAATGGACAGATAAGGTTAATCAATGGACTTTTCAGCCACGATGGAAATGCCGACCTTCCTGCGATAATGGGAAGGCGAAACACCAACCTCTTTTTTGAAATAGCGGCTGAAATAGAATTCATCTTCAAAGGTAAGCTGATCGGCAATCTCTTTGATTGAGAGATAACTCAAGTGCAGCATCTTTTTGGCCTCCAGAATCACCCTTTCCTTGATAAGCTGTGAAGGAGCCTTGCCAAAACGGTGTTTAACTTTTTTACTGAAAGCATTGGTCGAGAGCGCAAACACGTCGGCATAGAAGCTTACCGATCGCTCTGTAATGAAATGTTGGTCCAGCAGAGACTGAAATCGGGAGATGGGATCTGGGAACGATTCTCCAGGCAACATCTGCGGCAGGGTTTTGCTTTTTTCCTTGCTGCTGATAGCCAGAATGAGCTGTAGATAAGACCGGAGTACCGAATCGGCGAAAGGATCCTCTGGATGGTTGGCCATCTCTCTTTCCATTCGTTGTAACAATTCCTTGATTTCGTCAAAGGTTGATTGCCCGATTGGGAAGTAAGGGTTTTCATAAATATTATTGAACAGCAGCCCGTTGCAGGCCACTTCTTTCTTGTGGTATTCAATGCAGTAATAATCACCGTGAAATTTCAATACCTGGATTGGAATATTTTGGTTATTTAACCATTTTAGCTGTTGATACGGGCTGAGAAACAGCAGAGTGCTACCTGAAGAGGAATAATCTACAAAATCGATAGCAAATTCTGCATCATCCTCAAACAGGAGCATATGGTAATAGGCTGAGCTATAGTTCTCAAAAAAACTATTACTGGTTCTGGTTTCTATGGCGATTAGTTTATCGATGACTTTGTAGACTTTAATTAAACAAGCTTAACAAAACTAAAAATTATTTTGAACTTGATAGGACTGTGATCGGACCAAATTATGAAGCCTTATCTCTCATTTATATGTTCACATTGACAAGCCTACCGGTTTTTTCATCCAGGTACGTTTTGCTGTTCCAGCCATGTCTTATTATTCAGTTTATTAATTTTATTAATAGTAAACTTATATTATTTGATGTTATTGTGTTTATTGTACACGATAACGTTTGCGATTGTTGCGCAATCGATTGCTGAAATATCATGTGAATATTCCTTTTATATTCGTCACAGATTATAATCCTATGAATAATTTTTAAAAGATTTTAAACTGCCATCTGAATGAAAAAAGGAACGAAACAAAGGATCTGCTTGTCTGTCATATTATTGGGGCACATCTGGTATTGGAACCCGACTTGAAACAAAATTCCGGATGGGAGACAGGACAATAATTTAATTAATACCATTCATAAACTTAATTGAAAACCAATGAAAAAAAACATCTTTTATGTAATCGCAATTTGCTTTGTTAGCATGTTATCCTCCTGTAAAAAGGATGGCGGTTGGATGCATCCCGTTCCTTCTGATCCGGATCCGGTGAAACTGGCCATTGCAGACAGTGTCCAAACATTCAGAGTGACGCCATCGGCGTCTACAGAAGCCGATCGAATGCAATTCAGGGGTAATCATAATGATATGCAGGCAACAGGATTTTATGTTGCCCCAAACAGTACGATAACCGTAACCGTTAAAGTCAACGCTGGTACAACAGGCGCCCGACTCGCCATCGGTACTCCATTTAGGGATAATATCAGACCTGTGAGGCAATATTTAGACTTACAACCGGGCACACAATCCTTTACAGTGGATCAATACGGAGGCTTAGTTTATGTGATTTATACAGCCAATAATTATACAACAACAGGTGAAATTGAACTTACTTTCGGCGACGGATTTATTCCAGTACCTTATTTTCAAAAAGGGAAAACAACACATGGTCAATGGGTTGCGACATTGGACTCACTTAAGAACGTTGCTCCAGACGTGGTGTTTTCTTCCGACCGTACAATTATGGTGGCCAACATGGATGAAGCTCTTCTTTATAAGGGGGAGGATCAACAGTTGATAGTGGATAGGTTGGATTCTATCATTGATTTTTCAAATCGTATAAGCGGCCTGAGTGGTACAAGCGGCGTGCATGCTACCCCTTATAATAAACATCTGATTACAGTTAGAGATTCTGCGTCTGGTGGATATATGGCGGCAGGGATTTCCATTTATTACACAGAAGCATTGTCTTATAGGATGCTACAGCCTAAATACCTTTCGAACACGAATGGATGGGGTATCTGGCATGAAGTAGGACATACCTATCAACAGAAAGCTTGGACCTGGGGCAATTTGACGGAAACCACAGTCAATGTGTACTCCCTGGCAAGTGAGCGAGGTTTTGGTCTGCCTATTAGTCGTGTTACTGCAAATAATGCATGGCCTAAACTGGATGCGTATTTCCAGCAACCTATTACTGAACGTGATTTCAATGCGGGCAGCAATGACCTGAAGATGATTATGTTCCATCAACTATGGTTAGCATTTGGTGATGATCTGTATATTAATTTGAGCAAGGCCACACGTGACAACCGTCCTACTGTATCTACAGATGCAGCAAAAATGCGTTATTTTATGCTGTCAGCTTGTCAATTTTCACAAAAAGACCTGTCAGACTTTTTTAGAAAATGGGGATTTAGGGTTGATGAGTCTGTTTATACAGAAATAGCCAATCTCAATCTTCCGATACCGGATCAGGATGTTACGACATTGAGGGATTAAAACATCATTTTCAGTAGTTAGTGATTGGGTACATGATAATTCGTGTACCCTTTGTTGGTAAGAAACGACGTCTATGCGTCTTTGTCTAACTACGTACGCTATCTACGTACTTTAACTACTTTTGTCTAACGCTTTCTTTTGTTAAGAAAAATATCTGGCTGATACTAAGGTTTCTACTGTTATTTTTGCTGTTGTTTTTTTGTTGCGCAAAAAAGCTTCGGTGCCCCTTTTGATCTTTGTGTTAATGTATAATTAAAGCATGAAGACATGAAAACAAATATCATCAATAAACTAAAGGAAATCGAAGCAGGCGAGGGGATACGGATGCTTTTTGCCTGTGAATCAGGAAGCCGGGGCTGGGGCTTTCCGTCAATCGACAGCGATTACGATGTTCGGTTCATTTATGTGAGAAAAACGGAAGACTACACCCGCTTATTTCCGCTGGCTACGGAAATGCGGTTTCCCCTAGTCGATGACCTTGATATAGGAGGCTGGGATCTACGTAAAATACTTACACTATTGTATAAGAGCAATGTCAGTCCATTTGAATGGATCCAGTCGCCAATCGTTTATTACGAGGTTGATGGATTCAAAACAAGTTTTATCGCAATGATCAAAAATTATTTTGACCGCCGTAGGCATGCTCATCATTATTTGGGTATTGTCCGTAGCAAAGTTGAAGATCTTCGACGCGAGAATATGAAGCTCAAAAGCTTATTTTATATTTTGCGGTCTCTACTTGCAGCAGAGTGGTGTGTTAGCCGCAGCGCTTGTGCTCCCATGACCTTGGCAGAACTGGGCGTGCTGTTACCTGCGAGCGTTAAGACTGAAGTGGCGGAATTACGCCAACTGAAGGGCTCGGTGGATGAAGGATTTACATACAGTTGTTCAGTATCCATGAGGAGCTACATGGAGACGCAGCTGACAAAGTTGGAGGATCAAGTAAAACGTCTTCCCGTCTCAGCATCGGATAAAGAAGGACTTGAGCATTACTTTAGAACGCTGTCAAAATGACTATAAACGAACTTAGAGATCGCGGGCTGATCCTGTATGAGGCAGTTGTCGGCAGCAGGGCGTACGGATTGGACACAGCGTCCTCTGATACCGATATCAGAGGTGTATTTTATCTACCGCTGGAATATTACCTGGGCAATCAATATATTGCCCAGGTTGCAAATGCCAGTAATGATGAAGTCTATTATGAGCTAGGACGCTTCGTAGAACTCCTTTCAAAGAGTAATCCTAATATATTGGAGCTTCTGGCCAGTCCTGCCGACTGCATATTAGACCGGGATCCTATATTTGACCAATTTAAGATTCAGGATTTTATCACACAGGAGGCAGCTACGAGCTTTGCTCAATACGGGATGGTACAAGTGCGCAAGGCAAAGGGACTGAATAAGAAAATCAACAATCCGATGGATCGTGCGCGCAAAAGTTTGCTGGATTTCTGCTTCATCATAGCCGGTGACCGTAGTGAACCGTTGAGCAAGTGGTTAAGCAAGCGGCAGTGGAAACAGGAAAACTGTGGTTTGGTCAAGATCGACCATGCAAAGGGAATGTATGCTCTGTTTTATGACCAGGCTCAGACCATGAATTATAAAGGTATCGTGGCTACAATGGAGAGTCATGAGGTTTCATGCAGTGCTATCGGCAAGGAACAAGCACTTTGTGCGTATCTTTTTGTTAATCATGACGCATATTCTTCTTATTGCAAGGCCTATCGTGAATATTTTAGCTGGGTATCTGAGCGCAATGAAACCCGTTTTCAAGGCACAATGCAACATGGCGGGGGCTATGACGCCAAAAATATGATGCATAGCCTCCGTCTGCTGCAGCAGGCAAAAGAGATCTTGTCTGACGGCAAGCTGAATGTACGTCGCCTTGATAGGGAAGAGCTCCTGCGTATCAAGAGTGGCGTCTTTACCTATGATGAGCTTTTTATACGGGCTCAAAAGCTTTTTCAGGAGGTTGAAGAGCTTTCCTTGCACAGTTTACTGCCGGCAGCGCCGGATCAGGTGAAACTGAGACGACAATTGGTGGTAATGCGTAAATACCTTTATCAGATCAAAATTTAAGAGACAATTTAGGTCTGAATATTAGCTGCTTTTAATTTATAAATCTGAGAATGCGCAGGAGATTTTAAACTTATTCCAATTGCATGTCGAATTCGTCAAAAGATTCCTTGCGCCAGGCCATGTGCTGTGTGCTTGTCGAAAGTGCAAATAAGGGGGAGAATGTTTTAACTTTTACGGTTTTGCCATCGGGGAGGAATTCAAGAATACGTAACCAGCCATCACCACCGCTCCCCTGGTGCCCGCCCCCAAGCGCTTGCGCATTGAAGGTCATTTGATTGACCTTTTTGCCGGCAGCATTTTTGTCCGTGCGAAAACCAATGTGCTTTTTGATGTCATTGGCAGCACCGATATGGCCTGAGAATACCAGCTCAATGTTTTTGGAAGGTTGGACTAATTTTTTCCAGATGGATTTTCCGTAGTTGGCGTCCTGCAGGTCATATTTTTCTTTTTCAATATGCTCATTCTTATAATTCAGATAGGAATGTGTCAATAGAACGACTTTATGCGTGCTATATGTGGGTTTGTCAATGACTGATCTGGCCCAGCTCAGTACCGTGTCCCTCGGTGCAAATTCGATCGAGAGGAAAAGAAAATCTTGTCCATGAGGAGAGCGCCATTCATAGCTTGCGTTTTCTAAACTCGGGTCACCGTATATATTTTCGGTGACATCCCGCAGCAGCTCTTGGTTTTTGCTGTTTTTGTCCGAAGGGAAATAATGCGGAAAATGGGTGGTCTTTGGTTTGTGCGTATAGCTGAATATATTATAATCATGGTTTCCCGTCGCCGTAATATAGGGTATTTTCCCATCTAACTTAGCAAAAGCCCGTGCAGCAGCTTCCCATTGCTGTTTGCCGGTCTGGTCCATTTTTAGCCGGTTGGGGTTGATAATGTCATCATGCTCCACCAGATCACCGGTGCACAGCACAATTTTTATATTCATTTGTTCCTGATGCGCTACGATCCAGTTCATCATGATATCTAAAATAGGCTGATTCCGCTTAAACTTTACATAGTTCTGTATATCTGGCAGTAGTACCATGGACCACGATTTTTGATCGCTCAAAGTAGGCTGTTGAAATTCACTGCTTGTTGACTGCGCTTTTGCTGCGGTTATGTAATACCACAGACAAAAGAATAGTAGACTGTTTTTGATACTCGTTCTCATACAGAATTTAATTAATGACGACGTTTTCAATTAGCTGAACCGGTGTGAATTTAGCTTATTTTTTTAATGTTTAAAAATCTTTCTTTTTATTTCTGGATACTCAGCGAGAAGTTATAGGAGAATATGGTTTTAAATCATTATCTATGAGTGTTTAGGGGTGAAATTTAAAAAGCTGTTTACGATTTTTGAAAGCTGTTTTTATGTTAATTTCATATTAAATTATCTTTAAATATGTTTATTTTGGTGTTTAAATAAGTTTTAAAATGTTAATTTTATTTGTTTTTTGTTTTTAATAATAAAATTTAATGTTTAATATTGTTCAATAATATAATGCCTAAGTTTCATAATAACCAATTGGATCGGGAAAATCTCAGTGGTATGAATCGTAAATCTATAATTCTTATACAATCAAAATGAATAAAGCATTTCGTTTGGCTGCGTTACTATGTGCGATGCCCATAGGGATGGCGTTGGCACAGCAGGTCGCCATGAAAGGTCGCGTCGTTGATGCGCAGGGGCATCCGCTGATAGGGGCGACTGTTCAGGTTAAGGGAAGTTCTGCTAGTCCTTCGGCTGTAATGGACAATGGGGAATTTAGTTTAAATGTAAAAAAGGGAGAGACCATTTTGGTCACTATGCTCGGGTATGCACAGCGGGAGCTGGTCTATCAGGGGCAGGCCAGTCTAGAGGTGGTTTTAGAGGGAACGTCGACCAGCATCGAGGAAGTTGTTGTGGTTGGATATGGTGCACAAAAGAAAGTGAATTTGACGGGCGCTGTTTCCGTTATCGAAAATAGCCAGCTGGAACGTCGGCCCAATCTTTCGACTTCATCGGCCTTGCAGGGGTTGGCTCCGGGTGTGACCGTGACTTCACAGACAGGTGCTCCGGGCGGTGATGCCGGCCAGATTCGGATCCGTGGGATTAATTCCTTTGGTGGCTCTGACTCTTCACCGTTGGTGATCATAGACGGAGTGGCGGGCTCGATCGATAATATTGACTACAATTTGATTGAAAGTATTTCTGTGCTTAAAGATGCTGCTTCTTCAGCTATCTATGGTTCACGGGCAGCCAACGGTGTCATATTGATTACTACCAAAAGAGGGAAGGACAAGCTGGCCATCCATTATAAGGGGTATATCGGCATGCAGGATCCTACAGCCATTCCGAAGGTGGCTGACGGGCTCACCTATATGCGGATGTTTAATGAGGCCAACCTCAATGATGGAAATCAACCGACCTATACGGATGAGGCCATTGCCGAATATAGCCGCTTATATGCCGAAAACCCCGATAATTTTGACTGGCAAAAGGCTATTCTAACGGGTTCTGGCTTTACACAAAACCATTTCTTGAGTCTTTCTGCAAATAGCGGTATTATCCGTGTCGCACCTTCGTTTGGTTATTCCACGCAGGACGGACTTATCAAGAACACGGGGTTTAAACGTTATGTTTTCCGCAACAACATGGACATTACCCCAAACGAAAAATTTACTGTGAGGATGGACCTTTCGATGACCAATAAAAACAGGGAACAGATTGCGGGTGAAGGAACCATCTGGAATTATTTGGGCCGTATGCCGACTGATCGGCCGATCCGCCATCCCAATGGTTTATGGGCAGAGGGCTGGGTGAAAAATAATCCTGTGGCCCAGATTGAAGAGGGAGGGAATAACAAGACCAACAACCTGGAATTTATTGGTAATTTATCGGTGAATTATAAACCTACGGAATGGCTTAGCCTCCTGGGAACAATCGCGCCGAGGTATGTGACGAGAAATACCCATCAGTTTAATAAAATGGTAGAGGTATTTGATATAAACGGCGCTTCGGCGGGCTCGGCCAATACGACTACCGATCTTACGGAACGCGCTTACAGACAGTATTTTGGGAGCTATTTTGTAACGGCAACAGCCGACAGATCGTACGGTGACCATCAATTCAAAATGATGCTGGGGGCCTCCCGGGAATCTTACAATGAAAAATTTTTGATGGGCTATCGTCGGGATTTTATGTATGACACATACGAGGTTTTAAACGCCGGGGCTGACAATGCGACAAAGGATAATGGCAGTACCATCGATGAGTGGCTGTTGGTATCTCAGTTCGGCAGATTTAATTATAGTTTCAAAGATCGCTATCTGTTTGAAGCGAACATCAGGCACGACGGCAGTTCCAGGTTTGTGAAAAATAACAGATGGTCTACCTTTCCGTCTTTCTCGGCAGGCTGGCGCCTTAGCGAAGAGCCGTTTATGGGAAATTTGAAAGGGGTGGTCAGTCAGCTCAAATTAAGAGGTTCATGGGGTAAGCTCGGAAATCAGAATATCGGTGATTCTTATTACCCTTTCGCCTCGCAGCTGGCGCTGGGAAGTATATCGATGGGCGGACAATTGTATCCCCTGGTATCGCAGAATGAAATGGCAAACGAGCGACTGGTATGGGAATCGACGACAATGAGTGGAGCGGGGCTCGATGCGGTATTGTTTCAGGATTTTAGCCTGACCTTTGACTGGTATAGCAAGACGACCAACGGGATTTTGCTCAAACTGGATATACCTGCATTGCACGGGCTCCCGGGGCCGTTCCAGAATGCAGGGAAGGTACAGAACAAAGGCTGGGAGCTTGCCGTTCGTTATGATAAGAAATTCGGCGATTTTAAGCTCGGTCTGGGCGGGAATATAGCTGATGTAAAAAACAAAATCCTGGATATGCGCAATACAACGATGGGTACGTTTTTACGTCAGCAAACCGGGTACCCGATTAATTCAATCTACGGTTATCTCGCCGACGGTTATTATAATAATGCGGATGAAATCAAAAACGGTCCCGCCCAGTTCGGAAAACTCCAGCCGGGGGATATCCGTTATAAAGATATCGCAGGAGAATTTGATGCAGCTGGTAACCCGATTCCGGATGGCAAAATCAATGAAAGTGATAAAGTGATCATTGGCAATACTATTCCGCGTTATACCTATGGGATAAATCTGGATCTCAGTTATAAAGGGATTCGGCTGAATGCATTTTTACAGGGTGTGGCTAAGGTGGATGGTTATCTGAGTTCGCATTACGTGGTGCCGTTGGCGATGGCTAGTGCTGTCAAGGAATGGCAGACCGATTATTGGACCGTAGACAATCCGGATGCTGCATTGCCGCGCTTATCACATTCTTCCACAAACAATACGCAGAATTCAACTTTTTGGATGCGGAGTGCAGCGTACCTTCGTCTTAAAAATGTGCAGCTAGGGTATGAAATCCCGAAGCATCTGCTCGCTAAACTCAGATTGAATGGCCTGTTTGTTTATGTCAACGGGCAAAATCTCTGGACGAAAACCAATTTCTATAAAGGGTATGATCCCGAAATCAATTACAATGCAGCAGCGGGTGAAGGGGTTTCTTTGGGAGATGGTAATTTCTATCCGCAGGTTAAAGTATACACCTTTGGCGTTGATTTTAAATTTTGAAGACATGAAGAAAAACATGAAGATAGTTTTAGGTTTCGCACTACTGGCCGGACTGGTTAGTAGTTGTAATTTGGATAAAGAGCCTCTGAATGGTCCGGCAACAGGCACATTTCCGACCAATGAGACAGAAGCTGAGAGTGGCCTGTTGGGTGCTTATAAGGCGCTGACACTCCTGGATGCAAGCAGCACCCCTTTCTTGCATGTGCTGGACAATATTACCGATATCGGTTATGCGCGTCCGGGGAATAATTATACGCCGGGCATTACCAGCTCCTATACGACGGATAATGCCTTGGCCACCAAACCGTGGACAGCACATTACAAAACACTTGCCCGGGTACATCTGGTATTGGATAATCTCGCGGCATTGCAAGGGAAGATTGCGCCCGAGAAGCTGAAGCAGCTGGATGCAGAGCTCCGTTTTATTCGGGCATACGTGTATTCACAATTGATAGAATTGTATGGAGGAGTACCTTTACTGACCAAAAATGTCCCCCTGGGCGAGGCGAATATTGGCAAAACGGATGCAGCCGAAATCCGGCAATGGATTATGGACGAACTGACAGCGATTGCGGATGCGCTGCCCGTTAATCAATCCGCTTTCGGAAAAGTAAGAGCGAGCAGTGTGGCTGCCTATATGTTAAAGGCTCGTGTTGCGCTTTACGCCGGTAAATACGAGCTTGCCGCAGAGTCGGCCGACAAAGCGATCAAGCTTTCGGATGGACTGCATGAGCTGACTCCTTTCAACGAGAGCATAAATTATGCAGGAAAGAACCACGTGGTAGGTGAGCCTGATGTGAGCAATATTTTTGGACATGAGGGCTTCAAGAGCAGCAAAGAATGGATATGGGTCATGGAATATAATGTCAGTGTTCCCGGCAATGTGCATAATCAACAATATTATGCAGCGTCGCGCCTTGGTAGAGGGGTTGCATACTGGGGGCCGACGCAAGATTTTATAGACTCTTTTCAGGCGTCTGACGGACTGCCGGTTACGGAGTCTGCCGTATATGATGCCGCCCATCCTTTTGCCCATAGAGATCCGAGACTGGATATGTACTGTGTGAGGCCCGGGGCCAGATTTCTTGGCTACCAATTTGAAATGAACAGCGCATTTAAAAATGTGGCAAATTATTGGCCTGTTTTAAACGGGACCAGCGATAAGCCGGCCGTTGTGGTGAATGCAGACCAGACGAACGCCGCCCGTTCATATAGCGGCTATTTGTGGCGGAAACATGTGGATATCAAAGATTTTGCAACCACTTCTGTCAATGGGCAAAGTGACCTGAATATCGGTCTTTTTAGGTATGCCGAACTGCTCTTGATCTATGCGGAAGCTAAAATAGAGGCGAATAAGATTGATAATTCAGTGTACGATGCGATCAATCAGATCCGCCTGCGGGCGCATATGCCACCGCTCAGGACGGGGCTCAGCCAGGCTGAATTAAGGAAAGCGCTGCGTTATGAGCGTAAAGTCGAACTCGCGGGTGATGGCTTCCGCTGGTATGACCTTCGCCGCTGGGGGATTGCCAGCCAGATCTTGAACGGTAATCTTTATCTCAACCGCGATGCAAATCAGTGGTCTTCGGCAGTATTGGTCAAAATCGACGATAATAGTTCACCGGTTTATAATAAAGAGTTGGCTAATAAAGTTTTTGGTGTTCAGGATGTGATTTTTAAAATTAATAAGGATGAGCTTTGGCCGATACCCGAAAGTGAAATTGTGATGGTTCCAGATCTGAAACAAAATCCCGGATACTAAAGTCTCCGGACAGGTAAAAGGCCTCTGGCTTTTAAAGCTAAAGGCCTTTTTTCAGGTTAAGCTATAATGACTTTGACGCCCAGTTCCTCAATATTTCTAACGTCATTTTCGGAGACTTTACTATCGGTGATGATATAATGGATATCTTCAATGTTGCATACTTTTCCAAGTCCTCTTTTTCCAAATTTGCTGCTGTCTGCCAGTACAATGACCGTTTGGGAGGTTTCAAGCATCTTTTGGTTAAGCGTAGCTTCGGAAAGATTGCTGATTGAAATGCCAAATTCTAAATCGATACCATCTACACCGAGAAAAAGGAGGCTGCAGCTTACTTCGTCGAGCAATCTTGAAGCATAGTGGCCGGCGACAGAGGACGAATTGGGTCTGATCAGTCCGCCCAGCTGTAAAACTTCGATGTTTTTCTTGTTGCTCAGTTCTAATCCGACTTTCAGTGCTGGAGTGATCACCGTCAGATGCTGCGTTACTTCTAGATTTTTTGCCAGGGCATAGGCCGTGGTACCCGAGCCGATCATGATCGAATCGTTGTTTTTGATCAGCTTAATTGCAGCTTTGGCAATACGTTCTTTGTCTTCACTATTGATGGACTCTTTCTCCAGAATGTGGCGGTCTCCCGCATAGGGATTGTAGGTAGAAGCACCCCCCTTTGTACGAAATAAAAGGTTCTTATCTTCTAAAAGCTTAAGATCTTTACGAATCGTTACGCTGGAGACCTCCATTGTTTTACTTAACCATTCGATGGAAATTTTTCCTTTTTCTTTAAGTTTCTTGAGTATGAATTCGTGGCGCTCTGTTATACTTTTCATAATTCTACAAGTTTATTGACAAAGATACTGTGTTGACCTTTAAACTTCAAGCGTTCAAATGTTAAATTATCTTTTTTTTTATTTAAAAATGTTTTATTTACTTTTTTTATTATAAATTTGATCAATCAAAATATAAAAAAAACCAGAATCTATTTATGTCCAAGTTTGCCCTTCCGATTGCTCCGCTGTATAGGCGTTGGTTAATCATACTCGTCATATTTTTAGCGATTGTCTTCAATTATTACGATCGGCAGATCGTGTCTATCTTAAAACCTATGCTGAAGGCAGCATACGGCTTGGGTGACGATGGTTATGCGATGGTTATTAACGTTTTTACGTTGTTTTATGCACTTATGTATCCGGTATCCGGTTGGCTTGTGGATCGTTTTGGCGAACGACGTGTGATGCTAGTAGGTATTTTAGGCTGGTCTCTGGCCTGTTTTGGAGGTGGTTTTTCGCGTACATTTGGTTCTTTTCTTTTTTTTCGCGGCTTGCTGGGTGCATCAGAGCCGACCAATTTTCCTGCGCAGCTGAAGGTCGTTGCAGTCTGGTTTTCCGGCAAGATGCGGGCTACTGCCAACAGCCTTTGTGTCGCGGGGAGTTCGATCGGAGCGATCATCGCACCGCCGATGGTGGCTTGGCTGGCTATTTCCTACGATTTTCATACAGTCTTTATCGTGGCGGGAGCAATCGGTCTGGTGATTGCCTTGCTCTGGTTTCTGATTTACTGCGAGCCACCTGATGCTGTCGCTAAAGAAAACACCGTCGAGCCCGGGGAGCCGGCCGCTGCCTTTTCCTGGGGGCAGCTGTGGGGCAGAAAGTCTTTGTGGGGGATTCTGTTGATCCGATTCGTAAGCGATCCGGTATGGTATTTTTGCCTGTTTTGGTTGCCCGGCTATCTGCAGGAAGAATCGGGACTGACGCTGGCTCAGATTGGCATGTTTGGCTGGATACCGTTTTTGCTGGCCGATTTGGGAGCCATAGGTACGTCGGCCTGGTCTGACCGGATGGTCAGGAAAGGGAAAGATCCACTCCTGGCTCGCAAGACGATGCTGACGGCGGTCGCTTTGTTGGCTCCGCTGTGTTGTCTGACCACGTATATCGCTAATCCCTACTTGACTTTGCTCATCTTTGGGCTTGTTGCCATAGCTTGTCTAAGCTGGTTATTTACAATCAGTGTGGTGATTGCGGAGGCGTTTCCGGTGGCCAATGTCGCATCGGTATTGGGAATTGCTGGAGGTTTTGGTGCATTGGGGGCTGTGCTGTTCAATTATTTTGTCGGGCAGATGCTTGGCTCGGTAGGCGCAGGAACCCTATTTATTGTGATGGCATTTATGCATCCTTTGGCAGCATTGATCCTATGGACGATGATAAAAAAAGAGGTTCCCCCGATAAAGGAAACACAAAGGGCAGAAGTGTTGCTGCTCAAATAGATTATGTAGTTTGTAAAATAAATTTTATACAGAAATGGACAGTATCAAAAAGATTATGGAGCCCGCAAGAGAGGTTCCGGTAAGAATGGAGGTGGATGTGCTGGTTGTGGGGGCGGGGCCTGCTGGTCTTATTGCGGCCCAGGCGGCAGCCTCAGATGGCCTGAAAGTGGCTTTAATCGACAGCAGGAGTTTTGTCGGTGGCAATATGACGATTGGTTTGCCCATTCTGGGTTTTCTGGGGCAAAAGGGCAATCAGATCATTAAAGGACTGCCACAGCGTTTTATCGACAGGTTAAAAGCTGTGGATGCCGCATCCGAGCATCGTCCTTGTCCCTTGCATATGAGTCTGACCTTGGTCGAACCTGAAGCGGTTAAAAATATCGGGCTCAAGGTTTTGGAAGAGGCTGGGGTAGAGGTGTTGCTGTATGTTTTTTCGGCCGGGGTGGTGATGGAGGACGATGTTTTAAAAGGGGTGCTGATAGAGAGCAAATCTGGCCGGGAGGCAATTCTGGCAAAAACAGTCATCGATTGTACGGGCGATGCCGACGTGGCTTTCAGGGCTGGAGTGGCTTGCGAGCAGGGCAATGAAACAGGTGGGGCACAGCCTCCGACATTGATGTTCTGCATGGGCGGTGTCGATACCGAAAAACTGCGTATGTCCATTGCTGAGGAGCCCCGGACCTATCTGACGGATTTTATTCCGGCCGAATATTTCGGGCAGAATAATCAGTTTATCGTCGTCGGGCTGCGTAGTGTGATGGAGAAAGCCAGAGCGGCCGGCTATCATTTGCCGGTAGAGCGTACGATATTGATCACGGGGCTTCGCGAAGGCGAAGTCTGGGTGAATATGTCGCGGATAAATGGTGTGGATGGAACAGATCCGGCGAGTCTGACCTTTGGTGAAATCGAAGGCCGCAAGCAGATTGAGGAGATTCAGCGTTATCTGGTCGCGTATGTGCCCGGATTTGAGCAGGCTAAATTTACTAAAATGGCTCCTTTTTTGGGGATTCGGGAGACAAGGCGCATAGTTGGCCAGTACGTGCTTACTGCCGACGATATTCTGTCCTGTACCCGTTTTGACGATGCGGTTGCGGTGGCGAGCTATCCACTCGATATTCATCATCCGGAAGGGGGAGGCTGTACCCTTACCTGGTGTGGAGACAGTTATGACATCCCATACCGTTCTTTGTTGCCTACACGGGTGAAAAACCTGTTGGTCGCCGGACGTTCGATTTCGACCACGCATGAGGCCATGTCTGCGATACGGGTCATGGCACCCTGTATGGCGATGGGCGAAGCCGCTGGACGTGCTGCCAAAATTGCGGTGCGTCGCGGTGTTTCTCCTGCTGAAATCAATGTGGAGGAGCTCCGTCAGGAACTTATAGCCGAAGGGGCATATCTTGGAGAAAATGAAATGACCGTCTGATATGAAAAGAGGTACTCAACATGATCTTGTAGGGCGCAGAGGTTTTTTGCAGAAGCTTGGGGCGGCGGCGATGGTGTCGCTGCTTCCCTTGGAAGACAACGTTGCCCATGCCCTGGTCAGCAAGGATACGCTCTGTGTGCTGACCTGTAATATCCGGGTGGACCTTGAAGAGGACGCGGCAAAAGGATTGGGCTGGCAACAGCGTCGGTCCGCCTGTCTGGAAGTGATCCGGCGTCAGCGGCCAGCTATCATCGGTTTTCAGGAAGTGCTTTATAATCAGTTTGCCGATATGAAAGCGGCGATGCCCGATTATCATGCCTTCGGATTTGATGGCCCGGAAATGGATTCCATCAAAACGGGTTATCATGGCATCGCAAAAAATCCGGTTTTCTTTTCCAAAAAGCGGTTTGAACTCCTGGCGGCCGGAGCCTATTGGCTGTCCGAAACACCTTTAATCGGAGGGAGTATTTCCTGGGGGTCGGCGCGTGCCCGTAATGCCTGTTGGGTACGTTTGTATGATCGTTATAGTAAAAAGGAACTACGTCTGGTCAACCTGCATCTGGATCATGTCAATGCCGAAGCAAAACTGAAACAGATAGCGCTTGTACTTGAGGAGTCTGCGCAGTATGCCGATGGATTTGTGCAGATCATGACCGGCGATTTTAATGTTGGATCCGAAAGCCAGGTGTACCAGAAAGTTGTGTCGGCAGGCTGGAAAGACACGTTTACGGAAATTCACGGGGCGAAAGATTTCGGTGGCACGACGCATGGATTTAAAGGCGAGCAATATGAAAAGAAAGACCGTGCAAAAAAAATAGATTTTATTTTTACGAAGGGCGCGGTTGTCCCCAGAACATCTGCCATCGTCAAAGATAATTATAAGGGTGTCTACCCCAGTGATCATTATTTTTTGCGCGCTGAACTTGAATTATAAATTGGTATTCCCCGTTCTTTCCAAAAAAGCAATATGTTTAATATTGCTTTTTTTTGTTTTGATACGTTTTATTTATGTTATTTTTTATTTTATTCTGTTTTATTTTGTTATTTTAGTGCTGTAAAGTAACCAATTCTAAAAACTAAATTATGGTACACATACTTGGGAAATGGGGAATTCCTTCAAATTTAAAATGGGGGTATCTGGGTATCCTCCTTTTTATGATGGGCGACGGTGTTGAACAGGGCTGGTTGAGTCCCTATCTGATAGCGCATGGCATGAATATAGAGCAGTCGGCTAGTTTGTTTACAGTTTATGGGGTGACCATAGCCATCTCATCCTGGTTTTCGGGTGTCCTTGCCGAAACATACGGGCCACGCAGATCCATGGTGATGGGCTTACTTCTTTATATGATCGGAACAATCGGTTTTGTGGGGCTTGGAATGCAAAAGCTTGATTTTACTTATATGCTGGTATTTTATGCGGTTCGTGGTTTCGGTTACCCTTTGTTTGCGTATTCATTTATGGTATGGATTACTTATCGCACTACGCAATCCATGTTGGGGCGGGCAGTAGGCTGGTTTTGGTTTGTGTTTACGGGGGGATTGAATGTGCTGGGGGCTTACTATTCAAGCTGGGCTCTGGACTATATGGGCTATCAGAATACCTTATGGTCTTCCTTGCTCTGGGTTTTAATCGGGGCCTTTATTGCCTTGATCCTGAACCGTGATCGATTCTCGGTACCACATGCAGGCCGATCGAAATTCAGGGATATGCTGAAGGGGCTTACCATTGTTAAGCGCGAGCCTAAGGTTCTGGTGGGCGGAATCGTAAGGGTAATCAATACAACGGCGCAATTTGCTTTTCCGGTTTTTCTGCCCCTATATATGGCCGAATATGGTTTTGAGACCAAAGCTTGGTTGCAGATTTGGGGTACGATTTTTACCAGCAACATAGTCTTTAACCTCCTATTTGGATTTGTGGGCGACCAGCTGGGCTGGCGTAATACCATTATGTGGTTTGGCGGAGTCGGCTGTGCCGTGACCACGCTGCTGTTCTATTATTCCCCGGCTTGGTTCGGGGGGAACTATTGGGCTGTCTTGGCGGCGGGCGTATTATGGGGAGCTTTGCTCGCCGGCTATGTGCCCCTGTCCGCACTGGTGCCATCGCTGGTGAAAGAGGAGAAGGGATCAGCAATGGCGATTCTCAATCTCGGGGCTGGCCTGCCTGTATTCGTGGGGCCAGTTTTGGTGGGGCTCTGCATCGGTACGCTGGGCAGCGAAGGTGTAGTTTGGCTGTTAGCCATCCTCTATTTGTTGAGTGCACTCTTGACAGCCTTATTAAAATTGCCCGAACAAAATGTAATTGACACGGACTAAAATATATCATAAAATAGAAGAACGAAAACTATGAAAGTACTATTGACGGCTCCCTATGAGAATGAGAGGGCATTTGGAGAATTGGAGAGTTTGGTTGGCGAAGTCATTTATCGGCCCTGGAAGCCACATGGCAGAGCTTTTAATCCAACGGAGCTCATTGAACTCCTGCGGGAAACAGGGGCCGAAGCCTTGATTTCTGAGCATGACGAAATTACTGCCGAGGTGCTGCACGCCAACCCCTTGTTAAAGTTTGTGGGTATTTGTCGGGGCACACCGTCCAATATTGATTTGCCTGTAGCTACCAGATTGGGGATTCCGGTGTTTAATACGCCGGCACGTAATGCGCAGGCTGTAGCAGAAATGTTTATAGCCAATGTGATCACATTAATGCGCAATACGCTTCCCGCTATGGACTGGCTGGAAAATAAAAACTGGGGAGTGGGAGCACATACTTCCTATCTGCAATTCAAAGGAAATGAACTTGCCGGAAAGAAAGTGGGGATGGTGGGTTTTGGTGCGGTAGGTCAGCATATCGCGCGTATGTTGAGCAGTTTTCCCTGTGAGATTTACTATTTCGATCCTTATTATACAGACGAGAATACCGATTATAAAAAGGTGGAATTGGCCGAACTCTTTACCGCCTGTGATATCGTCGGCATACACCTGCCGGTCACCCCCGAGACGGTCGGGATGATTGATGCGAAATATCTTTCTTTATTAAAAAAAGAGGCTATTTTTGTCAATACTGCCCGGGCTACGGTGGTCAATCGTGAAGACCTGCTCGGCCTATTGGAGTCGGGGCAGATCCGGGGCGCAGTGCTGGATGTTTTTTATCATGAACCTCCGGATGAGATTGACTATAAAATGATTCAGCACAAGAATGTGATCGCCACACCGCATATTGCCGGTGCTACCCATGAAGTAGAGGACCATCATGCGTTTATTATGAACAACAATTTGAGGGAGTATTTTGTCAATGGAAATAAGCATATCCGTCAATTGGTGAATAAAGCGGTAATAGAAAATTTAAATGTATAATGGTGATTACAAAAGCATATTTGATTATAGATATCGGGACAGGAAATGCGCGTGTTGCCGTCGCATCGCCAGCGGGTGAGCTGCTGAGCATAAAGCGGGAAAATGTGCAGTACGAATCTGACGATCGCTACGAAGAATCGATTTATTTCGATCCCGATACACTATGGAATGAAATTCTCCGGCTGTCTGCCCTGGCCATAGAAGAAGCGGGGCCCGTGCAGATCGAAGCCATCACAGCGACCAGCCAGCGCGAAGGTATTGTTATTATTGACACAGAAGGCCGTTCTGTTTTGGGCATGCCGAATATCGACCATCGGGGCAGGGCATGGGAAGCTGAATTAACGGATAAAGACCGGGTGTACCAAATGACCGGAAGATACCCGACTTCGCTCTTTTCTGCATTCAAACTGGTGGGGCTCCGCAAGGTATATCCCAATATCTTCAAGGACATTGCTTGCTTTATGAGTATCAGCGATTGGGTCCAGTATAAGTTTTCCGGTGTCTGTGCCTATGAGCATTCGCAGGCCTCTGAGACGTTATTATATGATGTCGCCAAAAGAGACTGGAGCCACACGTTATTTGCACAGTTTGATTTACCAGTAAGTCTTGTTCCACCATTAAAAGCTGCGGGCTCTATTTTAGGAGATATTTTACCGGATCTAGCCCAGAGCATGAATATCCATGCAGGAGCCAAAGTGATTGTTGGTGGTGGCGATACACAATTGGCCATCAAAAGTATTGCACCGACATCCAACGACGTTGTGATCGTTTCTGGTACCACAACACCTATTATCAAGATTGTTGAGGATTATGTGCTGGATGCAGACCAGCGCACCTGGACCAGCCGCCACATCGACGCCGACAGTTTTATCCTGGAAGCCAATGCGGGAGTGACGGGGCTCAATTATCAGCGGTTAAAAGAAATTTTCTATCCAAACGAAGGTTACGATGTCATCGAAAAAGAACTGGAAAGCGCCACTTATTCGCAATGCGTTGCTTCACTGGGCTCGCTTATTGCCGACGAAGACCAGCCGCTTACCAAAGGGGGATTTATCTTTAATGCCCCCGTCTCCCATCAATTGACCAGAGGTAGTTTTGTTTTTGCTATTCTTTGGGACATCGCTTGTAGCATCTACGAAAATTATAAGTTTCTGAGCGATGTGTCGCCGCATCATGAAAGTTATATCTGGGCTTGTGGCGGCGGTATGGAAAGCCGCAAATTGCGTCAATTTATCGCTAATTTATTTGGTAAAAGTATCAAGATCAGAAATACGTTCCGGCAGGCATCAGTTTTGGGAGGAGTTCTTGTCTGTAATGAAGCACTTGGCCTGGCTAATTTTGAGCCTGTGCTGCTGGAGGAAATTGAGCCCCAGGACCACCAACAGTTTGAGCAGCTGTATCAGGAGTGGAAGAATGCACGTCGGACATTTAAGCAGGTGACCGCATAGATGGATAGCTATTTCTTTGGACTGGATGTGGGCACACAGGGTGCACGCGCCGTTTTGGTCGATCAGCTCGGAAACATAGTAGGTTCAGAATCGGTTAAATTCGATCTCCGGGGGAATTTTAGAGAGGAGCAGTCTCCGGCTATCTGGTGGCGGGACTGTGAGGCTATTATAACCCATATTTTGGCAAGGCTCCCTCAAGACGTCGATAGAAAGGCCATTCGGGCGATTTCTGTCACTTCGACCTCGGGAACGGTTATCCCTCTCGATCGGAATAACCTTCCGCTTCACGACGCGATCATGTATAGCGATGGCCGCTCGGTAAAGCAAGGTGAGCGTTGTATGCAGGCAGCAAAAGACTTTGTGCAGCACGGCTATACAGGATTCAATTCCTCGAGTGGAATAAGCAAAATGCTGTGGTATGTAGACCATTATCCCGAGAAGGTAAAAGATATCGCGTTATGGATACATGCTTCGGACTATATTGTGGGAAGGCTGTCGGGGCAATATCATATAACCGACTACACCAATGTCCTCAAGAGCGGATACGACCTGAATGCTCTGGAATGGCCGGCCTATATTTTTGATGTACTGGGTATGAAGCCCGAATGGTTACAGCAGGTTGTTCCCTCGGGTACAGTTATCGGTACACTGAACGAGGATCTGGCCAGGGCCTGGCAGCTGCCCCGTATCGATGTGGTGGTGGGCATGACCGATGGCTGTGCAACTCAGATGGCTTCCGGGGCAGTCAATCCCGGAGAGTGGAATACGACGATCGGAACCACTTTAGTCATCAAAGGGGTGACCAGGTCACAAGTTGTCGATCCCCTGGGTAGATTATATAGCCATCGCCATCCTGAGGGTTTCTGGATGCCGGGTGGGGCGAGCAATACGGGGGCGGACTGGATTAGTCTGGATTTTCCGACCGACTTTGAGAAACTGAACGAAGAGGTAGCCACATTGATTCCTACCGGGCTGTTGGCCTGGCCGCTCAAACACAAGGGGGAGCGGTACCCCATTATGGCACCGCAGGCGCGTGGTTTTGAACCTGGGTCTGTGTCACGCGAACGCTTATTTGCCGCCAATTTAGAGGGCGTAGCTTTCATTGAACGGCTAGCATACGAGATCATTGAGGAACTTTCCGGCGAGCAGGTCACTGCCGTATTTACAGCTGGGGGAGGCAGCAATAGTAAAGTATGGCTGAGGATCAGAAGTGCCGTATTGCAGGTGCCGATTTTCAAATGTAAAGAAGCCACAGGCGCTCTGGGAGCGGCCATTATGGCCGCATCATACAGCTATTACGGTTCTTTGGAAGAGGCAGCTTCAAAAATGACCCAGAAAGAAATGCAGGTATTTCCCGACATGGATTTAGCGGCTTCCTATGAAGGGCAATATCAACAGTTTAAAACTAAACTCAAACAATTAGGCTATATTTAAGATGCTAACGGTTATACTATTAAGGCACGGCGAAACGGCCTATAACGCAAATGGAAATCAATATTGTGGGCGTACGGATATCGCGCTGAATGCTAGAGGGGTCGATCAGGCCAAGCGGATGCAGCAGCTTTTGAAAGAATATACTTTTGATGCCGTATTCTGTTCACCACTGATGCGCGCTCGTCAAACGGCTGAGATCGCATCAGGAGCGGTACATGCATTGCAGGTTGACAAGAGATTGATAGAAGTGGATTTTGGACGATGGGAAGGGAAGCGTGCGTCCGAATTCATTGCCGAGGATCCTCAGGCCTGGGACAATTGGCTGCGATCACCGGAGGATTATGCCGCGGGAACAATAGGGGAGACCGGGCGTCAGGTAATCGAGCGGGTCAACAGTTTTTATGAGGACGCGCTCGAACGCTACGACGGTAAAACTGTTTTGATCGTTGGTCATAATGGGATCAACCGGCTGTTTCTGGCTAATCAACTCGGGATGCCGCTGGCAAACTACCGACGTATTGTGCAGGAGAATTCCGCTCTGACTCTTTTTACTTTAGACAAAGCAGCTGGTTTCAGTTTATTAAAATTGAATGCCTGAGATTTAGATCGATCCGAATTGTTGTACAGTTAAAAATTAATAGCAAATGAAAAAAATAGGGTTATTTATGGGTTTGTTGGTTGGTGCGCTGGCAGTAGGGAGCTTGCAGGCGCAGGAGCTTCATAGGCTTGACTTTAAAACGAGTAAAGCCATGCGGGCTTATTTTCGCTATTCGCCCGGTAAAAAGATAATAAGCGGCCATCGAGGTACGATCGAAAATGGGCTGCCCGAAAATTCGATCGCAGCCTTTGAAGCAGTTTTGAAAAAAACGCCTGCTATATTCGAAATAGATCCGCGTTACACCAAAGACAGTGTGGCTGTCTTATTGCATGATGCAACCCTGGAACGGACCACCAATGGGGTTGGCAAGGTCGCTGATTATACTTGGGCCGAACTTCAGAAACTGAGGTTGCGGGACAAGACAGGTAAGGTAACTCCATATGGAATCAACACCCTTCAGGAAGTGATCGAATGGGCCAAAGGTAAGACGATTCTGAATCTCGATAAGAAAGACTTGCCTCTAGCTAAGACTGCCGAAATCATAAGACAAAATAATGCTTATGCCTGGGTCTGGGTGACGGTGCATAATGTCGACCAGGCAAAATACTACCTTGGTCAAAATAAAGATCAGTATTTGTCCATGCATATTAAAGACCGCGCTGCTTTAGATAAATGGGTAGGCTCCGGATTGCCCTATGACCGCATGATTGTTTATATCGGTTCGGAAATCGTACCCGGAAATCAAGAAATGTATCGTTTTTTTAACGCCAAAGGTGTGATGTGCATGATATCGAGCGCGCCCAGTTACGATAAACTGCAAGAAAAAGAGCAACGTTACGAGAAATATCGGGCTGTATTCGAGGATGGTGCCTCTATTTTAGAGTCTGATTTACCTATGGAAGTCAGTACAGCCATCCAGAAGAAATAATCCGGTGTTCGACAAAATGCGTTCGCTATGCATTTTGTCGAACACCGAATTTTCCGCACGATTTTTAATGAGCCTGTACTCAAAAATTATTCACAGTTTGCCTTATTAAAAACATCATTTTAAATAGCATATATCTACTCCTTAGTCAGATACAATTGAATAAAGCCATTTTTAAGTGTCTGGTTTTTAGGGGTAAATATGGAATTCAGCTGGCTGTTGTTTGCTAAAGTTGCTCCGGCTCCCGTGATTAAGGGATTGATATTGAAATAAATATCCGTAACCAGATCCTTGTCGATAAAAGCATTGAAAGTACCTGCCCCGCCTCCGACGGCTATTTCCTGTACACCTTTGGAGGACATATATTGAATAGCCTCTTCGGGGCTTGCCACGGTCTTGTAGCCTTCTGCCTTGTACGGACCAGCGGAAAGTATGATGATTTCTATCGCATTAAAAAGTGCTTTGACCTCTGATGGAAATTTCAGAAAATTTTCAAAGGTTTTTAATCCTATCACGACGTTGCCAACCTGCCTGACAAACTGTATATAAAATTCCATTGCTTCGGGAGGCAATTGATGATGCGGGTTGTCGGATAATAGGATCCTTCCATTTGCCGAGATATTTGCGATTACCGTTACTTTCATAATGAATTCTTTTAGATTTCTGACCACAAAACTATTGGATATTCGATTTATATTTGCTATTCATTACCTTTAGGAAAGTGACTATCTTTTATGGATGACATTAAAAACAACGTTGACAAAGAAACGATACTGGCACTCAAAGATGCCATTGAACTGTTGAGTGGCAAATGGAAATTTTGCATTCTGCATAATCTACAGAATCATGGTACAATGAGGTTTAAGGACTTACAGGAAACATCGCAAGGGATTTCTCCAAAGGTGTTGTCAAAGGAATTGCAGGAACTGGAAGAAAACCTGCTAATCACGCGGACAGTCAACAACACAAAACCAGTTACTGTGTCTTATACGCCTACCCAATATGCGCAGGAAGTGCAGCCCGTCATCCATGCTTTGTTGGATTTTGGGCTGAAGCATCGCAAGAAAATCAAAGGGAAGTACTGATATGTTCATCGTTGCAGCTATTCGGAACACCAGTGATAACAGGGGCCCAGATGGGCAAAATACTAATGTGAAGAAAAGTACTATTCTCATTTGAAGGAATAGCCTTTAACTCCATTCTCAAACTAGGGTACAGCCCATGTTAGCCCTTCTCGATCATCTCGCGCAATACACCATTTGTCGTGATCAACTTTGGCTATGTCCAGTCCTTCTGTTTTCTCAATGTAATAATCAAATACAGTTGTTCCATAACTTAGGGGGACAGACCATTCAAAAAAAGCGGTTTGTGGCACCTCCGGATCTGACGGGAAATCGACTACAATTTTCGTAATACATCACAGAATTTAGGAAAGTAACACCCTTGTCTCATTCATTTATATTGATTTAATCAGTGAATTTAATTACGCGAGTTAAACGAAAATATTTATATTAGCGAGACCTAAATAGATTGGGGTTGAAAAGTGTTATGAAAAGATTTTTTAAAAGAAAATTAAAGGCTTATAGCCTGACCGAGATTTTGGTGGTGATGGTGATTATTGGTATCCTGGTACTTCTTGCCTTGCCTAATTTAATGCCATTGATTACCAAAGCGAAAAGTACGGAAGCTAAAGTGCAACTTCAGCATCTGCAGACCTTGCAAAAGAATTATTTTTTCGAAAAATCGAAGTACAGTGGCAACTTGGAGGAACTCGGCTTTGTACAGGAAAAGTTAAGTACCGACGGAAAGGATGGTAAAGCTAATTACCGGATCGAAATTGTTCGGGCTGATCAGAACACGTTCTTGGGGCGTGCCACAGCGGTAGTCGATTTTGATGGTGATGGAACATTTAACGTCTGGGAGATCGACCAGGACAAAAATTTAAACGAGGTTACTCCGGATTAGATGTGGTGGAATATCGCCATCTGTGTAAGCTTGAGCCTGATAGCATTACAAGATTTTAAACAGCGGGCTGTAAACGTTACGTTATTTATTATTTTGGGAGCACTCTTGATAGCGTTGAATTTCTCTACAGGATTGTGGCAGATTGATTATATACAGATATTTGCGAATCTGCTATTTTTGCTACTTCAGTTGGGGGCAATCACACTGTATTTCCGGCTTAAGACAGGGACGTGGCAGCAAGTGATGGACCAGAAACTTGGTTGGGGAGATATAGCCTTTTTAGCCTGTTTAAGTTTATATTTGCCATTTCTGAGCTTTTTTGTATTCTATGCAAGCAGCCTTTTCATTGTGTTACCGCTCGCGCTGATCAAAAAAAAATGGCGGGATGCTGAAATCGGAATTCCTCTTGCAGGATGTCAAGCGCTCTTGTTTTTGGGCTATTTTATTGTCGAAAGAGCAGGATATATTAACTGGGAGCAGAGTTTTCAAAAACTGCTGCGGATCGGATGAGAAAAGTATAATTATTAACACTTATTGGAGTGGCAACAACAACAAATTTTTCGGCAGAAGTGCTACATGCGATTTCGAGGGATATTGCGTGGCACTATCGTATTGTTCCTTATGAACGAGAGGCCGACAAGATCTTTTTTTATGCGGACGAATCCGGTCACTTTGCAGATCTACAGAATGAACTGGCTATTCTTTTTGATGAGCAGATTATTCTGGAGGCGGCTTCCTCAGCACAAGTTGAAGAATGGCTGAACAAATATTATTTCGGCGAAAAATCAGGGGACGGTAAGGACGCTGTTAAAAATTTGGTGTTCAATGCCGATTTTTTGGACAACCTGATTTACGAAGCCAAACAGCTAAAGAGCAGTGACATTCATATCGAAACGTATGAAAACCGCTGCCGCGTGCGTATCCGTATCGACGGTATGATGGTGGAGCGTTATGTTCTACAACGGGAGGATTATCCGGCTCTGATTAATAAAATAAAGATTATGTCCAATCTTGATATCGCCGAGAAACGCTTGCCACAGGACGGACGGATCCACTACCGGCGTAATCAGGATCAGTTCGACATCCGGGTATCCGTGCTGCCCACCCTCCACGGTGAAAAAGTAGTGCTGCGGCTACTCAATAACAATGCGACCAATATCCAATTGGACAAATTGGGTATGTCGGAGCAGGATTATGAGAACTATCTCCATGGAGTGAAGAAGCCAAACGGTATACTGCTAATCAGTGGACCCACTGGTTCGGGTAAGACTACGACTTTATATGCAACACTTAAGCACCTCAACAAAACGACCAACAACATACTCACGATTGAGGATCCTATAGAATATACATTAGAAGGAATCAACCAAGTACAGCTCAGGGAGAATATCGGACTGACCTTTGGCGCAGCACTGCGTACCTTTTTGCGACAAGATCCGGATATTATCATGGTAGGGGAGATACGCGATCCGGACACCGCAAATATGGCGATCCGTGCGGCGCTCACAGGGCACCTAGTGCTGTCTACGATACATACCAATTCGGCATGGGGCACAGTATCTCGTCTAGTGGATATGGGGATACCTAATTTCTTGATTGCCAATACGCTCAATACCTCGGTAGCCCAGCGACTTGTCCGAACACTATGTCCAAGCTGCAAACGTGAGGAGCCGATGACCGAATCCCTGTATCCTAAGCAATTCAAGCCGTACTTTCCGGTAAGTCGTCATGCTGTTGCCGTTGGTTGCGCATCCTGCTACTTTACAGGGTTCAAGGGCCGAAAAGCGGTGTATGAAATCATTCCGATGGACCAAGGCCTAGTCGACGAAATAAAGAAAGGAAATATGAGAGTCGACGAACATTTAAAAGAACGGAGGATTAAAACCTTGGGAGAAAATGCCTTTGAGCTATTTGCTAATCAGGAAACAACGATCGAAGAGATTTACCCTCTACTATTTAATTATTGATTATTGATGATGAGATTAAAGATTTTATATGTAACCCTATTATATTTGTTCTGTGTGAACCTAATGACACGGGCTCAGGAAGCCGAGGATAATTATATGCGTGTGGAACAGCGGCTCAATGCCTTAGCTGGCACTGTTCCAGGGCTTGAAAAAAAAGTGAAGCTTTCTGTGTCAGGCGTAACAGCGCAAGAATTTTTAAGGGCGCTTGCGCAGTCCAATGATCTCAATATTAATGTTGATCCTACACTTAGCTTTTCGATTGTTAATAATTTTACTGGTGAGACCGCCAAAAACGTATTATTGTTCCTCGCCAAAACCTATGGGCTCGATATCGACGTGATCGGATCTATTATGACCATCAAGAAGTTGCCTCAACCTCAGCCCGTTCTTATTCCGAAGGATATTAATGTGCGATATAATGCTGCAAACGATGGGCTGAGTTACGAGCTTCAAAACGATTCGTTGGGGAGGGTAGCGCAAAAGATTAGTTCATTATCTGGCAAAAACTTAATTGTGCCCACCCCTTTACTTCAAAAGGCCGTAACTGGGTTTATGGCAGAGGCACCTTTTGAGACCGCGCTGGAGAAATTAGCTTACGTAAACGGGCTAAAGTATCGCAAAACGAATGATAACGTGTATGTGTTTGAATCGCTGATACCCGGTGAAGAACTATTTATCAACGACGACCGTCAGACAGATGTCCGTTTCCGCCCGAATAATGCGACCAATCCAGTGAATGGAATGGACGCCATGAATCAAGGTATGGGCGGTGGCCAGCCCGGTAATTATGCACTGTATGGCAAGACCGAGCAGGGTAGAGGAAAATTATTTACTATACAGGCGAGCAATACTCCGATTATCGAGCTGATCAAACGTGCTTCGGAAGAAGCCAGTGTCAACTATTTTATCTATAGCCAGATTGATGGTAATATCACGACCAATGTCAAAGATATATCGTTTGATCAGTTTCTGACTTCCATTTTTCAGGGCACGCCCTACACCTTCCGAATAGACAATGGAACGTATCTGATCGGTAACCGTCGGAATGAGGGTCTACGGGACAGCAAGATAGTACAGTTGCAGCATCGTTCTATTGATACCATTATGATGATGATCCCGATGGAATGGCGTAAAGATGTTGAGATCAAAGAATTTAAGGAACAAAATATGCTGTTGCTCTCGGGATCCGGTCCGCAGATCCGTGAGATAGAGACTTACGTGAAGCAGTTGGACAAACTCGTGCCAATGGTATTGATTGAGGTGACTCTTCTTGATATACAGAAAGGCAATACACTAAAGACGGGCATTAAGATGGGGGTGGCCGATTCTATTCCTAAAACCGGGGGCAGCTTATCTGATGGTTTTACATTTGGCGCCGGATCTATCAACCGGTTTCTCTCACAGCTCGGCAAAAATAGTTCTTTCAACCTGGGCCGCGTGACTCCCAATTTTTACGTCCGTCTGCAGGCACTGGAAGAAAATAAAAATGTCGAATTGAGATCTGTGCCTAAGCTCTCCACTCTAAATGGGCATAAAGCAACTTTAAGTATTGGAAGTAAGCGATACTATAAAATTGAAACCCAAAATGTCTATCCGGGGCTTACCAATACGAATGTGTTTACCACCCAATATCAGGATGTCAGTGCTGACCTCAAGATAGATGTCACTCCAGTTGTCTCAGGGGATGACCAAATAACAATGAAGATTGTAGTCAACATCTCTGATTTTATTGGGACGGTGGCCAAAAACGAACCTCCTCCAACATCAAATAGCAGGTTTGAATCAATTATTCGTGCCCGTAATGAGGACATGATAGTGTTGGGTGGTATCGAACGTACCGAAAATAGCAATAGTGGTAGAGGTATCCCTATACTATCACGTATACCAGTATTAAAGTGGCTGTTCAGCAGCCGGGAGAAAAGTACGCAGAAAGTGGTATCTGTAGTATTTATCAAACCGACCATATTGTATTAAGCTATGTTGGCGTGGATCAAGGAAAAATATCGATTGCACAGCTGTATAGGCATCTCACTGCGTCAGGAAGGGGAGGCCTTATCTTTTCGTTGTTGTAAGGTTCGTCTAGACAAGCAGCAGTTAGAAATTGAGGAGACCTGGGAGGTTGCTGATTGGGAATTGTTGTCCAATAGTAAGAATCAAATGATTCCCGTAGCGTTGCATCTCGAATCCAGGCAGATTCTAATCAAAGAAAGTACCACTCTTTTTCAAGATCAAGATCAGCTCCGGACGATTTTTCCCAGTTATGACGCTGCACGATTTTATTCTGTACAGTTTCGAGGAGATACGACAAATTGGATTGCCTTTGTACGTAAGGATTTCGTTTCGGATATATTGGACCGACTTGACACTGCAGGATATCAAGTTATTAAACTATTTATCGGGCCGTTTCTGCTGGACAATATTCTTGAACAACTCAATAGCTACAGTAATGAATATTATTTTGATCGACATGCCATCCACATCAACGCCGAAAGCAGACAATGGCAGCGGTATCAGTGGGCCAATAGCTTTGAAAGCCGTTTCGCCCTAAAGATCGGTGACCATCCGATCAAGCCGCAGTTTGTAACTGCTTATGCAGCGGCGTTTTCGACACTCATGGCCGATTATATTGGCGACTTATCTCTTGCTGTTCCAAAAGTGGAAGAGCAGCGGCAGTTATGGCTAGAAAAACAGAAATTTAAAAACAACCTGGCATTACTAACCGGGGCGCTTTTTCTATTGCTCCTGATCAATACATTTCTATTTAGCCATTACTATCAGGAGAATCAGGATTTGGAAAGTCGGGTAAGTACACAACAGAGCACGCAAAAAGATCTAGGAAAACTGGAAGCGGAAATAAAACAGAACGAACAGCTGTTGTCGCAGCTAGGCTGGAACGGCGGCGTATCAAAGGCCTGGCTATTGGATCAAATTGCTTACACGATCCGGCAATACACCCAGATTACCCTATCACAGGTTCAGATCAATCCGCAGACAAAAGCGCTGGGCAACGCGGTACTGCAACAGCCCGATCAGATCGTCGTTAAGGGAAACAGCCCCACTTTAGAAATGCTCAATTTATGGTTGCGGGAACTAAAAAATAATCCTTGGATTACCAAGGTCAGTATAGAGGAATATGGTAACAAGCAGCACGACGATACGCTTGACGCTTTTACCATCAAAATAAATTACAATGATCAAGTGGAGGGAAATTGATTACAAAAGGCGGAATAAGCTTTTGTTTGTTGGTGCCGGTATCTTGTTAGTGCTGGCTTGGTTTCTGGCTTTCCAAAAAACATATCAGGCCTACCGCGAAAACAACAGGTTGCATCAGCTGATTGGCAGGGATATCAGTAATAGTACACAATATGATTTCGAGCGCCGTAGCAAAGTGCTGGATAGTTTGAGTAACGTATACCAGACGGACTCTGCGGTTTGGAGTGACAATTTCCTGTCCGAAGCCAGCAGGGCGGTCAATTCGCCGCAAATTCAAGTGTATTTTAATAATGCTGTTAGAAATACAATGCAGGCCGATACCGTATCAGTCAAATCCAAGAGCTTGATTGTCAAGGGTGATTACCGGGCTATCGTGTCATCTGTTGCAGAACTTGAAAAGATTAACACATTGGGATATCTCAGTACTGTTACATTGAAGATGGATAATAGACGGACCTCGACCAACGAGCGGAAAGTTATTGAAGGGGAGGTAGGATTTAAGGTGAAAATTGAAGGATACAGATAATAACGTATCAATTTACTTAAATATATAAATTATGAAAGCCATATTTCATTACGCTATTAGGAGGAACGTCTTATTGCTTTTGGTTGTTTTGTTGCATTCCTTACATCTTCTTGGGCAAACGCCCGTTACTGCTAAAGTCGACGCGCCTGGATGGAAGCGCGTTGCCTACGTCAGTAGTGCTTCCGGCCGAGGTTTCGGTAAGGTCACCCTATTTACTTCTGGAGGTGCTACCACGCCCAATTATCTGGATATCGAATGGTTTAAAGATTGGCAGTATGTTGGCGGTCTCTCCCTCAAGACGAATAGTAATGCGGGCTATTGGAATGGAGCACGGATCACTTACGATCAAGACACCGCGTTTATTGAAGTTAACTTTACAGTAGCTATCGCTAGTCTTCAGACGTTCAGCGACACTTACGGCTGGAATGCAGCTAAACTATTTAGCGGTGTGTTGCCTGATGGTGGCGGCACGGTTAGAGCTGAGGCAAAAGGTGGAAGGTTCAATGTGGGTGATTATTTCTATGTTGCGCATAACGGTCGTGTCGGCGTCGGAACAACCGTTCCCAAAGAAACCTTATCTGTCAACGGCAAAATCCGTGCTCATGAAATCAAAGTGGAGACCTCTAACTGGCCAGACTATGTTTTTAAAAAGGATTACAATCTAATGCCTTTAGATAGTTTAGAACAATTTATCACAACCTATGGACACTTACCCGATATACCATCCGCGAAAGAAGTGTCGGTCAATGGTATACAGCTGGGTGAGATGGTAAATAAGTTGCTTAAGAAAAACGAAGAGCTCACGCTGCATCTGATTGAAAAGGATAAACAAATACAAAGCCAAGCAAAACGGCTCGAAAATCTGGAGAATTTGGTAAGACATCTGGTAAAAGAATAAGATTAGGAAAACCTTTAAAACCGATATGATGAAAAAATCGAAATTAACAAAATGGGCGATAGTCGTTCTATTTGCAGCTCCATGCTTGGCAACTGCACAGACGTCCCTTTTGCCGGTGCAAAATTATTCTTGGCAAATCACCCAAGCTCCCAGAGAATTTAATGGTAAATTACAAATCGGCTTCGTAAGCGGCGGCCAAGGCTTCCCTAATTACGGCACTGTGTTGACAGGTGGTGGCTATAATAATACACAAGATGGAGGCGCCTTCCAATTGTATTTCCCATACTCCAACTTATATGGCGGCAATGTTCCAAGGATACGTTTGGGAAGCTATAACAATGTAGGCTGGTCAGATTGGCAAGTACTCTACACTGGTGCTAATGCGAATCATGAGACAGCGGATTGGACCGCACGCAAGATGTATGTTGTAGATAGATTGGGGATTGGAACAAACGATCCGAAAGAAGCCCTATCCGTCAATGGTAAAATCCTAGCCCAAGAAATAAAAGTAAAGACCGATATTTCTGTACCAGACTACGTATTTGATCCAGAATACAAGCTGCCTACCTTGGCTAGTGTAGAGTATTATGTGAAGAAACATCGTCATCTTCCGGAAATACCTTCGGCTGCCACGATTCAGAAAGAAGGAGTAAACTTAACAGAGATGAACTTTGCGCTTTTAAAGAAGATCGAAGAATTAACGTTGCATCTGATTGAAAAGGACAAAAAAATCGTACAGCAAGAAAAAACCTTGGAAGCTGTTCTCGAGCGTCTTGAGAAGTTGGAAAGAAAGTAATAATCTGTTGGTGTCATGTGTCTTAACCAATCTAACCATACTAATTATGAGAAGTAAAAATCACAAATTTAAACAGTGGAAAGATACTGCGAGCGTTTTAAAAGTAATATTATTCTTTATCAGCGTTATCGCTTTATTTTCTATGCAGAGGGCTCAAGCGCAAGTGCTTCTAGATATCGCGCGTTACCATACTTCCACCACGCCAGTCAACGGATTAAAAATAAAGACGAACATTCCTTTCTCTTCAGGAGCCGACATGGTTTCTTTAGAGATCAAAGGGTATAGTTACGGGCTTTCTTCAACGTTGGATCTGCACCTTTGTTTTTATATTTATAACAATGCAAACGGACCTTATGTTCACTTGCCGAATATATCTTCCTCTGGCGCACATACGCCGACAATTAAAATTGGGAATGAAAACAATCTTGTTGTCATTTATTTTACAGACAAGGTATACCATCAAAAAATATACATAAATGCACATTCAGGCCTCAATAAACCCACTTATTATCAAGGATGGACTATTGTTGACGAGGCCTTTACCGGAACGATGGTGGCAGAAGCGAGCTATAAAAATGGTTTTAAAGGCGAAATAACATTTCCTGAAGGGAAGTGGACTTCCCAAGGATATCTGGGTATCGGTACGGCTACCCCGAAAGAGCGTCTTTCAGTACACGGAAATATTCGTGCTCAGGAAATCAAAGTGGAGACCGCGAACTGGCCTGACTATGTGTTTTCTGAAGATTATCAATTGCCCAGCTTGAAGGAGACCGCCCAATTTATTCAGGAGAACAAGCATCTTCCGGGGGTGCCTAAAGCGGAGGAGATTCAAGAAAATGGGCTTTCCCTTGGTGAGATGAACAAGATTCTGCTGCAAAAGATTGAAGAATTGACGCTTCATATGATTGATAAGGATAAACGCATCGAAGCATTGGAAAAAAGGTTGAACATTAAAGAACAGTAAAAATGGATCTGATGATAAAAAAGATAATTGTTTCCAGTGGGGTCATGTTTGCAAGTTTATGCTCCATTGCTCAGACCTACACCGGTACATTTCGTACTGTCGCTGGCAATACCACTTATCACCAATTCAATAGAAATGGTGGCGGAGCTGCGGTTTATATAAATCAGGAAGTCACTGGACAACCTATTTTGCGTTTATCAAGCGGTACAGCGACGGCCAATGCGAATGTAGTCTTTACAGTTGAGAATGACGGTAGTGTGGGAATTGGCACCAATACCCCGAAAGCAAAACTTGCGGTCAATGGGAACATTCTTGCAAAGGAGATAAAGATAAAAACGGATATTTCGGTACCGGATTACGTTTTCGATCCAGATTATCAATTACCGACATTGCCCAGTATTGAAAACTATGTGAAAACACATAGGCATTTGCCTGAAGTTCCTTCAGCGGCGGAGATAGCAAAAGAAGGAGTAGATTTGACAGAAATGAATTTGCTACTCCTCAAAAAAATCGAGGAACTCACCTTACACCTGATTGCGAAGGAAAAGGAGATAGATGTGCTGAAGACCAGTCAAAAGGAAAGCTTCAAAGAATTTTCGGACCGTCTGAAAAGGTTGGAAAACGGAAGAAGGTAAACTGTTTATTTCCAATTGTATAGCATTAGAGCCGATAGACCAAATCGGCTCTAATCTTTTAGAGAATAATAAGCGGCGGTTAATTTTTACCTAATTTCAAGGCGGCGACTTCGTCTTTGAGTGCCTTGATTTCCTTATTCTGCTGAATGAGGTATAAAGTCATCTCTTCCACCTTTTGGAGCAGTTGGCGATTTAGTTCCCCCAAAGCGACACCGTTTTCTTGAACTGCTTGAGCAGGGGCTATATTTGGAAGATGCTTATTGTTTTTGACGAAGTGCTCAAGCTCATCCAAAGGCATCAGGGGGTGGTCTTCTTCAAATACATAATCAGGCCAAGGGGAGGCTTCCACCTTAATCTCTTGGGCTCTGATTTTGCCATTGACCGACAACCGTTCGGTTGGTTTTGCTGTACCGATACCAATATATCCGTTTGCCGTTGCTTTAATGGCAACATTGCCTTCCGGCGACGTGAAACTATTGCCTACAATAAGATCCCAGTCATAGGTCATTGGAAGCATTTTTACCTCATTGGTTTCATTTCCGGAGATAGGCGTTGTATACTTAACGAATCCCGTATTGAAATTAATAGAACGAATTTTTACAAGTACGTTTAATTCGGTACTTATGCCCAGCGTATTTATAGCCCTTATTCTAAAAGCCTTTGTATTGGGGTTGTGATCAACGGTGAAGTTGACACCACCAACAGTATATACATTGTTGTTTACGCGCCCTGCTTCTTGCCATCGCGAAGTGTTTGCATGTGTGGATGACGCGATGTGAGTGGCTGCTGCCGCGATATTACCGCGTGTGTAGGCAATCGATATTTCATAGTATCCTGAAGCGCCAGCAGCTGTAGGTTTGGCAGTTGCAAATTCGATAAAGTCCCCTAACTTAAAATCAGCAGGAAAGGTAACTGTGGTCTCGAAATAATCGTTTGTATTCTGCGCCTTTGTGGTATGGCCGTACCCTAACCAGCACATAGCCAAAAATAAAATCAACTTTTTCATAAAATAATAAATATGATTAAAAACTATTGCTCATCTGGAACATGGGTAAGTACATGGCGATAAGGATCAATCCAACGACCAACCCCAGAAATATGATGATAAAGGGTTCCATTAAGCTGGAAAGGGTAGAAGTCTTATATTCAACTTCTTCTGTAAGCTGCGTGGCGATCTTTTCGAAGAAAAAATCAAGGCGGTTCACTTCCTCACCCACCCGGATCAGTTGCACAGTTTTGGCCGGATAGAATGCATATTTTGACAGCGCTGCATGCAGCGATTCGCCCTGAAGGATTTCTTTTTCAGCACCTTCTAAGGAATTGGCAATCGGATAAAAATCCGTCATCTGCTGTACCAGTTTAATAGACTGCAGCAGTGGCGTATTGGTACTGACCAGCAAGCGCATGGTGTTGGCGAAGCGCGCGAGATGCACCTTGCGAATGATATCCCCAAAAAGTGGAAGTTTCAGCAGGATCATGGAGGACCATTTGCGCCACCAGAGCTGCTTTCGGTTCACGCGGATAAAAACAATGAACCCCAATAGGGCCAAAACACCCCACCAGAATGTTTTGTCCATAAACTGCGAAACTTTTAATATAAATGCCGTAATCGCCGGAAGCTCACCTCCAAATCGTGTGAAAATATCGGAGAACATCGGCACGACAAACTTGAGCATGAATAAAACTGCACCTACCGAAGTGCTCAATACGATGACAGGGTAGGTTAGGGCATAGATAATCTTGCGGCGCTGGCTGATCTTACTCTTATAAAACTGAGCCAGCTCCTTCATCACTTCTCCAAGTTTACCTGTTTCCTCACCAATACGCAGGCTAAAGAATTCGTAATTACTGAATCTGTCACTTTTCTGGATCGCAGCCGAAAGACTGTCACCCACCAGCACATTAGCCTTGATCTCCTGAAAGAGCTTATTGTCCTTGCTGTTTTTCTGATCCAGCAGCACGAGCTCAAAAGCAGTCTTTAGGTCGACTCCCGACAATAACAGTGTGCTGAATTCCACATAGAACTCCTCCTTCTTCTTATCCGAAAGCTGTGTGTTTCCGAAGCTGATATCCCTATTCAGAAAAGCCATTAGGCCTCCGTTCTCCGTTTGCTTTTGCCTCGGAACAGAAACTTCTGGTTTCTTTTTGTATTTTGATATATCGATTGGTGGCATATTCCAAATTAATTATTCATAATTATACAGTTCTGGCTGTATGAGTTGCTGAGCTGAGTACGTTTTGTTGTACTCAAATCTGTGCTCATTATCTTCAAATTTAATCCTTAGGCTGAGGTGATCTGTCAGATCATCCATGGGCAGGTTTTCCAGCCGGGCTGTGGTATCGAAATCAATGGTCGCTATCTGAAAGGTATCCTGATGGCTGTCATATTGATGGCGCACGATATACTGAGCATCAAATTCATAACTTATCCTCCCTTTTCCGCTTACACAGATCAGACCGTTTACGTCAGATTTTAGCCATACCGCACGGTCTATATCTTGTTGTAAGAGATGTTTGAGCAGACTGTAAGAAAATCGTTCCTGACGCTGTTTCTGCTGTGCTAGGAAGAGTTGCTGGAAGTACTGAAACATATAGAAAGCCATTCCGATGCTGATAGCCGAGATCAGCATCGCTATAGTGAGTTCCAGCAGGGTAAATGCCTTTAACTTCCGGTTCCTCATTGTTCACCTCCTTTTCCTGCCCTGTTGGGTATGTAGCGTACCAGACTGTCCATAATTTTTTTATCCCCCTGCTGCATCGCATGGATGACCAGTCGTATCCGGTCAGGGTACGACTGCATTTCGGTCATTTCGTATGACAATAGCATACTGTCCCGCTGTATCTCGCCAGTCAGGTTGCCGTCAGGTGTGGCTGCTTCCAGTTCGTGGCTCCATGCAGCCATTAGTTCCCCAGTATTTTTGCGCATTTCGCTCCGCGAGGCTTTCGTGATGTTGACAAAGATCATCAAGCCGATCCCAAAGACAATCAGTATGATCACCATGGAGACCAGGGTTTCGACCAGAGACGATCCCTTGAGGTTCTTTGCTTTAACTGCCATATCCATACCACTTTAAAGGTTTATTGACCAGCTTTTTCCGATCCGGCAGTACCAAAGGCGAATGTAGAAAATGCGGCGACAGCCTGCTGCGGTCAAATTTGATATTGACCAAAAAGTTCTCGTACATGGATGATGGGCTCTTATACAGGAAGCGGTAGCATGCCGTGCGACCATGCACCTGCATGCCTTTGCTGTAATCCAGCAGGCCATACACAATCAGGTCCCCCTGGATCAGGCAGTCCTTGCCAAAACTGGCCAAAGAGGGCATATCCGAGCGCTTCGGTTCGTAGAGGAGCACTGTTCCGAGTATTTTACAGCTGTTGCCGACGCGCATACTCATACTTTTCCCTTCATTACCGATGACAGCCACTGTGGAGGGATATAGCAGTGAAACGTTATCTTCCAGAATCAAAGAATCCCTGGCAAAAAATTGGGCCGCACCGGAAAATCCCTTCTCGATCCGGATACAGGGAGCGATCACGATCACATCCTGCAGCACTGTATTGGCTGGAATAGTGATGGTCGAGTCTGCTATCAGCTGCACATTCCCTAGGAGGCTGTCGCGGAGCTCGGTTTGTCCGGATATCAGCCGGTAACGGGCTGTCGGCAGATGAAACGGATTCCTGGTAGTCGTCCCGGAGGGCAACAAGTTCACAATAGTGCTGTCACCTTTGACGAGCGACTGGATATAAGACAGCCGGTCGCTATCGAGGGTTGGCATCTGCCGGTCACTGTCTTTACTTTGCCCTTCAACAATCTTCTCATTCCCCTTAAAATATTCACCGTCCACATAAGAAGGCCGTACACCGGATTTGGGCAAGAACGCCGTGCCCTTTATTACCGTTTCACCGCTTACCGACAGCGGTCTGTCCTCATCCGTAATGTAGAGTACGGTAGAATCCGCCGGAGCAGCGCCCAACAGTGCGTTTTTCATCACCGAATCCTGCTGCATACGTGCGCGGACGACTGCGATATCATATAATCCCCATTTAAACTTGGAGACATATATCGAATCCCCCTGCTGTAGTACATTGGTGAGCGTGGTATCTTGTACGTGTGGAAAGTCTCTTGAAGATGCCAGAACAAATCCGGCTTCTGCCTGCTGTCTGAGCATTTCTTTGTGAGAAAACCGCGCTTCTTGGTCACGGTAGAAGAAAGCTAGATAGATCATGCTCCCCAACAGTACCGATACGATGAGGGAAATGACCAATACCAGATATAGAGCAGCAGCCTTGAGCATGGGTTTTTAGATTTCGGGAGCGGCCGTCGGTGGCTGATTCTCCTTCTTTTTAAACCATTTGTTGATCTGATCGCCGATCAGTTTACCTGTTTTACGGAAGATATTATTATTCTGATATGCCTCTTTGGTAATTTGCTGTCCCCGGTCAAAATACTGATAGCTAACACTGTCCTTTACACGATTTTCAATGCTTCCATGTAAATTGCCGTCCTTTAGGTATCCTCTCTGTATCCAGTTGCCCTGTTCGTCATACCGTACAAAAGGGCCTTCCTCGATGTTTGCCATCCATTGGGACTCGCTCTTGAGATTCCCATTGGTATACCAGCTGCGCCAGACCCCCTGTTTTAAGCCCTTGAAGTACATCCCCTGTTCGGCTAGGTTTCTATTTGGGAAATACTTCGTAAACTGTCCATTTAGCAGCTTTCCTGCGTAGCCGCCCATAGTTTGGTGAATTTGATTACTTTCGTACCAAGTATAAACTTTATCGCTGTTTGGTCGGACTTTAATGTTTTCTGCATAGAATATCGTTTTGCTGCCATCTTCCTGTGGAATAGTGAACCTACGGAAAATCTGCAGTTCCTTCACTTGTCCGAAAGTCGGTAATTGAGCCACAAGAAGAAGGAATATAGGAAGTATCAGTCTAATTGTCATTTTTAAATATCGTCTTATTTTTCCCATTGACTTTGATAGAAATATGGTCTTGTTGTATTCCGGTTAGCTTTATTTCACCCTGTTGATCTCCAATGTTCATCATATACTGTCGGTCCATGATCATCACGATGGCTGTCGGCTTTTTATCGTTTAGGTTTTCTATAAAGCCGATGTACTGTACATTCACTTGAGGCTCCGGTTGATAATTGTCCATGGGAGGTGCTATATATTCTGTTGGAGCCTGAGCGGCCGGCTCTACGGGCAAAGTAGGGGCATTCGAGTTTTTTAGCATGGGGTCCGGATAGTTCAGCAGCAGAGCAGTTGTTTTTTTCTGTCGGTAATACCTGAGGTCGCCCGTGTTCTGGACAAAGCTCTTCTGTGCAGTTCTGGGAGCCTGATTATCGTCCGACACTGCTGCAAAGATTTTATAAATGATATAACCCCACAAACCCACTACCAACGATAGTAGTATATATGTCATGGCTTTATTCTTCATTGCAGTTTCGCTCTTTTTCTATTTGGCTTCAGGTGATATGGTTAGCTGACGCGAACTAAATAATCCTACACTTCCTGTATTCTCCGGTCTGACTCGCCAATGGTAGGTCCCGGGGCTTATGGTCAAGTTTAGATGGTCAGCAGTTGTCGTGGTGTCAACAATGATTTTTTTTATAGCATCAAAGTCGGGTGTTGCTACCTGAAGTCGATATTTATCCGCATCTTCGTGCTTTTCCCAATGGAAACTCACGACGCTGTCCACCGTCGAAATACTGTCTGCCGGCGCAATCAGGTTAACGCTTTTTTTCTCCAGAGGATATTCGATAAATTCCGAGCAAGCAACAAAGCAACCAGAAAATAAAAAAAATACGGCTAAAAATCTTTTCATACCACATTAATTAATTGTGCTCCGTAAATCTACATAAAAATCTACAGTTGTGAAAATGTATTCAATAATGTTCCTGGTCTACAAATTCATTGTATATTATAAATGTAAATTATTTTTCTTAAAAAGTATGAATGTTTATATAAATTATCTAAATTGACGTGTCAATTGATATTGACCTGTTTTTACCTTGATTGAAATATTAACCGAGACATGTATCAGTAGCGTCATCTGCAGTGGTTCGAATGGTCGTTGGACCTGTTCGCCAATAGTTTTGTAAACGATAGTGATGCTCTATATTAGTGATGCCGTGAACAAATTAATTATTAAAATGAAAAGAATATTTATTTTATTTTCTGTATTGGGCTTAGCTTTTGACACAAAAGGTCAAAGTAACGCATTTCCGGCCTCTGGAAATGTTGGTATTGGCACTACTGCGCCACAAAGTAAGCTCCAGGTTATAGGCGGACTATCTGTGAATGGAAGGAATCCATCTCCGGGGATAAATGGCTTTGGTAATGCCATTCAACTTGTAGATCCATCTCATGCTGCGATTCTGTATAATCCTGGCCAGAGTACGGAACTGATGTATGGCTTTCATAGCAACGGAAGTATGTACTGGGGGCATGCAAGCGCCTATTCAATGTCATTAACAAAAAATGGAGATTTACGGGTCATGAATACTTTAGCTGTCGGGCATGGATTAAAATCAGGCAGCAAAATGTCTGTGGCAGGAAAGTTATCTGCTCAAGAGGTAGAAGTGACAACGAGCAATTGGCCTGATTACGTCTTTAGATCAGGATACAATTTACCTAGGCTCTCTGATATTGAAAAATTTATTAAGGAAAATGGACATCTGCCCGAAGTGCCCAAAGCATCAGAGGTCGAAGCCAATGGGCTACAGCTCGGAGAAATGAACAAGATCCTGCTTAAAAAGATAGAGGAATTGACCTTGCAGGCGATTGCAGACGAAAAAGTACGTTTTAAGCAGCAAGAATTATTAGAGCAGCAGGCCAGGGCAATTTCAGAGATGCAAAGGAGATTGGACCGATTGGAACGTGAGAAATCAAAAAGATAAAATACAGGGGAAGACGTGATATTAGTTATTAAATATTTCTTATGAGCGAAGTCTCGTTTTCAGAATAGCTGATCAACTGATTTTATTAAAGTAATTTATAATCTATATTAAAAAATGAAACAAAAAATTATTGCAACATTGCTTGCTTTTGCGCCGGCTATCACGTTCGGACAATCAGCTGATCCCAATATTGAGATCAGCTTGAGTGAACCCGCATTCGGAGTGAATATCAAAACAAATTTTCCAGGAGGTAATGGAATATGGGCAAGAGGGTATCGTGTATCAAATCAAACAGGTGCAGAGAATTTCATACAGTTTGGAACATTCGGAAATACGACTAATGGCGTAGCTAAAGCAGGCTACTCATTTATAGGCAAAGGGTATGACCAAACGTATTTAACTTTCTTACCAGATGGGAATGTTGGAATCGGAACTATATCGCCTAAAGAGAAGCTATCCGTGAATGGTAAAATCAGAGCGCAAGAAGTTAAAGTGGAGGTTGCTAACTGGCCTGATTTTGTTTTTGAAGAAGAGTATAAACTGAATAGCTTGCAAGAAATAAAAGAATTTATTAGAGCTAATAAACATCTTCCAAATGTTCCAAAAGCTTCAGAAGTCAATGTGAATGGGGTGGATTTAGGGGAGATGAACAAGATCCTTTTACAAAAGATAGAAGAGTTGACTTTACATATGATTTCACTGCAAGAAGAACTCGAAACTTTAAGATTAAAAAGGTGATATTTTATGGATAAGCAAGTTTGTCGTTCAGCAACTGAATTCGCGAGGGTTTAAGAATTTTAAAGAGGTTGTGCGAACCGAACAGGGATATTACCTGATAAATCCCTATTGGCATAGTTCGGGATGGTGGCAGTACGAGCGGCAACTTAAAGGGCACTGTCCCAACGGGTTTCGAGGTTTCGACTTCAAACGGGGGGGGACTTGGCTGAACGCGCAACGGGGATCAAATGTCCAAGGCGTGTATGTAATTGTCTTTAGTCGCAAGTACTGGGAGTATTGCAGCGAAAAATGGATCAAGAATATTCCATAATCGCGTGAATGGGGCGAAACTCCAACGATTTAGATTCGTATTACAAATGTAGCCCACCTAACCTATACGCTATGTTTACTCCTGATTGGGCCTACCTAAGTTAGAAAAAGAACTTAGGTAGGTAATTTTGAGAAAATAATTTTGCTTTTTTCGTTAAACGGTTTACTTTTGTTGTGGTAAAGGCTCTCATTGACTATGAAGCATTTACTCGCTAGGTCAAAATTAACTTATTTTATTTTTTCTGAAATGCTTTATAATATCCATCCGTACAGTTGATCATTATTCGTGTCAATTAGGAAAGATCAAATCTTTAAAATATTACTATTAAGTATAAATCGCTACTTCAGTACTTATGTAATCGGTCTCAACAACTTGTTATTGTAAGTGGTCGTAAGACAGTTATCAACTATTATGAATCTAAAAATCAATTTTTTTTTGCCCCTTATCACAAGCCTTAGTTTGCCCGTGTTTGGACAAACAGAAGCCATTGTGCCGCCGTCTAATCGATCTTTTGCATCACTAGAGAAAAATGTCCTTTTCTTTGCTGATGCCCGCTTTAAGGTAACTCAGTCGGGCAGCGCCAATATGAATATACCGACATTGTTTGACGGTCAATTCTTTCCCAGTTATTCATCTACCAGTATAGACCCCCAAAACCCTTATGTATTGCTTATTGAGGATCTACCAACATATCATGCGCAGGAAGGCGCTTGGATAGGATGGACTGCACGCTTTTACGTGCCTACAAAATTCAAGATGGAGGTTTTCGATACCTATAATGGCTCTAATCAATGGCGTACCATTGCAGACGTGAGCAACAATACTGCTGGCCATTACGTTGCCCGAATTACTCCCGGTACAGTGTCTCCATCAAAAATTCGTTTTACTATTTACAACACCGATGATACGCAGAATCGCTTAGGTATTTCAGAACTTTTTTATATTCAACCTGAAGCTATGAAAGCGTATGATGGCCTCATGGTTCAGTACAGCCGAAATGGAAATGTTGGTATTGGAACCTGGAATCCTATGGCCAAGTTAGCCGTTGAAGGAAATATTTTGGCGAAGGAAATCAAGGTAAAGACCGACATTAATGTACCCGATTACGTTTTCGAACCCGATTATGCACTTCATAGTTTGGAATACATCGCCAATTATGTCAAAACCCATAAACATCTTCCAGAAATTCCATCTGCAAACGAGATCAAAAAAGACGGTTTGGACCTTGCAGAGATGAATTTACTGCTATTAAAAAAAGTGGAAGAATTAACCCTGCATCTAATCGAAAAAGACAAAGTGCTTAATCAGGTGATGGAGAGGCTAGAGAGACTTGAATCCAAATGACTTTCATATGTTTGTTATGAATTTTTATGTGCTCAACTCTATGGTTTTTTAAGGTTTATAAGTGTAATTGAAAAGTAAATTATATGAAATTAATACATCTCATATTGTTAACAACTGGACTGTTGTTAAACACGTACTTGTTTGCGCAGCAAGAGCAGGTGATATCTCCATCCAACGGTTCGGTGGCGTCCTTAGAAAAAAATATTTTGTTTTATGCAGACCGTCGGTATAATGTAAGTCAGTCGGGAAGTGCTCAGCTCCCTATTCATCTCTTATTTGATGGAAATATGGATGCTGTCTACACTACCCAAGGTATTAATCCATCAAATCCATTTGTATTATTAATTGAAAATCTTCCAGATAGGCATACCCAAAGAGGTGCCTGGATAGGATGGAGCGCACGCTATTATGCACCAAAAAAGTTTAAACTTGAAGTTTTCGATCAGTGGAATAACATTTGGGTAACGGTGGCTGATGTCACTAACAATCCTAATGGTTATTTTATTGTGCAGGTACCCTCTATGTCTGTTGGTAAAATCAGGTTTACAGTATATGGAACGTCACAAGGGGAAAATATAATGGGGTTGTCAGAATTCTTCTTTATACATCCAGAAGCAACGACCGCATATGATAACCTTTTAGTAAACTATAGCCCAAATGGCAACGTCGGGATTGGTACGATAAATCCGCAAGATAGACTATCTGTCAAGGGGAAGATCCGAGCCGAGGAAATTAGAGTGACTACAGCAGCGGCAGACTGGCCAGATTATGTATTTGATCCCAATTATCAGATGCCTAGTTTGCAAGCATTGGAAACGTTTATTAAAACAAACAAACATTTACCGGATATACCCACAGCTAAAGAGGTTGAGACTGATGGAATATCGGTAGGCGATATGATCAATAAGTTGCTTAAGAAAAATGAAGAGCTGACCTTACACGCTATCGAAAATGAAAAAAAAAGGATAGCGTTGGAAGACAAAGTCTCACAACTAGAGAAATTAATCTTAACCCTCTCGGCCCAACAGAAATAATATGACGATCCGAAATTTACTCTTAGTTCCTGCCATTGCTTTTTTTCATGTGGTACAAGCGCAGAATGTGTTTCCAGGAAGCGGAAATGCTGGGATTGGAATTTCCAATTCACAGGCTTATTTGCCTATCAAAGCCAGTTACTGGTGGCCTATTGTGTGCTGTCTACTAGCATTAGGGCAATTGACAAGAACCTGACTGCACCGAGAGTCTCGATACATCGTTGAATTATACGAAATAACATATATTGTACATCTTAAATTTTTATTGAAAAAATTATTGAAATATTTGAATGATTGGTTGTTTTTATAGCGAATAACCTTAGCGAAATTTTTTAACCATATTGGATATGAACAGAAAAGTATTTTCACAGGTCGTCTTTATGCTCCTGACGGTTTGTTTCACGGGCCAGATCAAGGCTCAGACCGCCACATTCATTAAAAGTTTGAATGTCAATGCCACTACCAAAGTTGAATTGACTGATGCCAGTAACCAGCCCCTGAAAGTAGGCGGGCTGTACCGTGTGAAATTGTCTATTATATCTACAGGAACTCGCACAGGAGCTGAATACCTGGCATGGTACGATTCTCCGACGAGCGCATGGAAAATAAGAATGGTTTCTGCTGCGGGCCAAAGTTCTAATCATCCCTTGCTTATCGTTGAAGATAATATTGTTAAAGTGTATACCAATCACGCCAATATATATGCCGTCAGGGTGTTTGTTGAGTTTTATGATACCGGCAACGGCAATGTGGTGCCCGACCTATTCGGATCATCGTTTCATTGGCAGCGCCGTTCGTCCAATCTTTTTTATACTGATGGTGCCGTCGGCATCGGTACCGAAACTCCACGTGATAAGCTGTCCGTGAACGGAAGGATCCGCGCACAGGAGGTCAAAGTCGAAACTGCCAACTGGCCTGATTATGTATTTCATGATAACTACGAACTAAAGAGCTTGGATTCTTTGCGGAGATTTATCACGCAGAATGGGCACCTTCCTGAAGTGCCGAGTGCAAAAACTGTTGAAAGTGAAGGATTGGATCTCGGTGAGATGAACAAGCTCCTGTTAAAGAAAATAGAGGAACTGACATTGTATTTGCTGCAAAAAGATCAGGAAATTTCAGAAATCAAACGCCAGCTTAATCAGAAAAAGGATTAAACGACAACTGACGTCCCAGTCGTTTAAAGGTACTAGGGTATCAATCGTATTTGTATAGAATGAAACCTAAAGTATTAATGACTATAAAGATTAAAGTAATCAATGGTTTCTTTGCCGCGCGCTGTCTATTTTATCAGCTACTGCAGTTGCACAAAACAATAGTTTTCCTACAAGCGGGGATGTTGGAATTTGAGCAACCTCTACGGAGAAAAAATTGGACGTTATCGGAGCAGTTAAGGTAAATGAATTAATTTTCCAGCTTCGCCATATGATCTGAGCGGTGCGCCGACGGCACAACAAGGAGGCAGCAAGCATAAAGCAATTTGATAATTATATTACCTCTCGTTGGGGAGGTGCAGTCTTGGAAATAATAGTTATTTAACCTTGTTGGCAATTTATGGGGACGCTTTCCGTTTGCCTAATTTTTAGGATGAATGTTATTTAAGCAGTCAGACTATTGAAAATTCTATAGAAGAAATAATGAATATGATGTTTTTTTTAAACAAACATTTTTGCGCAGTTCTCTTTGTAGCTGCAATCTTAGTCTTGCCAAGTGTGGTAAAAGGACAGAATCAATTGGAGAAGCCTTTGGTTTCTTTCCATTCTCCTGATGTAACGGGATTGGGAAAATATTCTGAGTACCCTACAGATTTATCTGCAGGAGTAAAGCAGATATCCATTCCTGTATATAGCCTTAAAACCAAAAGTGTGCCTGTAGATATCCAACTATCCTATCATGCTGGCGGAATACAGGCTGACCAAGAGTCTAGTATTGTTGGTTTAGGTTGGACTCTCATGGCTGGAGGAGAAATAATAAGGTCTGTCCGCGGGTTCCCAGATGAAAGCGAGAATGGTTTTTTGACAATTGGCAAAAAATTGCCCGATATTAACCCAATAGATACAGAACTTTTGCTGGGTGGGAGAATAGTTGCGGATACGAATTACTTGGCCAACGATTATCTTTCTATTAAAGATGGTCAGCCTGATAGTTATTATCTAAGGGCTCCGTTATTAAATACCGAGTTTACAGTTAATAACAATGGCCAATATATTACTAACAATCAAGAGCCAATAAAGATATCTTTTGATAAAGTGAATGGGGTGTTTATCGTTTATGACAAAATCGGTACTGAATATAGGTTTGGTAAGAGCCTTGACAATATTGAGGCACGAGAAATCACAAGTATAGAGAATACAGCCATTAATGATGCTCCTTCATCCAATATTGATCCGGGTATTACTCCGATATTGCCGTATGTTTCTTCTTGGAAACTTACTGAAATTATTAGTTCAAACAGAACTGATACCGTTCGGTTTTATTATGATTCCTATCGGTATATGGACTATAAGCGATCCTCTGAAATCGCGACGGACATGACAAACATGAGTGACCCTATTGATAGCAAAGGTATTTACCATAAGATGAATATAAAGTATTTTACCAGAACCAATATAACCAACAAAATTCTGCGGGAGATTCGGTACGGAACAAATAAGGTTCAGTTTATAGGTACAGCTGACCGTCAGGATATAACAGATACAGGATACAATACCCCTAGGTTGACAGGTATAAAAGTTTTTGACAAGACATTGTTAACACATGAATTTAAGCTAAATAATGGTACCTATTTTGATCGTTCAGGTTATTCCCACAATATCGTTGGCACCGTCCCTATTCCTAGAAGAAATCAGAAAAGCTTGAAATTAACCGAATTTACCGAGGTAGATCCTGTGAGCCAAAATCATAAGATTTATAGGTTTGAGTATGACGAAACGCCACTACCTCCTCTACATTACACTAATTCACTTGATTTTTGGGGCTACTATAACGGGAAATCCAATTCTTCCCTGATTCCTGACAACTTTTATTCTGTACAAAGTGTTTCGAAACCTATTTTTAATGGTGACAATCGAAAATCGGACTTTAATTTTATGAAGGCAGGTGTACTTACCAAAATAACCTATCCGTCGGGAGGCAGTTCGATATTTGAATATGAAGCAAACAATTATCAGTTAGAAAAGGACGGGGTGCAATATAGAGAGACAACTAAAAATGTAAATGTTTTTGCAATTAACTGGAAAACACCTTCCGTCGTGTGTGAGGACATTCCTGAACTTGTCAATGCTACGCAAAAAGTTACTTATGAGTTTACCGCAGACGAAAATATCGTCAATTCAGGACAGGATGCCGGAAAACTGATCGTCAGATTTTCGGATTACTCCACCCTGCCAAATTATTTATTGGTTCCGGAAGCAAAAATAACGAATTTAACTAACAACTCGTTTCAGAAATTTCAACATTCTAATTCGGATAAGTCTTCTCCTAAGAACTTTGAGTCAACTATAATTATTCAGAAAGGACATCGATATCGAGTAGAACTGGATCTGCATGATGCCACTAATTCTGTGCACGGCCTCTGTGGGAACCCGTCGATTGAGTTTTACGTGAGTTATAAATATTTACAGGAAATTGTCACCGGTATTTCTGAACCAGTCCAGGCGGGCGGATTACGAATAAAGAAGCAGGTTAATTATAATGTTTCAAACGAAATTACAGATATTGAGAGGTATGAATATTTTTACAAAGGCAAGCCAGGGGGGAAATTAGTGAACGATTTAGGTAAGTACTTCTGCTATAAGGACGCGCTGTATCATAATCTTACAAGTGAAGGGACGCTGAGAAAAATGATTCAATTTTCTTCTCTCAGCACGGTTGCTTTGGGGCTGAGCAACGGTAGCCCTGTCTTCTATGATAAGGTAATTGTTTTTAAGGAAAGTAGCGGAATAAAAAATGGGAGAAAAGAAAGCTATTTTGATGAAGGTTATTCCTATCGGGTGACAATGGCACCAGGAAAATATCCATATGATAATATTGCGTTTCCGAACTGGGGGAAAGGTAGCTTGATTCGGGAAAAAGTCTATTCGGATAATGGAGGATCAGAGCAGTTGTTAGAAGACAGATCCTACCATTATAGTCATCCTAAGGTGGAGCTAATAAAGAATTTTCGGGTTGAAGAATTAGGACCTGCTTCAGAGCTGTTTTTTTTAACTAGTGGAGGAGTTGGGATGTATCTGATTAACCGTGGTAGGTACCATATTCAAAATAATTTCGAAACTATCGGGAGCCGTCAGCTTAATTCTACAATAGAGAAAAAATACAATTATGATCCGTATGGAAACCTGATGGACAGTTTAACTGTGGAACGTGAAATGAGTTATAATGCTTATCGGGATCTTTCAAAGGAAGTTAATATTGGCAGTACGGGAAAACGAACTGAAAGAATATATCGTTATTCAGGAGACCTAAACTCTTCATTTGGCAATAATATGATTTCCCTGCCTGTTCAGCAAGAAACGGTGATAAATGGTAAAGCAATTGATGGAACTATTTTTACCAGATTATCTAATGGTGATGTAGAACGGGTTTACAGGTTCAGTAGTTCAGTTCCTGTTTCGCCGAGCAATTTTTTGGATTTTAATGCTATACCGACGAGCTACTCCAAAGAAGACAGTTATAGCTATTATCCGAATGGTACGATCAAAACCATTCAATCAAAAGAACTACCACCAGTGATCTATCTGTGGGGGTACGGAGGTCAGTATCCTATAGCCGAGATCCGAAATGCGACGTATGCCCAGGTCGAGAGTGTTCTGACCAAAGCAGCTATCGACAACCTCAACGTGTCGACACACTCTGAAGCGACTATGGATACCCTGATCAAGGCCGCTGCGGACAAACTGCGGGCCAGCCTACCTAATGCGATGGTGACCAGCTACACGTATAGGCCACTGGTCGGCATGACCAGCAAGACGGATGCGAGGGGGATCAAAGAGAGCTATACGTATGACGGTATGCAGCGTCTTCAAGCCATCCTTGACCATCTGAACCAAGTGAACAGAGCGTTTGACTATCACTACCGTCCCAATTAAGCCAGACCTGTTATGAAAAAGAACTTATTGACGATATTATCCTTAGCTGCCATGGCATCTGTCCAAGGGCAGACGCTTGTTGACAATCTAACGCTAAACAGTTACAGCAACCAGACCAGCATCCAGGCCTTAAAGAGTGTGACACTGACCAATGGTTTTTATATCCCTGCACCGGCTGCAGGGAAGAGTGTTACGATCAGCATTGCTGGGTTCCAGACCCTTGTGAGCAGGCCAAGTGCAGATCAGAACTATATCGTGACCAGAACCTTCCGTAGTCCCGGAGTGACGCTATCCACGCTGAATGCGCAGCGCACGATCGGTGACGAGAACCAGACGATCCAGTACTTTGACGGATTGGGGCGGCCGAGCCAGACGATACAGCTGATGGCCAGCCCTACCTATAAAGACATTGTGCAGTATATCGAATATGACGGGTTTGGTAGGGAAAGTACCAAATTTCTACCACATGTAAAAAATCAGGCCGGAGACGGATCGTTCAAGCCTACAGCAAAATCTGACCAGCAGGCTTATTATGCGACAACGAACACCTGGGATCCTGCGGTGGTAAAAACAGCGAATCCGTACTCGGTTACGGTGTTCGAGAACAGCCCGCTGAACCGTGTTAAGGAGCAGGGTGCACCGGGAGCAGCCTGGCAGCCGCTGCCTGCAGCAGGGACTGGGCATACGGTCAAGACGGACTACGGGACCAATACGGCCACCGGGCCCGATGTGGTGAGGCTGTGGACTGTCACGGCAAGTGGAGCCAGTGGTACAACGAACTATGGTGCTGGTAAGCTCTATCGTACGACCACCCGGGATGAGAATACGGTTAATACGACCGACCGCAGTGGGTCTGTGGACGAATACAAGGATTTTGAGGGACGAGTGGTGCTCAAGCGTGTGTGGGAGAGCGAAAGCAAGGCCCTCAATACCTATTATGTTTATGACGATTTTGGTGACCTGCGCTATGTGGTTCCGCCTGCTGTGACAGCAGACAGCTTCAACGAGCTGGCTGCAGACCCAAACTTTGACAAATATATATATGCGTACAAATATGACGGACGCCGTCGGTTGATCAAGAAAAAGATTCCTGGCAGGGGCTGGGATTATCTGGTCTATAATAAGAACGATCAGGTCGTGTTCACCCGGGATGCCGAGCAGCTCAAGCGTGAGGAGTGGACGTTTACCAAATACGATGCATTTGGGCGGGTGGTAATGACAGGAATTGAGAAAGGCCATGTTGGTGACAATCACGACGATCTGCAGCAGGCATTATCAGATTTTACGGGGCCGATGTGGGAAGAGCGTGGCACTGTTTTGGAAGGATATACCAACAATACCATCCCGCAGAACAAGGACAATATGACGGTGCTTCAGGTTAATTACTACGATGACTATACATTTACCGGAGCGACGACGCTTCCTGTGAATGGAGTAACCAAAAGCACCAAGATCAAGTCTCTGCAGACCGGTAGCAAAATCTATCGGACAGATGGTACCCAGCCACTGCTGACGGTGCTATACTATGATGACTATGGTAGGGTGATCCAGACTGCTTCAAAGAACCATCTTGGAGGAACGGATTATGTGACCAATACCTATAACTTTGCGGGAGATCTGCTGACCAGTACACGTGTACATACGCCGGTGACGGG
>NZ_JAINDX010000021.1:0-1627 GCF_026191775.1 Sphingobacterium sp. InxBP1 | reverse complement strand
CTTGTGAAACTCCGTCGTGCTGGGGATAGAGCATTGTAATTATTGCTCTTCAACGAGGAATTCCTAGTAAGCGCAAGTCATCAGCTTGCGTTGATTACGTCCCTGCCCTTTGTACACACCGCCCGTCGCTAGTACCGATTGAATGGCTTAGTGAGGCCTCAGGATCTGCTTAGAGAAGGGGGCAACTCCATCTCAGAGCGGAGAATTTGGACAAACTTGGTCATTTAGAGGAACTAAAAGTCGTAACAAGGTTTCCGTAGGTGAACCTGCGGAAGGATCATTAAAGAAATTTAATAATTTTGAAAATGGATTTTTTTTTTTTTGTTTTGGCAAGAGCATGAGAGCTTTTACTGGGCAAGAAGACAAGAGATGGAGAGTCCAGCCGGGCCTGCGCTTAAGTGCGCGGTCTTGCTAGGCTTGTAAGTTTCTTTCTTGCTATTCCAAACGGTGAGAGATTTCTGTGCTTTTGTTATAGGACAATTAAAACCGTTTCAATACAACACACTGTGGAGTTTTCATATCTTTGCAACTTTTTCTTTGGGCATTCGAGCAATCGGGGCCCAGAGGTTAACAAACACAAACAATTTTATCTATTCATTAAATTTTTGTCAAAAACAAGAATTTTCGTAACTGGAAATTTTAAAATATTAAAAACTTTCAACAACGGATCTCTTGGTTCTCGCATCGATGAAGAACGCAGCGAAATGCGATACGTAATGTGAATTGCAGAATTCCGTGAATCATCGAATCTTTGAACGCACATTGCGCCCCTTGGTATTCCAGGGGGCATGCCTGTTTGAGCGTCATTTCCTTCTCAAACATTCTGTTTGGTAGTGAGTGATACTCTTTGGAGTTAACTTGAAATTGCTGGCCTTTTCATTGGATGTTTTTTTTTTCCAAAGAGAGGTTTCTCTGCGTGCTTGAGGTATAATGCAAGTACGGTCGTTTTAGGTTTTACCAACTGCGGCTAATCTTTTTTATACTGAGCGTATTGGAACGTTATCGATAAGAAGAGAGCGTCTAGGCGAACAATGTTCTTAAAGTTTGACCTCAAATCAGGTAGGAGTACCCGCTGAACTTAAGCATATCAATAAGCGGAGGAAAAGAAACCAACCGGGATTGCCTTAGTAACGGCGAGTGAAGCGGCAAAAGCTCAAATTTGAAATCTGGTACCTTCGGTGCCCGAGTTGTAATTTGGAGAGGGCAACTTTGGGGCCGTTCCTTGTCTATGTTCCTTGGAACAGGACGTCATAGAGGGTGAGAATCCCGTGTGGCGAGGAGTGCGGTTCTTTGTAAAGTGCCTTCGAAGAGTCGAGTTGTTTGGGAATGCAGCTCTAAGTGGGTGGTAAATTCCATCTAAAGCTAAATATTGGCGAGAGACCGATAGCGAACAAGTACAGTGATGGAAAGATGAAAAGAACTTTGAAAAGAGAGTGAAAAAGTACGTGAAATTGTTGAAAGGGAAGGGCATTTGATCAGACATGGTGTTTTGTGCCCTCTGCTCCTTGTGGGTAGGGGAATCTCGCATTTCACTGGGCCAGCATCAGTTTTGGTGGCAGGATAAATCCATAGGAATGTAGCTTGCCTCGGTAAGTATTATAGCCTGTGGATTTATCCTGCCACCAAA
>NZ_JAINDX010000018.1:0-3505 GCF_026191775.1 Sphingobacterium sp. InxBP1 | reverse complement strand
TCTGAGACACTTCCGCAAGATTATTAAGCTGTTTTTTGGTCTCCACCAGCCTGCCCACATGATCATATAAATGATTGGTCACAATGGTCGTCGCTGTCCCGGTCTTCGGCGTATGTACACGTGTACTGGTCAGCAGATCTCCCGCAAAGTTATAGGTATTGGTCACATAATCCGTTCCTCCAACATGGTTCTTTGAAGCAGTCTGGATCACCCTACCATAGTCATCATAGTATAGCACCGTCAGCAGTGGCTGGGTACATCTAGCCGTCTATTCGATAAACAACTGGGGCTTTATCAAACCCATTATAAAAAACGTGTAATCTACCGCAATTCGGACAGTGCGCAACTATTTTCATTTCGCTATACAATTCCTCGGCTTTTATTTCTACATTAAAATATTTTTCAAAAGAAACATCTGAAATCATCAAATATTGATTAGGGCTGGGTATTTCACTTAAGCTAATTACATAATCACAAACACATCTTATTTTCGGCATGACGATAACTATTTCTGCATTATAATAATATTTTTTAATATTTCAAGCTCTTTCAGGATATCGAAAAGCTCAGCGAGAGCGACAAGGAGCACGTATTCGCACTGCTCGATTTCCTCGCGCCCAATCTTTATCGGATTGGACGTTGTTGCCGAAAGAACGCTTCACAACTACAGTTCTTCCATAATAAATGTATCCAAAAGATCTAATCGGTTTTCTAACATCTCAGCATATTCTTTTGTTGCAGGAACTTCTACTGGATAACAATCCTCAACAGACTCTCCCTGAAGTACAGTATCTACCCAATCTCTCATTATAGCAACATAACTTTCAAGAACTTCTCGTGGATTTTCTCCACTCTCAACATCTACATATGCAGGAGGAATATCCCCAACAACAATCCAAACATACTTATCAACATCGCTCCTAGATGGCTCTATCTCAAAAAGAAAGATACCTAACACCCCTTCCCAATAAACAGCCAACCAGCCTGAGAGAATACTCTTACACCACTGATGCCTTAAAAGATAGTTCTTAGCCTCTACTGATAATCCATAAAGACCTTCATCTTCCTTAGATAACCCTAGAATGTCTTCAAACGTAGACGCTTGTTGTTTTATATTTTTATAATCACTCATGAACTTCTATTTTCCTTTTTATTTATTTCTCTTTCTATTTATTTCTTTAGCCCATCTTTTGAAGTCCCCCTGAAGTTTGTGCGCCTCTTGATGCAATATCCATGGTTGAGGAAAAAAATTATCAACATCATTGGTTCCTCCGTCTTTCAAAGCTTTCTTACGGCTCAAACTCTGGTTTCTACCAGCATACTTCTCATTACTTCGACCATCTGGTAAAAAATCAGGTTCTTTGGGCCATTATTCTCCGGTAGCTTTTTCCCACTGCTTTCTAAGTGTAGCGGCAGCAACTCTCTTCGTTCCAGTCTTAGCTGCCTGTTTGAGACTATATGAAACAGCTTTAGAACTGCCACCTGTAAATATATCAATTAAGCTTTCAGCTGCTCTAAATTCTGAATATGTAGTTGAGTGAATATTCCTCTCTCCTGGTGTAGGAAATTCTTGCTGATTATAATCTGTACCGACTCCAGAAGTATACTCAACATCCACATCCATTGCATACTGAGAGATCCCATCTTTACTTGGAGCTTTGTCTAAATCAATTACTGTAATGTAATCAGTCTTATCTCCTCCCTTATCACTAATATACTTTACGGACTGAATCTGCCCTCCACGATAAACTATTTCGTATTCATTAGGAGGTATAACTCTCATCCCATCAGGATCAATAAACCTTATTGGGTTATTTACTCCGTAGGTATAAGGAGACCACCTTCTATACTTCTCCGCCAACGGATCCACCACATTCCACCGGCCTATCTCCGTATCATAAAACCTCGCCCCGTAATCCAGCTAATTTTACTTTTTCCAAATTCCTCCTCGCCATAATAAATGGTTGTTGTCTTTATTGTAAATCAATTCTTGATAATAGGGTTCAAACTCAAAAAAACACCTATCAAAGAATGGCAAATTAATTGTAATATAGTTATACTTTTCAGTGTCAATACTTTCCTGAAAAATTTTAAATAATATCCTACCATTGTAAAGTTCCGTACCTGATACATCTGCATTCAAGCTAAAGCCGATTTGGTTTATAGCAGTCCTCCGATTCCATAAATACTTTGATTTAGGCAATACGACATAAGTCTTATCTGTTGTAATGGACTTACTATTATTATGGTTAAATGTAAAGCCTAATTTTACAGGGTGGAAATCGGTAGGAAAAATCACTTGGATATACAGACTGTCCTGCGAAAATTTATTCTCTTGTTTGATCTTATATTCAAAGCCTTTCTGCTTTGTATAATAGTCTTCGCTTGTAATCTCTAGCACATTATCTCCTATAACCGACCATCTCCCCTTTGAGACATAATCACATTGCTCTATTACGGGTGAAAATGATATATCAGCATTCCACAATAGATAGCTTCCATCAGGTTTTAACTCCAACTTTTCTGCACTTTCTTGTTTTTGATATATACCTGGTATATCATGAACATTTAATTTTTGACCTTTTGTTGAAATGCAACCTATCAGCTGAAACGCTACTACTAATATAAATAACAACTTTCTCATTTCTTCCTATCTTTTAGTTGTTCATAAATTACCCTTCCGTCTGTGGATTTTATCTTCATAAGAGTTTCAAAACTGATATCTTTTAATGAACTTGCTCCAGCAGGGTATGAGCCATCAAAGGAATATTGAGTTTGATAAGCATTGACTTCGTTGTTTCTTCGTTCTTCTAAAGTAGTTCCAGCATTAAGTAACCGACCATCTTTATTAAACTTAACACCTCCCGCTTCCATAGACTGTCCTACATGGCGGATTTCATGAATATGAAGGCCCGTGTCACTTCCTTCAATCCTAATAACTCCATCAGCACCTTTAACAACTCCGTGAGTACCGTCACTCGCACTTGCACCAGTAAGTTTATATGTTTCAGACGCATTACTAATTGCGTCAACATCCGCAAGAGACTGGTTTAATAATTCCATCTTTTGGCTATTTTCTGCAAGCCGACCTTCAAGTTTTGCTAATTTCTTATCGCTTAATCCCCCTTTGTCAATTTTGGCCTGAATTTCCATATTACTCTTTTCTATTTTTTGAATTCTGCTATTTAAAGACCTAGTGAGCCTCTCTCCTTGCTTCGGATCTTCCCATATCATTCCCGTTGGGTCTATTAAATTGATCGGATTGTTTGCAACGTAAGCATACGGTGATGTTATAACTTGCTTTGGATACTCTGCCTTCGGATCCACCACATTCCACCTTCCTATCTCTGCATCGTAGAACCTCGCCCCGTAATCCAGCTGCCCCTCCAGTACATAAGAACTTCCCAAGGCATGCGTACCGCCACTCAGGTCAGCCTGCATCTCCTTGCCATTATAAAGATACTTATTGTCAATGCTTGTTGCAATACTTTTCGTCTTACCGAAC
>NZ_JAINDX010000023.1:0-2114 GCF_026191775.1 Sphingobacterium sp. InxBP1 | reverse complement strand
AGTCTATATTAAATTCACCAATAAGTTCCTCATCTGCTCTATCAAACCAGCTAATAATACGTTCTATTTTCATAAAAAATCAATTATCTAATCTCTTGTTGTCCTACCAGGAACTGGGGGCTTAATCATCTCTCCAGTATTGGATCCGCACTGCCTTGATGTTTTCCCTGTTTATTATAAACCTCAACATCCCAATGTTGGGAATCCCACTCCAATATTTTCCCGTCTTTCGTTTTCCATCTATCTCTTCCTTTGTTAGGAACTCTTTTTGCATCCGGAAAACCTGTTAACTCTTTGGGTGGAGGGGTATATTTTAGTGTGTTTGAACCTCCATTGCTAGTTTCAGAATCTTTTGGCCTAACATCAGGTGCATACAACTTATTCGGATCAACCCCCAACTTAACCAACCCGCTCGCAATACCAGTGGTGATAGCCCGCATATTCTTCCAAATCAGGTCTCCAGCATCCCAACCTGTTTTTGCTGCTAGACCGACTAAGGTTGCTCTTCCTAAAGCTGCACTAATGTCACTAACGATCGAACGCCCCACAACAGTTACCATAGCTAACGTTCCACCTTGTTTAATGATATCAGCCGCCATTCCGTCCGGATCAATCATCAATATAGGATTGTTGACTACATAGTTGTATGGCGAAACTTCTTCAAACTGCTCCGCCAACGGATCCACCACATTCCAACGTCCTATCTCTGCATCATAGAACCTTGCCCCGTAATCGTATTGATTTGACTATAATGTCATATCTTATATATAGTTTGAATTATTTATTTACGCGCAAAAAATCCATCATAAAAATTTCTTTCTTACTATCATCAAAAATTTTTACATTTACATTTGACCCTAATTTAAAACTGTTCCAAAATGACTCACTATCTCCAACTCTCTTTAATCGACCGTCATTATATTTGATAAAAATTCGTTCCTCTCCTAAAAAATTCACATTTAAACATATCGAATTCTTAAAATCAACGCGATGATTAAATACATTAAAAATTCCATAACTTTTATAATAATAAGCTTCACATAAATAAATTTCAAACTTATTTTTGATCTTTTCATAAACTATTGTATCAATCACAACGAGTTTATTAGGACTAACTTCTCGGATAAAATTCTTATTGTATACAGAATTTTCAATAGATAATTGTGCTGGAAAATAGTGATTTACAAATTGTCCATTCCTAGTCAACAAAATAGAAATTACATAATACAATATTGTAATTGATACTATAACCAATACACTTATTTTAATTCTTCTGTTTTTCATTTTTTCTGGGCTTTAGGAAAACGCTAATATCCAAACTACCTTTATTCTCATTTTTAATATCTTGAAATTTTTCAGGAGGATCCATCCCATTTCCATCCCCTGTTTTAAATCCGCCAACTTTTAATGTGGCTTCCACATTATCAATACAGTTATTTAAAAACGTTTTATATGCTGTTGCAGTCGTTTTGCTAGCAGTTTCCTTCATTACATTATCTTCTTTTTTTGTTGTTACAAAAAGAGTAGCTTTTTCATATCTCTGTTTTGGAGCCCCATTAGAATCTCTTTCAGAATTTGCAAATGGCTCCTGTCCGTAATTTACATCATCATAGTCATCTTTAAAGGTATTATGCTCACTATTTGCAAAGTCTCCTAAACTCTTGAATCCAGCAATTGTAAATGAATTGTTTTCCTGCTCTTCACCTCGTTCATTCTTATAACTTCCGGTATTATCACCATCTTTAGAATAATAAGTCCAACCGTCTTTTTCATTTCCAATTAACATAGCTATATGCCCATATTTGTGGCCTGGCCTTTTTTCTCCATATGATAATATTATAATATCTTTCCCATTCGGATCAATAATGTCAATTGGATTATTAAGAACATAATTATAAGGAGAATGATTAAAATACTTCTCCGCCAACGGATCCACAACATTCCACCTTCCGATCTCAGCATCATAGAACCTAGCCCCGTAATCCAGCTGCCCCTCCAGTACATAAGAACTTCCCAAGGCATGCGTACCGCCACTCAGGTCAGCCTGCATCTCCTTGCCATTATAAAGATACTTATTGTCAATGCTTGTTGCAATACTTTTCGTCTTACCGAAC
>NZ_JAINDX010000015.1:0-2638 GCF_026191775.1 Sphingobacterium sp. InxBP1 | reverse complement strand
AGTCTATATTAAATTCACCAATAAGTTCCTCATCTGCTCTATCAAACCAGCTAATAATACGTTCTATTTTCATAAAAAATCAATTATCTAATCTCTTGTTGTCCTACCAGGAACTGGGGGCTTAATCATCTCTCCAGTATTTGGATCCGCACTGCCTTGATGTTTTCCCTGTTTATTATAAACCTCAACATCCCATGTTGGGAATCCCACTCCAATATTTTCCCGTCTTTCGTTTTCCATCTAGCTCTTCCTTTGTTAGGAACTCTTTTTGCATCCGGAAAGCCTGTTAACTCTTTGGGTGGAGGGGTATATTTTAATGTGTTTGTACCTCCATTGCTAGTTTCAGAATCTTTTGGCCTAACATCAGGTGCATACAACTTATTCGGATCAACCCCCAACTTAACCAGCCCGCTCGCAATGCCAGTAGTGATTTTCCCCATGTTCTTCCAAATCAGATCTCCAGCATCCCAACCTGTTTTTGCTGCTAGACCGACTAAGGTTGCTCTTCCTAAAGCTGCACTAATGTCACTAACGATCGAACACCCCACAACAGTTACCATAGCTAACGTTCCACCTTGTTTAATGGTATCAGCCGCCATTCCGTCTGGGGCAATCATCAATATAGGGTTGTTGACTGCATAGTTGTATGGCGAGACTTCTTCAAACCGCTCTGCCAGTGGATCCACCACATTCCATCTACCAATCTTTATCGGAGTGGGCGCTGAAACAAAGAAACAGATTTACTCCGCTATAATTTTTATCTCAAAAGTACCATTCGGTTCTTTTCTATAAGCAAAAAAGCCGGGCTCCATATTAGAAAGAGAAAAAAGCCCCTCATCTATATTCAATATCTCTTCCATAGAAATGACTTTATAGTCCGATTCTTCAACCGCTCTTTCACTAATAAATTCCCACATGCCATCCTCGAGATGACGATAGACTCTTGTTATTTGATCCGTTTTATTCAAGACAAATGATGTTGTCAAAACTGCCTCGTTAGGATCAGTAAAATAGCTATTTAACTCCATTACAAATCAATCCATGAAACTCTAGGGTTTTGATTAGTAATTACATCAATTATATTATCACTATTACATATCATATAATGATACTTGTTTAAATCATCAAACATTCCATAACTTTCCTCATCGAACCATTCAAGAAATTTTGAAACATCTGTTTTACAAAATGTATATATATACGGATTATCCAATGTTTTCATTCGTCCTGATTCATTCACTATTCTATAGCCTAATGGGTTGCTAAATTCTATTTTTAGACTCCTATTGGCAGAATCAGATTGTTTTAATAAGACTACTAATTTCCCCCGTTGAAAGTACATTTCATAAAAAAACGGATTATTTGGAAGATCCTCTATAGGATCCCATCTCTCATACTTTTCTTTCATTATTTTGGATATCTAATTTTTATTTCTGATTGACCAGTATTAGGATTATAAATCTCTACTGATGGTGGCCCAGGTATTCCTGGAGCGTCATGTCGTGGAGAACTTTTGCTTCTAACATTGATAGTCTTACCATCTACAGTTTTACCAACTCGGCCGATTGGGATCTGCTTTGAAGTACCTTCGACGACTAAATCATCATAATCTTTATTTGCCTGATCCATTCCTCCATCCTTCTCATATTCGTCAATACCGCTACCAGTAGTCCGCGTCTTCTTTGCATCCTTTAGAACTTCTTTAAGAACCACCTCACTATATACAAATGGCTTCTGGGGGATTTCATCTTTTGATCGTTGCGGATCAAAATAATTAGACGGCAATAATAGTAACCCAAATAATAATACAAACGGATTAGGAGGAGGAATAGGTCTTAAAGTAGTTCGTGGAAATGTTCGTGTACCTACTGGATTTGCACTTCCTAATGGTATAGATATCCCACTTCTTGGAATTGTGGGTACTATCCCCCAAACTTGAGCAGTATCCGCTCCCATCCCCGTTGGATCGATCATTAGGATCGGATTGTTCATCCCATAATTGTACGGCGACACATTCTCAAACATATCTGCCAGCGGATCAACAACGTTCCACCTACCGATCTCTGCATCATAGAACCTAGCTCCGTAGTCCAGCTGATCGAGTCCCAGTTCAACCTGCTTCTCCTTGCCATTGTATTTGTACAGGTTAGAGGCTGTGTTCAGTGCATTGCCCTGGTTCATCTCCATACCAAACGGATAATAATCCTGGATCTGCTTGATTGTTCCACTATGGTCCACAACAGCACGTGTATTGCCCAGATGATCCTTCAGAAAATACTCATAAATATAAGAACTGCCGTTCGGAAGGATCCTCCCCTCCTCTGTCTGGATAAATTTCAGTACCCCGTTCTCATACTGGATACCGTCAACATAATCCGTTACTGCTGAACCCAGTGTTTTGGACAGCTTTCTGCCATTCGCATCATAGCTGTAGATAAGGTTTTCAGCCCCCTTAACCAGCTTGCTAGGTAAATTTAAGTGATTATATTCAATCTTACTAATCCCCAGACGTGAATTTGTGATTCCGTTGCCATTGGCATCATAGCTGAACGTGTTGGTCCTCGCCGCCGTACCCGCATCAGTGACTTTGGTCAGCTGGTTGCCCGAATACGTGTATTTAAAATTATTGTACCAGCCG
>NZ_JAINDX010000006.1:0-538 GCF_026191775.1 Sphingobacterium sp. InxBP1 | reverse complement strand
CTGGATGCTGGTCTGGTTGCTGTAACTGTTTAGCGTTAGATTGTCAACAAGCGTCTGCCCTTGGACACATGCCACGGCAGCTAAACATAATATCGTCAATAAGGTCTTTTTCATAACAGGTCTGGCTTAATTGGGACGGTAATGATAGTCAAACGCTCTGTTCACTTGGTTCAGATGGTCAAGGATGGCCTGCAGGCGTTGCATACCGTCATACGTATAGCTCTCTTTGATCCCCCTTGGATCTGTCTTGCTGGTCATGCCGACCAGTGGTTTATACGTGTAGCTGGTCACCATTGCATTCGGTAGGCCGGCCCGCAGTTTGTCCGCTGCATTCTTGATCAGGGTCTCCATTGTAGCTTCCGAATGTGTCGACACGTTGAGGTTATCGATAGCCGCTTTGGTCAGAACACTATCGACCTGGGCATACGTCGCGTTTCGGATCTCGGCTATAGGATACTGACCTCCGTACCCCCAGAGATAAACTGCAGTAGCTTCCTCACGTTTTTTTAGTTCCTGTGGCCGACCATTGGAGTTATAT
>NZ_JAINDX010000039.1:0-304987 GCF_026191775.1 Sphingobacterium sp. InxBP1 | reverse complement strand
TACCTCTTCCCATTCCGAACAGAGCAGTCAAGCCCGCCAGAGCCGATGGTATTGCCGTAACAGGTGGGAGAGTAGGTCGGTGCCTTTTTTTACACGGAAGCCCTTGCTGGAAACAGTCAAGGGCTTCTTTCGTTTTGAGCCTCTTATATTCCTCAGATGGATGACCCGAGTGAACCGCTCTCTGCGGATACCGGAAACGGTTTATGGGCATGTACGGTCCTGATATACTGCCGTACGGTATACAGTCATAAATGTCCGTATCTCGGCTTTTATGCGTTATGATAAATACATTTATGTTTTAACGCATAGTCTATCGAAGTCCAGATCTGGTCAAGCTTCCAGCTTTTACTATGCCATATTTACCTTTTTGGGGTACTAATCACATTATTCACCTTCACGCGTATTGAACGCGTATCCGTGAAACTTCTCTTTGTTTCCATTGTCTGGCAACTTAATTAAAGAAATGGTTATGAACATGTAGTCGGTGATCTGTTTTCAGTGATGTCACTATAGTATTTAGAAAATCAAGCGTTGTGATCTAGAATTTTTAGTTGTTTTCTTTTCTCATAAGAATAGCATATCGTCGGCGATAACAATAAGTCAATTGAATTATCGGTTGATTGCGTGTACTATGTAAGATTATTCAATTTTGAAGATTTATTTTAAAATATGCTTAATCCGGCTATTGAATAAACAAATAAAATATCCTTAAGCTAATTAATTATTAACAGGAGAATTCAATGTGCTCATGTGACATAGTTACATTACACCATCTTTTAACGCTGAATTTTTATAGCATTTGGTCCAATGTGTTAGCTAAGCGGTATAAATGTGATAGCAATGTGATAGGGTTATTTTGGAGGTTAATGGAATACAATATTAATCTTTGTAGAGTCGAAAAGAGCCAGATATCGATTTCGTTAACTAACTATACAAAAACATGAGAAGAATTAAAATTATGGAAAAGAAAATCTACATGAAACCTGCTATAGACATTGTGCAGGTAGAAATGGAAGAAGGCATTGCTGCCGGATCCAATGGTTCGGGTCAGCCCGGAGGCGGATCCGGTGTTCAGGAGGATGATTGGATCAATGGTGGATCAGAAACTAAAGATCCAAGTAGCGGTGAATGGTGGCAATAAACTAACAGTCTAAACTCTAATACCAAAATATGAAAATAACGTATTCAATCGCAAAGATTAAATTATCTGTTGCGGCACTTTTAATTATAGCTGCTTCCTGTAGTAAAGATAAAGCAAACAACAACCTTGAAGTAAATCAGGACGGTGTGCGGCTTACACTAATGGAAGGAGAGTTTACTGACAATGAATCGATCAATACGAAGGCCTCATCAAATCGCACAGTAGTAGAGCCTGCTGTGCTGTATAAGGAGGTGCAGTCTGGTCCTTTTACGGTGACTGCAGAACTTTCAGAAAACACTACTGCGTCGGGACTAAAGGCATCTGCTGGTAAAAAAGCGGCAGCCAAACCTCTTTCGTTAAGAGGGGCCGTGAAATATCGCATTGTGGCGTTTGAAACGGATGGTACCTATGTCGATCAGGCAGTAGGCGACGCTTCTGATCCGAATCAGGTCTTTTTTGGAGATAAGCTTGTAGCGGGACAAAAGTATAACTTTTTTATCTATTCTTTCGGTTCGACGACAGATGATCCGCCAGCTGTGGATCCCTCCAAGAATATGTTTCCCACGAGTGATCCGAATAGCGGATTTACATTAAATTATCCGGGCGTTACGGAAAGTAATGGAGACTATATGTGTGCTGTTGAGAAGGATGTGACAATCCTTGGCAATAATACGGCAACACCATTGACAACGCCACTGCAACACATGTTTACGCGTGTCAACATTCTGGTTGATAACAGCGATGCTACCGGCACTTTTGGACAACCTAATTATCAAAAGGGAGGATACATGTCAGAAGCTGCTGTGAATGGTTTTATCGACTATACTCCGGGCTCGGTTACTGCGCCAATTGTTGACATGAGTACTGGAAAGGTTATTGCCGGCACTGGGGTCAATCAAGCTCCTGATTATTACCAGATGCAGAATCTCAGTACAACCGCACAGACTGTTATTGTAAATCAGCAAGGGCTACCGGATTTTCAACTTGCTATTAAGATCAATGCGGGAAGCATCAAAGTAGGACATGATGTTAATCCTAATGATGTTTATTTCAACTTCTCAAATAACGGCCAAGGCCTTAAGCCGGGCTATTCATATACCCTGAAACTACGTTTTAACAGCGACCGCTATGTGAATGCATCCAATCAGACGAGAAGTGCTACAGATGCTGATGCGCGCTATGCCGTCATAGCTGGGCATCGCTGGGATCGCTATAATCTTGGAGTGGCCAATCTGAATCCAGCAGTTAATGATCCAGATGCTGTGCCATCAAACCAGGGCTTATATGGAAATTATTATCAATGGGGGCGTCAGGCTGCTGTCGCGAATGCGTACAGCGGCGATGGCGCAATTGCGGGATGGAACACGACGCCCGCACCTGATGGTTCCTGGAACAGCGGCACAGAAGCTGCTCCTATCAAGGCGCCATTGGATCCTTGTGGTACGGGAGATCGAGTACCTACGCCGGCAGAATATACCCGCTTAGGAAATAGTACGCGACACACTTCGATCGGAAATTGGATTCCATTTTCGGGTACTTCAGTTGGATTAGGAGACTTCACTGCAGCGCATGTTATGACGAGCCGAAAAAGTAGCGATATCAAATTGAGTTTTCCGGCTGCTGGCCATAGAGAAACCGTTGATGGATCACAACGCGTTAGACAAAGTTCCGCAATTTATTGGTTAAATACAGAAGTGGGCGGAAATGATCGAGCAAGACAGGGACGTGGTTTCCAGACCTCTTGGGATACATCCAACTACTTTAAAAGAGCTGGTTACCCAGTACGTTGTATTCAGGACAAATAAGCACTCTATATCTACCTTATAGCCATAGATAGGTGATGGAATGCCGATAGCAATATTTGTTATCGGCATTCCTTTTTATTTTCCTCTGTTGCTTGTCGATCGGCTCGTCATCGTACAGCTATACATGGTATTTGTAGACTATATACCAACCCTTGCACTTCGGCTGGAAGTGCAGTGCAGAAGGTTTTCTTGTGACTAAGACCGTTTCCTCATGAGCGAAGCTTGTTTTTAAACAAGATACTAGCGGTCTGCCGATGTTAGGATCTGTTTCAATGTTGCCATTTGAAAGGGTTTGACCATGACACCATCAAATTGATGCACTTGTCCTTCCGGTACCCGCACGCTGACCTGGGACTCGTCCGATGTCAATGCGATAACGATACTTTTAAAACCCTGTGCTGCATTTTGATCTTTCACAAAGTTCAAAATGTCCCAGCCACTCAGTTCTTTCATATTGAGATCTGTGATGACAACATCGGCAGCATTGGATTGAAGGTATGTTCTGGCGGCATGAGAATCCTGGAAGATCTGGACATTTTTAAATTGTTGTAAGTTCTGCTTGACAAACATATTGTTGATCGGGTTGTCATCGATAACAACAAAGTGCAATTCTGTGGGTACCTTGTGCGATTTGACTATTTGCTTAGGAGCTATCTTCTCATCAATGACGGGTACAGTCAGCATAAAGGTCGAGCCTTTTCCCTGCTGGCTGCTGACGGACAAGGTGCCGTTCAGTTGCTCTGCCATGAGTTTGGAAATATGCAATCCAAGGCCGAAGCTGTTTTTAGACTTCAGATCCGTCATGTAATATTGCTCAAAAATATGCTCCTGATCTTTGGCGGCGATCCCTTTTCCTGTATCGATGACCTGTACATGCAAGGCTTTAGCACCTTCAGATGTCATAGAAGCCCGTACTTCAACCTGCCCTTTATCGGTATATTTAATCGCATTGCTGAGTAGATTTGACACAATCTGCCGTACGCGATAAGCACCACTTTTGATCAGGATGTCCTGATCTATGTTGATCTGGCTAATTAGCTTTAATCCTTTTTTGTCTGCCTGACTTCGATGCATTTTTATCAGATTGGTCAATAGCTGGGCCGGAGAAAAATACTCCTCTTTGATTTCCAGCATGCCTGATTCCAGCTTGCCCAGATTGAGGATGTCCTCAACGGTGACGTTAATGTCGTGGATATCTTCCGTAATCGTGTCGAGCAGAGCAGGACTGACCCGATTGTTAGCGGTATTGTCCTTTATAAGGTCAATGATACTCACCAGTGAATTTAACGGGGTACGGACATCGTGGCTGACATTAGCCAGTATACTCGCCTTTTCCTTCGCTGTACGCAATGCGTAGTCCCTCGCTGCCGTGAGCTTCCGCTCATAGATTATCGTATTGTAATGGTAATACAAAAGTAAAGTGACCATGACAATCATTAGCACAATAGATGCAATCACCTGATTGCCGAAAATAGCCGAATTTTTCTTATATAAACTAAAGTCTTTTATTTCGGCAGCTCTCAATGTTTCGTCTTCATGGCTCTTGATCTTCAGCAAAGCTGTACTGATGGTGCTGAATAAAGCGTAATTGGATTGCAATAACTGCCGTTCTTTTTGCTGTAGCTGCGCAAAGGAATGACGTATTTTGCTGAAATCCTGTTTGTAGAACGATTCATTCTGCTCGATTAAAGTCTGAATCTGGCTGTGTATCGCTTTGATCTGATTTACATTAAACTGCTGCTCTAATTTATCGGCAACTAAGGTGTCATTTTTAGCTTTGAAAATCCGGTTGAAGAGACTTCCTTTTTTTCGGACGATGGTGTCTTTTTTTGTTACATTCAACGCAGTATCCCGCAATATACGGTTGATCACAGAATCTGCATCGATCTTGTTCTTTCCCGGAAGAACGGAACGGTTCGTTTTTGTGAGGAGGGACAAGGAGTCTTTCGCCAAAAAGATCATATTGTCGACCGATTGTTTAATCCGCGCAAATTCATCGGAAAGGTGGATATTATGTTCCAAAGGTGCTGCGTTCGAGAAAGAAATCCCTTTTTGTGATGATAGAATAGATAGGGAATCGATGTAAAAACGAAGGCTGTCCAGACTCTTTGTATAATTCGCCAGGTTTTCAGCACTAAAATCTACCGTATAGGTGCGGAAAGCGCTTCCTGCCACATTATAAGAAGCGAAAAGCCTAAAAAATAAGCTCGTTAGCTGGTTCTTTGAACCGTAGGCTTTGTTCAACCGGGCTTCGGTTTTTTGGTATTCTATATATTGGTAGGTGAATATCGATCCGATATACACTAAAGAAACAATGAGGAAAGCAATCAAAATTGTCCTGAAAATAAATATTTTTTTATTGTTTTTCACGGTAGTATTCTTTCATCCAATAAATTAACTATAGCCTATTTTATCTGTTTGGAAATCAAATTTAAGACTAATATGTGAGAATAGATGACCGGATTGTCAAGATATAGCTACATTATAGCAAAATAGCATAAGCGTGTTGATCCTGTCGAGCTGTAAACAGCTGGTTCGGATGTACCGACTTTGTTTCGAGTATTATAAAATTTTAATAATTAACCTGAATTGATCGAATAATTTAAGAAGGTGTTTAGAAAAAAAATATATAAAATCGTTTGAATTTTACGATCTTTTATTTAATTTCCTGTATTACTAACTGTCTTTTGTTATTTTTTTATAAAAGACATGTAAACTAAAACCTGTGGTAAACTGTTATGTAACTCTTATCTAAACCACCATCTTAATTATGAAAAAGAACTATCTTTTTTACAGGAAAGCAAGGCCATTAAGCTTATTGGGCCTTGGTCTTTTGTGCTCGTCTCCTAATGTGTTCGCGAGCTATTCTGAATCGGCAATCTTGCATGCTGTGGTTGAACAGCAACAGATTTCAGGTCAGGTAAAAAACGAAAAGGGTGAACCGCTTGCTGGGGCCACGATTACCGTCAAAGGCACTACAGTGCAGGCCTCCACCAATGTAAACGGCATCTTTTCTATAAGGGCCAAACAGGGCGATATCCTGATCGTCAATTACCAGGGCTATGCACGGCAGGAAGTAACTGTTGCAGCCGGATCTGTTTCCGTCACCATGATATCGAATGCGGAGTCTCTGGAGGAAGTAGTCATCGTGGGCTACGGAAAGCAAAAGAAAGGAAACCTGACTGGAGCAGTGGCTGCCGTCAACTCAGAGCAGCTCAAAAATATTTCACCATCGAACCTGTCAAATACCTTGGCTGGACGGGCCGCTGGCGTCAACGTCACGAATACCTCCGGTATGGCGGGGGCTTCTTCATCGCTACGTATTCGGGGCGCATCCGTCGAACCACTTTATGTCATTGATGGTGTTGTCCGTGACAAGGCAGCCTTTGATGCCCTGGAGGCCAATGAGGTCGATCAGATGAGCTTTCTGAAAGATGCCGGTACTGCCGCAGTATATGGCACCCGTGCAGGGAATGGAGTGGTACTGGTAACCACAAAAAAAGGAACGTCGCAGGCTCCGGTATTCAACGTGCAGAGCAACTATTCGTTTAGTTCGCCCACGCAGACACTGCTAGCCAATTTAACCACGGCAACAGATGAACTGATCTACCAAAATAGGGTTTCACAATTCCGTTGGGAGCAAGGTAATCGAAGTAAGCCTTGGACGGCACCGAATGGACAACGCGAGTTTGATTATTTTAAAGATAAAAATTACAATGCCAATGATGTTATCTGGCGGAATCCCTTCAGTCACCGTCAGTCTATCGCCGTCAATGGCGGAGGCGATAAAATTACGTACTACGCCTTGCTCAGTTATCGGAAAGAAAATGGCTCTTACAAATCACTGGAGCACGAAAAGTTTAATCTGCGTAGTAATATTTCCGCGAAGATCAGTGATGCCTTCAGCATGGATTTTAATATTTCAGCTAACCAGACTAACTCTAACCGTTTCTTCTGGCCATTCAGCACCTCGGCAAATGACGATGATTTTGATGTGTCTGACTTCTATCGTGTGACGTTTAACTGGCCAAAGATGTATCCTTTTTACCTGACGGCGGACGGTACGCCGAGTAACACACCTACAGCCTATCCAGTACAGACACCCATGGGGAGCTGGCAGGCTTGGAATGTCATCGATCAGGTTATCGGCGACCGTTATATCGACCGCAAGGTCCGCCAGGTCAATCCGATCATGACGCTCAATCTCAAGTTGGACAAATGGGTAGAAGGTCTGTCCACGAAATTAATGGGAAGTTATGTTGCAGAAGATTACATGCGTAAACGCTACATGAGCTTTCAGAAGAATTATACCTTTACGTCTCTCAATCCTGACGACAACCGTTTTATACCAGCCCCGCCCTCGGAAGACCGTATAAATATTTTCACCTTTAGTCAGGCCCAGCCTTTCATGGACTATAACCCACAACGAAAATGGCAGTATCAGGTTGACTGGTTTCTGAATTATAACCGCAAGTTTGGCAAACATGGACTGGACGCGCTAGTCGTCTATGAACAATTTAAGTCGGGAACAACCAATATTACCTCCAGGGCCGAGAACCCGGTTATTCCATTGGATCAGATGTATATTTATCCAACGGATAGGAGCATGCGTTCGACGGACGCTTTTGAGTTGATGGATTCAAGACGGGGAGTTATCGGCCGCGCCAACTATAACTATGCGGATAAATATATCGCCGAATTCTCGTTCCGCTATGACGGTTCACCACTGTTTCCTAATGATAAGCGCTGGGGTTTCTTCCCCTCCATGTCATTAGGTTGGCGTGTGTCGGACGAAAACTTTTTCTCATCCCTCAAGAACACTGTTAGTGACCTAAAATTGAGAGCCTCATACGGAAGCTCGGGCAACTTTGTTGATGTGGAAGGCTATTCGATACTTCCCTATTCCTATATGGAGAAATATAGTTCGATCATCACTTCGCGGTCGGGCAGCAGAACTCCGGTGCCGGGATATATTTTCGGAGATAGCTATTACACCGGATTGACCTACTTGGATAACCCAACGATGAACCTAACCTGGACGAAGTCGAAAAGTTATAATGTCGGTGTGGATTTTGGTTTTGCAAACAATAAACTGACCGGAAGTCTGGATGGATTTATCCGTAAGGAAACAGATATTTTGGGCACTAGAGGAATCAAGGTGCCGGACAACTATGGCCGGGCACTTGCCCCTGAAAACTACGCAGCCCGAAGTTTTAGAGGAGGGGAGCTCTCGCTTAACTGGAATGATAAAGTTGGGGAGCTGTCTTATGGGCTGAACGCCAATATGGGCTATGCCAAAGATCGTTGGGATATTTTTGATGAAGAGCCATCTTATGGTCCCGGAGGGAGAGAACATTTCCGTTCTAAAGTGGGACGCCCCGAAAACAGGATTATCGGCCTGGAAGCTTCGGGGCTAGTGCGTTCACAGGCGGAAGCAGATGCACTAAAAGAAAAAGGCTTTAAGACCTACGGGCGTGATCCTTATCCGGGAATGATCCTTTATAAGGATATCCGTGGACAGAATTATTCCGATCAGCCCGACGGTATTATTGATGATAATGATATGGAGCTGCTGTCGGAAAATAATACACCCCGCATCAACTATGGATTTGGGTTTAATGCAAGCTGGAAAGGTATCTATCTATCAGCGCTGTTCCAAGGTGTATTAGCCTATGACCGTGTCATCAGCAATCAGGAAGGTGCGGGTATGCGTCAGCATGGGGATACCTTTAGGCCTTACTATCCGATCTGGACTTCGGATGTCTGGACACCGGAGAACCCGGATGCAAAATATCCGCGTCCCGTAGGATACAACTGGCAGGAATCTGGTGCGGCATCCTCTACCTTCTGGATCCGAAACGGTGCCTATATGCGGTTAAGAGATCTAAATGTGTCATATACGTTACCGCAGTCCATCACGGAAAAAATCAAAATGAAAAGCGTCAATGTGTTCTTAAATGGAACTAATTTGTTCGTTTTTTCACCGATGAAAGAGTTTCACGATCCTGAGCAAAAGATGTACGATTCTTACCCGGTAATGAAGACTTTTACACTCGGGCTTGATGTTAAATTTTAATTGCTTTTTAAGATGAAAAAAATATTTTATCCTTTGATTGCCTTCGCGTTGGCGACGGCGTCTTGTAAAAATGTACTGGATATCGAGGATCTGAATTCGGTCAATGAAGATCGTGTCTGGAACGATCCAAATCTAGTGAATGCTTACTTGGCCAATCTATATACCCTGTTCGGAAACTGGAGTAGCGGCGCCGACAATAATTCGCAGCAGCTTGCTGGGATCAATTTTCCTTTGAATGCAGTTACTGTTAACAATTCGGCCTATAAAGCTTGGGACTATACGACGATCCGTAAGATCAATACCGCTATCCAACACGTTAGCGGAAGTACTGGGCTGAATGATGCCACCAAAAAAAATATATTGGGACAGGCGCTGTTCATGCGGGCATATATGTACTTTAACATGGTAAAATATCATGGTGGAGTACCTTATATCACCAAGCCGCAAGGCCTAGAAGAGGATGACCTGAAAGTTCCTCGCAACTCAACCAAAGAGTGCTTTGATCTGATCGTCAAAGATCTGGATGACGCCATGGGTTATTTGCCGATGACGATCGCGAAGGGGGCGGCGGATTACGGTCGCATAGATGGTAACTTCGCTCTCGCTTTCAAAGCCAAGGTGTTGCTGTATAAGGCCTCGCCGCAATTCAATCCTGCAAACCCGTACGGAAACGCGTATTGGGCTGAAGCGCATGCTGTCAACAAGCTGGCTTACCAACAGCTCAAAGCACAGGGATATAGCCTCACGGCGGATTACGCGAATATTGCGCTTGTTGAAAAGGGGCCTGAGGTAGTTTTTGCGGTGATCAACTCTTATCCCAATAAAGTAGCCAACTGGGATAACGGGGTACGTCCGGGGTCGGAGAGCCGGGGGACGGCGAGCGCTGTACCTACCTGGGACTTTGTCAAAGAGTTTCCGATGAAGGATGGCAAACTTTATTCGGATCCGACCAGCAAATACCATAAAACTGATGCACAATTTTTGCAGTCTTACTGGGAAAACCGCGATCCTCGCTTCGATAAGTCAATCGTTTGGAATGGAAAAATCTACGAAGTGTCGGGCAAAACGGGTAAACGGCAATATACATCATTGGGGATAGCAGACGCATTGGACAATTTTGGGGAGAATCCTAACGCCGGAACTACCTCGTCCAACAGAGATCGGTATACGGGATTTTTTATTTTGAAGAACTCCAAGCTCTCGTTACGTCAGACTCAGGTGGAGACACAGTATGACGTCGACTTTGTATTGATGCGTTATGCGGAAGTGATGTTGAATTATGCCGAAACGGCTAATGAAACAGGAGATCTGGCTACAGCTATGTCCATCTTGAAGCAGATCCGCATGCGGGCAGGAATTGAGCCGGGTGCGGACAATAACTATGGCATTGTCGCGAGTAACAGGACCGAAATGCGCGAAGCCTTATTGGCTGAGCGGAATATTGAATTCTGTTTCGAAGGACACCGTTTTTGGGATCTTCGGAGATTGCGTAGACTATCTGTATTGAACAATGCAACGAAGCATGGAGTGGAGGCTATCGCCATCAACGCCAATGGCTCTGAGATGGATCTGAAAGCTGCAGCAAATCTAGCGAAAACTTATCAGTTGAAGGAAAACCAGTTTAAATACAGTGTGCTGCAGGTGCCCAGTACGGGAAATAAGGTTAACTTAGTTCCTGATACTTATTATTTTTTCCCGATCGCGCAATCGGTAATCGATAAGAATCCAAATATCAAACAGAATAAAGATTGGGGCGGAGAGTTTAATCCTACACTAGAATAAGTTGATTTAAATTATGACCTCGTCCCTTAGTCCGCCATCTGGTGGACTAAAGAAACGGGGGCGCCTTGTGGAGCCCCCGTTCTTATTGAGGGAGAGATATTTTTTGCCTAGTTACTTCAATTCAATTAATTTTTGTTTTGCAATACCCTGCTTCTCTTCCTGTAGGATAGCTACCTGAAGATTGCATACCAGTGTTAGAATAATAAGCACAACAAAAGCTACAGGAATGATCAGGCCGATGATCACGGCCAAAAGCAGAGAAATGTTTAAATATTCCTGATCCCTTTTGGATGAAACTTTTAGTCGTGAATTTTTAAATGAGTCAGAAAGATCCTGAAGAGCCTTTGTGATCGTTTTGCCGTTGATGCTGAATGTCGTTTTAGTTGTCATGATCTTTATTATTTTTATGTTTTAATCCTTATTTGATATTTCAAAGGTAGGGCAGATCTGCTGGATGACGTAGCCGCATTAGGTCAATCGGCAGGGAATCTCGGTAAGTGACTTACATTTATCGGTAAATGTCAAAGGGTCCCGGATTAAAGGCCTACATGTTCTGTTTTTGATTGGGTTGGCCCCCCGGCATCTTGTTTATACGCAGGGTCGTAGTTCCAGTTGATACGATCTGTCAACACTTTACCATCCTTTTGAATTACTTTTGCTTCCAGGGTATTTGACCCTTGCTTGAGTCTGACATTTTCAAAGATATAGTGTACGGCTGTTTGTCCTTTTTTTGCGCCTGTAATAGCAGTCCCATTAACAAACAATGTTGGTTCTCCTTTATTCGAATAAACGGTGACAGGAGTCATTTGGTTGCCGCGATTGATCATACGGCGTTGGGTAATATACAGGACCGGCTCCTTGCTCCAATTAGCCTTGTACCAGTAAAATCCGTCTTTTTTTAACTTTCTGTCAAAGGAAACCAATCCCTTATAATTCCTTGGATTAACATTCAGGGCTGTGATCGGCGTGGCAAAATCAAAGGTATTCCAAACATAAGAGCCAAGGAAAATTGGATTTTTGGCGATGACGCCCCAATGAATTTCATGAAATTTGGTCGCATATTCTTCTGGAAAAAAGTATGGATTGCTCCATTGATTGCCAAAATTGCCCACCACCTCGGCCTGATCTTCGGGTATTGCTTCTGCACCGTATTCGGAAAAGATGATTTTGTAGTCTTTAAACTCACGGCTGATTCGTTGGGCCCAGGAAGCTACATCGTCATCCTTTTCGGATTTGTCTTCAAGCTCACCGTTGTACCATCCAAAATAATGATTGATCCCCTGTACATCAGCATTGTTGTTGACAGGATGGTTGATCAGGTTGTATCCACTGACAGAGACCGTATAGCGGTCTGGATCCTCGGATTTGGCTAGATCATTTAATTTACTGGTCAGCTCGACCGTGTAAGCCGTGGGGCTATAAACTTCATTATGCATCCCCCAGATATAAATCGACGGATGATTGAAATTCTGCCGGATCAGTTCTTTTAGCTGTTGTTGGGCATTGTTGTCTTCCAGGGTTGTCACGCGGTTGACAAAAGGAATCTCTGCCCAGACGACCAGGCCTATACTGTCACATTTTGAATAGAAGTATTCCGATTGCTGATAATGAGCTAAGCGAATTGAGGTCGCTCCCATTTCTTTGATGATAGCCAGATCCTCGTCGTGATCGGCGTTGCTTAGTGCAGAGCCCTTGCCCCAGCGGTCCTGGTGGCGGCATACACCATAAAGGGGGTATTTTATGTCATTTAAAAAGAAGCCCTGCCCAGTGCGCAATTCAAATTTGCGAATGCCCAACGGGGTGATCACTTCATCGATGATCTCCCCACCTTTCTTTAGCTGGGTTACCGCACGATAGAGGTATGGATCGTCTAATCCCTGCCATAGGTGTGGAGCTTTGATGGCTAGCTGTTGCGTGATAATCTGTCGGCCTTGTGGCGGCACTGTGTAAGCAGTTGTCTGCTTTGCTTTTATCGTGCCGTCTTTCTCAAAGATCGTAGTGAGCAGTTCAATTGGCTGGGTGCGGCCAGATTTGTTGTCGATTTTCACTTTAACAGCGATATCTGCAGCTTTTTTCGATACATTTTTTTGTGTGATATAGACGCCGTCAGAAGCGAAGTCATTGACAGCAATATGGATATCATCCGTCACGATAAGTTCAACGGGCCGGTAAATGCCGCCATACATCGGGAATAAGGTGTGATTGACCGGAATAACCTGCGGGGTGGCCTCGTTGTTCACTTTGACCAATAGCTCGTTTTCTTGGCCCAGTTGGAGCATGCCGGTCAATTCGAATACAAATGCGGAGTAGCCTCCTTGGTGCCTTCCCACAAAGCTATAATTGCCATTACGCTGACTGTTATCATAAACGATATCGTTTTTACCCTTTTTGGCGGCAAGAGGACTATTGTTCAGGTACACCTCCGTTTGAGTATTGACACCCTCAAATCGAACAAAGATACGTTTTCCCTTCCATTCCGTTTGAGGTACGAAAGTTTTGCGATAGAATGCATCGCCAGTATAAAAACGTTCATTTTTTCCCAGACTTCCAGGCTTGATGTCCTTCTGCTGCATATCCACAGCGTTCCAGGTATGAGGCAGATTAACCAGCTGCCACTTTCCCTCAAATGTGAGGTGATAATCCAGAGGAGATGCGGAGAAAGGGCCTTTTTTGAAAGACCAGTTTGAATTGAATGGAATAACGGTCCTGGCCTGTAAGTTCGCCAAAGTCATTCCAATAAAGAATAGCATATAAAAAATCCTTATGATCATATGGTTTTTAAATTAGGGTAATTGTTTCATTTTCAAATATAGCCAAGAAAAACACAATCGCTAATTTGGCACTTCTTAGGTGTATTTTTATTTGAAAATAAATTGATAATTTCGAGCATAAATTGTTTTACTGGTTATGTTTATTTCTTTATATATGTAATTGTACCCGGTACACTACAACGTTTTCGAGAGTTGCGCAAACGATTGATTGGTAGCGGACTGCAGCGATAACTTAATAATTTCTTTACCATTGTGGTAGCAGATACATGCCGCCCTCAACATGGGGAAGCTTAATGTTCAAACATATAGGCACACTTGTGGCGCTTTCAGTTACATTGGATGACGCGAGTCGGATTCCTACTAATTTTGATGTATTATTGTAAGTTAAAAGACTAATTATCACATGAAAAGTAAATTATTGATTGCATTTATGCTCATACCGCTGTTATTCCAGCAAGCGATTTCTCAAATAGCGATTATCCCTAGACCTTTGAAATATGAAATTAGGAAAAGCGAAATGATCTTATCGGAGCATGTGGGGATCGCTGGGGATGTTAATTTCGAATCGTCGTTGTGGTATTTAAGAAGATTGCTGTTAAATCGATATGGCATCTCAACATATATGGCAGATGAAAAGCAGGCTACAGTTGTCCTAAAGTATGTCAGTGAGCTGGAAAGCGAAGCCTACCGTCTCCAAGTCGGTCAAAAGCAGATAACCGTATTTGCTTCCAACCGAGCTGGTATGATCAATGCTTTGTCCAGCTTGGATCAGTTGATCGCCGCTGCCAAAAGGAAAACCGAGGGTTTTGAATTACCAGCTTTAGAGATTGAAGACAAACCACAGTTCGCCTGGCGTGGCTTTATGCTTGACGAATCCAGGCATTTTTTTGGTAAGGAAAAAGTAAAATCATTATTGGATTGGATGGCCTTCTACAAGCTAAACAAATTTCACTGGCATCTGACGGACGAACCGGCCTGGCGTTTGAGTATTCAGCGGTATCCCTGGCTAACACAAATAGGGGGGATTGGTAATTATCTGAACCCGTATGCTCCATCACAATATTATAGTCAAGCTGATATCAGCGAGATCATATGCTATGCAGCTGAACGAAACATTGAGGTGATTCCTGAAGTGGATATGCCGGGGCATGCTACTGCTGCCAACCGGGCTTATCCATTTTTGTCCGGCGGTGGAAACGATAGACACCCTGACTTTACCTTCCATCCGGCTAAAAATTCGACATACACGTTCTTAACAAACGTTTTAAGGGAGGTGAAATCCCTGTTTCCTAGCGATTACATACATTTAGGCGGTGATGAGGTTGCTTTTGGCAGTGATGCCTGGAATAACGATAGCAAAGTTCAAGAACTTAAAAGAGCAGTGGGATTAAAGAATAACAAGGAGGTAGAAGACTATTTTATTCGTCGCATGGCAGATTCTGTAGCTGGCATGAGCGGAAAAATCATTGTCTGGGATGAGATGGCAGATGCTGGCCTTTCTGTGGATCGTACTGTCATGATGTGGTGGCGCCATGATAAGCCCGAACAGCTGAACAAGATATTGAACAAGGGGTATGGGGTCATATTGACTCCCAGACTGCCCATGTATTTCGATTTTGTACAACAAGAAGATCACCAGTATGGTCGTAGGTGGGGAAAAGACTTTAATCCTTTGATCAAGGTATACAATTTTGCCGGAAGCGAATTGGATAGTTTGGGAGTGAAGAAAAAACAGGTTCTGGGTATTCAGGCCAATCTTTGGACGGAGACCGTAACCAATATCAGCCGGCTGGATTATCTGGTATTTCCACGAATCGCTGCATTGGCCGAGGCGGCTTGGACGCCGGGACCGATGCGTAATTTTGAACAATTTTCAACTACGCTGAAAAAGCATCTACTGCTCTACCGGGACCAGGGTCTTTATTACTTTGATCCCTTTAAGGGAAGCAATCCCGAGCCTGCTGTGATCAAAACATCGCAGAAACAATATATTGATAATCCGAACTAACGAAAATTTCTAAAAATCTGGCTGTTGTGGTAAGTATCTTACCTGTTTTTCGGCCATAAAAAGACGTACATGAAATACAATAAATTGATTAAAGCACTGCTTCTTGGTGCGGCATTCATTAATATGCCGGCAGTTTTTTCACAATGGACTGGTCCCCGTAAGAAAGTTGAGAAAAGAATAGACGTTAAGTATGGTCCCTTGACTCCGGCCCATCGCACAGATGCAGCGATGGAGCGGTTCCGAAACTATGGACTAGGACAATTTATCCATTGGGGTCTGTACGCTATCCCCGGTAATGAATGGGAAGGGGTGAGCGCAAGAAAGGGAGCAGCAGCTTCAGAGTGGATACGCACCTGGAGTGGACCTACGGCTCCAAAAGATTGGAAGAATATCTATGATCATTTATACAAGCAATTTAATCCTCGCGGATTCGATGCCAAGGTCTGGGCCAAACAAGCTAAGGAGATGGGAGCAAGATACCTAATTTTCACCACGAAGCATCATGATGGTTTTGCGCTTTGGCCTTCAAAGTATACGGACTATACAATTAAGAAGAGCCCATATAAGAAGGATATCGTGAAGCAAGTTGTAGATGCTTATACGGCAGAAGGTATTGATGTATTTTTGTATTTTTCCATTATGGAATGGAATAATCCCAATTACTTCTCAAAAGCCCCGTCAACACCTGAGGAAAAAGTTAAGTTTGATAAATTTTTGGCCTATACCCGCAACCAATTGTTGGAGCTTCTCGACAACTACCCCGAGATTAAAGGCTTTTGGTTTGACGGCACTTGGGATCAATCCTGGATTCAAGCCTACGATTTTACATATAAGCTGGAAAAAGAGCTTCGTGAAAAACATCCCAAATTAATTATTGGCAGTCGATTCAGGAATGATGAATATGGCAAACGGCATTTCGACTCCAATGGTGATATGTTGGGCGATTATGAGCAGGGCTGGGAAAGGAAAATGCCGAAGGAATTTGAATGGCTTGAAGGACGTGATTGGGACTGTGTGATGACTATACCGCCCAACGGTTGGGGTTATATGAAGGATTGGTCGGGAATTTATACTAAAACTTCGGATGACTTGATCGATATGCTAATGAACTGTGTCTCAATGAATGGGAATTTCGTGTTGAACTTTGGCCCAGATGGAAATGGTCAAATGCACCCTGAAGAAGATAAGTTGGCGAAGGAAATTGGCGACTGGATTAAAATTAATGGAGAAGCTGTCTATGGTGTACGGCATGCCGGCCTTGCACCGTCCAAATTAGGATACTTTACCAGAAAGGAGGATAACTTATATCTGACTGTGTTTAACCGGCCTGTCAATAATATCGTGCGTATTGCTGTGCCAAAGAATTCTACCGAGGTGCCAACCACAGCTATATTGCTGCAAAATGGACAAGCACTGGAATTGAAGCATGCTGACATTGGTTTGGACCTTGACAAAAATACGTATTATGATGTTGCTCTTCCCGAAACATTTGTTTCAAAAAAGGCTTTTGTCCTGAAAATGACATTAGGCAGTCCAAAAACACAAAGTGAGAAGTTGATGGATGCCAAAATGTAGTGATTTTGAAATGTGAGAGAAAGGAACTTCGTCGAAGTTCCTTTCTTTTATAGGATATCCAACAGTTGTTGGGGCTGATGTATAATATAATCTGCGCCATGTTGCCTTAGCTCGTCCTCTTCACGAAAGCCCCAGGTTACACCAATGGCAGTTACCCCTGCATTGGCCGCGGTGTCCATATCTACCGAAGAGTCTCCTACATAATAACAGTCTTTTTTTGCTATATTCAATGTATGGAGTGTATCTAGCACGATATCGGGGTCCGGCTTGGCCGGCCGTCCGGTGCGATGGCCTAAGATAAGATCAAATGAAATATTCGGAAAATACTGCGCCATCAAGGGTATAACAGCCTCGTGATATTTATTGGATGCAACCGAAATGAGGTAGCCTAAGGATCTTAACCTTTCCAGTAAAGGCACAATACCTGTGTAAGGCTGTGTATGCGATACAGGCTTATTTTCATAATACCTTTTAAAGGCGCTTAATAAAGTTGTGATTGTGCTTTCTATGCGTGCTTGTTCGGGAAGCGCGCGTTCGATGAGTTTCTGTACACCATTGCCTACAAATTTCTTATAAGCCGATAGTTCGTGAACAGGATATCCGTACTGTTGCAGTATTGTATTGCAACTATCTCCCAGGTCTTGTAAAGTGTCAAGCAACGTGCCGTCGAGATCAAATATAATAAGCTTCATGAGGCTAATCTAGTAAAAAACGATGATTGTTAAGGATCTAGTATGTCGTTTGTCTATGTTTGTTACGCGCCGGAGGAAGCGATCATCAGGAGATGAACTGTGACTCCATTGCAACTGGCAGCCCCTAGCTCCTAAATTTTCCCTGAAATCAGCTAGAAAAAAACATTTTCGCTTTTCATAAATTTGTTGAATAAAAAATAGCACAATCTTTGCTTGTCTTGCGGGGCATATATTGATTTGACAGATTATTGATCGTTACCACATTATAATGGCAAAAATATTTAAAGCGAAAAGTATATGGGGCAGATGTTATGTGATTACCTGTGCGCTGCTCCTGACGGTGTCTTTATCCAGCTGTTTTGACTTTGTCGAACAGATCGATTTAAAATCCAATGGCTCAGGACATATTGCGGCTACATTGAATTTAAGTAAAAGCAAAACAAAAGTAGCCTCCCTGATGAAGATGAAGAGTATAAAGGGGATAAGGATACCTTCACAGACTGAAATAGAAAAGGAGATCAAAGCAGCCGTCGATCTTCTGAAACAGACCAAAGGAATTACCAACGTGAAATATCAGACTGATTTTTCCAATTATATCGTTAATATCTCCTGCGATTTTAGTCAGATAGAATCACTCAACGCCTTTTCGGATATTTTGGCCAACCGGTTTAAGACGAAGATCTCAAACGTCAACAGATATTATTATGATGCGCAGAACCGTGTTTTTGAACGCAAGTTTGTGACATCTGGGCAATGGAAAACGAAATTCAGCCAGTTGGGCAGCGATAATACCGCACAGTTTGCCGACGCGTTTTACACACAGATTGTCCGTTTCGACAGGGGGATCATGACACAGGCCAATGCCAAAGCAAAAGTTGCAGGCAATAAGAAGGGCGTGCTTGTGAAATTGCCGTTCACGGACCTGGTATATGGCAAATCTACTTTAGCAAATAAAATTACCTTAACAAAATAGCGGATGTGAAACCTATAGGTAAGTCATAGCGACCTCGGCGGTCTTGATTTACATGGATTCATTAGTGATAAAAAACAACGAACAGATGAAATTGAAATTTTTATTAACGGGATTGGCGTGCTTATCGTTCATGGGCGGGCTGAAATCGCAGGAATTGATCAAGCAGATACCCGCAGATGCTGGCCTTATGGCTGCATTCAACATAAAGGAGATTGTCCAGAAGGCCAACGCGGATAAGTTGAATCAACTGCTTCAGAAAGCGGGTCTTTTCAAACAAATTGAAAAATCCGGTGCGACAGTAGGGCAGGATATCAAGAATTTAGGCATCGACTTATCGCAAAATGCGTATTTCTATACGCGAAACACAGACAGTGTGGATTTTTACGAATTCATATTCCCTCTGGCCGATAAAACACAGTTCGAAAAGTTGCTGCTTGATGCCGGGGAACCTCGTCCGTTTGCCAACGGATACACCCGCGTAGGCATGAAGCCGGGCAGTATGCTGATCTATAATGACCGGATCGCCCGTTTTATTTCGGCTTCCATAGAAAGCTCATTTTTTGAGGATGATTCTGTTGCAAGCCGTTATGGCATAAAGAAAGTTACTTATATGCCTCCAGCTGGGGATTATGGGGAAGTAGACTCAGCGGCAGTCCCGGTAGATTCCACGGCGGCGATTATAGAGGAAGGTGAAAAGATGCTGGAGGTGCCTATGCCGCCAGTACTGGAAGGCGCGGAGCCTGATACGATCGTGACCGATATGGAAGAGATGGCAGCTGATGCTGCCGCTGAAGCGGTGGAAATGCATGATCCGGCCTATTATGACTCGCTTTACACCGATTACGAAGATCAAAACCGAAAAAATGACTCCATCCGGAATGCGTTGCGTGATCAATGGCTGGAGGCCGAGGCAACGCGGCTGCTATCTGGGACCCTCACACCATTGTCCATGGCTGATCAGCACAAGGTGGCGAAAGATCTGGGATTGATCCGCTTATATGTGCCGCGTGTGGAAGAGCTTTATCGTGGGCTTCTGTCGTATAAAACCATTCCTTATCTATATATGGGTGTTGATATGGAAAAATTCAGGACTGGATATCAGGATGGGGTGCTGGATTTGCTACAGGACGGAAATGTCCTGAAATTACGGGGCTCCATTGGTTTGGACCGTGAACTCGCGGAGATGTGCAAACGCCTATATGCTCAGAAGCCAAATCGCAGGTTCAGCAAGTATCTGACCGATAAAACCCTTGGCTTCTTCAATTTCAATATGAATTCAGAAGCCTATCTGCGTGAAATGCCGGCCTATGCAGCCAAATACTATGGTGGGCTGCTCGGTGCGAAAAAAGACATCGTGGAGTGGGGAATGCTGGCGCTGCAGATTGCACTGGATGAAAAAGCAATTGCACAGGTGATGCCCGGCGATCATCTTGTTGTGGTCAACGGGCTGCGTAAATTTAGAAGAGAATATATCGACTATAGCTATGATGAGGATTACAATGCAACGGAAGTAAAAAAGACAAAAGAGGAAACGCTTCCGGTCTTTATCTGGATGTTTACCTCCAAAGATCAACGGTTGTTTAAAAGAGGGCTGGATATGGCCGTTGCCAAATCCATTGGGCGGATAGAAGATGGCATCTATGCTTTTGCAGCCAAAAAAGCCGTAGATTTTCCGATGTATGTGCTTTTAAAAGATGATTTGGTGATGGTGAGTAATGACTCCTTATCCCTACATGATATCCATCACAACAAGATGGCTGCGGTCCCGAATAAAGAGTTTATCAAACTGATGAAACAAAATAAAATGGCAGCAGCGTTTGATCTGCAGAAGCTGCCGGCGATGTTGCAGGAAATGGGCGTGAACCCGGGACGACAGCTGCAACAGACCATGGAGCAGCTAAATCAGTATGGCAGCACGGCAATTACGTCAAAAGGTATTGTGGCCAACCGCATGGAGGCAGAAATGTCAACGAAATTGCCACAGACGAAGGATGGGGCCATCAGCTATTTGATTGACCAAATTCTCTTGGAGATTGGCCGTAATTAGCATTGTAGATTGCATCAAACAAAATTAACCTTGATGAGTTTGATGCAATTTTTGTAATATTATGGTTATATTTTTATAATGTTGATACAACATTGTTATGAAATACGCCGATTAATGCTACTTTTGTTGTTTATTATTGATAAATAATAATAAACAACTAAACAATATTACGCTTTTCATTATGGGGATATTTTCAAAACTGTTTGGAAACAAAACTCAAGATTCTAAAATAAAGGTTATTGGCAAGCTAGCTTTTTTGGAAGTTGATATGCATAACCATATTCTTCCGGGCATAGATGATGGATGTCAATCTGTCGAGCAGTCCATCGACCTGTTGAAGGGCTTGGGAAGGATGGGCTTTGAGAAATTTATTTGTACACCACATATTATGGAAGGTGTTCACCCCAATTCAGCTGTTACCATTGAAGGCGCTAAAGACCAGCTGGTCAAGGCGATCAAAGGGATCCCCCATCCACCTGAAATTTTTCATGCTGCTGAGCACATGATCGATGATGGGATTGCGAGGTTGATTGATGCGAATGAATTGTGTGTTATACCGGGTGGTTACGTGCTGATCGAGATGTCTTATCTACAGGAGTCAAAGGCCTTGTTCAAGACCATTCTGGACATTCAGAACCTGGGCTATCAGCCCATATTGGCCCACCCCGAACGCTACAATTATTACCATTATAATTTTAATATGTATAAGCAGATAAAAGATGCTGGCTGTATGCTGCAGCTGAATCTGCTTTCTATCAGTAGGTATTATGGTGTTGAAGTGAAATCTGCTGCGCTGACGATGATCAAGTCGGGTATGTATGATTTTGTCGGTACAGATGCTCATCACAGCCGGCACTTGGCCGCACTGGAAGATGTAGTGGCTAAATATCCCGTGCGAGATCTGCTCAAGACCTGTACCATTCTCAACCCTACGCTCCAGGATCATCTAGGTAATACCAACAACGTAATAGCGGCGGGTTAAAGATCGCAAATATTGAATAAACAAAAAAGATGCCCATTCAGGCATCTTTTTTTGTTGATGGTGATTTCGCTATGAAGTAGTATGCGGATCTCTCTGATTGCATAAAATTGCATTATTTTTCGCAGCTGTTTGTGCGCCGTCATCATGGATATTTCGAAAATTTGGCTACTTTTGGATTTAGCATTTTTCATATGAGAGGAAACAGAATTTTTATTCAGGATTGGATTGCACACCATACTTACCAGAAGACAAATGAAATAGATAGTTATTATTTGAAAGTTGCAAATGAGATCAATGATAATCTGTCCACTTTGTGGTTTGAAGATTCGGAAACCAATGATTTGATCCACACAGACGCGTTAAGAACATTGAGTATTTACCTTACCTGCTATTTAGAAGATGTCATTGCGAACGCGGGGATATTTGCAGCCTTCAGAAGCATCCATAAAGAATTGTACAATCAATTCTTACCTTTCTACCAGGATGATAACCTTGCCGACTACTATCCGGAAGATATCAATAGTGAAGATGTGGCGGTGCTGACCTGGCTATTTTTTAGTGAACGTAATCCGCATCTTTTTATCGACCCCCATGGCCGTTTGATACAATTGGTAACAGATCTGGCCTATGCGGTTTTGGAGACACATTACGAAGTTGCTCCGGAAAATGCAAAGTTAAGATTGGAATATACACTAGGTGAAGAAGCCAGCTATTTTGAGGTACGCAACTTTATCGAGAAGCTTGTTGCGACCAATTACCTGACTGCGGGTGAATATAATACGAACCTGAACCAGCTGATGCATGTTGCTGAGGTAGGCCGTTACCAGCATGATCAAGCGCAACTGCAGCAGATGGTCTACCGCGTGCGGGACAATCATTTCAATAATTACAGGCTTCATCTATTTGCGCTGAAGTCGTCAGAGTTTGCGGCGGCGGTAGTCGGACCGCAGCACGGACTCTATCAGACAGTCAAAACATTAGGCGACCGTATCCATAGCTTTTTCTCGTATATCAAAGCAGACGAGCAGTTTGTGCATGTTAAGCATATGGGGACGAAAGTGCCTTTCAAGATTTATAGGGATTCTATCCAGGAGTTTGTGGAGCCCACAGAGCCTATATCTTTTTATATGGAAATTGTACCCTGGAAAGATGCCTGGAACCTTTCTGGAATTATGACGGTTGTCGGGCCTGAGGAAATCAATTTTGATCTGCCGGAGCAATATGAGATGACGTATCGGATTGAAGCCATGCAAGGCAAGGACAAGAGCCTGAAAAAAAACGAGAAACAACTTCGGGATATGGGCAAGCTGTTCCAGTCCAAACAAGGGGCAGCAGTAGCGTTTATGGAGGGTAAGGACGTAAAAGCATTTGCAGAAGAATTCTTTAAAACCTATCAGCAAAAATACCCGGATAAAGAAGATTCTCCTTTACCGGAATCTAATTTAGATATCGCGGATGAGGCAAAAGTTACGCTTTTCTTTAATCCCAAAACAGGACTTGAAGTATTCGGGGGAATAGAGGAGTTTTTCCCGCTGCCGCATAACCCCTTTATTGAAAAGGAAGGTGATGATAAGGAAACTACCTTGCCTTTCGCTCGTTATTTTCTGAATCTTTTGGTCGAGGACTTTTTCCCGAGTGAGCTACCTAAGTATTATGCGGCTCTATTTAAAGCGGAAGTTGACAAGCAATTTTTCTTTCCGCTAGAAGAAAATGTACTGGATTTCTTCCTACGGTTTTATAAACGCGGCAGCTATTTCCTTGGGCCGTTTCCACTGCTGAAATAAAGAATCTTTTAGTCAGCATCCAGCGCTTAATGAGCGCTACATTGCGGTGGGATGATGATCAAAGAAAAGGACCAGATCCATGAGGTACTGGTCCTTTTTTATGCATAAGGGATCTGCCTCAATCGATTGCGTTGCTGTTTGTTAAAATCGTTACACAAAAAAGCGACTGTTAATAGATATATTCGCTATGAAACCAATGTATTTATAGGAGAAAACAAGAATTTGCAGTTATGGATAGTAGAAGAGATTTTATCAAGAAGGCATCTTTATTGGCCGGCGTTTTTGGTTTTCAGAACGCAGTCCCAGAGGCGATACAGCGTGCATTAGCTATTGAACCTGTTGCTGGAAGCAGCTTTTTAGATGCCGAACATATCGTTCTTTTGATGCAGGAAAACCGTTCCTTTGATCACAGCTTCGGAACCTTGCGGGGAGTCCGCGGATTTAATGATCCCAGGGCGATCAGACTGCCTTCCGGCAACCCCGTATGGTTGCAATCCAGCGATTCTGGCACCACCTACTCTCCCTTTCGCTTAGATATCAAGAATTCGAATGCCGCCTGGACAGGCAATCTGCCTCACTCCTGGGAAAATCAGATGGCGGCCAGAAATAAAGGTAAACATGATAACTGGATCGAGGCAAAACGTCCGGGAGGGAAAGTCTTAAGTGAAATACCGCTGACCATGGGCTATTATACCCGCGAAGACATTCCCTTTTACTATGCGTTGGCGGACGCCTTCACTATATGCGACCAACATTTTTGTTCCTCTATCACGGGGACAACGACAAACCGTCACTTTTTTTGGACCGGCACCTGCGTGCCAGAGCCGGGTGCCAAGCCTTTGGTTCGCAACTCCGATATCTATTTCAACCGGTGGGCGCATTGGAAAACATATCCTGAACGGTTGGAGGAAGCGGGAATCACCTGGAAGGTATATCAGAATGAAGTCAGTATGGAAAGTGGTCTCGATGGCGAGGAATTGCTCGGTAACTTTACCGACAATAATCTTGAATGGTTTGCCCAATATCATATCGGATTCAAAAAGAGTCATCTGGAATTTATGCGTAAACGAGTGGCCGAATTGCCCGCTGAGATTCAGGAGATCGAGCGGTCTCTATCTGCCGGTACGGCCGAGAGCGTTCAGAAAAGTAAGAATAAGCTTAAACAAAAGCAGGAGCAGCTGAAGAGTTACAGCGCGAAGCTAAATAGATTCACGGAGGATGCGTACCAGCAGCTGCCCAGGTCACAAAGAGCACTACATGAGAAAGCCTTTCAGACCAATGAGGCGGATCCTTATTACCGCGAAACCACTACAGTGACTCACGAAGGAGAGCAGATCAAGGTGCCGAAGGGAGATGTATTGTATCAGTTTAGAAAAGATGTAGTGTCAGGTCACTTGCCAACCGTATCGTGGCTCGTGGCTCCGCAATGTTTCTCGGATCACCCCAGTGCACCGATGTATGGCGCTTGGTACGTATCGGAGATTTTGAATATTCTGACTGAAAATCCGGAAGTCTGGAAGAAAACAATTTTTATCCTCAACTATGATGAGAATGACGGTTATTTTGACCATGTGCCACCGTTCGTTGCTCCTGATCCAGCCGATCCTCGATCAGGTAAAACCTCGGCCGGATTGGATTACAGCGGTGAATATGTGAGTTTGGCACAGGAACTGGCGGATGGCGAGAAAAAGGAGAATGCTACCGAAGGGCCTGTCGGACTGGGGTATCGGGTTCCGTTGATTGTTGCATCACCTTGGTCCCGGGGCGGCTGGGTAAATTCCGAAGTGTGTGATATCACCTCTACTATCCAATTTATGGAGTATTTTTTTGCGCATAAACTGGGTAAGCAGGTGGAGGAAAACAATATTAGCTCATGGCGTCGTGCTATTACGGGTAATCTGACTTCGGTATTCCGGAAGGCGGATGCTGTAGATCCTGTGGATTTGCCATTTTTGGACCGTAATCAGCAAATTTATGATATTGACCGTGCGAAGGCCAAGCCGCTGCCGAATAACTTTCATGTGTGGACCGCCGAGGATATGGAAAAGTTGCGGTCTCTGGGACACTCTGAGCTATTGGCAAGGCAGGAGAAAGGACAGAAAAATTCTAGCGCGCTAGCTTACGAGCTTTATAGCGATGCCACTGTCGATGCCACTGGCGGCAAGATAGCGATTACGATGAGGGCGGGAAACAAGGTGTTCGGAAGTCAATCACTAAACAGCCCTTTTAACGTTTATAGCGGTTCAGGTTATAAAGATGGCGTGAGTTTTTGGCCTTTTGCCGTGGTTGCGGGAGAATCATTAAACTTTGAATGGGATCTAGCTGACTTTAAAGAGGGCTATTATGATCTAACGGTCTATGGTCCGAATGGCTTTATGCGTGGATTTAAAGGTAAGGATGAGCCCCTTTCGGTTGTGGCTACCTATGAGATCGGGAAGAAAGGCGTCCCGACAGGAAATGTCATTGTAGAGGTGAGCAATCAAGGCGAAAAACCCCTGCCTGTGCAAATCAAAGATAATGCATACAGCAGCTGGAAAAAGAATGCCGTAGTCGGCGCCGGCCGATCGGTAAGATGGATTGTGGAGTCCCATCAGGTTGAGGGATGGTATGACGTTTCGGTACAGATCTCGGGAAGCCAATATGTGCGTCAATTTGCCGGGCGTGTAGAGACAGGCAAACATTCCAAAACTGATCCGCAGTTGGGTTAACCAAGGCCATAGAATGCAAGCAGAATACAGATCTGTGTTTGTTAGAAATCCCCCAGTTGTTGAATGCTGGGGGATTTTGGTATGATTGGCAGACAGTTATTTTTTTATCCATTCTTCGAGCAGCACTTTTAGCTTGGGATCGCTCGGGCGTGGGCTATCCGCTGAAATCAGGTTGCCGGCTTTGTCTATCAATAGGTAGCGTGGGATACCATTTACTTTATAAGGACGAGTATGGTATTCAGTTTTTGTAAAAATCATAAGACGGAAGGCTGGGAAAAACTTCCGTTTTTTTGAATTCATATTCTTTTTTATATCTTTACTAATACGTTTTAGTACAAAAATTTTTATATACTCCTAAATAATGAAGAAATCATTTAGTGTTTTTCTGGGCTCATTGTTGTCTTTGGGTTTGTTTTGCGCAAAACCGGTTTTGGCTCAGAAATTTCGAGGACAGCAAATTGAGGCTGTCGATCTGGTAAATCCGTTGATGGGTACGGAGTCCAAATTTGAGCTCTCCAACGGTAATACTTATCCCGCTATTGCGAGACCGTGGGGGATGAATATGTGGACACCGCAAACCGGCAAAAATGGGGATGGCTGGCAGTATCAGTATACTGCCGATAAGATCCGCGGTCTTAAACAAACGCATCAGCCTTCACCCTGGATGAACGATTATGGTGTTTTCTCGATTATGCCCGTTACCGGTAAACCTGTTTTTGATCAAGATGAGCGGGCGAGCTGGTTTTCTCATAAAGCGGAAATTGTAAAACCTTATTACTACTCGGTTTACCTGGCTGATCATGATGTCACTGCGGAGATGACACCGACCGAACGTGCAGCCATGTTCCGGATCTCCTTCAACAAGACTGATGATGCCTATATTGTTTTGGATGCCTACGATAAAGGATCTGAAGTGCAGATTATCCCTGAAAAAAATATGATTATCGGTTATTCGTCGAAATATGCCCGTGGTCCGTTGCCGGAGAATTTTCGGAATTATTTTGTTCTTGTCTTCGATCAGCCCTTTGCTAGCGTAGCGACATGGGAAGGAAAGGAGAAGAAAAATGGGCAATTGCAGATTAAAGGAAACCACACCGGAGCAATCGTCGGTTTTAAGATCACAGATAAGTCTAAACCTGTTCAGGTCAAAGTAGCTTCTTCTTTTATCAGTGCTGAGCAGGCGATGTTGAATTTGAATGAACTCGGCAATAAATCGTTCGATCAGATTAAGGAGGATGGCCGTCAGATCTGGAATGCGACGCTGGGTAAGATTAAAGTCGAGGGAGATGATATTGATCAGCTGCGTACATTTTATTCGACAATGTACCGCACCTTGTTTTTTCCGAATAAACTATATGAGATCGACGCCCAGGGCAAGATTGTCCATTACAGCCCCTATAATGGCAAGACGCTACCGGGTTACCTGTTTGGCGGAACAGGTTTTTGGGATACCTTTAGAGCCTTGTATCCTTTCTTAAATTTTATGTATCCTTCCATTAATAAGGAGATGCAGGAAGGGTTACTCAATGCGTATCTGGAGGGCGGTTTTCTGCCTGAATGGAGCAGCCCCGGATATGCTGATATTATGGTCGGTAACAACTCTGCTTCGGTCGTTTCGGATGCTTATATGAAAGGTCTTCGGGGCTATGATATCGATAAGCTGTACGAGGCACTGCTACATGGAGCAAATCATGAAGGGCCAATGACTGCTGTCGGACGTAAAGGAGTGGACTATTACAATAGCCTGGGGTATGTGCCATATGATGTTAAAATCAATGAAAATGCCGCCCGTACATTGGAATATGCCTATGATGACTTTACGATCTATCAGCTGGCCAAAGCGCTCAACCGTCCAAAAGCAGAAATTGATCTGTATGCAAAACGTGCACAGAACTATAAAAATCTTTTTGATCCTTCCACAAACCTGATGCGTGGCAAAAATAAGGACGGAAAATTCCAGACACCTTTCAATCCACTCAAATGGGGAGACGCATTTACGGAAGGAAATAGCTGGCATTATTCCTGGAGTGTCTTCCACGATGTGAAGGGATTGATTGATTTGATGGGGGGCGAGAAAACCTTTGTCAATATGCTGGATTCGGTATTTGTTCAGGCTCCTGATTTCGATGATAGTTATTATGGTGGTGTGATCCATGAAATCCGTGAAATGCAGGTGGCCAACATGGGACAGTATGCGCATGGCAATCAACCCATTCAACATATGCCTTATTTGTATAATTATGCTGGTCAGCCATGGAAAACACAATATTGGGTACGTCAGGTCATGGACAGGATGTACAAACCCACTCCTGACGGTTACTGTGGTGATGAAGACAATGGACAGACTTCAGCCTGGTACGTGTTTTCGGCTCTGGGATTCTACCCTGTCTGTCCAGCGACGGATGAGTATGTACTAGGAGCTCCTTTGTTTAAAAAGGCCACGTTAACTTTTGATAATGGCAAAACCCTGACTATAGATGCTCCAAAGAACTCAAGTGAAAATATATATGTCAATGCCCTGCAGATGAATGGCCAAAGTTATGGTAAAAACTGGTTGAGTCACAAGGCTCTGCACGAGGGGGGAGACCTGCACTTTGACATGGCATCGGCACCTAATTACAATAGAGGCAACACGGCAGATGCTGCTCCTTATTCGATGTCCAACGAGCTGAAGATGGGTGCACCTAAGGCGACTAAGTCAAAAAAGAAAAAATAATAAGCCATGATGAACGTTAAATTTTTGAACACGGCTTTTGCTGCCCTGGGTCTTCTGTTTTCCTTTTCGCTTTCTGCGCAGGATAACTGGCAGCATACCGAAAACGACCGGAAGGTTGCGGTCGAAGTTGACAGTATCACCAAAGGCGGTTATACCTTGATCTGGATAAATAAAGACAAGGATTTTAATCCGGCGCTGAAGGTGAGATTGCAGGATGCGTATTTCACGAATTACCCTAAGCTGGCCAAAAAGTATAACCCGAAGACGATAAAAAAAGTGTCATTTGTCATTGATCCTGATTACAAAGGTGTAGCGGCAACAGCGGGTGGAATCGTTAGGTATAGCCCTGCCTGGTTTGCCAAAAATCCGGGCGATATCGATGTGGTGACGCATGAAGTCATGCATATTGTGCAAGCTTATCCGGAAGGTGCCGGCCCTTGGTGGATAACTGAGGGAATTGCCGATTTTGTGCGTTTTGAGGATGGTCTGGATAATGCCGGAGCAAACTGGAAACTGCCCGAATTTACGGAAAAACAGAAGTACACCGATTCGTACCGTACTACAGCACGATTTTTTTATTGGATCAACAAGCATATAAAGAAGGATTTTGTTAAAAAATTGGACGCGGCCATGCGCAATAAAACCTATAACGAGGGTTTTTGGAAAATGCAGACGGGAAAGACTATTGATGAGTTGTGGGCAGCTTACAGCCAAAATCCGACGATCTAATTCTGAAGAGATGAATATAAAAAGTTTAGTCTGTTTGGGGCTACTGTCTTTCCCCTGTTTATTGAGAGCACAGGAGACCAAACTTATTCAATATGTGAAGCCCCTGATCGGAACTGCCCGTATGGGCCACACCTTCCCGGGGGCCACGGTTCCCTTTGGCGCGGTGCAATTAAGCCCAGATACAGATACCCTATCTTATGCCGTGAACGGACGGTATAATGGCGATGTCTATAAATACTGTGCCGGCTATCAGTATGATGACCCGACGATCGTAGGATTTAGTCATACCCATTTCAGTGGTACAGGGCATTCGGATCTGGGGGATATATTGGTTATGCCTACTCAGGGCAAAGTGCAGCTTAACCCCGGCACCGCCAGCCGTCCGGAGGAGGGCTATCGGTCGCCTTATTCCCATGCCAATGAACGTGCCGAACCCAACTACTACAGTGTGCTGCTCGACAAGCACCGGATTAAAGCGGAAATGACCACCACTACCCGAGTAGGTATACATCGTTATACCTTCTCACAGTCGGATGCTTCTCATCTTATTCTCGACTTGACAGCGGGAATCTATAATTATGAAGGAAAAAATGTGTGGACAGTAGTGAAGGTATTGAATGATTCGACACTTGTGGGATACCGGCAGACAAATGGCTGGTCAAGGACCCGTACAGTATATTTTGCTATAAAGACGTCAAAGCCTTTCAAGAATTACGGCGCGAAATACGAAGATGGGAAAACAGTGTATAATGGCTTCTGGCGTAAGTTTGATCAGCAAAACAACTTCCCTGATTTGGCTGCGCATAACATCAAACTGCATCTTGACTTCGATACGAAGGAGCAGGAGGCGGTCCTGATGAAGGTCGCACTCAGCCCGGTAAGTATGAAAAATGCACTGAGCAATATGCAGATAGAAGCGCCGGATTGGAATTTCGAAGCATATGTCAGGCAAGGACAGCTTGCCTGGGAAAAGGAACTGCGAAAGATTGAGGCGGATATGCTGAACAAGGAAGATCTGGTCAATTTTTATACGGCCATGTATCATGCCAGTTTGATGCCAACCATATATATGGACCAAAATGGGGAGTATAAAGGTTTGGATCAGGAAGTACACCGTGCAGACGGTTTTACAAACTATACTTCCTTTTCACTGTGGGATACGTTCAGGGCTTTCCATCCGCTCTTGAATCTGATCAATCCGTCACGCAATGCAGACATGGTGGCCTCCATGATGGCACATTATGAGCAAAGTGTGTTAAAGATGTTGCCAATCTGGTCACATTATGCCAATGACAACTGGTGTATGAGTGGTTATCATTCGGTTTCGGTCATTGCGGACGCTATTCTAAAAGGCGTTTATAAAGGAGATCCAGAAGCAGCTTTACAGGCCTGCGTGCAGACAGCGAATGCGAGAAGGTATGAAGGCATCGGACCTTATATGGATAAAGGATATGTACCTGATGACGTCTCTGGCACCTCGGTGTCCAATACCTTGGAGTATGCCTATGATGATTGGTGCATTGCACAGCTGGCCAAAAAACTGGGCAAGGACGATATTTACCAAACGTTTTCGAAACGGGCCACAAGCTGGAAGTCGCTTTATGATAAATCGATCGGTTTTATGCGTCCAAAAGATTCTGCAGGTAAATTTAGGCCTGCCTTCGATGTCCTGGATACGCACGGACAGGGATTTATTGAAGGCAACTCCTGGAATTACAGCCTATATGTACCTCATCAGCCGGTTGAGCTGATGGAGCTGATGGGCGGAAAGAAGAAACTGGAGATTTATCTGGACTCTTTATTTACGATGGAGCTGCCGGACAAGTATTTTGAGCATACCGAAGACATTACCAGGGACGGAATTATTGGAAACTATGTGCATGGAAATGAGCCATCGCATCATGTCGCTTATCTATACAATATCACGGGCAGCCCCTGGAAAGCGCAGGCCCGTTTACGTCAGATCATCCGTAATCAATACCACAATGGGCATGCTGGTCTGGGCGGTAATGATGACTGCGGGCAGATGTCGGCCTGGTATCTTTTCACGGCACTTGGATTTTATCCTGTAGCGCCCGGAGAAGATAGCTACTGGATTGGCAGCCCATTGGTCAAATCGGCAAAAATTAACTTTGAAAGCGGTAAGAGTCTCGTGGTGACCGCGCGTAACCAGTCTGAAAAGAATGTGTATGTGAAATCAGTTTCCTTGAACGGCCGGCGACTGACTGACTGGAGGCTTTCCTTCCAGGAGATCATTAATGGTGGCACGCTGCTCTTTGAAATGGGGCCGAAACCGAGTAAGTAAGGAGTCTGCAGCGTAAATGGGGCGATCGCATGTATACAAGTGGATAGCTGTATGTTGCTTTTTATTATTTTTAGTGTTGCAATATCTTATGATTGTACGATCATATGATATAAAAAGAAGTCAGCTATTTCAAAAAGAGAAACGGGAAATCAAGGCCGCGTATGACAAGCATATCGTGAATGACAAAATGTTCCCTGGAGGACAAAAGCTTGTCGATTCGGCCTTGATCCCTCATTTGGTTCGACTGAAATATGAGTACGAAGAAAATAGGATTGCTTTTTATGCGTTAAGAGACAGTATTTCTGGGCAATTACTCGCGAAGCTCCGAGAAGAATCGACTATGGACAGTCTTTTTCAAGTGATTCGTGCGAATGTTGATCTGGGAGGAGATTTTGGCTATGCTTTGGTGTTAAAGGAGGTTTCTGTAACCTTTGATACTCGAGAATTTATTCCTATCATCCGTTCTGACGAGAATCAGTTTATTCTGATTGGAGGTGATCGCCAATTTATAGAAACAGACGATTTAGTATCATCCATCACGGTAGGGGCAAATAGTAAAATGTCAAATCGTGTGGCCTTCGCTTTATACGTGGGAAATACCCACACCGCGCTGTCGGTTCTCAAGGCCATTTTCCCATTGCTACTCCTCTCCGGATGTTGCATCACGGGAATTATTGGGCTTTACTGGGGCACTTATCGTAATTGGATGAAACAGAAACGGATGGCGGAAATGGCTTCCGATTTTATTAATAATGTTACCCATGAATTTAATACCCCTTTAACTACAATACGTATAGCATTATCAAATATAGCGGCAAAGGTATCAGAGGAAGAGAAATCAAAAATTTCGGCAACACTCGACACTATGGGTCGTCAAATAAAGCGCCTGGATAGATTGGTTAACAAGGCCATAGATTTGAGTATTTTTAATCAGGAACAAATCATTTTTGAGGAATGCTCTCTTGTGGAACTTTTGGGTCAACTCAAGCAGGATCTCGCCGTCCTAATTCATGAAAACACCAATATTCATATAACAACAGCGATGGTAGGCCAAGATGTTAAGGTTCTCGTAAACCCATTTCTGTTTGTAACCATGATCAATAATTTGGTTGATAATGGGCTCAAATATAATAACGCGAGGTATAAGGAAATTGACATTCATCTTGGATATGCTGCGAACAATGGACTAGTCCTTGCAGTCCAGGACAATGGAATAGGAATATCCGATAGCCAATTGCCACATATTTTTACTAAAGGGTACCGGGGCAAACGCTATGCGCGCTCGACCGGTTTAGGATTGGGCCTGTTTTTCGTTATGGAAGTCGTCCGAATCCACCGATGGCATATTGAAGTTAAGTCAGATGAACAACGTGGAACCACCTTTTTTATATTTATGCCAATAATCAATTAACATGTCAATGTATGACCATATATTATTGATTGAGGACGATATTGATTTGGCAGCCATGCTAGGGGATTATCTGTCAAATAGTGGATTTGAAGTTACTCATGTTATATCAGCCGAAGATGGTATAAGTCAATATGAGGTAAATAAGTTTGGCATTTTAATAGTCGATATACAATTGCCCAATTGGGACGGATTCCAATTTGTAGAATACATTTCTCAGATAAATAGAAACCAATATTTCCTGTTCCTGACGGCACGTTTGTCAAAGATTGACCGTTTGAGGGGGCTACGTTTAGGTGGAAACGATTATATTACAAAACCTTTTGATGTAGAGGAACTCGTTCTTAAATTGCGTAATTACGTCGTCAAGCATGATGTTTACTCGCATAAATCTTTAAATGTGGGTGATATAAAACTAGATTATAATTTATTGGCTATCGAGTTTCAAGACAAATCTCGGCAGCTAGTCTCGCCTCGGGAATTTGAACTGTGGAGTTTTCTTTTGAACAAACCCAATATACTTCTTAAGAGAGAAGAGATTCTCATGGCGCTTTGGGGCGAAAATGATTATTTTCTTGGGCGTAGTCTCGATGTCTTTATCTGTAAGATCAGGAAGATGCTGAAAAGATCGCGGTACGTCGCCATCAAGACAGTTTACAAAGTAGGGTTTATCTTAGAAGTCAATTCGGATAATTGTCATTAACAATCGATTAACAAGTTTCTCGCTTCTTTCTTTTTACTTTTACTAAAACGAATTAGTTTTTTAAGTGGAAATTCTTTTTCAGAACATATTCCTGTGTTTTGAAATGGGCCCGCTGACCAATTGTTGTAGTAGTAAAACCAAGAATAAATTTTTTTATTTATGAAAAGAAAGGTAATTCCATTATTTCTTACTCTTTCGGTTTGTAGTCCTTATTTGCAAGCCGAACTGAGGAGCCCTTCGGATCCCATTTACGCGAAACAGGAGAAAATCGTCATTGAGGGAACAGTCACCAATAATTCAACAGGAAAGGTATTGCAGGGTGTCAGCGTGGTTGTAAAAGGTCTTGGCAAATCCACCAAGACGGACGCGGCCGGCAAGTATCGCATTGAAGTACCTTATAAAGATGCGGTTCTAACGTTTTCCTATATCGGATTTCAGCCACAGCAAATTGAATTAGCGGGCCGAACAACAATAACAGTAAGCCTTGTTGAAGATGTAAGAGCGTTGGAGGATGTTGTCGTGGTGGGGTATACAACGCAAAAAAAGAAAAATGTTGTCGGTGCAGTTGCCACGATTACGACAAAAGATCTAGTGCAAAGTCCTGCAGCTAACATTAATAATATGTTGGCCGGGCGATTGCCGGGGTTGGTTGTCAACCAATATGCAGGTGGGGAGCCGGGAGTGGACCGCTCTGAGCTTTTTATTCGAGGTAAATCTACTTACGGCAATCAATCTCCAATTATTATTGTTGATGGGATCGAGCGGGATATGAGCTATCTGGCTCCAGATGAAATAGAGACCGTTTCTATACTGAAGGATGCGGCGGCGACAGCTCCCTATGGTATTCGTGGTGCAAATGGTGTAATTGTTGTAACGACAAAACGTGGGCAATCAGCGGATAAGGCTACAGTCGATTTTAAGGCGTCATACGGATTGAATACTCCAGCCCAATTACCAGAGCTGCTTGGATCTGCTGATTATGCTACACTTTATAATGAAGCGTTAATTAATGATGCAAAGCTATCTGGTGGGAATGTTGATAACCTGAAGTTATTTAGTCCTGAGGCTATTGATAGTTTCAGAAAGGCCAAGGGAGATAACTCAGATGGTCTCGGGTATAACTGGGATTATTTCGATTACATTTTTAGAACTGCACCTCAGCATGAATATAACCTATCTATACGTGGAGGTAACGAAATTGCTAAGTATTTCGTTATGGGCGGTTATATGGGGCAAGATAATAATTATGATCATGTCGATTTATCGAAATATAGTGTAGCGCCTAAATTTCAACGCTATAATTTTAGATCAAATATTGATGTTAATATTACAAAAAACCTATGGGTAAAATTAAATCTCGGGGCACGGATCACGAACCGTACCTCCCCGGGCACTTCGGCGGGTAGATTAATGACCTTAGCCATGACTCAGCCTCCATATTTACCCATCGTGTTGGATCCCAACAACCAACCTTCCACACAGCAATATTTGCTAAACAATCCTTCAGGTTTATTGTTTGGTAACCAAATCTATCGTTTCAACGTTCTGGGCGAATTGACCAGATCTGGTTATCACACAGAGAAAAATACCTATTTAGAGGGCAGTTTTGCTGTTGGTTGGAATATGGATTTTATCACAAAAGGCCTTTCTGTTGACGGAGTGTTTTCCTATGATGCTAAGGAACAGCAGTGGGTGAGACGTGAATTGGGAACATATAGTGAAGGTTACAGGGTGTACCCCAATTATGCGACTTTCCAACCTACCAATGGTATAGATATTTTTATGAATCCGGGACATTATGAGGGTACATATACCAATGGGAATAAATACACCGTTGACCAAACCGTAGGCAACAATTTTACGCAGAGTAGTCCTTTTAATAGAACTTTTTTGCAAGCAAAAATAAACTATAATCGTCTATTCAATGAGAAGCACCAAGTCACTGGAATGTTATTATTCAATCGATCGAGCCAATCTGTGTATGATGCTGGAAATTCGAGAGCCAGTGTAGATATCCGGTATCAAGGCATGACGGGGCAATTCACTTACAATTATCTGGAGAAATATTTGGCTGAGTTCAATTTCGGATACAATGGATCTGAAAATTTTATTGAAGGTAAGCGGTATGGCTTTTTTCCTGCAGGAGCATTGGGATGGGTGATAAGTAAAGAAAAATTCATGGACGGCACCAAAGATTGGCTCAGCTTTCTGAAACTGAGAGCATCCATGGGACTTGTTGGAAATGACAAAATGCCCGGTGATGCGCGGTTCGGATACCTCGCTTTTTTTCAGGGAGGAGATGGCTACAGCTTTGGAGAACAGAACTTTAACAATGGGCAAAGTGGACTCCGGGAAGGGCGTTTAGCGAATGAGAACATCACTTGGGAGAAGTCTAGGAAAACTAACATTGGTCTCGATATGGGATTAATAAATAACAAGATGAATTTAAGTGTTGATGTGTTTGAAGACTATCGTTATGATATCATTACCGAGCTTGGTAGCGACGATATTGGATTCCCGGGGGTGGTTGGCAAAGGATCACCACTCATCAACATCGGGAAGGTACGTAATCGTGGTATCGACATTGAAATGACTTATTCCGACATGATAGGAGACCATTTGAGATTTTTTTTAAAGCCTAATTTTACCTTTTCGCGAAACAAACTGGTCTATAGGCAAGAGGTGCCACGTCAATACGAATATCGACAAGCTACTGGCAAGCGATTATATGAGAACTTTGTGTACGTCTTTGATCATTTTGTGAAGGATCAAGCCGAGGCAGACCAGTTAAATCAAAGTAATTTTCAGCCGTGGGGAATTGTAGGCCCCGGGGACGTGGTTTATAAAGATTTAAATGGAGATGGCAAGATCACTGACCTGGGTGATCGGACTGTCATGGGAAACCCAAGGAGCCCGGAAATTCAGTTTGGACTACCTATATCTTTACAATATAAGGGATTCGATTTTAGTCTTTTATTTCAAGGAGCGTTAAACTCATCCATTTTATTGAAAGATGCGGCTGTATGGGATTTTCCGACTTTTGATCAAGATAAGCTGGGTTCAGTGAGACCACTGCACATGGGACGATGGACTCCGGAAACTGCGACGACAGCGACCTATCCAGCTTTGCATATCGGTAATTCGGAGAATAACAAAAACAGTAATAGCAGCTTATTCTTATACGACGCAAAATATTTGCGGCTTAAAAATATTGAAATTGGTTATAATCTTCCAAAAGACTTGATTAAGAAAATAGGTCTGAATCAATTGCGTGTTTATGCGCAAGGAATGAATCTATTTACATGGTCTGGGCTTAAAGATTTGAGCATTGATCCCGAAATGGGAAATACCAGTGGGTACTGGTATCCGATCTTAAAAGTGTATAATTTTGGGATAAACCTTAATTTTTAACCTTTATGAATCTTTTAAAAATGAAAAAATATGTTTTATTTATAGCCACTTGTCTTGCATTGGCAATCACTAGTTGTAACAAGTATTTAGACAAGCTACCGGATGATCAGATTCGTGAAGATGAGGTTTTTACGCGGTATGAGAAAGTCAATCAGCTTGTAACGGATGTATATGCGAAAGCGAAGGGGGTCAATCAGCCGATTTCTTGGTTTTATCATTTTTCAAGTGCAGCTATAACAGATGAAGCGGAAGGATCAACCGTTGAAGGCAACATTACTAACCGTTATAATACCGGTGATTGGAATATCAATGAATTACCTGGCGATAATGGCCAGTTCTGGAACAGTATGTATGATGGAATCCGTCGAACAAATGTTATCCTGGAAGGAATAAAAAAATATAATACACCCGACGATATTTTGGAGCCAGGGTCGCTACCTATGCGCATAGGGGAAGTGTATTTCTTAAGGGCTTATTTCCATCTAATGGCTGTACGAATTTATGGTGAGGTACCCTATATCGATCATGTCATAACAGCAACTGAGAACATGAATTTTGAACGGGAATCTGTACATAAGGTTATAGAAAAAATTGTGGCTGATGCGACTTTAGCCTACAACGCTGTACCAGAAAAATGGGAGGGACAGAATTTTGGACGTATTGATAAAGGTGCCTGTCTTGGATTGATAGCTGAGGCACGTTGGATCGGAGCAACTCCTCTTTGGAATGGTGCCGCTGCTAAGGGTTATAACGGGAACCGCAAGTTCGAGTCCGAATATGCAACTGCCGATCCCCAGCGTTGGGTCAAAGCTAAGGAAGCTGCGAAAGCGGTTTTAGATTTTACTGTTTCCGGCGGAAAGCGTTATAGTCTTTATCAGAAATATTCAGCTTCAGATTTTGGAGACAGCGGCGGTCAGAATACAAGTAACTCTACGGTATATACTCGGCTTTGGCAAATGTTTTACGATATGGAAGCCTTTAAAAGCGAGTATGTACTCTTTTTTACGCGTTATAAAGGTGAAGGTTGGTTTGGCGATGTCTATCCTCCTAGCCGAGGAGGTGGAGCGCGCCAAATGCCTGTCCAGGAGCAAGTGGATGAATATGAATATATATCTCCTGATGGTTATGGCTATCCAATCTATAGTGTCAAAGCTAAACAAGATGGTTATGACGATGCAAATCCATACGTTTCTGTAAAAAGAGATCCGCGATTTTATCGTGATATTATATTTCATGGGGCGGCATTCCGGGGTGGAAATAATAATCCTTCGCAAACGAATGTGGCCAGTGGAGCTGACCAAATCGGCGCAAATAATGCAACCCGTACCGGTTATTACCTAAGAAAGTTTCTACAGGAGGCTTGGAATAAGAATGGTAGCGTTATTATTAGTGCTCCACCCGTTTGGCGTTTGCCTGACTTTATTTACATCTATGCCGAAGCGGTAAATGAGCTCGATGGACCGACCCAAGAGATTTATGATCTAATCAATCAGGTTAGATCAAGATCCTTCATGGTCCCGATGCCAAAGAGTACGCTTGGTGACAAAAATTTAATGCGGGAGTATATCTACCGGGAAAGAAGAGTGGAATTTTTCTACGAAAATAAGCGAGCTTTTGATAGTAGACTGTACCTTGAACCCAGCAGCTCGGCGGAAAAAGCGAAGTATGAGCGTTTCACCGCTTCTGGTAGTTCAAACAGCGAAAGGAGTATAAATTATTGGAAAACATACAATAGTTCTTATCCTAAACTGCAGAATATGATCAATGGAATGCGACCTGTTGAGGATGCAAACGGCAAGATACAGATAGGTGACAAAAGGTATCGGATGGAGCGTTTCTTTGTCGAAAGTCGGGTATTTGAAGCCCCTAAACATTATTTATTTCCTATTTTGAATTCAGAACTTCAGAAATCTCCTTCGTTGGGACAAAATCCCGGCTGGTAATTTTTCTGATAACAGAAAGTCCCACAATCAATCTTATGTTTGGCTGTGGGATTTTTTTTGTAACCATCTTGTGAAGATATCCTGAATTTTGCCCACCTTTTAAAATTCTTGTCTATATTTACTAATTCGTTTTAGCTTTTTAGCTCCGAAGGAATTGTGTCAACCAAATAAACAGATATGCTCAATATTAAAAAATTAAGTGGAGGAGTCCTTTTGTTGTTGCTCGCCTGCGCCGGGAAGGCACAGCAAGTATCTCCTGTAGATTATGTGAACCCACTGATCGGAACCGAGTCCAAATATGAATTGTCCAACGGGAATACCTATCCTGCGATTGCACGCCCCTGGGGAATGAACTTTTGGACACCACAGACCGGTAACATGGGGGACGGCTGGGTATATACCTATACCGCCGATAAAATCAAAGGATTTAAACAGACCCATCAGCCCAGTCCCTGGAATAATGATTATGGCCAGTTTTCATTAATGCCAGTAACAGGTAGGCCCGAATTTGACCAGGAGAAGCGCGCTAGCTGGTTTTCACATAAGGCAGAGGTGGCCAAGCCCTACTATTACAGCGTTTATCTGGCCGATCATGATGTGACCACCGAACTTAGTCCTACACAGCGGGCCGCTATCTTCCAGTTCACTTTTCCTAAAACCGACAGTGCCTATGTCATTATCGATGCCTTTGATAAAGGTTCCTATATAAAGGTGATTCCACAGGAAAATAAGATCATCGGTTATTCGACAAAAAATAGCGGTGGTGTTCCCGACAATTTCAAAAATTATTTTGTGATCACCTTTGACCAGCCTTTTTCGTACTCTACGGGTGTAAAAAGCGGGCAAATCAAAGGTAATGAACTTGAAATCCAAGATAATCACGCCGGTGCAATAGTTGGGTTTCGGGCATTAAAAAGGGGAGACAAGGTCGTGGCCAGGGTTGCATCCTCATTTATCAGTTTTGAGCAGGCGGAACGTAATTTGAACGAAGTAAAAAACAAAACGTTTGAGGAGGTCGTCCGTGAAGGGAGAGCGCAGTGGAATGAGGTCCTGGGACGTATTCAGATTGAAGATCACAACATAGACCGGCTGCGTACTTTCTATTCCTGTCTATACCGTTCGACCTTGTTTCCACGGGATTTTTCTGAGATCGACGCTTCCGGAAACCGTATGCACTACAGCCCCTATAACGGACAGGTACTGCCGGGCGAGATGTTTACGGATACCGGTTTCTGGGATACGTTCCGAAGCTTGTTTCCTCTGCTCAATTTATTATATCCGTCCATGAATGACCGTATGCAGGAGGGCTTAGTCAATGCGTACAAAGAAAGCGGATTCCTTCCTGAATGGGCGTCACCCGGACATCGCGCTTCTATGATTGGCAATAACTCGGCCTCGGTTGTCGCCGATGCGCTGATCACCAGCCGCAAGGGATATGACAAGGAGCTGCTATGGGAAGCGTTGAAACACGGAGCCCACCATGCTTATCCGGAACATTCTTCTACCGGCCGTTTTGGTTATGAATATTATAACAAACTGGGGTATATCCCTGCCGACGTAAAAGTGGATCAGAATGTGGCCCGCTCACTGGAATATGCTTACAATGACTGGTGTATATACACCTATGGAAAAGCCCTGGGCAAACCCAAATCGGAGACAGCGATCTACGCTCAGCGAGCGTTGAATTACAGAAATCTTTTTGATCCTACCACAAAGCTGATGCGTGGTAAAAATTCCGACGGCTCATTGGTGGCTAACTTTGATCCCAGCGCATGGTCCCGGGAATATACAGAAGGAAATGCCTGGCATTGGAGCTTTTGTGTATTTCATGATCCACAGGGGCTCATTGACCTGATGGGCGGAAACAAATCTTTCGTTGCCATGCTGGATACCGTGTTTGTTATTCCAAGTTATGAGGGCATGAAAAGCCGGAGCATGATTCACGAAATGCGGGAAATGCAGGTGATGAACATGGGACAATACGCGCATGGTAATCAGCCGATTCAGCATATGCCCTACCTTTATAACTACGCGGGCCAGCCTTGGAAAGCGCAATATTGGGTACGGAAGATTATGGATAAGTTATACCTTCCGACGCCTGATGGTTACTGTGGTGATGAGGACAATGGGCAGACATCAGCTTGGTATGTGTTCTCTTCGTTGGGATTCTACCCCGTTGCGCCCGGATCTGGCGAATACGTAATTGGTTCCCCCCAGTTTGACAAAGTGACATTGAAACTAGAAAACGGCAAACAGGTCCATATTCGCGCGAATGGTCAAGGCACCGATCGTGTATATGTGGATCAGCTCCGTTGGGACGGTAAGCTGTATGAGAAAAACTATATTCGCTATGCGGATTTACTGAAAGGCGCAGATCTAGATTTCACGATGAGCGATGAGCCCAATACAAAACGTGGTATCCGGAAGGAAGACGCACCCTATTCCTTTAGTAATGATAAAATAAAGTAAGCTGAACAATGAGACGACAAAATGTATTTACTTTTTTGTGCTGCTGTTTGATTTCCTTATGGCAGGCAGCGGGATTTGCTCAGGACAGATTGCATCTTACGATTGGCAGCTATAACATCCGCTACGATAATGCAGGCGACCGGCAGGCTGGAAACGGCTGGGGGCAACGTCTTCCTGTCATAGCCTCATTAATTGATTTTGTGGATTATGACGTCTTTGGCGCACAGGAGGTGTTGGCGTCCCAGCTTGAGGATCTCAAAAAATCGCTTCCTGCGTATGACTATGTGGGAGTAGGCCGGGATGACGGCAAAGTAGCTGGTGAGTTTGCTCCGATCTTTTTTAAGAAAGACAAGTTCCGAAAATTGAAAACTGGGGTCTTCTGGCTTTCACAATCCCCCGGGCAACCGTCAAAAGGCTGGGATGCTGCTCTGCCCCGGATCTGTACCTGGGTGCAGCTGGAGCACATCCGGTCAGGACAGAAGTTATGGTACTTTAATCTGCATATGGATCACGTGGGGATTCAGGCGAGAGAGGAAAGCAGTAAATTGGTCGTGAACAAAATGCGGGAACTGGCCAAAAATGACCGTGCGATCTTGACCGGAGATTTTAACGTAAATCAGCATAATACAATCTATTCCACCTTGCAGCAATCGGGTTTTATCCGTGATAGCTACGCACTTGCCCCAAGCAAGTTGGCTTGGAACGGTACATTTAATGCTTTTGATAATAACCTTTGGACGGACAGCCGGATAGACCATGTGTTTGTCACCCCAAGCATCAAGGTGACACATTATGCTGTATTAACTGAGTCTTACAGGAGCCCGAAAGAGGATCAGCGAGAGGTGAAGAAGGGAGACTTCCCCAAAGAGCTTTCTTTTAAGCAGTATGAAACCAGACTTCCCTCGGACCATTTTCCGGTTGTGGTAAAAATAGACATGTGAAAAGAAGCGGTACATCGGCTAAATCCACGACAAACCATGACAGCAATTTTGTGGCTGTCATGGTTTTTTTACATGAATACCACACTGTTGGTGTTCTAAAATCCTATCTTTGTGGTGCAAAAATTCGATATGCTAGGTAAATTATTCTATTATTTTACACTCTTTGCTTACCTCAACCTGCTGACGTATGAATCTTTTTCATCCGCGACGGGTCAGGTATTGCATGCGGGTGAGACGATCGTAGAATATTTTCTTGATGATATACTGGATTTAGAACCTATTCACTCTTCTCCGGAGGAGAAAGTACTGCTGCAGGACGACTACCGTATCTTTTCGCTTAACAATCAGGTGCTGTCGGTCTTCATCTTTATCTTTGGGATTTTATTCACAGCCTTCTGTTTTTCGAAGGATAAAGTTCACCCATTTTACCGCTCCAAGACGCTTTGTCTACCCGGCTATTACCGTTTTCTCTATCGGTTCAGGCCATTCTAGCTACAGTCTCTTATCTTCCTGCTGACGTCTAAAATCCGCTGTGCTTTTTCCGGATGGTTTACAGCACAATTGGCTTTGGGCCCTATGGTTATGGGGCGCTTTTAGATCTCATTCCATTTAACATTTACATTTTTTATCGTTTTATGAAGAAATTACTTGCATTGTGCCTTTTGTTGGGTACGGTAGGTTCGCTGGCTTCATGCCACTCCTCCAACGCTAATGCTGATCAAAAAGAAGAAATTAAAAACATACCGGTTACGCCGCTGATTGTTATGGATACAACTGTGTATCAAGAATACATTGCGGATATACAGGCGTTTAAAAATGTGGAGGTGCGCTCCAAACTGAACGGATTCCTTGACAAAATCTATGTGGATGAGGGTGCCTGGGTGAAAAAAGGCCAGGTGCTGTTCAAATACAACAACGAAGAGTACCGTGCTGAGCTGGCAAAGGCCAAGGCACAGTATGATAATTCCATTGCTGAGGCTCAGAAAATAAAGCTGGAGATGGAACGGACCCAGAAGTTGGTGGATAAAAATATTGTGAGCCCTTCAGAGTATAATCTGCTGAAGATACAGTTAAAGGCTGCGAATTCGAAAATTGAAGAGGCACGGGCGCTCGTCAATCAAGCCCAGACCAAATTGGACTATACCGTGATCCATGCTCCATTTGATGGCCGCATTGACCGTATATTATTGAAGGAAGGCTCTTTGCTGACGGAAGGAAGTCTTATTACCACCATTTCGGACCTCAGTCAGGTCAATGTGTATTTTGATATCTCCGAACGCGAATACCTGACCATGATGCAGGACAAACTGAACGGTAAGGACACCAAGAAGACCGTGAAATTAATTCTGGCGAACGGTGCTTTATATCCACATGAAGGGGTCGCTCACATTGTCGAAAGTGAATTTGAAGCAAATACCGGATCGATTTCATTACGGGTACAGTTCCCCAACGCTGAACATATCTTAAAGCATGGGGCAACAGGAAAAATTGCGGTCCCTATGGAAACCGGACAGCATACCTTTGTACACCAAAAATCCGTATTTGAAATTCAGGACAAGACCTACGTCTATACCATGCAGCCCGATAGCACGGTTAAAATGACTCCTTTTGTAGCCGGATCGCGGGTTGGACATTACTATATTGTCGAAGGTGGCCTGGATCCCAATGTCAAAGTGGTCTACGAGGGCGTGCAGAATTTACGTAATGGCATGAAGATTAACCCAAAATTGAGGAAGCTGTAGCGGAGGATAAATTATGTTTGAAACATTTATAAGGAGACCGATATTATCGTTGGTCATTTCGGTGTTTATCACACTACTTGGATTACTAGCATTATTCACCCTGCCCATTACGCAGTTTCCGGATATTGTACCTCCATCAGTGGTTGTAAATGCCAATTATACCGGCGCGAACGCCGAGGTAAGTACCAATGCCGTTGCCATTCCTCTGGAGAAGGCCATCAACGGTGTTGCGGGGATGACCTATATGACTTCGGTGTCGACCAATAATGGTAGTACTGTTATCCAGATCTTTTTTGAAGTTGGAACAGACCCGGATATTGCGGCCGTGAACGTACAGAACAGGGTAACGACCGTTCTGGATGAGCTGCCCGAGGAGGTTATCAAAGCTGGTGTCACCACCGAGAAGGAAGTGAATTCCATGCTGATGTATCTCAATGTGTATACCGATGATGAAACAGCAGACGAACGTTTTATATATAATTTCACGGATATCAATATCCTGAAAGAGCTGAAACGTATTGAAGGGGTGGGCCGTGCGCAGATCATGGGCATGCGCGACTATGCGATGCGCATATGGGTAAAACCAGACCGGATGGCCGCATATAATATCTCTACGGAAGACGTTGTTGCTTCGTTGCGCAAGCAGAATATTGAGGCCGCGCCCGGACAGACAGGAATCAGTTCGGATAAAATGCGGAATATGCAGCAATATGTATTGCGCTATCCGGGTAAGTTTACGGAAATAGATGAATACGCGAATATCCCGATAAGAGCCAATTCAAACGGCTCCATTATCCGTATCAAGGATATTGCAGATGTGGAATTCGGTTCGCTGGATTATGAAATGGTGTCCAAGACGGACGGACGGCCTTCTGCATCAATCATGCTTAAGCAGTTGCCTGGCTCCAATGCGCAGGAGGTTATCCAACGGGTCAAAGACCGCATGGCCGAACTGAAGGAAACAACTTTCCCGGCAGGGATGACCTATACCATGGGATATGATGTCTCGCGGTTTTTGGATGCGTCTATTTCATCGGTGATCAAGACCTTGTTGGAGGCATTCCTATTGGTGTTTATTGTCGTATTTATCTTTTTACAGGATTTCAGGGCGACGGTAATTCCGATTTTGGCTGTTCCGGTCTGTCTGATCGGCGCCTTATTTTTCATGCAGATGTTGGGTTTCTCTATCAACTTGCTGACGCTCTTCGCTCTGGTACTTGCCATCGGTATTGTGGTGGATAATGGGATCGTGGTCGTGGAGGCTGTGTATGCAAAGATGGAAGAGGAACATTTACAGCCGATGGAAGCCACTTTAGAAGCGATGAAGGAGGTCGGCGGAGCCGTTGTGGCTATCACACTCGTCATGTCGGCAGTGTTTGTGCCTGTGGCTTTTCTTTCAGGACCTGTGGGGATATTTTATAGGCAATTTTCATTGACATTGGCCGCTGCCATTGTCATCTCCGGTATCAATGCACTGACCTTGACACCAGCTTTATGTGCACTGTTTTTGAGGTCACCACATGATCGTAAACCTTCTAACAACTGGCTGGATCGATTCTTTAAAAAATTCAACCTGGTCTATGATAAAACTGCGGCGGGCTATAAGGGCCTCTTAGTAAAAACAAGTGCACGGAGAGGGCTAACGCTCCTTTTATTGGGAGGTTTCTTTGTGGCGACCTGGGGCAGTAGTGCCATATTACCGTCGGGCTTTATTCCAACTGAGGATCAGGGAATGATTTATGTGTCCGTAACGACACCACCGGGAGCTACAGTAGACCGAACCGAACGTATTTTGGATAAGATCGATTCGGTGTCCCGGAAGCTGGATGTGGTTGAGACAGTCTCCACGCTTTCAGGTTACAGCATTGTTACCGAGGTGTCCGGTGCATCCTACGGTATGGGGATGATTAACCTTAAACCATGGAAGGAGCGCAGCCAGACAGTGGACGATGTCATCAGGGAATTACGGGAGAAGACCAAAGATTTTGCGGATGCCCAGATCGACTTTTTCCCGCCGCCAACAGTTCCGGGATTTGGAAACTCTTCTGGATTTGAGCTCCGTTTACTGGACCGTAGCGGCAATGAGGACCTCACCAAGACGGCAGAAGTGCTGCAGCAATTTATAGACAAAATGGAGGGAAGTGAAGTTCTGCAGGATATTAGTTCCAGCTTCGACGTTAACTTTCCACAGTATATGTTGAAAGTAGATTACGACATGGCTGCCAAGAAAGGGATATCCGTCGAAAACGCCATGAACACCTTACAAACACTCATGGGAAGTCTTTACGCAACGAACTTTATCCGGTATGGGCAGATGTATAAGGTCATGGTACAGGCCGGGCCTGAATATCGTAGACGGCCCGAAGATGTACTCCGCCTATATGTGAAAAACGAAACCGGAGAAATGGTGCCCTACAATGCGTTTATTTCTATGGAGCGCATCTATGGACCTGAGCAGATCACGCGTTACAATATGTTCAGTTCGGCGATGATCACAGGTCAGTCTTCGCCGGGATTCAGTTCGGGCCAAGCGATTGAAGAGGTGGAGAGGATTGCCTCTGAGCTGCCACAGGGCTATAGTATTGAATGGTCCGGAATGACGCGGGAGCAGGTAATTTCTGGCAATCAGGCGCTATACATCTTCGCTTTATGTCTGTTGTTTGTGTATCTGTTGTTATGCGCACAGTACGAAAGCTTTTTATTGCCTTTGCCGGTGCTCCTTTGTCTTCCGGCAGGTATATTTGGTGCGTTTATCTTCCTGAAAGTATTTGGCCTGGAAAACAATATCTACGCACAGGTTGCGTTGGTCATGCTGATCGGTTTGCTCGGTAAAAATGCCATTCTGATCGTAGAGTATGCCAATCTGAAATACAAGCAGGGTATGGATATTGTCACTGCCTCGATCGAAGGTGCTGTCGCCCGTTTGCGTCCTATTCTGATGACTTCTTTTGCCTTTGTCGCGGGGTTGATCCCACTTATGATGGCCAGTGGTGCGGGAGCTCTGGGAAATCGCAGTATTGGTACAGCTGCCGTTGGTGGTATGCTTATCGGAACAATTCTGGGTGTGATTGTCATTCCGGGGCTCGTGATTTTATTTTCAAAAAGAGAAAATAAAAAACAGGTAGTCAAACGGGTTTCCCTTGTGATTGCTGCCTTGATGATGTTTGGCAGCTGTGCGGTCCCCAAAAAGGCTGCTCCGCCGGAGAAAGTTGTTACTCCTGCAGCTTTTTCAGAAAAGGCCGTATCGGACAGTGTCCATATCGGTGGCCGCTCCTGGCGCGAGATTTTCAAGGACCCTCTTTTAGTTGCGCTGATCGACTCAGCGCTGCGGAATAATATGGATATCCGGCAGTCTATCCTACGTCTTGAATCTGCGCAGGCTTACTTTAAACAACGGAAAGCAGCGCTGGGGCCCACTGTAGAGGCAGCTGTGGAAGGTGGAATTCGAAAATATGGGCATTATACCGAATCGGGAATCGGAAATTATGATTCCAACTTTTCGGATAACCTGAAAAGTGATGAAAAACTTCCTGAGCCCTTTATTCCTGATTATTTTATCGGACTGCGTTCTTCTTGGGAAATCGATCTCTGGGGAAAACTGAAAAATCAGAAGCGGGCCGCATATTTTGGTTTTTTGGCCGAACAGGAAGGAAAACGTCTACTTGAAACCGAACTGGTCTCGAATATTGCCACGGCGTATTATGAGCTGATGGCCCTGGACCAAAAAATTAAGGTCTATAACCGCAATATTGAGCTACATAAGAATGCGCTGGAAGTGGTTGAACTCAAAAAGGACGCAGGTTATGCAACCGAACTCTCGGTACAACAATTTAAAGCCTTGTTGGCGACCTCTAAATCGGCTAAGGAACAGCTGCTCCAGGAGATTGCGCTTTGGGAGCACCATATCAACGGTTTGCTGGGGCGCTATTATCAGCCAATAAACAGAAGTACTTATGCGGAGAATACCAACTTGTATCACGCCATGAGTTTTGGTACACCGGATGATCTGGTCAACCAGCGCCCGGATATCAAAGCAGCCTATCTAAAAATGCTCGCTTCGTCAAATCAGCAGGAGGCTTCGCGTTTAGCGTTTTTACCTTCTGTTGCCATCAGCCCTTTTATTGGGTTGCAGAGTTTCCATTTTAACAAATTATTCAATCTGGATAAATCGATAGCGTATAATCTATTTGGCGGTATTACGCTGCCAATATTTAATCAACGCCAATTAAGGACCCAATATGAGGTAGCAAAGGCAGATTATGGTATTGCATTTATTGACTACGAAAAATCGGTCATTAACGCGTATAACGAAGTTTCCAATGTAATCATGACGCAGGAAGCAATTGCCAGGCGCCGTACGTATGTAGACGAGCGGGTAACGGCGTTGGAGCGCTCCATCGAAGCGGCTCAAGAACTGTTTATTGCAGGTCGGGTCACTTCATTGGATGTGGTTACTGCACAACGCGAATCATTGGAGGCACAGATTGGGAAGGTCGAGCTCGAGAAGGAGAATACCCTGAACCAGATTTTGTTGTATAAAGCCCTGGGCGGAGGCTGGAAATAAATTCGCCTCCTTGATACAAAAACTATTTTTCATGCGATAAAGAATTAAATTGTTAATTCTTGGGCCCGATCTTGGGTCAGGAAAAGAGGCCGTCGGGAGATGTCCTCTTTTTTGTTGTTATTTTTATGTAGTTTAGCCTGAACGAAGTCGAACCGAACTTATGTTGAAGTGTATTTTTCTTTCTCTTATTTTCACCCAGTTGTTTTTTCATCTAACTGCTCAGGAACTTTCAGATAGCACCAAGGTATTGCAGCGACTGGCTTATCTGATGGAAAATCAGAAGGTTTATGTTAAAAATCGGGAAGATAGGCTGGAAAAATTAAAACAGGAAGCCAAGGCACTTGAAGGTAATCCGGAGAAGTTTTTCCGAAAGAATTATGAAATCTTTGAAAATTATAAAAAGTTTGATTCAGATGCTGCATTGACTTATATTATGCTATGTCAAAAACTGGCCTCTACCGGAAGTGATTCGCTCCGGACTTTGATCAATCTCGATCTAGCTTGGGTTTATTCGACGATCGGCCGTTATATCGAAGCATCCCAGTTATTGAATACAATTCAACCTTCGAGACTGGGGAATGGACTGTTGGCGAAATATTATGATACCTACAGTGCTTTTTATAGCCATTACGGACAGAGCAACAACCGATCCGAATATTACCAGGCCAGCGAACGTTACCGGGATTCCTTGTTGTCGGTCTTACCGAGATCGTCTGTTGAATACCGCACCACGACTGCTATTAAAACGTTATTTAACGGGAACCGTGACGACGCGAAAAGACAATTTTTGGCACTGTGGAAAGAAGGAAAGGATCGTATTGAGCAACGGGCATTGATAGCGTATTTTATGGGCCTCATCTATAAATACGAAAAGGATAAAAGAAGTCAGATCTACTATCTTTCGATATCAGCAAGTGCAGATATCGAAATGGCCAATCGCGATAATGCATCTTTTCACGATCTCGCGCTTACTTACTACGACCAGCAGGATTTCGACCGCGCTTTTCAGTTTATAGAAAAAGCTATTGATGATGCGATGCTGTGTAAAGTGCGCTATCGGATTATCGAGGGTACATCTTCGTATCCGATTATCAATGCTGCTTACCAGCAAAAAATAAGCACACAGAATAAGCAGCTGGTTGCTTTGGTGACCGTAGTCAGCATTTTATTGATCGGTGTCATTATCGGTTTGGTGGTGATCTACCGGCAGGTGAAACATTTACGCAAGATCCGCTCAGCATTGTCAGCTACAAACCAGCAGCTGCTTGCACTGAATCAGGAGATTAATCAGACAAACCAGAAGCTAGCGGAGTCCAATCATATCAAAGAGGAATATATCGCCCAATTCTTTGATATGTGTTCGAGCTACATTGACAAGATGGAAGACATCCGAAAAGCTTTGTTAAAGCGGGCTACCAATCAGCAATGGGAAGCACTGCGGGAACAATTGAAATCGACACAAATGGAAGAACGGGAAGTCCAACAGCTCTATGTCAATTTTGACCGTATTTTTTTGAATTTATACCCTACTTTTATTGAAGAATTCAATGCATTGCTGCAAGAAGATGAGAAGATCTATCCCAAAAAATCTGAGCTGCTGAATACTGAGCTGCGGATCTTTGCCTTAATCCGCCTGGGCATTCATGATTCCGTCAGGATCGCAAGCTTCCTTCGGTATTCCCTTCGTACAGTCTACAACTACCGGACGAAGGTGCGCAATAAAGCCGCAGGCGACAGGGATGCCTTTGAAGCTGCCGTGTGCCAGATCGCAGTCATTGACCGGCGCTGATCTGCCAGCAAGCCCAGAAGGCCCCTGTTGCGTGCGGTCCAGCATGTAAAGTAGGTACTTTTTATCCTGTGTTTTTGTTGGTAAGTTGCTTGTTTTTAGTTTGTTGTGTTTTGTTTTCAGTACTTTTTAACGACTAGGCCTTTTTTTCCTGTTGATGTCCCTTTAGTTTTGTTTTGGGCGATAGAGCAGGGGAAACTCATCGCTATTTGGAATAACCAAATCATTAAACAATAACCAATTTTTTTTCATATGATTTACTTTACTCGAAAAGTAGGCTTTTTAATGGGGCTAGCTTTCCTGTTTACGCTGATGAATTTGACGTATGCACAAGACCGGATTCAGATCAGTGGCCGTGTGTTGGATGCTCAAAACCAGAAGCCACTTTCTGGAGTTACCATTACACAGAAAGGGAGCAGCAATGCAGTTTCCAGTAATGAGGAAGGGCGTTTTCAAATTTTTGCGACCTCAGGCAGCATGCTTCAATTTACTTTTGTTGGTTACGATAGCAAAGAACTACCGGCTAGTCGTACAATGACCGTACAACTAAATTCTTCTACCAATTTGCTTGAAGATGTTATTGTAATTGGCTATGGTTCCGTAAAAAGGAAGGATGTCACGACAGCAATTTCCTCTGTTTCTACGAAAGATTTAGAGAAAAGGCCCGTCACGAACTTTGGGCAAGCGATACAAGGCAAAGCTGCAGGTGTTACTGTCATTCAACCGAGCGGGCAGCCAGGCGCTGCTCCTCAGATCCAAGTTCGAGGGATAACGTCGTTTAATAGCAATACAACCCCGTTATATGTTGTTGATGGAGTCCCTGTTGAAGACATCAAGTTTTTATCCCCGAATGATATTACTGATATTCAAATTCTAAAGGATGCATCGTCTGCTGCTATTTATGGTTCTCGTGGATCCAACGGCGTCATCTTGGTTACGACAAAGTCGGGCAAAGCTGGCGAAGCAAAAATTACGCTCGGAACACAATGGACTGCCAACGTGGTCAACAATACTGTCAAAGTATTAAACACGAGTCAGTACAAAGACTTGCAGGATGAGATAGGCATTGTAAATCTCCCAGATGGATTAGTGGATCAAACAGATTGGTTTAAGGAGACTTATAAGACCGGCATTCAGCAAAATCATCAGCTATCTATTTCAGACGGTAATGAGAAGCTACGGTATTATTTGGGCGGCGGGTATTTGAATGAAACAGGTACATTACAGGGCTCCTTTTTCAGAAGATATAATTTCCGTGCGAATATTGATAACCAGGTCCGCAAATGGTTAAAAGTAAATGCCAATATCAATTATACAGATAACAACGATAATGGAATTACTTCGGGACTTGGTTCTAATCGGGGAGGTGTAGTTACTTCTGTCGTTACAACACCGACGTATGCACCGGTATGGGATCCAGCTAACCCGGATCGTTTCTACAATAATTTTTATGGCATTAATAACATTACTAGCCCTCTCGAAAATTTAGAAAGGACAAAAAATAATAATAATCGAGAAAATCGCCTTGTCGCCACCGGTAATGCCTTAATATCCTTGATGCCAAACCTGAGTATGAAAACTTCCTTCTCTTTGGATAGAAGATCAGGTGTGATGACTACCTTCTTAGATCCTTGGATTACCGCTTGGGGGAGAAACCAATTTGGCGAAGCTTCGGATATCCGTAATACTAACACGGTATTGACCTGGGACAATGTTTTGACCTATAATAAGAGCTTTGCTAGACATAATCTGGAACTAATGGTGGGTTCGTCATGGACGGATTCTAAATATTCCAGAAGCTATATTTATGGTTCGAATTATGCAAATGGAGTCATTGAAACACTCAATGCAGCAAATAAGATTTCCTGGGACAGAACAGGATCTTCAGCCTCGGATTGGGCAATCATGTCCTACTTTGCTCGCGCGATGTATAATTATGATGGGAAATATCTATTGACTGCGAATATGCGGGCCGACGGCTCTTCAAAATTGAGTCCAAAACGGCGTTGGGGCTATTTCCCTTCTGTCTCTGCAGCTTGGAGGATCTCCTCGGAAGATTTCATGAAAGATGTAGACTGGATCAATGATTTTAAAATCCGTGGCGGATGGGGACAGACAGGAAACCAGTATGGACTAGGGGATTATGCCTATTTGCAATTGAGTGGTATTCAGCGTCAGCAATGGTTTGTTGAGGGCAAGGACAATTCAGTTCCTAATATCAACAAACCCACTGTTTTGCGAGCTAAAGATCTGACCTGGGAGACAACAAGTACAACCAATATCGGTTTTGATATCACCATGTTGAGTAGTCGGATGACAATCAGTGCTGATTATTATAATAAAAATACGACCGATCTCTTGATGAATGCTAGTTTACCGCAGGGACAGCAGGCCAATACAATCCAAAGAAATGGCGGTAGGTTAAACAACTATGGTTTTGAGTTTGCCGTGAATACTAAAAATCTAATAGGAAATTTGAAATGGAATACAGATTTTAATATCTCTTTTAATCGAAACAAACTTCAGCAATTAGACTTACAGCAGGTGTATTATGATGTCAAAACGAATGATTATGTGAACGATTTTGTTGTAAAAAATGAACCAGGAAGATCCCTAGCTGGATTTTTCGGATATATTTCTGATGGCGTGAATCCCGAAACCGGCGAACTTATATATCGTGACTTGAATGGTGACGGCAAGATTTCGTCCAGTGACCGTACCTATATCGGTAATCCGCTTCCGAAGTTTGTTTATGGCATGACAAATAGTTTTTCATGGAAAAATTTTGACCTCAGCATTTTCATACAGGGAACTTATGGAAATGATATCTTCAATGCCAGCCGTATGGAAACAGAAGGGATGTATGACGGGCGAAACCAAACTACTGTTGTTTTGGACCGTTGGAGAGTACCGGGGCAGATTACGAATGTTCCTAAAGCGGGGTTTGATATGAAAAATTCCACTTACTTTGTTGAAGATGGAAGTTACCTGCGAATGAAAAATATCTCCTTAGGATATTCCTTTGCCCCTGACATGCTGAAGCGGATTGGTATCAACAAATTTCAACCTTATCTATCCGTGAGTAACCTATTTACCTTAACCAAATATTCCGGCATGGATCCCGAAGTGAACCAATATTCAGGCGGATCGGATTCCAGAATTCAGGGCATCGATTGGGGTACTTATCCACAGAACCGCTCATTTGTTTTGGGGCTTAATGTTGAGTTTTAATTGACCGTATCATGAAAAATATATATATAAATAACATTCTTTCTCTATTAATCGGGTCTCTGTTTTTATTCTCCTGTTCGTTGAATCGCGATCCGCTTTCGGATTATTCAGATGTTAGTCAAGGAAAGACTGATGAGGGCAGCCAGATTGTCTTCAAAAACAAGGTGGAAGTAGAGACTTATTTAGCAGGGATTTATCAACAGATGAAAGATCGGCAGGAGCATTGGTATCTTGATCTACTTTTAATTGGCGACTCGCATGCCGATAACGCTTATGCTGGGACGACGGGTGCAGAGGTTGTACCTTTTGAAAATAATTCCATCGAAGGATCAAATTCGGTGATTGATCGCGACTGGGGACGATATTTAGAAGATGTGGGCCGAGCAAATCGACTGATTATTTACGTCGACAGTGTCGCGGATAATTCTGTCAGCGATGCTGAAATCAGATCTTACAAAGCGCAGGGCAAACTGTTTCGAGCATTGGCCATGTTCGATATGGTACGAATTTTTGGATCAATCCCTATTGTTACAAGCATTGCTCCGGACATTACAGGGGACAATGTAAGTGAAGTCTACCCACAATATTTTCCTAAGCAAGCCACGGAAGAAGAAGTCTATAAACAGATCGAAAAAGATTTGATGGACGCCCTTGCAGATGCACCTGCTACGAATAATGGGAATAAGACATTGTTTACTAGGTCGGTGGCGCGTGCCATGTTAGCGAAGATCTACGCGGAGAAGCCGATTCGTGATTATACAAAAGTCATTCAGTTTGTAGATGCGCTGACTGCCGACGGTTTTGACTTGAACCCTAATTATGCTGATTTATATGCGATGAATGCCAGCAATACAGATCTTGCACAGCGAAACACAAAAGAATCTATTTTGGAAGCTCAATTTACCGCAGGGGGCGGCAATTGGGCCACCTGGATGTTTGGACGGGATTTGTCTAATTATGATAACAATTTTACTTGGGCAAAATGGGTTACCCCATCCCGTGATTTGATACAAGCTTATACCAACGAAGGCGATCAAATTCGTTTGAACGAATCGGTAGTATATTATTCTACCACTTGGAGCAACTATTATCCTGCAAACCATTACCCATTCATGTTTAAGTTAAGATCTGCGTTTAATAGTATTGTAAAACTTCGTTATGCAGACCTCTTATTACTGAAAGCTGAGGCGTTGATTCAGCAGGGATCAGATTTGCCTGCAGCAGCGGATATTATTGACAAAATACGCGCGCGGGTCAAATTACCAAAATTACCGTCAGCAGTCCGCTCCAATAAAGAAGCCTTATTAGAGGCCTATTTGAAGGAACGCCGTCTAGAATTAGCTTTTGAGGGACAGCGGTGGTTTGACCTTGTACGGCTGGATAAGGTCGAATCGGTGATGAATGCGGTATATGCAAAAGACTCGGGCAGAAAAGCGCAGGTGTATTCTTTCACGAAGAACTCCTACCGTCTACCGATTCCTCAACCAAAAATTGATCAGAATCCTAATCTAGTGCAGAATCCGGGCTACTAATTGAACTAGGTATACGCGTTTAATGGACAGAAAAATAAATTACAGATGAAACGTAATAATAAAACTATGATATACACTTTCTTGTTGTCCTGTTTGGTCGCAGCAACATCTTGTAATCGTGATAGCTATACGCCTTCACAAATAGACGATATTAAAAATAACGGTGACGTCACTATTTACACGACTACAGGAAGCCGGTCTTCAGATTTCGGAAAACGATTTGTTGATTTCAGCTCTAAGTTCAATATGTCGCCCAACACAATCACAGTGAATCCCGCGCAAAAATTCCAGACTATGGACGGGTTTGGGGCAGCAGTGACCGGTTCAACCTGTTACAACCTAATGAAAATGAATAAGGAGGACCGCCACAAATTCCTCACGGAGACATTTTCGGACAAAGAGGGAATGGGAATGAGCTATATCCGTATTGCTATCGGATGCTCCGACTTCTCGCTGAGCGAATACACCTGCTGGGATAAAGAAGGAAAAGAAAATTTCGGCCTGCAATCAGAAGAACTTCAGTATATTATTCCTGTGCTCAAAGAAATATTGGCCATCAATCCCCAGGTTAAAATCATGGGTTCGCCATGGACACCCCCAAAATGGATGAAGGTAAACAATCTCGTGGATTTAAAGCCTTTTGATTCATGGACGAGCGGGCAGCTAAATCCAAAATATTATCAGGACTATGGCTGGTATTTTGTTCAATGGCTACAGGCCATGAAAAAAGAAGGCATCCCTGTGCATGCAATCACTGTACAAAATGAACCTTTAAATAGGAAGAACTCGGCTTCAATGTACATGTCCTGGCAGGAGCAACAAGCATTTATCAAACAGTCTCTGGGCCCCCAGTTGAAATCGGCTGGTCTGGCAACAAAGATCTATGCCTTCGACCACAATTACAATTACGACAATATGGCTGACCAGGAAGACTATCCGGTCAAAATTTATAACGATGCCGGAGCAGCGTCCTTTATCGCTGGCGCGGCTTATCACAACTACGGTGGTGATAAAGCCGAATTGCTTGATATTCAGCGTCAACGTCCAGATAAAGAACTGGTCTTTACCGAAACCTCGATCGGAGAATGGAACGACGGGCGTAATTTGGAAAAACGCCTTATGGAAGACATGAGGGAAGTTGCTTTAGGTACAGTTAATAACTGGTGTAGGGCAGTAATCGTATGGAACCTGATGCTGGATACGGACAAAGGCCCAAATCGCGAAGGCGGATGCCAGACTTGCTATGGCGCCGTGGATATCAATAAAGGGAATTACAAAACGATAACGCGCAACTCCCACTATTACATCGTTGGGCATTTAGCGGCGGTCGTAAAACCCGGGGCCACACGTATTGGCGCGTCGGGTTATACCGCAGATGGATTGGTTTATACTGCGTTTCAGAACACAGACGGAACCTACGCCCTTGTTTTATTGAATGATGCCGGAGATAGCCGTAAGATTACAATAGCTGATGGAAAGCACCATTTTAGCTATGATGTGCCGGCTAAATCGGTAGTTTCTTATCGTTGGTCAAATTAAAGCTTGAGATGATGAAAAGACAGCACATGAATATACTGATTGGAGTCGCTGCCATACTCGCCGTCAGTTCCTGTAAAGAGGATGAAAAATACGTCTATCAAATCGGAGACCCAAAGATTGAATGGAAAGCGGCTGTTTCCGAAGCACATTTTGGAGATAGTCTGGAGTTTGAGGTCCACGTATCTGATAATGAAGTCGCGTTATCGACGGTCAAAGCACAGTTATTTTTTACGGACGATAAGGTCGCTGAAACGGTAATACGAACAAAGGAAAACGGAGATTACAAGGGGAAAATTTACATTCCATTCTTAAAGAATATTCCGGATGGAAAAGCGACACTCAAATTTGTTCTGCAAAATATTAGCCAGAAGAGCACCGAAAAGTCTTTTGATATTGATTTAAGCCGTCCGGATTTCCCCTATTTGACGTTGGTAACAGCAGCTAGGTCCTATAAGATGGAGAAGATAGGCCAAAACCAATACGCGGCAACGGAGAATTTTCCGTTTTCCGTAAAAGGCTATATTCAGACCCCAAAAGTAGGTACAAATGGCCAGGTCATGAATTTTGGATGGGTCAATAACGCGATAGCCCTAGGTGCCACTGCGGACATCCCTTTTTCAAATTCAACTTCCGGCGTATATAGCATTGCCTTTAATACGTTGACCTACCAGGCATCACCTTTTATTATTGCTTATGCGGTTAACGGAACGGTGTTTAATCGGATCGATGATACGCATTTTAAAGCTGAGTTGAACATGGTCAAAGGAGAAGCCGTCACAATTGACGGGATCGAAGATCTGAAAGACTGGTGGATAGATCCCGACTTCTTTACGACATCTGGACAGGGAGCGCTTTCGTTTAACGGGATGAACGGAAAGTATCGTATCACTGCAGATTTTACCCTGAAGTATTTTAATGTGGAAGCCATGAATGGCAACGAGCTTGCCACGCTGCAGGCCGATGGTTCAGGAGCGATATGGATTATCGGAGAAGGCATCGGAAAACCAAAAGTATCCACAAATCAGGTTGGCTGGAATACGGATAAAGCACTTTGCATGGTGCCTGTTGGGAATAAAAAATATCAGGTCACGGTGACAGCCGGTAGCTCCATGAATTCGGATAACATCAATTTCAAATTTTTCCATCAGAAGGGCTGGGGTGGAGAATTTGGCGGAGCGGATGTGACAACGACCAGTGATCTCATTTTTATTGGAAATGGCACGAACGGGCGTGATTCCGGAAATCTAGGTATAAAAACCGGCAAAGTACTAGAAGTGGGTAAGACTTATATCTTTACGATGGATCTTTCGGCAGGAAATAAGAAGGCTGTGTTGACGGTCAATGAAAAATAAGCTTTCTTTTCTTTCAGTCCCCGGGGTAGCGCTTGCGCCGGGGACTGATGTTTTTTATACGAATAGACCAACTCGTCCCATTGTTTTTAAACTATGCTCCGGTGATAGAAAAAATTATTGGCGTTTAGTTGTAGGTGTTACCGTTGTAATCTTTATATTTGCGGTATTGTCATTTCATGAAAGCTAAACAGTTCATATGGATCATATTGCCTTTGATGCTCCTCCAGAGCTTCTCGACAGTATGGTTATGGACTATTTTTGAACTCAACAGGGATTATATAGCGCGCAATGAATGTATTAATCGTTTCAATGAAAAAGCCCTTTCCTGTAGGGGACAATGTATCCTGATGAAAAAAATGCGTGAGCATGAGGAAAAAGAACAGAAAAACCTTGAAACGCGCATTATTGATGTTGTCTTTATCAACAACCAGTTAAATTTCACTTTTGAAACCTCTGTCTTCGACGAAGTTGCTTTAAGCTTTTCTTTTCCAGAAATGAAAGAGAATTATGCTTACCGCCCTATCTTCTCCATTTTCCACCCTCCATTGGTTTAAACGTTATAGGAGTTACGTATTGACGCGCTAGTGTTTAGACTATTGTGCCAATTCTTTTGTCTTAGAAAATTTAAATCAAATTACATGTACACAATTTTTCCGAAGGGAATTACTGTGACTGTATTTTCATGCGGCTTATGGCTAGCATCTGCCTGTTCCTCTTCCAATACGGGAGAGCGATTACCCATCTTGGGTGAAAGGGAGGTAGTACATAAGATTATTGATGGAAATAAGGTCACGGATACCCTATATCACATCATTCCAGACTTCGAGCTGCTGGATCAGGATAGCACGGTCGTTTCAAAAAAGAGTCTTCAAGGGAAGATTTATCTGGCAGACTTTTTCTTTACGCGATGTCCGACAATCTGCCCTATTACTGCCCGGAACCTATTGCAGATCGCCCGACATTTTGAACATGATCCAAGGGTGGTATTTCTGTCGCATACGGTTGATCCTATGTACGATCGTCCTTATGTACTGAAACGTTATGCTACTGAGCTGGGAGCTCCGAAAAACTGGTTTTTCCTGAACGGTCCGAAAAATGAGGTATATCCACTTGCAGGCGCTGAAGGCTATTTTTCTTTTGCACAGGAGAATAAGGATGCACCCGGCGGTTTTGATCACAGTGGTGCTTTCAGTCTTGTGGATGCCAGATTTCATGTACGTGCTGTATACGATGGCACTCAAACGGATTCTATCCCTAAAATTATTGCCGATATCCAGCTCCTGTTAGATAAAGGCTAATACAAACCGCATAAAAAAATGAACTTTATAAAAATAGCTTTATTATATACTGTTGTATTAACGGCCACGCTTACTGGAGTTTCATGCGCAGACAAAAGCGTAAGCAAAAACAGTGTAAGTGCAGCGGATTCAACAGTATTCGGTATACCTGAAGAGTCTGGACTGTATCTTTTGGCAGATACATCAATCAAGGGCCATACATACATTGTATATGGCGACACAAAACTCAGTAATAAATATCATACGATTTATTTAAAGGTGAAAGACAAGAATGGCAGACCTGTCGACGATAAAGCCCTGGATCTCTATCCCGAAATGAATATGGGGCAGATGAAACATGGCGGACCTTACGAGCATCCCATACCATTGGGCGAAGGCTGGTATAAAAGCCACATGGTTTTTATCATGGCTGACATTCCGGACATGGGGACAGGCTGGCATTTGCACATTATTCGTGGGGGGGAAACAGCAAGAGATACCGTGGCGATCAAGATTCCGGTTTCGCCAGCCTCACTTATGCGCACGACGAGCTCGGGCACACGGGACGACAGCCGGGTATTTCTGTCTTGCCTCTTGCCTGATACAGTGAAACAGGGCAAGAGGCCGATCCAGTTCTTGATGAATAAAATGGACCATCATTACTTCCCGGCATTGGACGGTTATGAGGTCAGATTTAAGACTGATATGCCTGGGATGAGGCATGACTCCTCGGATAATAAAGGTGCAGTCAGTGCCGGTAATGGTTATTACGAAGGGCTGATAAACTTTAGCATGGCCGGGGGCTGGGAGATCAATGTGGAACTGTGGAAAGAGGGTAAAAAAGCCAATCAGGATGAAATCAAATACCACGTACACGTCACTCCATAATAGAGGAAGTCATCCAAACAGAAATTATGCATATAACAAGATTTAAAGTAAGAACCATGAAAACAGTATATTTTACCATCAGAACATTCATTTTGAGTATTTCGCTCCTGCTTGGAGTAAGCTGCAGCAAGGAAGAGGCACCTATGCCGGATAATACGAAGAAAGGGCTATTCTCCATCGAATTTGACAATATTGTCGGCGATGAGACCCTGGGATTTGATCCACGTGTGTATAAGAATGCGAAAGGTGAAGCCTTTCGCATCAAGACCTTACGTTATTTTATCAGCAATATTAAGCTTTACAAGGCGGATGGTACTGAATATATCGTTCCCCAAGAAAAAAGCTACTTTTTTATTGAGGGGTCTGATAGGAGAAGCAGATTTGCAAAAGTAGAAGTACCTGAAGGAGATTATAATAAAGTAAAGTTCATCGTAGGCGTTGATAGTGCAAGAAGTACGATGCCTACCGAAGATCGTCAGGGGGTGCTTTCGTTTAATCCCGAAGCAGGACACGACGGCATGTACTGGGGCTGGAACCAGGGGTATATTTTCTTCAAGCTGGAGGGGTATTGCGATGCGATCTCTGATGACCAACAGGGAGATCCTACGGGCAATAAACAGTTTAGATATCATATCGGGGGCTATGGGGGATACAATCCCAAAGCGCCTACGCTCAACAACATCAAGGAAGTCACTATGGACCTGAATCCAGCAGGAATCGCTCAGGTACGGGAAGGGCTACGCAGCAATGTACACCTTTTTGTTGATGTGTTAAACATTTTCAATGGACCTTATACTTTCTCGATCGTGCAACATCCGACTGTGATGTTCAGTGATTTTAGCCAGAATATTGCAAATAATTTTTTGTCGATGTTTACACACGACCATACAGAGAATTTTGTCAAAAGTGAATCAGAACTGTAGCCATGAAAAAGTTCCTTGTCATTGGGCTGCTGTTGGGGCTCGTGTGGGCCTGCAAAAAAGCAGATGATATTGCCGGAGACATCTTTGTGGGATTTGTTCGTCCGGGTAATTTCCCTGAACCTGTCTATAAATTTGAGCGAAACCCGATTACAGAAGATGTTTTTGAACTGGGACGACAGTTGTTTTACGAACCTCGTCTCTCACGCAACAATACCATCGCCTGTGGAAGTTGTCATATTCTTTCCGCTGCCTTCACCCATCATGGCCATGATGTGAGCCATGGTATCGACGATCGCCTGGGTATACGTAATCCCATGCCTATTTTCAATATGGCCTGGCAGCGAGAATTTTTTTGGGATGGTGGCGTCTTTGACCTGGATATGTCGGCGGTCAATGCCATTACAAATCCGGTAGAAATGGACGAATCCGTGAGCAATGTGCTGAGCAAGCTGCGGAAGGACTCCGATTATCAGCAGCGTTTTAAAAAAGCCTTTGGCAGCGAAGGGATTACGGACGAACGTTTCTTCAAAGCGCTTTCACAGTTTATGCTCATGGCGATCAGTGCCGATGCTAAGTATGACCAGGTCATGCGGAAAGAGAATGGTGCCAGTTTTACCGAGCCTGAAAAGAAAGGGTACCTGTTTTTTCAGGCCAACTGTTCACGATGCCATGCCGAGCCACTTTTTACGGACCGCGATTACCACAACAACGGCCTATCGCCCAATCATGCAAATGATATTGGCAGGGATACGGTGACTTTAAATCATAACGACAGGTATAAGTTCAAAACTCCAAGCCTGCGAAATCTTTCCTATACAGGACCTTATATGCATGACGGCAGGTTCCTGACATTGGATCGCGTACTGGAACATTATCGCACAGGAATGGTCGATTCAAAAACTGTGGATAGTGGATTCCGTAAAGCTGACGGTACTTTGGGCATTGCGATGACCGAGGAAGAAAAAGCTAATCTGCTCGCTTTCCTCAGGACGCTGAATGATGATTCTTTTGTCAGCAATAAAAAGCTGGGCGAGCCTGGAAATACTGGGTTTGTGGTCAACTAATAAATTAATTGTGAATGAAAAAACTCGCTTCTGAAGGCGAAAAAATAAAATTAGATGAAGTCGATAACGATAAAATTACTTCTATTGCTATTTATTGGGCTGCCCTTATCCTCTAGGGCCTGTGACATCTGCGGTTGTGGTGTTGGAAGCTATTATATTGGTATTCTTCCGCAGTTCAATAAACGTTTTGTCGGGGTACGCTACCAATATAAAAGCTTGCAGACGCATCTTGGTCCTACAGGCAACCGCACTCCGATCAGTGCAGAAGAAACGTATCAAAGTCTGGAACTCTGGGGCGCTTGGAATTTGGGAAGCCGCTGGCGTATCATGGCAATAGTTCCCTATAATTTCAATGCGAGAAATATTCCGGGCAGTGGCGAAGTTGGGCGAATGAATGGCCTCGGCGATATTGTGGTCTATGGTTATTATAAAATTTTTGAACAAATGGGCAGTACCAAATCGAATCAGATGTTTAATCATTCGCTCTGGGTAGGTGCGGGAGTGAAAGCTCCTTCGGGCAAATATGATCCTGCGCAACGTTCAGCCGCTAGCCAGGATGCACCAAATAATTTTCAGCTGGGTACGGCGAGCACAGATTTCATGATCAATCTGGCTTATGATATCAGGGTGATGGATCTGGGGCTCAACACCAATGTCAGCTATAAAATGAATACTGAAAATAAATATGACTACCGTTATGGAAACAAGTTGTCCGTGAATTCACTCCTGTATTATAAGGTTAATATAAAAGATAGGGTACGGCTTTCTCCCAATGCGGGAGTCGGCTATGAAACGCAGCCCAAGGACGTCAGTATGCAGCGCTATGATGTAGCGCAGTCAGGAGGTTATAGCCTGGCCGGGATTGCGGGCATTGAGGTCAATATAGGCAAGGTTAACCTGGGGGCAAATTATCAAACTTTGCTGTCACAGGAGCTGGCAGATGGAAGGGCCAAGGCGGGAGGCCGTTGGCTGACGCATATATCATATAGTTTTTAAACATAACAAAGGAAAATATGAAAAAAAGAATCAATGTCATCCTTTCCTGTCTTGGCCTTGCAGCTTTTGTGGCTTGTGGCGGAAACGAACGGCAAAAAACAGAAAAGACGACTACTACGGCGGCTGAGATGGCTTCGTCAGAGAGCACAAGTATGCTGGATTACAAAACGGACGGGTCAAAAGGTGTGGGCCCAGTCACATCCTTCGAGCACAAAGCCTTTGATGCACAGCTGGCAAGCAAAGGCGTCGAATTATTTGTTGCCAAATGTGCCATGTGTCATAGCTTTGATAGAACTGTAGTAGGCCCGTCGTTAGATGGTGTTATCAAGCGTCGTACTCCCGAATGGATTATGAACATGATGCTTGACCCAGCCATAATGCTGGAAAAAGATCCAGATGCAAAAGCATTAAGTAAAGACTTTTCGTCGCCGATGGTTAGCCTTGGACTACAGCGGGAGGAGGCAAGGGCGATTTTGGAATACTTGCGCGAACGTAATAGCGGGGATAAATAAATCTGTGTTTCACTGTCCGCGTATGTAGAAGAATTCGGATAGCAATTGACCTGGTCCGGTAGCTGGAATAGTGCCGTTTCACTCCGGGTACTGGATCGGGTACATTCGAGGACTTAGAAAAATAGATCAACCAGCTGTCTGGCTTCTTTGACATCATGGACACGCAGCAGCTGTACACCTCTCTCGAGCAATAAGGTGTTGAGTGCTGTGGTGCCGTTCAGTGCTTCTTGCGCTGTAATTCCTAATTTTTTGTAGATCATCGATTTACGGGATATGCCACCTAAAATAGGGAGACCAAAATAATGCAGCTCTTCGATGCGGTACAATAATTCATAGTTTTGTTCCACTGTTTTGGCGAAGCCAAAGCCGGGGTCTATAATAATATCTTTCACACCAAGGTCCCGTAATTGTGATATCTGTTCGCCCAGAAAAATGGCGACATCCGTTACAATATCGCTGTATGTTGTCTGCTCTTGCATATTCTCGGGGGTGCCCCGCATATGCATCAGGATATAGGGCACTTGGTATTTAGCTACAGTTGCAAACATCTCCTCGTCAAGTGTACCGCCGGATACGTCGTTGACAATATGCACACCGGCATCGATAGCAGCTGCAGCAACGTCTGCACGAAATGTGTCGATGGATAGGATGGCTTCTGGAAAGGCTTTCTTGATAGCATGGATTGGTGGAAGTGCGCGGTCCATCTCTTCCTGCGAGGATATCAGGGGAGCACCTGGACGGGAAGAATGCGCGCCTATATCAAGAATATGGGCGCCCGACTGCAATAGTGCTGTCGCTTTTTTTAATGCCTCATCAACAGTCGTATGTTCGCCGCCATCGTAAAAGGAGTCAGGAGTCACATTGAGGATTCCCATAATGACCGGTTTTTCAAAGGTCAGCAAGGTACCTCCGACATTGATAGACTGAGATCTCGCTGTATGGAATTTTTTCATTTTACCACAAGCACAGCATCTGCGATGATGCTGATATCTTTTTTAGGTTGTGTAATCAGGCTAATTTCGGCTTGCGATTTACCAAGGTCTTTTGCCACATGCTGTAAATCTGCGACAGATGTTTCTTTTTTCCTGGCTACGCCTTCCACGACTACTGTTCTGCCGACGATATCTGCAGGCATAAAGAAGCCGTAATCTTTGAAGCGCACCATTACCGGCTCTCCTGAATCGCGCTGTAAGGTCATGAAGCAGCCTTTCTTTTTACAGACTTCCACCACTTTCCCTTCGATTTTGCCCTGGAAAGTACTCTTATTGCTGAGCACTTTATCTAGCTTATTTACGGTAATTGCATGGCCTGCGACAATTTCTTTCCCATATTTTACGCCGGGTCTAGCCGGTGGTATTACTTTCTTTTGCGCGTGTGACTGACTGCTAACAGCAAGGATCAACGAAAACAATAAAACGATTTTTTTCATGTTATTTCCGTATAAATTCAAATTTGCCACTTGAATCGAGTTTCATGATGGTGGATGATCTACCATCGGTCTTAACATCCCTGTCGTATGCTACAATATAATCAACCCCGTTTTTGATCTCAGGTGAAATTTCATCAAAGTCTTTTGCCGAAGGTTCGCCGCTGATGTTGGCTGAGGTGGAGATAATGGGTTTGCGAAAACGCTGCAAAAGTTGTTCGCAAAAAGCATGTTTGACAACTCGAATGCCAATGGATCCGTCCGCCGCAATTGCATTGGGCGCCAGGTTTTTGGCATTCGAGTAGACGATTGTCAAGGGTTTGTCTGTATATTCAATAAGTTGATAAGCAACATCTGGGATATCGTTAACATAACTGGCCAATTGGTTTTCGTTATGCAGCAGGATGATTAGGCTCTTGGTTTTATCGCGTCCTTTCAGCTGATAGATTTTTTCTACAGCCTCCGGATTGGTGGCGTCACAGCCTATTCCCCAGATTGTATCAGTTGGGTATAAGATCAGGCCACCATTTTTTAGCGTTTCCAGTGCTTTATTCAAATCCTCACGTTCGACAAATGTGCTCATTTTTTATCTGTATTTATTCCTGCCCTTAAGATTAAACTGCTACGTTGTGGTCGCGAAGGGCGTCGTTCAAAGAGGTTTTCTTATCGGTAGATTCTTTACGTTGACCAATGATCAGTGCACAAGGTACTTGGTATTCCCCTGCGGCAAATTTTTTGGTGTATGAACCCGGGATTACGACAGACCGTGCTGGAACATAACCTTTATATTCTACAGGTTCGGGGCCGGTGACGTCAATAATTTTTGTGGAAGCTGTCAATACGACATTCGCACCCAATACCGCCTCCTTTTCAACGCGTACACCTTCGACAACAATGGCTCTTGAACCTACAAATACGTTATCTTCGATGATCACCGGAGCAGCCTGAACCGGCTCCAAGACACCACCGATACCAACTCCGCCACTTAAATGGACATGTTTGCCGATCTGTGCACAAGAACCTACTGTTGCCCATGTGTCGACCATTGTGCCTTCGTCAACATAAGCGCCGATGTTAACATACGAGGGCATCATAATAACCCCTTTGGCCAGATATGCGCCTAAGCGCGCAGAAGCACCCGGAACTACGCGTACACCCGTGTGTTTGTAGTCCGTTTTTAACTTCATTTTATCGTGAAATACGAAAGGGCCTGCAGTCATTTCACGCATATCATTGATCGGGAAATACAAGATAACAGCTTTTTTGATCCAGTCATTTACATGCCATCTGGTACCAATCAATTCCGCTACGCGGATCTCACCGCTGTCCAACTTCATGATGACAGTACGAATAGCTTCCGAATATTCCTTATACTCTAATAATTGTCTATCTTCCCACGCTTCCTCAATCAGTTTTTTTAGTGGCTCTACCATATTATTTGTTTGCTTATATGAATTTGTTTATTTTGATGTACAAACTTAGATAAAGTTGTATATAAAAGCAACTTTATCAGTCGCTCCGCTGGTATCAAAATGCCGCTTAATTCGAAGATCTGTTAATAATTAAGCAGGGGCGCTACGATAATCTGCTAATATAACTATTTTTGTACTATGGCTGCTACATCAGAAAAATTAAGAATTGACAAATATTTATGGTCAATCAGAGTATTTAAAACGCGTACTTTAGCTACTGAAGCTTGTAAGGCTGGGCGGGTGAAGCTGAATGGTCAGAATATTAAGCCTTCTTATGAGGTCAAAATTGGGGATGTTTATCATATTCAGAAAGGCATAGAGAAAAAAGTCGTTAAGGTTATTGGCCTGCTGGAGCGCCGGGTAGACGCGAAGACGGCGGTCCAATTTTATGAGGACCAGACACCTGTCGAAGAGACGGTAGGCTATAAATCAATGTTTCATGCACCAGTGCTCAAACGTGACCGTGGCACAGGGCGTCCCACCAAAAAAGACAGACGTGAAATTGATGACCTTCAGGCATCAGACTGGTGGGACAAGGAGGATGAGTAAGGCTTGGGGTGTACTGTTTCTGCCTTAATGGAATTTAAGGGCAATGAGGTCCTTAAAGCAAGCCAAACGGTCATCGACCAGACAGGTTAGAGATATTTTTCGAGCTCATCAAACTGTATATCGCCATGGGAGGCATCATACAAGCTCTTTTTGCCTTCAATGATAATAATCTGCGGGGACTGGTGTTCAACCTGCCAGCGTTGTGCGATTTCGTTGGATAGCGCTCTATAGCGCAACAGGTCCAGGAGATAGATCGTATAATCGCAGTCGGCCGTATTGGCCATGCGCTCAAGACTTCGCTTGGCCATATTGCTAATCCCGCAGGTGGTACTGTGCTTGAAAATAGCTGATCTTTTATCGGATTGATAAAGGTCTTCCAGCTGTTCTTCGGTATTCAGTTCTATCCAATTGATCATATTACAATTCTTTAAATTTTTTTTGTTCTACTTGCACGAATGAAGAAATAGCGGGAAATATACAGGTTTTTTTGTCGTTGCCAGCTGCATTAAAGACACTGGGCAACCGTATGCCGTCCCCGATCTCTTTATACTTGCTCACTTCATAAGTGACTTTCCCGTTGCTATCTGTGTATTCGTAGCGGGTGATTTCACCGGTGTTTTGGTCGATATAGATGAGCCCATCCAGTTTTTCGCCAAAGACCGGACCTGATGAGCTGATGTTAACGACGGCAAGTTTCTGCCCGCCAATAAACCGTTCGTCCTGATTTTTAAGCTGTACATTCTTTTGTTCAATCAGGGTTGGTAGCAATAAAAGGCTTAAGTCGGCAAATAACTGACTTTTGATAGACCGTTTTATTTCCTGACCATCGCTGACGATATTTCCAGCAACGAATAGTTTCTCGCCGCCAGCACCCTTATAATTAAATAGGTACGTGACCTGATGTGCTCCGCTATAACCATCAAAGCGGCATTCGCCGGTGGAGCGGTTGAAGAGAAACTTACGTTCCTCGCTGGAAAGTTGTTCTGATACCACATTGCCTTTGGCTGAAAAAGCCAGATATTGCAGAGAGTCCCATTTCTGTTTTCCTCCTATACTGCTCCAAACCTGCTTGCTGAGGCTGTCATTTTGCGCAAAGATGAGTTTTGGGCAAAATATTGTTAACAGGAATACTAAAAGTATATTCGATGTTCTCATAATCATATAAAAAAAATAAAAATCGATTAATAAGATATTCTATATTTTATTAACCGATCTATCTAAACTAAAAGTATTTGTGCGTGTAATAAGTTGGCCCAAAATACTTTTTCATGATTAAAATAGTAGACAAAATTGATACCAAACTAGAATTTCTGCGCTATGGCAGCCATCTGAATTGCGGTGATCGCAGCCTCTTCGCCTTTATTGCCGTGCTTGCCACCTGCGCGGTCCAAGGCCTGCTGAAGATTGTCCGTTGTCAGCACGCCGAAGATAACAGGTTTGTTATATTTCAGTCCAACATTAGAAATCCCGTTAGCCACAGCATTGCAGATAAAGTCGAAATGTCTGGTTTCTCCCTGGATCACACAGCCTAAACAAATGACTGCATCAAAACTTTGATTTCTCAATGCGATATCTGCTCCTGAGGTTAGTTCGAAGCTTCCGGGGACCTCAATGATTTCGATATTGCTTTCTTTTGCACCGTGCTTCTCTAAGCCGGAGATTGCACCATTCAATAACGCGCCGGTAATCTCTGCGTTCCATTGTGCCACTACTATTGCAAATCTGAACGGGCTTGCATCCGCAACTTGAATATGCGAAAAGTCGGATAAATTTTTAATGCTACTTGCCATAATAGGAGCAAAGATAATGAATTAGACGGTCACAAAAAAAGGGGCTATCAAATAGTCCCTTTTCTCGTGATTTAAGATCTTTATAGATGCGCTTGTACTCTGCCTAACAGACCGTCGATTGTCGAGGCCTCCTGACTTTCGGGGAAGTCTGTTTTGATTTTTTTGTACGCAGTTTCTGCACTTTTATAATCGTTTTGCGCTTCATATACAAGACCCAATTTTTTCAAAAATAACGGAGTGGTGTACGAATTGCTCGATTTTTCCGAAGCTTGTTTGTAGTAGTCTGCTGCTTTTTTGTAATCCTTTAGTTCAGAATAAGCATCACCAGTAAGACCAATGACCAGTGGGTCTAAAATCTGACTGCCAGTTGGCGAATATTTTTCGAGTGCCTTTACTGCTTCATCAAATTTTCCCTGACGTAAGTAAAGGCCACCTAAATAAGCGTTAGCAATATTAGCCGATTTTGTATTTGAATATTCTTCCGCAATTTGTTTAAACCCAAGGAAGGATCCGTCACCAGAGATAGCTTTGTTTTGTAATGAATCGATGGGGGCAAGCTGCTCTGCTTTATACATCCGGTTGGAAGCTTCTTCGGCTCTAGGCTGCAAATAAAGCTTCTGATACCCGAAATAAAGAAGAATCAAAACAACGACACCGCCTAAGATAAAGACTACGCTTTTCTGATTATCTTGAAAAAAAGATCCTTTTGAAGGTTTGAAACCTTGATTTGTATTATTTGTGTTTTTAGACATTACTAATCAGTAAAATATGGATTGCAAAAATACACTTTTCGGGCAAATTTGCAAGCGTTTTACAATTTTAAAATGAATTAACTTTTGCGTTCTGACTCATTTGACAGCTCAATTTCTTTGTCTAGCTGTTCATAAATCGAATTTTTACTTTTAAACTCCGGTACAATGATTTTCATTTGATAGACAACCTCGTTTTTGTTTTGTGTCGCTAAACGGCACTTTAGTTCATCGAGTTTGAGGCTCACGATGCTGTAATCATTTTCCCGAACCTTGGCAATCATAATTTTCTCGTGGTGTGTGGGGAGGGTGTTTTCCAGGTCGTTTAATAGCTCTTCGTACAGTTTTTCCCCGGGTCTTAATCCTGTGAATTTTATTTCGATATCTTCGTTTGGTTTGAAACCCGAAAGCCGGATCATTTTCTTCGCAAGTTCAACAATCTTGACCGATTTGCCCATGTCAAAGACGAATATCTCTCCTCCCTGTCCCATGGCCCCAGCTTCCAGTACTAAGCGGCAGGCCTCAGGAATCGTCATAAAATAGCGCGTGATTTCGGGGTGGGTTACCGTAACAGGCCCTCCTTTTTGAATTTGGTCTCTGAACCTGGGTATTACCGATCCGTTTGAACCGAGTACATTGCCAAAGCGGGTGGTAATGAATTTCGTATTCGCGGTGCCCTGAGTCTGGCTCTCCAGATGATTGTTTAGGGACTGCACATATATTTCGGCTATACGTTTTGTTGCGCCCATAATATTGGTGGGGTTGACAGCTTTATCTGTGGAGACAAATACAAATTTTTCGACCTGAAATTCCACGGCCAGATCGGCAAGGTTTTTTGTCCCCATGACATTGGTCTGTACAGCTTCCAAAGGGTGGTTTTCCATCATAGGCACGTGCTTATAGGCTGCTGCGTGATACACATAATGGGGCTTGAAAGTTTCAAAGAGAAGACGCATTCTTTTCGTGCTCCGGATATCTGCAATATATGTGTGGTACACCTGATTGGGAAATTCATCCTGCAGGTCCAATTGCAAATTGTGTAACGGTGATTCAGCCTGGTCGCAAAGAATAATCATCTGCGGTTCATATTTTCCCAACTGGGAGGCAATTTCGCTTCCAATGGAACCTGCCGCACCGGTGACCAATATCCTTTTGCCCTTTGTCTGGCTCAGGATATGGTCGTCATTGATTTTAATCGGATCGCGTTCGAGCAGATCCTCGATTTTTATTTTCTGTATCTGATTGGGATTGAGGTCCCCATTCATTATCTTTTTCACTGGTGGAAGCGTCAGGATACTGACATTGCGTTCTAATGCTATGTCTGTAATTTCGTTTTTGCGTTCCGACGGAATGTTGTGCGAGGCAATGATGACTTCTTCAACGTTGAGGGTGCCGATCAGATGGCTGAACTTTTTCGAGGAATAGATTTTGGTTCCGTCGATGACTTTGTTGATTTTCTGGTCGTTATCATCCAAAAATCCGATGATGGCATTTTTGGAGCGAATATCGTGATCTAATGTTCTTTTGACTGCAATGCCCAAATCTCCTGCACCATAGATCAACGTTTTCTTTCTGGTGCCGTTCACTTTCTTGGTATAGAGGAAGAAAATCTTAATGATGGTCCGGTAAACGGTCAGAATTAGAAAGGAAAAGAGGGCAAAAAATATGATCAATGCGGTAGGAATGTTGCGTTCAATTTCGTTGGCCTGAATGATTAATTTGATCACCAGAAGAACGAAGACACTGAATATGATCGTCGATAATATGCGTATGGAATCTATCGCGCTTGTGTAACGAATTATTCCTGTATACATCTTGAATAGGTAAAATGACAAGGAGCAGACGCTGATAAATAGGATGAATCGGATACTGAAATCTATGTCAGTCAGAAAGTCAAAGTTAAAGTCGTAATAAATGACGTTTGCGAGGAGATAAGCCATGGAAACGCTGAAAATATCCAACAAAAAGATGATCCATCTAGGTACGATACTGACTTTACTAAGCATGTTATTATATCTGTTTTACTAAGACAAATGTAGAGAATTTTGCGTCATTCCAATCGGCTTTGTGGTATAATATTCCTGTAGAAGCAAGCATATTCATCTTCGTTTTGATTAGATTAATTATTTATCGTAATTTTAACTAAAGTCAATTTAATAAGATGAATGAGTTAGGGAAGCTTGCGAATCAGGCGATGATTTCTCCAAAAGAGATGTTGTTTGAGAAGAAAAAGAATGCAAAAAGTCTTTTTATCGGTATTCCAAAAGAAATCTCCTTCCAGGAAAAGCGTATATGCTTGACTCCATTGGCGGTTGCCTTGTTGGTCGAGAATGGGCATGAGGTCGTGATTGAGACTGGTGCGGGTGCCGGGGCGAACTTTTTGGACCATCATTATAGCGAGCAGGGCGCGCGGATTGTTTCTTCCAGAGAGGAGGTGTATCAGGCCGATCTGATCATTAAAGTAGGGAGCCCGACTGTGGCAGAAGTTAAGTTGATGAAGGAGAGACAGTTGTTATTGTCGTCGCAGCAGCCCTCGCTGATGAATGTGGAGGTGCTGAAAGCATTGATGCATAAAAAGATTACCGCGATTTCCTATGAGTATTTAAGAGATGAGGGCGGTTGTTTGGCAGTGGTTCGCGCTATGAGCGAGATTGTGGGGGCGACAGCGACTTTGATCGCCGGTGAATATTTGAGCAATGCATTTGGGGGAAAGGGCTTGATGCTCGGAGGAGTTACAGGAGTAGCTTCGACGGAGGTGGTGATTATAGGTGCCGGAACTGTAGGCGAGCAGGCTGCACGAACGGCGCTCGCGCTCGGAGCAGAAGTGAAAGTGTTTGATAATTCCATCTATAAACTGCGACGCCTGCAAAATAATCTGGGCAGTAGGGTGTTTACATCTGTGATACAACCCATTATTTTAAATAAGGCCGTTATTAGTTCGGACGTCGTTATTGGTGCATTGCGTGCCCGCAATGGGCGTTCGGCCTGCGTAATTTCCGAAGAAACCGTGTCCAAAATGAAGCCTAATTCGGTGATTATCGATGTGAGTATTGATCAAGGCGGAAATTTTGAGACTTCAGAGGTAACTTCACACGACAAGCCTGTCTTTCGCAAATTTGATGTGATTCATTATTGTGTCCCCAATATTGCTTCGCGTGTGGCGCGGACAGCCACCTATGCCATGAGCAATATTTTCACCTCTATATTGTTGGATTTCGCGGAGCTCGGAGGGCTGAAAAACGCCATCTGGAAGAATCCGGGGATCAGGAGTTCTATTTACCTTTATCAGGGTAACCTGACGAATGCTGATATGGCCGACCGCTTTAATATGACTGCCAAAGATCTGGATCTTTTGGTCGTGTCTTCACTATAAAATATACATGAACAAACTTAAACCGATGAAAAGAATTCTTATGATCTTATTTTCTCTGATCTCATTAACAAAGGCTCAGGATGCAACAAACCTATATGCAGATAGTATACCCAACGCAACGGATAATCCGCTGACTCTTACCGAAAAAAATGTTCCCAAAATATTTGCCTATATGCCGGAGGGACCTGCGATAAAGAATATTGCGGTTCTCGTTATCCCTGGAGGTGGCTATTCGCATATCGCCATGGATCATGAAGGACATGCTGTGGCCAAAGAACTGGTGAAAAATGGGTATGCCGCATATGTGTTACAGTATAGACTGCCATCGCCGAATATTATGCGGGATAAGAGTATAGGGCCACTTCAGGACGCACAGCGTGCGATGCAGTTGATCAGAACCACGCATCCCGAGTTCAAGAAAGTGGGTGTGATCGGATTTTCTGCAGGTGGGCATCTGGCTTCTACTTTGATTACCAAATTTAAAAAAGATTATATTTCTAACCCTAGTCACATTTCCCTCAGACCCGATTTCGCGGGACTGATCTATCCTGTGATCTCTATGGAGAATGAAGTTACGCACAAGGGATCACGCATCAATCTGATTGGCGAAAATCCGTCGGAGGATATGATCAAGCTTTTTTCTTCCGATCTGCAGGTATCCCCCGATGTATGCCCGGTCTTCTTTGTGCACGCTAAAGATGATACTGCCGTTCCGATTGAAAATAGTTATCGGATGATGGCGGCCCTTGACAAGGCTCACGTGGCCAACAAACTCTATACGTTTAAACAGGGCGGACATGGATTCGGCCTGATCAACAAGACTTCGGATAAAATGTGGTTTGATGCCTTTCTATCCTGGCTTTCCCAATTGTAAATAAAACGGTTGGGTAATGGCTTTGTAGATGTTAGAAAGCAATCCAGTCTGAAATCGTCAGATCTACAGCTTGTTTTTTCTCAGGAATAAACTGTGAGGTGCTGATGCAATGCAGGTCAAGCATGTTGTTGGTCACAACGATCTCGTAATAGAAGCCCCGGAATTTAACCTCTTTGACAAAGAAGGGTGATTTTTCTGCAGGGCTGATGGAGATCCATTCCTGATGTATAGCGATGGTTTTTTCTCCTGCTATGCCCAGGTGTGCAGCTTTTTCGGCGGATAAGATGTTGCTTTTTGCCAATAGCTGTGCCGTGTAAGGGTGGGAAGGCCGGCTATATAGACGATGGGGGTCATTCTGATCCAGGATTTTTCCCGACTTCATGACAATAAGATCGTCTGCCAATGCAAGTACTTCGGTAGGGTCATGTGATACTAAAATGACGGTAAGCCCTGTCTCTCTGACAATGGTTTTGATATCCTGCTGTAGGGTGTCGCGGAATGAGGCGTCGACCTGATTGAAAGGCTCGTCCATTAGCAGCACCTCCGGTTCATTGATCAGTGCCCTGCAAATGGCGACGCGCTGTTTTTCACCACCGCTGATATCAGCTACCCTTTTTTTAGCCAAATGGTCTATGCGTAGCTGGCTCAATATTTCGGCAGTCTTGTTCTGTTTGCGCCTAATGTCAGTATTTGGTAATTGTGAGGCCACATTGTCCCATACGTTCGCATAGGTATTAAGGTCGTCAAAGCCCTGTGAGACGAGCTTCATGGCATCGTGGCCGGGGATTAATTTGTCTTTGCGGGTCGGGACCTGCCAGCCTTTATAGCGGACAGTTCCGTTTGAGGGCTCCAATAGGCCATATATCAATCGGAGCAATGTGCTTTTTCCGCTGCCCGATTCCCCAATTATAGCTGTTATCTTTCCTTCTTCAATCGCAAAGGAAGCGTCTTCCACGGCCAGCTGTTCGTTATTTTCGTGGAACGAAAAGCTTAACTGCTGCGCGTGGATTGCAGCCAGTCCCGGTACATGGGTGTCTGAAGGGATATACTGACAAGAGGATGAATGAGCCATAGTGGGAGTGATAGGATTAAGAGATGGAGATGTTTCGTGTGTTGGTGTCGAGAATGCTAATATGTATTTCTTTTGCGTCTTCCGGAAGTAAATTGGGGATTTTCTCAGGCCATTCAATGAAGCAATAAGCTCCTGAATAAAAATACTCCTCATAGCCAAAGTCAAACGCTTCCTGCTCGTCCTTGATCCTGTAAAAATCAAAATGATAGATGGGGCCAGCGTCGGACGCATATTCATTCACAATGGAAAATGTCGGGCTGGAGGTACTGTCCTTTACGCCCAGCTGTTCGCACAAGGACTTAACAAAGGTTGTTTTTCCTGCTCCCATCGGCCCGTAAAATAAAAAGATACGAGTCGTGGGAAAGCTATTTAAAAGCGATTTTGCTGCAACAGCAAGGTCTGCTGTCGAGTTTGCGATAATTTCCATCTTGCAAAATTACTATTTAGGTAAGTATGTCGCAAAGGGGATGATCATTTCTTCTAAAGATATGCCACCATGCTGAAACGTTCCATTGAAATAATTGACAAACTGGTTGTAATTATTCGGATAGACGAAATAGAAATCTTCTTTGGCAAAAACATAGGTAGAACTGACATGAAGTTTAGGCAGCTGTGCCTCATGCGGATTTTTGATTGTAAAGACATCTTTTTCGATATAATTCAGATTTTTCCCTTGTTTGTATCTCAGATTTGTATTCGTGTTCCGATCGCCTACTATTTTGCTCGGCTTTCTTACACGGATTGTGCCGTGGTCAGTAGTTACAATAACACGAACTTTTTTTTGTGATAACCATTTTAGGGCTTCGAGCAACGGAGAATGTTCAAACCAGGATAGGGTAAGAGATCGGTAAGCGGCTTCGTCATTTGCCAGCTCGCGGATCATTGAACTATCCGTCCGCGCATGGGACAGCATGTCGACAAAGTTGTAAACCAGTACATTGAGCTGATTGTGCAGCAGGTTGCCTAAGTTGTCTAAGACGTCCTTGCCTTGTTCCAGCGTCAGGACTTTTGTATAGGAGTGTTTGATAGGCTTACGGTAAAGTCTTTTTATCTGATCCTCCAAAAATTTATCTTCGTATAGATTTTTGCCGCCTTCGTCTTCATCGTTCTGCCACATTTTTGGGAAGCGTTTTTCCATTTCGAGTGGTGTCAATCCGCTGAAAATAGCGTTTCTGGCGTACTGCGTCGCTGTGGGAAGGATACTGAAATAGTTGGTTTCTTCTTCCAGTCTAAAATAGTCGGTGATGACTTCATTGATGATTTTCCATTGATCGTACCGTAAGTTGTCAATCAAAATGAAAAATGTGGACTTTTCCTCATCAAGTACTGGAAATACCTTTTTTTTAAATAGCTGGTGGGATAATATCGGGGCAATTTCAGGACGGTTGATCCAATTGATATAATTGTTTTCGATAAATTTGGAAAACTGCATATTGGCTTCCGACTTTTGCATGGTCAATATTTCGTGCATATTGCTATCTTCGAGTTTCTCGAGCGATAGTTCCCAATATACTAACTTTTTATACACTTCTGACCACTGTTTAAAGTCCAGATTGTCATTTAGGATCATGCCGAGATTACGAAAATCTTGCTGATAAGCCATCGATGTCTTTTCGTTGACAATACGTTTGTTTTCAGTAAGTTTTTTTATCGTCATTAAAATCTGTTTGGGATTTACAGGTTTTATAAGATAATCGTCTATTTTGGAACCGATGGCGTCTTCCATGACATGTTCTTCTTCATTCTTTGTCACGAGCACGATAGGAACAGTTGGATTGACGGATTTGAGAATTGCGAGCGTTTCGAGCCCTGTCAGCCCGGGCATGTTTTCGTCCAGAAATACTAAGTGAAAAAAACCATTTTTAAAGGCTTCAACAGCATCATTTCCATTGTTGACCGTGTCAACTTTATACCCCTTACTTTCTAAAAACAATATATGTGGTTTTAGAAAATCAATTTCATCATCGGCCCAGAGAATATGTGTTTTTTGCATCTTGTTATTATATGTCTATATATATCAGAGGCCGGTCGCGTGACCACATTCAGATGTAACAAATGTGTATGGCCTCTTTGATGAATGGATTTCAATATGTTGCTAACATAAGCAAATATCGTGCTTTAGATTTATTTTTAACATTTCTTAACGATGAACTGATTATCTTTGTTTTAAGTTTATAACGGTGATAACCACGAGTTTGTATTAATGTCGGTTGTTGCTGATACGTTGGAAATACCTTAATTTATTGCCACATTGAATAAAAACAAAATCATCAACGATCCTGTATATGGGTTTGTCGCAATTCCTACGGGTTTGGTCTTTGATCTGATACAGCACCCTTATTTTCAGCGGCTGCGCTACATCAAACAGGTGAGCATGACCCATCTTGTTTACCCAGGTGCTTTGCATACAAGGTTTCAGCATGCGATAGGGGCCATGCATTTGATGTCTATGGCGTTAGAAACCTTGCGTAGCAAGGGGACCATCATCTCGGAGCAAGAAGGCGAAGCGGTGTTAGCGGCAATTCTGCTGCATGATATCGGCCATGGTCCTTTTTCGCATTCACTTGAGCATAGTCTCATTACAGGTGTTTCTCATGAACTGCTTTCCTCGCTGTTGATGGATCGTATCAATCAGGATCTGGGCGGCAGGTTGAGCCTAGCAATCAATATCTTTAATAATAAGTACCACAGGAAATTTTTGCATCAGTTGGTGTCCAGCCAGCTTGATGTCGACCGCATGGACTATTTAAATCGGGATAGCTTTTTTACAGGTGTGTCCGAGGGAGTAATTTCCTTTGACCGCATTATAAAGATGCTACATGTGGTCAACGACGAAATTGTCGTTGAATATAAAGGCCTCTATTCTGTGGAGAAATTTCTCATTGCCCGCAGGTTGATGTACTGGCAGGTTTATTTACATAAGACCGTTATTGGCGCCGAGCAACTATTGATAAAAATATTGCAACGTGCGAAGGATCTCACTGCTTCGGGGGGAGCGCTTTACTCGACGCCTGCCTTTCACTGGTTTTTGAGCCAACAGATAGACCGAACAAATTTTTTGGATAATCCGTTGCATTTGGATTGGTTTACTCGTTTAGATGATACGGACATTATGTCGGCGATAAAAACTTGGGAAAAACATGAGGACAAAATATTAAGTCGCATGTGCCAGCGTATCATGAAGCGAGATTTGTACCGGTCAATTATGAGCAATAGACCTTTTTCGGCAGAGGATATAGAGCTAGTGAAAATGCAAGTAATACAAACGTTGGGCATCGACGAAGAGGATATCCATTATTATGTATTTACACAAGAAATTCATAATCGGGCGTATAACCCATCAAAGGATCCGATTAGGATCCTATTGAAGTCTGGCGAGCTTGTTGACATTACGGAGGCATCGGATCTTGGAAATTTAGAAGCGTTGTCACAAAACGTCTCTAAATACGCGTTATGTTATCCAAAGGAGGTGGGATATATTGCAATTCCTTCTGTTGGGTAGTTATTTTTTAATAAAAAAACATAGATTTGTACCATGCAATTTACTGCTCAACAAATAGGAACATTATTAGAAGGAAGGATCGAGGGGAATCCTGAAGCCACAGTGGGTAACCTCGCCAAAATTGAGGAAGGTAAAAAAGGTGATCTTTCCTTTTTGTCAAATCCAAAATATGAGCATTATATATATACCACGGATGCTTCTATTGTCATTGTGAATGAAGATTTGCAATTGGCTCAGCAAACCAAACCTACACTGACGATCATTCGGGTGAAGAACGCCTACGCAGCTTTCTCGACAATATTGAATATGTATAATGAATTCCGTCTGGACAAAAGCGGACGCGAGGAGCCGTGCTACATTCATCCGGAAGCCAAGATAGGCAAGGGCGGCTATATCGGTGCATTTGCGTATATCGGTAAAGACGCCAATATCGGTGATAATGTTAAGATTTATCCTCAGGTTTTCATTGGAGATAAAGTCTCGATCGACGATAATACCACGCTTTATCCTGGCGTAAAAATATATCATGATTGTAAGGTTGGTAAGAATGTTGTCATTCATTCCGGCGTTGTGATTGGGTCGGATGGTTTTGGTTTTGCTCCTCAAGAAGATGGTACGTACAAAAAAGTACCGCAAATCGGTTATGTCCAGGTGGAGGATAATGTAGAGATCGGAGCGAATACGGTCATCGACCGGGCCACCATGGGAGCGACTATCGTCCGCGAGGGCGTTAAATTGGATAATCTGATTCAGATAGCCCATAATGTGGATATTGGAAAAAACACGGTTATTGCTGCACAGACTGGAATTTCCGGTAGTTCGAAAATTGGAGAACATGTGGTCTTGGGTGGACAGGTGGGGGTCGTTGGGCATATTACCGTTGCCAAGGACTCCCAGATACAGGCACAATCAGGTGTGAATAGGTCTATTAAAGAAGAAGGGAAAAAGTGGGGTGGGACACCTGTCATGCCATACCAGCCCCAATTGCGTTCCAATGTGATATTTGCACGTCTTCCAGAGTTGGAAAAGCGAATTCAGGAACTGGAGAAAATAATAGAAACAAAATTAAAATAATCTTTTTTCATTGAAATAAACTGCTCTTTAATTGTTATGCTATCATGAGCTAGCCTGCTTGCTGCTATTCGATAAGATATTGTTAACTCATGATGGTTTGTCAAAAGAAGTTTTGATTTAAAAATATGTTAATAGAAATGAATGTAAAACAGAGAACCATCAAAAACGAGGTTGAAATTTCGGGGGTAGGTCTTCATACAGGAAAAGTTGTATCGATGACCATTAAGCCAGCTCCGGAAAATCACTGGTTTAAGTTCCGGAGGGTGGATTTAGAAGGACAGCCCGAAATATTGGTTGATGCAGATAACGTCACCGATACTTCCAGGGGAACCACTATTTCTCAAAACGGAGCAAGTGTTAGCACAATAGAACATCTAATGGCTTCCTTAATTGGTCTACAGATTGACAATGTGCTGATTGATATTGATGGCCCTGAGATTCCAATATTAGATGGCAGCGCGGCAATTTTTGTTAAATTGCTGGAAGAGGCTGGATTTGAAGAGCAGGAGGCAGATAGAGATTATTATGAGATTTCCAATAATATTCATTATGCCGAACCTGATCGTAAAGTCGAAATACTCGCCATGCCGATGGATGGTTACCGGTTGACTTGTATGATCGATTTTAATTCGCCAGTTTTAGGCAGCCAGCATGCAGCTATCACTTCTATTGAAGATTTTAAATCGGAGATTGCTTCTTCGCGCACTTTCTGTTTTCTGCACGAGCTGGAAATGTTAGTTGACCATGGGCTGATTAAAGGGGGCGACCTAAGCAATGCTATTGTTATTGTCGATAAAGAAACCTCACCCGAAGAACTTCAGAAGCTTGCTCATCTTTTCCATAAAGAGACCGTTGCTGTCGCAAAAGAGGGAATATTAAACAATAATCAACTACGTCACCAGAATGAACCGGCCCGGCACAAACTGTTGGATATGGTCGGAGACTTAGCATTGGTTGGAAGACCGCTGAAAGGGCACATCATGGCTGCCCGCCCTGGCCACGCTGCAAATGTTGCCTTTGCAAAGAAAATTAAGGAGCAGATTAAAAAGGACAAAACACGTAAGAAAATCAAGGTTTATGACCCCAATATGCCGGCGTTGTACGATACCGTGGAAATTATGAAAATTTTACCACACCGCCAGCCCATGCTTATGGTAGATAAGATTTTGGAACTAACGGAGACTCATGTAGTAGGCTTAAAGAATGTCACAATGAATGAGGATCTGTTTATGGGGCATTTCCCTGGGGCGCCCTTGTTTCCTGGCGTATTGCAGGTTGAAGCGATGGCACAGACAGGCGGTATCCTAGTCTTAAAGACTGTTCCGGATCCTGAAAACTGGCTGACCCTATTTCTTAAAATCGAGAACGCGCGATTTAAGGCCCAAGTGACCCCTGGAGATTCGGTGATCTTTAGATGTGACCTGATGGAGCCTATCCGGAGAGGCATAGCAAAGATGAAGGGCGTCGCCATGGTGGGAGAGAAAATTGTCTGCGAGGCTGAGCTTATGGCTCAAATCGTAAGAGTAAATAACAACTAAATAAGTATAGATGATACAGCCATTAGCTTATATTCATCCTGAAGCAAAAATTGCTAAAAATGTGGTCATAGAGCCCTTTGTTACCATTTACAAGGACGTTGTCATTGGCGAGGGTACCTGGATTGGCTCCAATGTGACCATTATGGACGGAGCTCGAATTGGAAAAAATTGTAAAATATATCCCGGTGCTGTAATTTCGGGAGAACCTCAAGATTTAAAGTTTGATGGGGAAGTGACGACAGCAGAAATTGGTGACAATACAACCATTCGTGAATGTGTAACTATTAATAGAGGAACAAAAGATAAATACAAAACGGTCATTGGGAAAAACTGCTTAATTCAAGCATATAGCCATGTTGCACACGATTGTGAAGTAGGTGATAACTGTGTTTTTTCCAACAACAGTACGCTTGCGGGGCATATTACTGTTGGTGATTATGTGGTTTTGGCTGGAATGGTGGCCGTACATCAGTTCGTGAAAATTGGTTCCCATGCATTTGTAACAGGCGGATCCTTGGTACGTAAAGATATCCCACCCTTTGTGAAGGCAGCCCGTGAACCTATTTCTTATGCGGGGATTAATTCTGTAGGACTTAGACGGAGAGGTTTTTCGGAGGAACAGATTGCCGAAATTCAAAATATTTATCGCATTCTTTTTGTTCAGAACCGTAACCTGGCAAAGGCGATGGAGATTATTGAAGCGGAGTATCAGGCCACGGAAATCCGTGACGAGATTCTGGATTTCATCCGGAATTCGGGACGCGGTATCATGAAAGGATTCAACAACCGGGCAATGTAATTGCATTACTGATTCATTCACTTTGGAAATAACACTGAAAGATATCGGCCGAAGGTATAATAATGAATGGATTTTCCGGCATATCAATTATCGTTTTGAGTCTGGTAAAAGTTATGCTATCCTTGGACACAACGGTTCGGGTAAATCAACGCTACTAAAAGTGCTATCGGGAAGTTTAACGCCGTCGGCGGGCGAAATAATTTATACTTATAAAGGACAGGGGATTGGCGCTGATGAGATTTATCAGCTGCTTTCCATAGCAGCACCTTATATGGAACTGATAGAAGAGCTTAGCTTACGCGAACTGCTTGATTTCCACTTTAAATTTAAGGGTTATCTGACGGGCTTTGACAAGAACCGCGTGGTGGAACTGCTAGGACTGGAAAATGCTTTGGATAAAGAGATCAAGTTTTTTTCATCGGGCATGCGTCAGCGGGTAAAGCTGGTATTAGCCTGTTGTTCGGCTTCGGATCTGGTATTGCTGGATGAGCCAACCAGCAATTTGGATCGTGCAGGAGAAGAATGGTACCTTAGCCTAATTGAGTTGACAAAGCATGAATCCAGATTGTTTATCATTTGTTCAAACCAAGAGAAAGAATACAGATTTTGTGACGAAAGTATTTCAATTAGGGACTTCAAAAAGTAACGAATGAAATTTTAATAACACAATTAGTTTTTGTATTTTTGACGACTCAATAATGAGATAACCGTTTAAAGTTCAATTCAGAAAAATGGCTAAGGCATCAGAGGTAAAAGCAGGAAATATTTTAAGATTTAATGGAGAGCTGGTCTCCGTAGAGGAATATATACATCGTACACCAGGAAATCTACGCGCGTTTTATCAAGCGAGAATGCGTAATGTGAAGACTGGAAAATTAGTTGAATATCGTTTTCGTGTGGATGAAAGTGTAGAGATCGCTCGAGTGGAGACGAATGATTACCAGTATTTGTATGAAGACGGAGATTTTTTTGTTGTCATGGATAACAATAGCTACGAGCAATTCAATATTCCAAAATTTTTGTTCGGCGATTCGGCACGTTTCTTAAAAGAAGGTATGACTGTGATCGTCGCTTTTGAAAGTGACGAGCCGATTATGGCAGAAGCACCTAAAAGTGTTGAATTGGAGATTACCTATACTGAGCCTGCGGTGAAGGGAGATACATCTACAAATGCTTTGAAGAAAGCTACAGTAGAAACGGGTGTGGAGATTATGGTCCCTTTATTTATTAATCAGGGAGAGAAGGTAAGAGTAGATACGCAAACTGGTAATTACATCGAGCGCGTAAAATAATATAAAGATTTTAGGTTTAGGTTGATTATTCGGTCTTGATAGCGCTCGCTACAAGGCCGTTTTTTTTAACATGGCAGGCTTAAAAATTTCTTTGCAGCAGTATCGATCTGATGCAGAACAGATAATACCAATTATGAAATCAAAAAAAGACCTTAGACAGGAGTTTAAAACAAAACGGTGTCAGCTTTCGGAGGAAGAGGAACACATGCTGAACCAAAAATTACAGATGCAGTTTCGTGGAATAGATCTATCGTTGATCCGATACTTGCACGTGTTTTTGCCGATCACAAAATATCATGAACCCAATACCTATCCGATGATCGAGTACCTCAGAGAAGCTTTTCCCCAGATAATGTTGGTCGTGTCGCGGTCCAATTTTGAGGATTGTTCCATGCAGCATTATATCCTTGATCAGCATACCGTTTTTGAAATCAATAGGTGGGGGATTCCCGAGCCCGTGGCGGGCCTTGAGGTGGCCCCTTCGGAGATTGATTTTATTTTGGTTCCTCTGCTCGCATTTGATTCAAACGGACATCGAGTAGGATATGGGAAAGGATTTTACGACCGTTTTTTCGCATTGTGCAGACCAGATGTTCAACGCGTTGGACTATCTTTTTTTGATCCGGTTGAAAACATTGCTGATGAAAACGAACACGATGTAAGGCTGACAAAAGCCATTACACCGGAGCGCATTTATCACTTTGATTAGTCCGAACTTTTGCACCGTATTTGCTATCTTTCCCGCTTGCAGGCTTCTCCCTGATGCTGAGCCGCGCGAGGCACATGGTAGAATAAAATTTATTTTCTATTTTTAGCGTAAATTCAATTGCTGTATCGGTATGCCGAGATTTTTGTTTATTCTATTTTTTATCGTTCTAAATTCTGGGATTACTGTCTCTGGAATGGATCTAATAGGTACCAATAGCTCGGTAGAAGAACGCAATTTTTATGAACGCATTATTCAGGAGGCGCAGCAGTATCAAGTTTCCAGTTCGGCTTTGACGAGTTATCTTACGCCCTATTTTGATCAGGCCATACGGAAAAATGACAAGGCCATGCTGGCCATTTATTACTGCCTGTTGGCTGACCAGTCGTTTGAAATAGAAGATACCAGGAATAATTTCAGTGATAAATATTATCTAAAAGCACTTAATCTCGAGAAGGATTACAGCTATCAAAATGTGAAAGCTTGGGTAAAAGTGATGTATGGTTTTTATCTGTACAGATGCTTAAAAGCTTCTGAAGCCCTTCCTTTTATGTTGGAAAGTGAAAAGGCATTAGAGGATATACCCAAAGATCTGGTGCTGGATCTGACACAAACGTATAAGAAGTTAGGATATTTCTTTGGGACCTTGGGAGATTATGCAACCGGAATCAAATACTTGAAGCTTGGCGCACAGCAAGCAGGAGTACCGCCGCGGCTGAAGGCTGCCATTTTGGACAATTTAGGTCTTTTGACGCTAAAAAGCGGGGGAGATACCGCACAGGCAATGAAGCATTTTGAACTTGCCCGGGATTTGGCGCTTTCCGTGAGAGATTCCCTTCGATATGCCAAGATTTTGGGCAATCAGGCCAAGGTCTTTGAAGGTAGAAAAGATTACCGGAGGGCGTTGGCGTTGTTAGAGCAGGATCTGGCGATCTCCAGGGCTTTGGGCAACAATAAGAACAGCGTTTACGCTCTGATGGCCCGTATCCGTCTATACATTTCGATGGGGGATAATAAGGGAATACCTCATATGCTTGATGAAGCGGAAGACCTCTTGACGGGGTCGGATGATAAAAAGACGATCCTCGAGCTGGAGGGGTATAAACTACGTCTGGCGTTACAGAACGGCGATGCACGAAAGGAGCTCCAAGCGCGGCGCAGGATCGATCGCCTTCAGGATTCCCTGCGATTTTTGGATGGAGACCCGGTATTGTCCCAGTTGAAATTCATGGCTGATAAACAGAAATACGCCTATAAGCTTTCATTGGCTCAGGCTCTGGTCAAGAAAAAACAAGCGGAGAAAAGAGTGTGGGTTATGTTAAGTCTTTTTGTATTAGCCCTGTTCTTTTTTATTTATCAAGCTTTCCGTTACCGCTCCAAAAAGCGCTTGCGTGAGTATGAATATCAGCTGCTTCATTTAAAGTATACGAAAGCCAAGCTGGATAAAGAACTGGTCAGTTCTAAAAGTCAGGTAGAGGAATATATGGTTTATCTAAAGCGGAACAACGAACAGATCAATCTGTTGTCCTCCATGCTGGAGGAAATCGGGGAGAGCAGTGCCAAAGATCGGGATGAGCTGAAATCACTCTTGCACTCCCATCTCATCACAGAAGAGAAGTGGCAACAATTTAAGCTATTGCTGACAAGAGAGTTCCCGCATTTGCTACAGGATATTCAGGGTAAGTTTCCTGATATTACCGAATCCAATCTTCGGGTGATTGTGCTAATGAAATTGGGGCTAAATAACAGAGAGGTGGCCAATGTCCTTGGCGTCACCCCAGATGCGATTAAGAAATCGATGCAACGCTTAAAAAAGAAACTCGGAGAGCAGGCAGGATTATTAATGGAGTACATTTCGGATAAAGAGCTTGTTTAAGACAACTGTTTTTCTCCATCGTGTTTACATCTCTCGGAAATTTCAATTCGGGTACACTATCTTCAGTTACAATACAGAAATCAAGTATGTACACTTGTTCCAGCTGAAGGTAGACTACTTTGTGTTTGTCATCAACTGTCAGGAGTCCGTGATAAACTGATAACGGTTTATATGGGCTGATAGTCGTATATATAAAAGAGCGTGCACCATTCACCTGAAATAGTGTACGCTCTTCTGGCCGTTAGAAATGTATCGGATTGTTTAATCCAGCGGATTTTCCTTTAGGTACTTTTCCCAGGCCCAGGCTGAGGCCATCATTTCATCAATGCCTAGTGCAGCCTTCCAATGCAGCTGCTGAGCTGATTTCGTTACGTCGCCATACACTTTGATGATGTCGCCATCACGTCGCGGGCCGATTTCATAATTCAGCTTCTGGCCTGATGCTTTTTCGAAGGCCTTGATCGCTTCCAGTACAGAGTATCCATTGCCTGTACCCACGTTGAACACATCGTATTTGCCGTTTGGATTGCCCTGTTCCAATAACTTGATCGCGGCGACATGAGCTTTTGCAAGATCGACGACGTGGATATAGTCGCGGACGCATGAGCCATCCGGCGTGTCGTAATCGGCTCCGAATACGGTCAGTTTTTCTCTTTTTCCGATGGCCGTCTGCGTGATAAACGGCAGTAAATTCTGCGGCACGCCGTTTGGCAGTTCACCGATCAGTGCGGACTCGTGGGCACCTACAGGATTAAAATAGCGCAACGCGATAATATTATAATTATGGTATGCTGCCGCTGTTTCTTCCAGTATCTCTTCTGCAATTTGCTTTGTATTACCATAAGGCGATGCAGCCTTTTTGACGGGAGCAGTTTCGTCCACGGGAAGACGATCCGGTTCTCCATACACCGTGCAGCTTGAAGAGAATACAAAGTTGATCGGTCTGCTGCGGTATGCCTCCAAAAGATTGATTAAGGAGAAGAAATTGTTGTGATAGTACTTTAAGGGATTCTGTACAGATTCTCCAACAGCCTTAGAAGCGGCAAAGTGGATAATTCCCGAGATGTCGCTATTATTTTTGACAAATTCATTGACCTTGGCGGTATCACAAAGATCGAACTGGTGAAATTCGGGTTTTATCCCGATGATCTTTTCGATCTGATCCAAGATTTTAATGTTTGAATTCGAAAGATCATCGATGATTACCGGAATATATCCCGCCTGGTGCAGTTCGACAACGGTGTGCGAACCAATATAGCCTGTTCCTCCTGTGACTAATATTTTTTTGTTCATTATTGTTGATTATAGTAAGTAAAGTCTTTATCTGATAAGATATCCAAAGGCAATTTGCGGTAAAAATCAATAGTTTTTTGTAGGCCTGATTTTCGATCTACCTGCGGCTGCCAGTTCAATTTAGCCTTCGCCAGGCTGATGTCTGGCTTTCGTTGTTTTGGATCATCAACGGGCAATGGCTGGTAGCTGATTTTACTTCGACTGCCTGTCAATTCCAGAATTTCCTTTGCAAGCTGCACGAGTGATATTTCGTCCGGATTGCCAATATTGATGGGGTTTACGCAATGGGAATGCAGTACACGGTAAATCCCTTCCACCTGATCGTCGATATAACAGAATGACCGCGTCTGAAGCCCATCGCCAAATATGCTAATGTCTTGACCACGGATGGCCTGCGCGATGAAAGTAGGAACAGCACGGCCATCGTTGAGGCGCATTCTCGGACCAAAAGTATTGAATATTCTTACAATCCGCGTGTCAAGTCCGTGTGCATTGTGATAAGCCATGGTAATAGCTTCCTGAAATCGTTTTGCCTCATCGTATACGCCTCTGGGGCCCACGGGATTTACATTTCCCCAATAGTCTTCCGATTGTGGAGAAATCAAGGGATCCCCATAGACTTCCGAGGTAGAGGCTACCAATATGCGAGCTTGCTTTGCCCTGGCCAGGCCAAGGAGGTTGTGAGTACCCAACGAACCTACTTTGAGGGTTTGAATCGGGATCTTGAGGTAGTCTACCGGACTTGCGGGGGATGCGAAATGCAGGATATAATCCAGCGGCCCTGGGATGTGCACAAATTTGGACACGTCGTGATGATAAAAGTCAAAATTTTCGAGTTTGAATAAATGCGCGATATTCTGAAGGTCACCTGTGATCAGGTTATCCATGCCAATCACCTCATAGTCCTCAGCAATAAAACGGTCGCAAAGGTGGGAGCCGAGGAAGCCGGCTGCTCCCGTGATCAAAATCCGTTTACGATGTTTATTTTCCACTCAATGCTTCCTTTTAATGAAATGGGTTTAATATCTTTGACTAAGATAAACATTATTTTAAAAACATGCGTTTGCTTTATTCGATTGGAATCTCTCTATATGGACTCTTATTGCGTATTTTGGCTCCTTTTCATGCCAAAGCCCGCCTCATGGTTGAGGGTCGCAGAGACTGGTATTTTCGGATGAAACAAACGGTTGACCCAACGCAAAAACATATCTGGTTTCACTTTGCTTCCCTGGGAGAATTTGAACAGGGAAGGCCCGTGCTGGAGTGTGTAAAAAATAATTATGGTGACCATAAAATCATTGTAACATTTTACTCTCCTTCGGGCTACGAAATCCGGAAAAATACCAATCTGGCGGATTATGTTTTCTATCTGCCTTATGATAACGCTGGCAATGCCACGCTATTTTTGGAGCTTGTCAATCCCACTTTTGCCGTTTTTACGAAATACGAATATTGGTATTATTATTTTGAAGGATTGCACCGACGCGGGATACCTCTATTCCTGATTGCGGCTATTTTTAGACCGGAGCAAATATTTTTTCAGGATTATGGCGCGTTTTTCAGGAAGATTTTAAGTTATGTGACGTATTTTTTTGTACAGAATGAAGAGAGTGTCCGGTTGCTGAAAGAGTATGGTATCCGTAATGCCGGGCTGGCCGGAGATACTCGTTTTGACCGTGTCATTGATCTCCCAAAGCACCGGAAAGCAGTTCCTTTGATCAGCGATTTTGTGGAGACATCACGTACATTGGTAGCCGGAAGTACCTGGCCGGAGGACGAAAAAGTGTTGAAGGAGCTGTTGGGACAGTTTACTGGATATAAGCTGATTTTAGCACCTCATGAGGTTGACGAAGCACATGTCTCGAGCATCATGACGCTATGGCCGGAAGCGTTGCGGTTTTCAAAAATAGATACATATAGCAAAGATACATTGCGGGGGGCGAAGGTTTTGGTCATCGATAATATCGGCCTGCTGTCTTCCCTGTATGGTTATGGGCAGATTGCCTATATAGGTGGGGGATTCGGAGCAGGTATACACAACACATTGGAAGCTGCGACGTACGGAATACCGGTACTATTTGGTCCCAACTATAAAAAGTTTCAGGAGGCAAAAGATCTGATCGAGCTTGGCGGTGGGTTTTCGTTTACGGGAGCTGAGGGGTTGAAGAAAGCGTTTGCTTCGTTGCAAGATCCTTCCAGGCTGAACGATGCCGCAGCATCTGCACGGCAGTATGTGCAACAAAAAGCTGGCGCGACACCTATTATTATGAAATATCTAAAGAACGCCATTGGTCAGAGGTAAAGGCGGCCATTGCCCGTACTGCGGCTCAGAAAACTACCTGCCCATACAGTACCGCTCCGGCCGGCCTTCTATCTATTGAAAATTGGATTTTAGTAGTACGTGTAACGTCTTACTCCGGCAATATGACGGGCCAGACGCATGACCTGATGTGAATAGCCGTACTCATTATCGTACCAAACATACAGTATGACGTTTTTGCCGTCTGCGGAAACGATGGTCGAAGGCCCGTCGACGATTGCTGCTGCTGTGGTTCCTATAATATCCGAGGAGACGAGCTCATCGTTGTCCGAAAACTTGATCTGCTCGGCAAGCCGATAGCTCAAAGAACTGTTCCGTAGAAGCCTGGTTATCTCCTCAAGGGATGTTGGGACAGAAAGCTCCAAATTTAATATCGCCAGAGAACCATTGGGTACCGGTACCCGGATGGCGTTAGAGGTTAAGCGACCATTTAATACCGGTAGTACCTTGGCAACAGCATTGCCAGCGCCCGTTTCCGTAATGACCATATTCAATGCTGCCGCGCGGCCCCTTCTGGATTTCTTATGCATATTATCGACCAGATTCTGATCATTGGTATAGGAATGGATCGTTTCTATATGTCCTTTTTCTATACCTATTGCCTGTACCAGTACCGATAGAACAGGAGCAATGGCATTGGTTGTACAGGATGCAGCTGAATACAAGTCGTAAAGTGAAAGGTTGACGGAGGTTTCGTTGACGCCATAGACAATATTGGGCACTCCCTTACCCGGAGCGGTCAGTAATACTTCTGCAGCCCCTTTGGATTTTAAATGGCGTGCAAGCGCTTCTTCGTCTCGAAAAACTCCGGTGTTGTCAATTATCAGGGCATTATGTATATCATAGAGGGTATAGTCAATATCTTCTGGTTGTCTGGCAGAAATAAACCGTACTGTGGTGCCGTTAATAATCAATGCGTTTTTTTCAGGATCCGGATAGATGTCGGCTTTAAATTCTCCGTGGATCGAATCACTTTTCAATAGGGCGGCCCTTTTTTGAAGCGATTTTGGATCGTTAGCATCGCGGGTAACGATCGCCCGCAAACGAAGCTGTTGTCCCGCACCCGATTTATTGATAAGTTCACGTGCCAGGAGACGTCCTATACGTCCGAATCCGTACAGGACAACATCGCGCGGTTTTAGTTCCTGATAAGCCTCAATCCCTTCCAACTCGTTGAGTATAAACGCAGATAATCCATCATTACTGTTCATATAGGCTTGGGCTTTTGCGGCTAGCTTGCCTATATCAATCCTGGCGGGAGGAAGGTCGGCCTTTTCAAGGATGTTGGCGACCCTCAGTAGATCAAATATCGTCGGCCCGCTATTGGTCAGCGTCGTGTTTTTGCGCAACAGACTAATAATTGAATCGACTGTTTCATCGATAAGCTGTTCGCGGAAAAGAACGAGTTCGATGGAACGGTTGTACCAAAGATGGCTAATGATCTGAATTAGGTTTACAGCGGCATTTTGCTGTTCCTTATAACTTTTGATCTCTAAATCAAAAGATGTACGATGTAACATAATATTTATAATAGATTATGTCACAAACATAGGGTAAACGGATTTAAAAAAGGATTTTATTTTTATTTTCGTAATTTTTTGAATGTTAAAACGTTTTATATTGATATTTTTATAAATTTAGCGTTCTTTTTTTATTAATCATTAATTATAAAGAGCTCGGACATGATACGGTCTGCGATCAGCTTGCCCGAATCGGAGAGCCGTAATCTATTGTCCTCGATAACCAATTGTTGCTCTTCCAAAAAAGGCGCCGCTTCGTCCAAGATTTTCGCCTTTATGGAGGAATCAAAATTCTGCTCCAACTGCGCTAAGTCGAGTCCCCACATAGTTCTGAGTGATGTCATGATACATTCATTGATCTGATCTGTAGTGGAAAGATGCTCTACTTCGAGCGGAAGTTGCCTAGCCTGAATGGAGGAGATGTATTGTGCATTGTTGGCTATATTCCAAGCTCTGGAACTGCCATTAAAAGAATGGGCAGAGGGGCCAATTCCCAGGTAGTGCTTTCCCTTCCAATAATTTGTATTGTGGCGTGCATAACAGCCATCTTTTGCAAAATTCGAAATTTCGTATTGTTCGTAACCCGCACGCTGTAGGGTTGCGATCAGCAGGTTCATTTGATCTGCGGCCTGATCTGCATCAATAGCAGGGCTTAGTCCTTTTTTGATAAAATGGTCGAGCGCTGTTTTGGCTTCTACGGTCATGGAATAGGAAGAAATGTGGGGCACGGCCAAGTCTATCAGCTGCTGCATGTTGTACCGCCATTTTTCATCTGTCAGCAGTGGATAACCATAGATCAGGTCGCAGGTGATATTTTCAAAACCAGCATCCTGAACACGCATGACCGCAGCGGAGGCCTCCTGACTGTTGTGCGCACGGTTCATCCATCGTAGGTCTTCTTCGAAAAAAGACTGTATTCCAATACTGAATCTATTGATCGGGGTGGACTTGAATGCCTTGACCTTTGCGGCACTCAGATCATCTGGATTGGTCTCCAGGGTGATCTCGGCGTCCGAACTGATTTCGAAATGTCGCGCTATGGTGTCAATTATCCGTGATATTTCATCAGCTTCTAATAAAGAAGGCGTACCACCACCAAAATAGATCGATTCCAATTTCCGGTCTTCCAGATAAGAATGCCGGAGTTCAATCTCCCGAATGAAGGCATCGATCATTTCGGATTTATACTGTAACGAAGTGCTAAAATGAAAATCACAATAATGACATGCCTGTTTACAGAACGGAATATGGATGTAGATCATGAAGACAAACTTAGATAAATTGCCTTTTTTTCACAAATGTTTATTTGAGCGTACCAACGCTTATGATATCTTTGTGTATAAAATAACCTCGTGTAAACCAAAGATCAAAAAAATGAACCGGAGTTCGAGACGTGTCTTCCTCAAGAATATGGTCGGTGCTGGAACGATGCTGGCGCTATCAAAATACAGCTTTGCCTTAACGGATCATGCTGAAGAAGCATTTATTGATAAACTGCTTCCTGCCCCCAAGGGCGGCGGGTTTGCGATGGAAAACTATTGGATCTGGGACCCTTCGGTGATTAAGGGCGAAGATGGGAAGTACCATATGTTTGCCTCCCGCTGGAGCAAGAAATACGGATTTGGCAATTGGGTGACCAATTCGGAAGTGGTGCGTGCAATAGCTGACCAGCCCGAGGGTCCTTATGAATTTGTCGAGGTGGTACTGCCCGCCCGCGGTAAACAGTATTTCGATGGCTGCACGACGCATAATCCGCGGATTGTCAAAATCGGTGATTATTATGTTCTGTATTATTTTGGCAACACCTATGAAGATCCGGATCCCGCGTATTCTGAAAACGTGTGGGAATCGGGGCTGGCGCAAAAAGCCTGGATGCATAAACGGATCGGAATGGCCTACGCGAAGTCCATCTCAGGTCCTTGGAAACGCATGGATCAACCAATTTTGAACCCCCGGCAGGGCGAGTGGGACGCTTCCATTACTTCCAATCCTTCTCCCGTCGTGTTGCCCGATGGTAAAGTATATTTAGTGTATAAATCTTCACCTGTAAATTATAATCCCCCGCTATTGTTGGGCGCAGCACAGGCCGATTCGTTTCAAGGTCCCTATATCCGTTTGGCAGACAAGCCCATTTTTTCTTTTCATACAGATCAAAACCATGAAAATGATGTGGAAGATCCTTTTGTATGGCACAATGGGAGGCACTTTGAATTGATTATGAAAGACCGTTATGGAAAAATATGTGGCGAAGAAGGCGGAGGTATTCACGCCTATTCCAAAGATGGGATAGGTTGGCAACTGTCAGCTGCTGTCAAGGCCTACTCCAAGGTGATCCGGTGGAATGACGGCAGCGTTACACATCAGGCGAATTTTGAGCGTCCATTCCTGTTGTTTGATGGCGGAAAGCCGACTCATTTATTTGCAGCAACAGGAGACGGCACTGCTCCCTATCAATTTGAGCGGACATGGAATATGGTTATTCCGCTGAAAACCAGCTAAAGCATTCTAGTGTTAACAGTACCTGCTGCCGGAATGAACAAAACAGGGATGCCCATTGTTGGGGCATCCCTGTTTTGTCTGTCTTGTTTGTCCGTATGAAGTATACTCTAGCGTGTCAGGCTGTTGTCTGACGATTCAACATCTGCAAGCCGGAGTGAAGGATCTATGGTTACGTTTTTAGGTGCTTTGGCGACCGAAAATTTATAATCAGGTTTTGTCCAGAACCAATCTTCGAGAACCGTCCGTTTGATGCCTTTATAGATTCCAGATTGTTCAGCCGGTTTCTCGCCACGCAGTTCACGCAAGGGGATATAGAACAATTCTTTGCTGCCGTCCCGGTACTCAACCAACACATCGAGTGGCATCGCAAAATTGGATTTATTGACCAATTGGATTTCAGTATCGCTTACGTTGCCCACAGCGTAGTCGATTTGGCGGGTGGTATTGATAAAGAGGTTGAAATACCATTTCAGATTTATGCCCGAAACTTCTTCAGCAACGCGTTTAAAATCGTTGGGCGTAGGATGTTTAAATTTCCAGATGTCATAGAATCTGAGGAAGGTCTTCTCCAGATTTTCCTGACCGATAATATATCCTAGCTGTTCCGCGAGCACAGCACCTTTGTTGTACGCTTCATTGCTATATGCATAGTTTGTGTTGTAGTAATCAGCCAGAAGGCTCATCGGTTCTTCCTTGCCTGAAAGGGCCAGCTTATAGTATGCACGGTACGCATTGATCATGGGGTTCGACGCGATGGCTCCCCTTTTATCAAATAAGTGTTGCATGGCTAATTCTTCTACGTATGAGGTAAATCCTTCATCAAACCATTCGTCGACGGTTTCGTTGATGCCGAACAACTGCTGATACCAGGAATGGGCCGACTCATGGAATATGACGCCCACGAGGCTTTTGAGGTTGCGTCCGCCGGTAATTAATGTCGCAGTGCCATATTCCATGCCCCCGTCACCTCCCTGAATGATCGTGTAGGTTGGCCAAGGATAAGTTCCAAATTTCGCACTGCAAAAATCAAAAAATTCCGTCGAGAGACCCAATGCTGTTTTCCAGTTTGATACGACTTGTTTGTCCGTAGGCAGATAAACGGTATAAACCTTTATTCCATTTTTGCTTGCTGCTGAGTCGACGACAAATTTGGGGTCGGCAGCCCAGACAAAATCGTGTATATTTTGTGCTTTATAGCGCCATGTAGCTTTGCCATCACTTGTTTTTATTTTGGCTTTTGGCTGGTAGCCCTTTACTTCATTGGGATTCTGAAGAACGCCCGATGCGCCGACAACATAGTTTTGGTTAAGGTGAATAGTAACATCAAAATTGCCGAAAGGTGCAATAAATTCGCGGCCTACGTACTCGTCGAGATGCCAGCCGAATTCATCGAATTGAGCCATTTTGGGGTACCATTGTGCCATTGAAAGAGCTACGCCTTCTGCTGAATTGCGGCCCGATCTTCGGATCTGTTCGGGAACTTGTGCCGTCCACTCCATCGCAAAGCTTACGGTTTCTCCATCTTTGATTGCCCTTGGAAGGATTACTTCTAAAATGGTGCCATCAGTCTTAAACTGGGTAGGGGCACCATTCATGGTCAGGCTTTTGACTTTTTGATAGCCGATCTGATTGGGTTGTAATTTTTCTATGCGGCTTTGGTAGAGGGGTTTTTCCTTTGTCCCCATATTGGATACCATCCGCTTGTCCGGATCACTGATATTTTTTAGACGATAATCCATCATCGATCCTGGCTGAAAAGCATTGAAGTACAAATGGAAATAGACCTTGGAGAGGGATTGACCCGCGTTGTTGCTGTATTTCAGTGTCATTTTTCCCTCATACTGATAAGCCTTCTCATCCACGTTGACATCCATGGTATAGTCAACTTTCTGCTGCCAGAATCCTTTTCTTTGGGCTTTCGCTTCCTGACCCAACATATGTATTGCACATAGCACTGCAAGAAAGGATATTATTTTGATTTTCATGTTTCAAACTTACAAAATAGTCTTAAGAAATGCTCATTAATCGCTTTGATCCTATTCATTGTCATTAAATCTTGACGAAAGGAGAGAGAATTCAGTAGATTGGCTTGATTTTAGTTAGGGAATTTATCTGATAAGTTAAAAATATCTATACTAAATTTATGGAGAATCTGTATTATAAACCTTCCGGCAAAGTGCCTGTAGGTGCACTTATTGGCTCACTGCTTGTCGGTATTGCAGGCGCCATCGTGCTGGCGGTTATCTACATTGCGCTGCAATGGTTTATCCCGATTGTTTACTTCAATGTATTCATCACCATTGGTTTTGGAGCAGGCCTATTTTTTGTTCTTAATTTCTGTTTCAAACAATGGAAGCTAAGGAATAAGGGTGTTGCTATGGTCATTACACTACTAGTCGCGCTAATCGGACTCTATGCGCAGTGGGCATTGTTCATTTCACTGATGTACAATGCCGAGGGCACCATGGGTGGGGATACATGGGTGAAGTCTTCTTTTAGTCTGGAAGGTTTTAAAGCATTTTTTATGCATCCGTCGTTTATTTGGGAAGCCATGCAGGGGCTTAATGAAGTGGGAACTTTCACGCTGAAAAAAAGTACGGTTTCGGGGGCAGCGCTATGGGCAGTGTGGGCTATCGAAATGGCGATCATTATCCTGACACCTATTATCCTGACTTTTCGTGGCATTACGATCTATCCTTTCTCGGAAAAAGATGAGGTCTGGATGAACAAGCGCGTGCTGCCCGGTAGATTAAAGTATGTTGAAGATAAAGACGCTGTTGTGAATACATTGGCCAATCATGATTTTGCCTATGTTTATGATCATCTATCGGAGGAAGAGGAACATTATTCCTATGCTACGGCCGAAGTTTATGAATCGGATACGGATGACTATCAGTATCTGACCGTTTACAACCATCAATTGGTTGACAAGAAGGGGAAACTGGAGGAAAAGAAAGATGAGGTAATCGAATTTTTGCGTGTTCGTAGAAATAGCCTGTAATATGGCTGGCGTTGTAAAACCTTATCCTGTAAAGTGCTTCGGCGAACAAGCGCTGAAGCACTTTGTCTCTGACTATGTGACCAGTTGACCACCCTTTGCCTTCCAGTCATTGATTGAAGGGCTATATATTTTAATGTTTTTTATGCCGTGTTTAGCCAGGATGGAAGCCGCGATCGTGGCGCGGTCACCAGACTGGCAGTGCAGATAGAGCTCTTTACGCTGATCGATTTTGTCGAGCTGGCTGCTAATCGTTCCGACAAATACATGGGTGGCATAGGGTAAATGACCCTCTGCAAATTCGGCTGCATTTCTGACATCCAAAATCTGGGTGTTAGGTTTTTTAAGCGCTTCTGCCATCTGTTCAAATCCGATGATCTGTTGTTGTTCGAGCGGCAGCTTCGATCCGGCCAACATATCGGGGGTGATGTATCCCGCTACATTGTCGAGCCCGATGCGCATGAGCTTGCGTGCTATATCATCCAGCTGATCCTGTTCGAGAATAAGGGCAAAAGGTTCATTATATTCGATGACCCAACCGGCCCAGGTCGTGAAGGATTTATTGTTCTGGATATTGATGCTGTTGCTGAGATACCCTTTGGCGAATTCAGATTTAGGTCTGGTATCGATGACCGCCGTCCCTGCCTGATAAAGCTGGCTAAACTCTTCCACCGAGAGTTTTGTATAATGAGGTACAGCCATTTGCAGCTGGCGTGGTATCTTATTGAGTTTTTTCATCATGGCAAAATAGCGGGGAGGTTCGGGCTGCCCGTCCAGAAGTTCTGCGATAAATTCTGTTTCATTTGCACCATATTGAAGCGCCCAGTTTCGTATACGTTCATAGCCGACTGTAGAACTGGGTACTGCGCCCAGCGCTTTACCGCAAGCGGAGCCAGCGCCATGTGCGGGCCAGACCTGGATATAGTCCGGTAAGGTCAAGAAATGCTGTAAGGACCTGAACATCTGCCGGGCACCAGCTTCTTTGGTTCCGATCAGTCCAGCAGCATTCTCCAGCAGGTCTGGCCTGCCGATGTCCCCAACAAAAACAAAATCCCCGGTAAATAGCATGACAGGTTCTTTTGTGGCAGGTGCGTCGACCAGCAGCAAGCTAATGCTCTCAGGGGTATGTCCGGGGGTATGGATGACATGAAAGACAAGGTTTCCAAGGGGTATCTGGTCTCCATCTTTTAATCCTATATGCGGAAATTCGTACTGCCAGTCTTCACCGCCTTCGTCGGAAAGATAGCACTGTGCACCGGTCAGCGCTGCCAGTTCCAACGTTCCTGAAAGATAATCGGCATGAATATGAGTTTCGGCAATATGCGTGATCTTTAGGTTATTTTTCTCAGCAATATCGAGATAGGTATCCACATCTCTTTTGGGATCAATGACCATGGCCACACCGAGGGCCTGACAGCCGATTAAATAACTCGAATGGGCTAAGGATGATTCAAAAATGTGTTGAAAATACATAATATGTGTTTTATTGATTGACGAATTGGATGCTTTCAGAAACAAGAATCAGTACGGCGATACTGATCAGGAAATACGCAAACATGCCCTGTAACCGCATGGTGTCCAGCCTGCCTTTCCACTTGTTGCCGAGCTGCAGTCCTATTAACGTGATTAGGGTAAAGATAACCAATATTGGCCAGTTCATATGGGCCCAGAAGTGATAATTTGCCATTAGTCCGAAAGAAGCATTGAGCCCGATGATCAATAAGGATGTGGAAATAGCCTGCTTGAGCGGGATTCCTAACAGCAATACCAAAGATGGTACGATGATAAAACCACCACCTGCGCCTACCAAACCCGTGATCAGGCCAACGAGCAGTCCTGATGCGATGGCTTTGGAGACCTGAACGATATTCATGTGGGCTGTGCTGGCTGCAGTCTGTCTTTTTCTGCTGATCATTGCTACCGCAGATAACAGAATCACAAACGCAAATAACAGCATAATAATATGGTTTCGGGAAATGAAGGTATTGTCAAAATCGACCTGTTGGGGAATGGCTGGTAAAAGGTATCGCTTTGTCAGATAGACGGACAGGATCGAGGGGACAAGAAAAACAGTGGTGATGTGCAGATCTATCTCCTTTTTTATCAAGGGAGTTATTGAGCCTATTATGGTAAGCGCGCCTATGGAGAATAGGGAATAATCCAGTGCATATTGTGGCTCGATGCGAAATATATACACAAAGATAGGAAGAGTCAGAATACTGCCACCGCTGCCCATAAGGCCCATCGATAAGCCTACCAAAATCGCCAATAGAAATCCGATTACAAGGATTAATTCCATTTTTCCGTTATATAAAGCCGAGGTATAAATCTTTGTCTGGGTTTAATTTAATGCGGTAGCTTATGACGGAGCAGTCCGTAAAGCCATGTCCCGAGAACAGCAAACAGCAGTGTGATGCCCATTGTCCAATAGCCAGCGCCCATCAGTGTAAATAGCGGGCCGGGGCAGGCTCCAGTCAAGGCCCAGCCGAGTCCAAAGATGGTGCCGCCTACTAAATAGCGTGTGATGCTCTTGTCTTTGTCGTGAAACTGAATTGGCATGCCGTTGCTGTCTTTAAGCTGCTTGCGTTTGATGATCTGTACGATGATGATGGCGGTACCTAGCGCTGATCCGATCATTCCATACATATGGAAGGAGCGAAACTGGAACATTTCGTAGATCCTGTACCAAGAAGCAGCCTCCGATTTGTAGAGGACGATTCCGAGCAATATGCCGATAGATATAAACTTGATTGCTTTCATTTTATGTAAAGATTAAGGGAAATAAAAAATGTACCATTACGATACCACCGATGAAAAAACCGATCACAGCAATGAGGGAAGGGATCTGAAAATTGCTTAAGCCTGAAATAGCATGACCGGACGAACAGCCACCTGCATATCTTGTTCCGAAGCCAATCAAAAGCCCGCCGATACTTAAGATCAGCAGCTGAAACAGGGAGCCATCGAAAATGAAAAGCGATTCGGGCAGATAACCCTGCAGCTGATCAATGATGCCCAGCTGCCTGAGGTCGGCAATACTCTGGGGATTGATCTGTGCGGCTCTGCCATCACTGAGAAAGTAGTGGGCAAGGAAACCACCCATGACCGTGCCGCAGGCTACCAGAAGATTCCAAGCCTGTGTTTTCCAGTCAAACCGGAAAAAGGAGGTGGTCTTACCAGCTCCGAATATTGTACACATGGTCCGCAGATTGCTGGACATGCCAAAATCTTTTCCTTGTTTTAACAGCAGGTACATAACTACTGCAATTAGAGGGCCTGAGATGTACCAGGGCCAGGGCTGTCTGATGTATTCTAATAACATGACACGTCGTTTTGAGTTACCTTACAAAGGTAAGCACTGCTCAGTCAAAAGCCTGTAACAAATGTTACCGTGGTATGAAATGTCTGTCGTTACATCGCATAATATTCGATGTTTGCCTCCCTGAAAGCTTCGACCAGCAGCGGGAGATCATCTTCTTTTTGAAAGAGTTTGTTGCGCCATGTACGGAAAGCAGCACCTTTGTTTTTGCTGATGATGATGAGATTTCCGCCCGAACGTTTGAGGTTCCGGATATGTGAGATGTCACTGAGCGGGATCACCAGCGTTTTCTTACTGTTGCTGACGGTCAATCTATCTGCCTCCAGTTGCCATGTCGACGGAAGAGCAGCCGATTTTACGGCAAGGAACATAGCTAGAGGAACCAGAAGAAGTGCAATGATAATCTTATATATTTCCTGTATTGGAACTTTTGACATACCTATTCCAATAATTACAATCGAGGTTAACAGGATAAACATGTATTTGCCACGATGCAATGTGGAAAGATGGAATGCTGGAGAATTACTCTTCATACTTCTTGATAAACTTACCTCTAGCATCAATATAGTAAAAATTTTCGAGGTCTTCACTCACCAGGGCCAATCCGTTTTCAAAAGCTTGGGCATTCTGAAATTGGAAAGGAATAATGACTTTTCCACTGTAGTCTATGTAACCGTATTTATCACCTTTAAAGGCAAGCAGTAATCTTTCGCCAGCAAAAGACAGAAACTCCTGACTGGAGGGAAGCAGCGCCTGGCCAGATTTGTCCACCAGCTGATAGGTTTGATTTTCAAGAATCAGGGCCAGATTGTCATGGTATTCGGCAACGATCTCGTACTTGGCAGGGATCAGTACATTGCCCTTAAAGTCGAGTACACCTGTCTGTTCGCCTTCATTATAGAGCGCATAGTTTAAGTTCGGAATGCTGATAAAATCATATTTTGCCGCCAGCAACTGTTTCCCGGTGCTATCCAGCAGGCCATATTTTTGGTCCTTCATAAATACGAGAGGAGCTCCTTCGATATCGAGGCTCAAGGATTCATACTGACAAGGAATAACCTCTTTACCCTGGAGGTCGATCAAGCCAAACATTTGTGCCGCATCAGATACGATGGCGAACTTGCCTACATAAGCGTAGATGGACGAATATTTAGCTGGGGTCAGTTTATTCCCTAAACTGTCCTGTACACCAAAATATTCAGTAGCGGGGTCCTGGTACCAGGATAAATTGTCGTTTAATGCAGAATCCGCGGTGGCATCGTCACGTTCACCTTCTTCGTAACCCTCTGGTATTTCAAATAAAGTTTTGTCAAAAGGAATTTCCTCCACTTTGGTGGCCTGAATGCCCAGTCCTGCTGCTCCGACATATAGAGCTGCACCCGGCACCTTTTCGAGGTAATCATAGGTGCCCCAATATAATTTTGGCAAATTTTCAGCGTACCAAACGGTGATCTCTGTTTGCGGATCGTTGGTGCCTTCCAGATTGAATATTGCTTTTTTACAGGCTATGCCGGCAATTATCTTTTTCTCATTGGGGATAAGCCTAATCTGCAGGTCGCTGGAGTATGCATAGTCGCCCTCCGCCGAAGTTTCGATAAGTTTGCCCGAAGCAATTTCCGTTGTCGTGTATGTTTTGCTGATTTCATCCAGCTGATAGGAGGTCTGCTGGGCAAGGTCGCTTATCTGCACGGATTTTCCGAACAGCAAGGTCTCGACACGTATTTGATCTTTGGAAATATACGCACGCATCAAGCTTTCCCCCTGGTCCGCCAGAATTTTGATAAACTCCGACGCAGAAGTGTCGGTCCCCGTTTCGGGATCGGCAAACTGATATGCTATTTTAAAAACCTTCTGTTGTGCAGTCCCCTTAGAGACACAAATCAGGGTGAAAATGCTTATGCAAAGAAAAAGATGTTTCATGTCTAATTAATTAAACAGCGAAAATATCGAAAATCGGCATCTTTGAGAAATAATCTTTTGTATTTGGTTAAAAATCATGCGAAAATTTTGATACTATTGTAGATAAATCGCATTTGTGGAATAATCGATTATTTGGCGACGACACTATGTAATCTTCGCGTCAATAGTGGAAAAGTATCATAAAAACGTCAAGAAAGTTACAAATTTCGTGACATACAGCGTCTTAGGTACGCCGTATAATGCTATTTTTGTATTTTACATCCCTTTAATTTACTTTTTAAAACAATATCTGTGGAACTATTGCTTATAGAGGACGAACCATCGGTCATTTCCTTGATCGAGAGAGGGCTAAAAGAGGAGGGCCATCACATCAGCATTGCAATGGATGGTTATACTGGTCTTAAAATGGCTGGTTTAAATCACTATGATCTGATATTGCTGGATGTCATGTTGCCGGGTATGAATGGTATGGATGTCTGCAGAAACATCCGGATGTCCAATAATGAGGTTCCCATAATCATTCTTACCGCGCTAAATCAGACTGAAGATATTGTTGAAGCGTTTGACCGGGATGCGGATGATTATCTGACCAAGCCCTTTCGTCTGGAGGAGCTGAAAGCACGGATCAACCGTTACAATAGAAAGTCCAAAGTCATCGTTGAACAGAAGAATATCCTGACCTTCGATGACCTACAGCTTGACCGGGACAGTAAGTCGGTGCAACGGGCGGGTGTACTCATAATACTTACCGCGACCGAGTTCCGCTTACTGGAGTTTTTGATGCTCAACCGCAATAAGGTGCTGACAAGGATCGATATTTTAGAAGAAGTATGGGGGATGGATGTAGATCTCAGTACGAATGTAGTTGATGTCTATGTGAATTATCTCCGCAAAAAAATCGATAAACAATTTGCACGTAAACTGATCCATACGGTTATTGGTATGGGCTATGTGATCCGTCATGAAAATTAGGACCAAGATCGTACTGTTATTTTCTATTATCAGCACGCTTTTGCTTGTTGTCTTTGCGCTGTATGTTTCTTACTTTACCTACGATAGTCTGCAGACGAAGTTCTTTCACCGTCTGGAGGAGAATGCGGTCATCGTTGGGGATCATATTGTCCATCAGAAGGAGGAGAACAAAGAGCTCTACATTCAGGTCAAGCGTAAATACCTTAAACAGCTTTCGGAAGGCACTGATCATCTGATACGGGTGGTAAAGGGCAGTGATAGTATTCGGTTTAAGCCTAATCTGCCCATGCCCATGGATTTTTACAGGGATGTTATCCGCACCGGTAAAGGGCGATATATGGATGACAAAACTGCATTTGTCGCGGTGTTTTTTAAAGATAGTCTGCATCACGATAACCTGATCGTGGTATCTGAAGGTGTAGACGAATACGGCCACGAGGAACAGCGGCAGCTGGACCGCACACTCATCACAGGCGGTTTTTTGGCGATCGTATTGATTATCATTATGTCTTTCTATTTTGCCGACCGCCTATTGAAACCGATTAAGGATATCAACCGGGATCTCGGGAAAGTGGATATTGCCAATCTCGATTATCGACTGTTCAGTAAGTTCAGCAACGACAGGGATGAACTAGGGGTCCTGATTGCCAACTTAAATTCGATGCTCAACCGTCTGGATATTTCTGTGCAATCGCAGCAGAGCTTTATCGGTAATGCCTCGCATTCGCTTAAAACGCCCTTGACGATTATTGGCGGTGAGGCTGAGCTGGCACTGCATCTGATTCCGAAAGAGCATGAAGCCCGTTTTTCGCTGGAAACCATTGCCAGATACGCCGATAAAATGGAGCTTATCATCAATAATCTCCTGCAGCTTTCACGTATGGGTTTTAAAGGAGAAGTGGATAACAAGGTCATTATCCGGATTGATGAACTGTTGTACGAAATATACAAGGCAGAACGAAGCATAAACAAGGATTTCCGCCTCTCTTTTGACTTTACCGAAATCCCCGAAGACAGCGATGAACTCACGGTCTATGCGAATCCTGATCTGCTTTACATCGCTTTCAGCAATATTATTTCCAATGCCTATAAATATGGTAACAATAAGCAGGTTCAAGTGTCGATCAGCTGCGATGATCACAATATCACTGTCAAGGTGTTTGACAAAGGAATCGGTATTCCCCAAAAAGACCAGCCCCATATTTTCACTTCTTTCTACCGTGCTTCCAATGTCGGAGATATCTATGGAAATGGGCTGGGGCTCGTGCTCGCGAAGAATATTTTTGATCTGCATGGTGCGGAACTAATGCTTTATTCCGCTGAAGGACAGGGTACTCAGGTGCTGGTCACCCTTCCGAAAGCAGCGTTCTAATTTCATTTTAATCTCATCCTTATTTCATTTTTAAATTGCTGGGATATACTTGTGCCAGAGACAAGGTATATCATATGAAACCATCAAAATTTATTCAATCCATCGAGAATAAATAAATCTGATAGTTTCATTACCAATAAAGCAAGTTATACGGATGAAAAAAACACTTACACTTATTGCAATATCGGGCTTGAGCGTGGCCAGCTTGCATGGACAGGAGCAGACGGCAGCAGACTCTCTTACGGCAGGACGGTCCAGCTTGCTATTAAAAGAACCTGCAAGGGCGAAGCTCTTCCAATTGGATGTTTTGCTTCGTGCCGGATTGCAGGTCGATAATGCCGACGGTTCTTCTCAAGCAAAAGCGAATCTGGACGATGCGCGTATTTTGATGAGTGGTGACTATAACGAGCAGCTTTCCTATAAAGTTCGTTTTCGGCTGAATAGGTCATTTGGTCCCACAAGTCAGGATAATGCATCCCGTGCATTGGATATGGCGTACATCAAGTACAAATTTGGTAAGGATCGTAAATGGTCTGTTACAGCAGGTAAGCAAAGCGCGATTGTCGGTAGTTACGAATTTGAAAATAATCCGATCTATGAGTATAAATTTACCGATTATGTGGACCGGATCTTGAATCTGTTTGTCGTTGGAGGAACCTTATCCTATGAGATTGATGCTAACCATTCCGTGCATGCCCAAGTCTATAATACCACCAATGACAGTTTCATGGATGTGCATACCAAAAATGGTTTCGGGGTGGGTGAGCTGGAGCGCTCTGATGTGCCGATGGGCGCATATTTGACCTGGGTAGGCGCTTTTATGGACAAAAAGATCCATACAAAGTGGTCTTATAATATATCTCAGTTTGCTAAAGGACATACCAATCATTCCGTTTCCCTGGCGAATAAGTTGAAGACCGCCAAGCAGATGCTATATCTGGACTTGCAGTATTCATATTTAGGGGTTGACCATGCGTTGATCGCGTCATCGGCAATCAACGACTTTTACGGACGCACCGGTACGGCCCGTGTACTGGCAAAAGATGTCAACTATGCTTCAGCCATTCTGCGGTATGATCAGTTTTTAAGCAAAAAATGGGAACTGGCGCTCAAGGCCGGTTACGAAACCGCTGGCGCCAGGGATGACGATCAGCTCGGTAAAAACTTCCGTCAGAACTGGACCTATTTTGCCGCGCTGCAGCACAAGCCTTTTCACAATCAGGATTTACGATTTTACCTTGGTTACGTAGGTAACACGGTAAATTACAAGGGATATATGAATATGGACGAGAGCCAGTACAACCGTATTGCCTTTGGCGCATACTTTACCATACCAGTGTTGTAATGATTCCTTTAACAAAATAACAAAAATTTATTTTTTATGCGTTTAACACCAAGAGAAACAGAAAAGCTGCTACTGCACCTAGCAGGTGAATTGGCGGCAAAGCGGCTCAAGCGTGGGGTGAAATTGAACTACCCCGAATGTATTGCCTATATCAGTGCACAGATTATGGAGGAAGCGAGAGACGGTAGGTCTGTTGCCGACCTGATGGCTTATGGTACCACTTTGCTGAAGAGAAGCCAGGTCATGGAGGGGGTGCCTGAGATGATCCATGATGTACAGATTGAGGTTACCTTTCCCGACGGTACCAAGCTGGTGACTGTCCATGATCCAATTCGTTAATAAAATCCAATTGATATGATTCCAGGAGAATACATTTTAAAAAAAGAAGAGATCAAAGCTAATGTGGGTCATAGGACCACAAGCCTTGTTGTCAAAAATGAGGGCGACAGACCCATTCAGGTCGGCTCGCATTATCATTTTTTTGAAGCGAACAAACTGCTTTCTTTTGACCGTGAAAAAGCGTTTGGCATGCGCTTGAATATACCCGCCAGTACAGCGGTACGTTTCGAACCCGGAGAGCAGAAATCTGTTGTGCTGGTCGAGTTTGGAGGAAATAAAGAAATTCACGGCTTTAACGGACTGACAAACGGTAAATACACCGACCAGAACGTCAAATCCAAGGCGGTGGAGAAAATGAAAAAATTAAAATTCAGACAATCTAAATAAAATAGAATGGGAGGATGGAATAGACGCGAATGGATCAAGGTGGTGGGACTCACGACATTGGGTTCTACGGTTGGTCTACATGCACTTGGTTTAGATAAACTAGGTTTAGACAAATCATCTGTAAAATATATTGATGGGGAACTTTATATCCCCAGAGACAAATATGCGGCACTTTTTGGTCCGACTACGGGCGATAAAGTACGTCTGGCGGATACGGAGCTCTTTATTGAAATTGAAAAAGATTTCAACGTTTACGGTGAAGAGAATAAATTCGGTGGTGGAAAAACGATCCGCGACGGTATGGGGCAGTCGGCACGTGCATTGCGGGACGAGGACGTATTGGACTTTTGTATCACCAATGTGATTATCATTGATCACTGGGGGATTGTAAAAGGTGATATCGGGATCAAAGACGGTAAAATTGTCGGTATCGGCAAAGCAGGTAATCCCGATGTACAGGATGGGGTTACCAAAGGCATGGTCATCGGCGCTTCGACCGAAGTGCATGGCGGGGCCGGCTATATCCTTACGGCCGGAGGTATTGATACCCACATCCATTTTATATCGCCACAACAGATTGAAACCGCACTTTATTCGGGGGTAACAACATTCATCGGCGGCGGAGCAGGCCCGGCAGACGGCACGCTTGCCACCACGGTCACCTCGGGAAAATGGTATATCGAACGCATGTTTGAAGCCTTTGAGAACTTGCCGATCAACGTGGGATTCTTCGGAAAAGGGAATGTTTCAACAACCAAACCGATCGAAGAACAAATTGAAGCCGGTGCACTGGGTGTCAAAATCCACGAGGACTGGGGCGCAACACCCGCGACTATTGATGCCGCATTGAAGGTTGCTGATAAATACGATGTACAGGTGGCTATACACACCGATACGCTCAACGAAGCGGGTTTCCTGGAAGATACTGTTGCAGCAATTGACGGACGTGTTATCCATACCTTCCATACTGAAGGAGCTGGGGGAGGTCACGCGCCTGATATCATCAAAATTGCAATGTACCCGAATATCCTGCCGGCGTCTACCAACCCGACAAAACCATTTACGGTGAATACAGCAGAAGAACATCTGGATATGTTGATGGTGTGCCATCACCTGGATAAGAATGTGAAGGAAGACGTGGCATTTGCGGATTCTCGGATTCGCCCGCAGACCATCGCTGCTGAGGATATTCTTCAGGATATGGGGGTATTCTCCATCATGAGCTCGGATAGCCAGGCAATGGGCCGTGTCGGAGAAGTGATTTCACGGACTTTCCAGACAGCGCATAAGATGAAAGTACAGCGCGGACCATTGGCTGAGGATAAAGGGAAAGATAATGACAACTTCCGTGTCAAACGCTATGTGTCCAAATTTACGATCAATCCAGCGAAAGCACATGGTATCGATAAGTATATCGGATCCATAGAAAAAGGTAAATATGCGGATCTGATCTTATGGAAACCCGAACTGTTTGGTGTGAAGCCCGAATTGGTGATCAAGGCGGGAATGATTTTGGGTGCGAAGATGGGCGATGCCAATGCGTCTATTCCTACACCGCAGCCAATTATCTATCGGCCAATGTTTGGAAATTATGGTAAGGCCGTTTCGAAACTGTGTTTCAACTTCGTTTCAAAAGTATCGCTCGAAAATGGCAATATCGAAAAATTGAATTTATCCCGCAAGTGTCTTCCCGTCGAAGGATGCCGTACGGTGATGAAAAAGGATATGGTGCATAATCACGCCACACCGGACATCGTGGTGAATCCAGAAACGTATGAAGTAACGGTAGATGGTGTTTTGGCTACCTGTGAGCCTTTAAAGGAGCTTCCGATGGCACAACGCTACTTCCTGTTCTAATTGATATCCTATGATTTTAGCAAGCGACATTAAAGGCAATATTCGGAACGAAAAGCAAAAAAATGACAGCCTTGAGCTGGACTTTTTGGAGCTCGAATGGTTTGATACAGAGAAGCGTGTCATCCGCGGATTTACGGTCCAGGGCCGCGAGATCGGATTCAGAAATTTGGGTGAGCAGCCCTTATTTGATGGCGACATTCTGTTTGAAACGGCGCAGTTCCGTATCGTTGTCCGAATATTGCCCTGTCCTTGTCTGGTCGTGCGGCCAAAAAATAGATTGGACATGGCACGAATATGTCTGGAAATAGGGAATAAGCATATCCCTATTTTCATTAACGCAGCACACGAGATCATCGCTGCATATGAAAATCCATTGTGGGAGCAGCTGCATAGAGCCGGTTTTACTCCCGTCCGCGAATTACGAGTAATCGAACGGACACATACCCTGCGGATACATCAATATGCCGTGGTGCAAAATAAAATCACATTAGCGAAGGAAATCCGTAGAAATGTTGATGCTGGGTATTCTGGTGCTGATGAAACAACCCGGGCATTCTATATGCCCATAGATGAAAAATAATTTACGTATGAATCCATTGTTGACATTGATGCAGATCAATGATTCTGTTTTTCCGATCGGAGGGTTTACCCATTCATATGGGTTGGAAACTTACATTACCAAAGGAATCGTGCATGATTCGAAGTCTGCGAAAGTGTATGCGCAAACTTTGCTGGAGCACAGCTTTTTCTACAACGATGCAGCTTTCTTTCATAAAGCCTGGCAACTGTGCGAAACAAAGGCGACCAAAAAGAAAGTCGCGGAACTGGATGCGCTGGTTACCGCTTTTAAAGCCGCCTACGAGATCCGGGACGCCAGCAAAAAACTGGGCATACGGTTTCTGAAACTCACTGAAAAACTGCAGCCCGTCAAACGTTGTTCGGCCTACCTGAAAGCCATCAATGCTCAGGAAGTGCATGGGCATTATGCTATTGCGTTTGCAATGTTTGCTCAGGCACAGGGGATTCATTATGCCGATGCACTGAGCGCTTTTTATTACAATTCACTCAACGGTATTATGACCAACTGCGCAAAATTAGTCCCCATCAGCCAGATGGATGCGCAACAGATCCTATTTAAGCTCCAGCCGCTGATTAGCAGACTGGTTGCCGCTCAACCTGCATTGGCTGACGATCTGATTGGAAATTGTTGTATCGCACAAGATATCCGATGTATGCAGCACGAGAAGTTATATACACGAATTTATATTTCATAAACAAGTAAAAGATAAGATGTCGAAAAGAAAATATGTAAAAATTGGTGTTGCCGGACCGGTGGGCTCTGGTAAGACGGCTTTAATTGAAAGGCTGACACGTTCGATGTCGGCAAACTATAGTATTTGTGTTGTTACAAATGATATTTATACCCGTGAAGATGCCATGTATCTGCAGAAAAATTCAGCCTTGCCAGCGGAACGTATTATCGGTGTGGAGACGGGTGGATGCCCACATACGGCGATCCGTGAAGATGCTTCCATGAATATTGAGGCCGTGGAGGAGCTGGCGAGCCGTTTTGAGGATGTTGAGCTTATCTTTGTGGAAAGTGGTGGGGACAATCTGACTGCGACATTCAGTCCTGATCTCGCTGACCTGACCATTTTCGTACTCGATGTGGCCGAGGGAGAAAAGATGCCCCGTAAGGGCGGGCCCGGCATCACACGTTCGGACCTGCTGCTGATCAACAAAATTGACCTGGCACCGTATGTACATGCCGATCTGGAAGTCATGCGCCAGGACACTTTAAAAATGCGTGGCGACCGTCCCTTCATTTTTACAAACCTGATGACGTTGGAAGGCCTGGAAGACGTGAAGAAATGGATCAGAAAATATGCCTTATTAGAACAAGTCGGTTAAAAGGAACAACACATGGATAGCAAGATTACATTACATGTAGCCAAGGAAGAAGGCAGAAGCAGATTGAAAGAGAGCTACCATAATGCTCCTTACAAATTGACACATTATGGCGCGCCGAATCTGACGGATCATCTGGAAATGATCATTATGAGTGCCTCACCGGGCATCATGGATACCGACCATCTGCATATTGATGTCCATGTCAGGAGGGAAGCCCATTTAAAGCTATTTACACAGTCTTTCAATAAGTTGCATCCCATGAAAACGGGAGCCAGTCAACATACCGATGTTCATGTTGCCGAGGGCGGCATTTTTCACTATATCCCCCATCCGGTGACACCGTTTAAGGATTCTATTTTCAAGGCTACCAACCAGATTCACCTGGCCGGAGATGCGGTACTGATGTGGGGAGATATTATCAGTGTGGGACGTATCCATATGAAAGAAGCTTTTGAATTTGAAAGGCTACATACGCAGACGAAGATCTTCCGCGCAGGTAAGCTGGCTTTTATCGATAATCAGCTGCTGATCCCAAAGGAACAGCCGATCCAAAAAATGCTGTTTTTTGAGGGTTATACCCATCAGGCAACATTTTTGTTTTCTGCTGTCTTCGCTCAGGAGCTTAAAGCTGAGCTTGACGAAATCTTAACGGTAGAGTACAATGATATCTCATATGGATTTACACTGGCTTCACCGGAGGTGATCATTCTGCGGGCGTTGGGCTCAGACGGCGAACTGCTATACGATTTTCTACATATGCTGGGGCAGCTCTGCTGGGATTTTACGATGCACAAGCGGTCAGAGTCAAAGGACGCTGTGGCTGAAGAAGGGAATCCGGCGCCTTTGCCCATTGTAGCCGAAGCGGATGCGGTGAAAGAGAAAAGGAAAAAAACACCACCGCGGCCGGGGGCTGGCAAAATAAAAGAAGAAAAATTGAAGTATGCATAAATCTCAAATACCGGAAGAAATCCTTATTGATTACATTCCTGATTTGGAACATGTCAAATTCAGCCGCGAGTCGGATATTCTGGACTTGTCTTATTTCGAAGTAAATAAACGTGTTATCCAGCGTAAAACCAGAAAAGGCAATCTTGTCAAAATACAGCGGGATGATAGTACAGCCCTGCGCTCTGGGCAGTGTATCTACTATAGAGACGACGTATTCATTCAGGTAAATATTCTGCCTTGCCTGTGCGTCTTGCTTGACAGTGACAACCTTTCTGTGGTGGGTGAGTTTTGTTTTGATGTGGGAAACCGGCATTTGCCGGTTTATCTCAAAGCAGACGGCAGGTTTGCCGTTTCCTATGATGGCCGGCTATATCAGGCGCTGAAAGAAAAATATAACGGCTGTATCGCGCTGGAGAATGCTGTTCTGGAACCTGATGAGCAGATTACCTATATTACTTGCCTACGCAAATAAGTCTATTACTCCGCCATCTCGTGCTATTGCCGTTGTTGTTATCCAGCTGCTCTCCTTTGCCTGGGCCAACCTTGAAAATCAGAAAAATTGTGCATTTTTGCACTTATGATATTTAGTGCAGCATTGCAAGACTGGTATCGGCAGCATAAGCGCGATCTGCCGTGGCGCGAGACAACAGACCCATATAAAATCTGGCTTTCGGAGATTATCCTGCAACAGACCCGTGTTGAACAAGGGATGCCTTATTATCTACGGTTTGTGGAGCGGTTTAACACTGTCGTGGACTTTGCCAATGCTGAAGAAGATGAGATTTTGCAGCTTTGGCAAGGACTGGGTTATTACTCGAGAGGTAGAAATATGCATAAAGCTGCGCGGATTGTCCGCGACGAATATGGTGGTGTTTTTCCTGTGGAATACAGTACTCTACTGAAGCTGCCAGGAATTGGCGAATATACAGCTGCTGCTATTTCGTCGTTTTCCAGCAATGAAGCACAGGCCGTACTGGACGGCAATGTGTTTCGTGTTCTTGCCCGATATTATGGAATTGATACTCCCATTAATTCGACTGAGGGAAAAAAGATTTTTACCGCCATTGCCCGGGAGAATCTGGACCGTGAGCACCCAGCAGAGTATAATCAGGCAATTATGGACTTCGGCGCAATCCATTGCAAGCCGAAGCAACCGCTCTGCAGTGAATGCTCGCTGAGCACATCTTGTCATGCCCTGCATCAGGGAGATGTGGCCCGACTGCCTGTTAAGTTGAAATCTAAAGCAAGTAAAGACAGGTATTTCAATTATTTTATTGTTAGCGATGGGGAACGTATATTGATGTCCAGGCGCGGAGCAGGCGATGTGTGGCAACATCTTTACGAATTTCCGTTGATAGAGTCTGAACGTACGCTTGATATTCCGGACGTTCTTGAAAATACAGAATTTGTTCAGTATTTCGGTCAGAAGGTTACTCTTAAGGTCTTACAAAAGCAGACCAGACATGTGCTGAGTCATCAGAATATATACGCCACCTTCTTTCAGGTGCGCTTAGATGGTGATCTCAAGCAAAAAAAATCCAGCTGGGATTATGTATTTTTAAAAGATTTAGATAAATTAGCTAAACACAAGTTGATCTTTACTTTTTTGGAAAGATCCAATTTTTAACCATTTATGCTTTTAAATTATGTCAGGAGTTAACAAAGTTATTTTAGTCGGGCATCTCGGAAAAGATCCGGAAATTCGTTATTTAGAAGGCAATGTCTCGGTTGCCAGTTTTCCATTGGCAACTTCAGAAACGTATAATAAAGACGGTAAGCGAGTCGAACAGACCGAATGGCACAATATTGTGATGTGGCGGGGCCTGGCGGATGTGGCTGTAAAATATTTAATGAAGGGTAAGCTGGTCTATATCGAAGGCCGTTTACGCACACGTACCTATGAAGATAAGGAAGGTATCAGGCGCTATGCTACTGAAGTGGTTGCCGAAACGTTCACACTTTTGGGCCGTAAATCAGATTTTGAGCCAGCGAGTGGGGCGGGCGCAGCTAATACAGGAAATACCCAAGCTCAGAAGGTTGAAGATAAGGAAATTGAAGTTGATTTTACTGAAAACGACGAGGAGGATAACCCGCTTCCATTTTAATTGCGGTCCGGGTTATACACCGAAATGTTTTCTACCATACCAAGAAAAAGAGCCGAGCGAATTGGCTCTTTTTTTTGAAAACGCAGGGCTTCGACTTATTCAGTGCTCGAGAGCGCTTCATCCAGCGTATTGATCAAAGTGCATTCGGCAGGTCTTTGTCGCTATTGCTGCTATTCATCGGTTATATGTCATTTTTCTACCATTCGTAAACATCGGGCTTAATCGGGTCCGAAAACAGCTTTAGTTTAATTGTTTACCTGTTTTCCACGTGCGGACCGCGAATGTCAAAATTTCTTTTTAGCCGAAATTTTGGCTATGTTTGCGCTAATTATGTTGCAAGATAAAATTACGCAGTATACTGAAGAAATTAGGGCATTTGCCCCATCATCTTCAGCCGATGTAGAAAATTTCAGATTGAAATTTTTGGTTTCCAAAGGGATAGTGAAAAATCTTTTTGATGAATTCAAAACAGTTACGCCTGAAGAGAAACGTACTTTGGGAAAAGTGCTTAATGAATTTAAGCAGCTGGCAGAAGCTACCTTTAAAGAGGCACAGGAAAAATTCGGCTCTTCCGAAAAGCAACAGGCGCAGCAAAAGGAGGGTGATTTGACTTTGCCGGGCAATGGGTTCCAGCTGGGGTCAAGACATCCTATCTCGCTGGTGCGCAAGGAAATTGTTGAGATCTTTAAAAAATTAGGTTTCGTCGTTTCCGAAGGTCCGGAAATTGAAGACGACTGGCATAATTTTTCAGCGTTGAATTTCCCGCCGGAACATCCGGCGCGTGACATGCAAGACACGTTTTTTATCAAAAAGCAGGAGGGTAACGATATCACTTTAAGGACGCATACGTCATCGGTTCAGGTACGTTTAATGGAAGCAGGTAAGCCACCTTTTCGTGCCATTATGCCGGGACGTGTCTATAGGAATGAAGCGATTTCAGCACGGGCGCATTGTTTCTTTCATCAGGTAGAGGGCTTATATGTGGACGAGAATGTATCATTTGCCGACCTGAAACAAACCTTGTATCATTTTGTTCAGGAAATGTATGGTGAGGGAACTAAGGTCCGTTTTCGCCCATCGTACTTTCCGTTTACAGAGCCCTCTGCTGAAATGGATATTTCTTGTACCATCTGTAAAGGTGCAGGATGTAATCTTTGTAAATATTCTGGCTGGGTAGAAATCCTGGGTTGTGGTATGGTGGATCCGAATGTATTGGAGAATTGCGGAATAGACAGCAAGAAATATTCGGGCTTTGCATTTGGTATGGGTATCGAGCGTATCACCAACCTCAAGTATGTCATTAAAGATTTACGCCTTTTTTCTGAAAATGATGTCCGTTTCCTGTCTCAGTTTGAAACGGAATTAATATAAAATAAAAATGGGAACTGTAGAAGCCATCACATTGTTGCCTGCCTCCACGCTAACGCTGGCCTGCGTGGAAAACCAGAATAATGTGATGTGCTGTAGTCCCGGACAAGTAAGCGTCATGCGTCCTTGTATTATCTGAAGAGTATGGAACCAGATTATATTATTGAATCCATAAAAAGAACAGCACGGGAACTTTTTCGTCAGAATGGTTATCATAAGACCAGCGTCAATGCACTTGCAAAAAAGGCTAAGATAGCCAAGGCAACGGTTTACAAGTATTTTGATAGTAAGGAAATGATTTTACATGCCATACTGATGGATTATCTTCGGGCGAGCCTGCAAGATATCTTAAGGACGACAAAATACGATGACGATATGGCTTCTTTTTTGGCTTATACGATACTTCGTGTGAGCCGACTGACCTACACAGCATGTAACGAGCTGATCGGCTGGGAATTTATCCGCGAATCCGCGAATGCGCAGGAATACCTGAAAATGCTTTCTGAGGATCTGGAGTTTCTGCTGCTCAGTACCTTTATTCAAAACGAGAAAATTAGTGAAGCAATCAGTGAGGACAAGCTGACTTTTCTAATTAAATCGAGCAAAAGTATTGTGTTCTCATTTGCTTTTACTGCGGTGTCGGATGCCGACGTTCGTAAAAACTTTATTTCCTTCCAAAAAGAAATCTTGCCTTATCTGGTTCAGGCAACGGTGTTGTAAGGTTTCCGTTCGCTTGCGCCTCATTGTTGTAAAGAATTGCACCATTGCCCCTAAGGCGCAATTTATTCCACTGAAAAATCCTGATAAAAATTGTATTTTTGCGAACTATGAGTAGAAGAATTCCGCAAGAAAAAAAGTTTTTAAAAGATATTGCCATCATTGATATTGCCGAGGAGGGCAGAGGTGTTGGGAAAACAGATGATTTGGTGTTGTTTGTTGAAAAGGCTGTTCCAGGTGATGTGGTTGATGTGGAGCTGATGCGCAAGAAGAAAAACTTTGCGGAGGCCAGGGTAACCCACCTGAAAGAAGCTTCTTCTTATCGGGTTGCGCCATTTTGTGAACATTTTGGTGTTTGTGGCGGCTGCAAATGGCAGCATATGAGCTATGATTCCCAGCTGAAATTTAAACAGCAGTCTGTCGACAATGCACTATCACGTATTGGGAAGGTGGATACCTCTTCCATGGAGCCTATCCTAGGTTCTGCGCAGACCGAATACTATCGTAATAAATTAGAATATACATTTTCCAATAAGAAATGGCTGACCTCTGTTGATGAGGATGCTACCCAGCTGCAGATGAACGCCCTGGGCTTCCACGTACCGGGACGGTTTGACAAAATTCTGGACATTGACCATTGTTTTCTTCAGGAAGATCCTTCCAATAAGGTGCGCAACGCCATTCGCGATTTTGCGATCAGTCGCGGCATCACGTTCTATGATCTGCGCGAGCATACGGGTGTGCTGCGTAATCTGATCATCCGCATTTCGTCCACAGGCGAAATGATGGTTATCGTTGTCTTTGCCTACCCCGAACCGGCACAGGTGGAAATGCTTATGGAATTTATCAACCAGCAGTTTCCGCAACTGGCCTCGCTTCTCTACATTATTAATCAGAAGCGAAACGATACCATTTTTGATCAGGACATCCATGTTTATGCGGGCCGCGATTTTATTTATGAGGAGATGGAAGGCCTCAAGTACAGGGTGGGTCCCAAATCATTTTATCAGACCAATTCGGCACAAGCGTATGAACTCTACAAGATCACACGCGAGTTTGCTGATCTAAAGGGCGATGAACGGGTGTATGACCTATATACCGGAGCAGGTACTATTGCCAATTTCGTGGCGAAGAATGCTAAGGAAGTCATCGGGGTTGAATATGTACCGAGTGCAATTGAAGATGCAAAAGTAAATTCTTCCATCAACAATATTCACAATACGAAATTCTATGCAGGGGATATGAAGGAGGTGCTGACGCCTGCTTTTATTGCAGAACATGGCAAACCTGATGTCGTGATCACTGACCCGCCGAGAGCGGGGATGCATGCCGATGTTGTGGAGCGTCTGCTGGAGATGGAATCTCCACGTATTGTTTACGTCAGTTGCAACGCTGCAACCCAGGCCAGGGATCTGACTTTGTTGGCGGAAAAGTATACGGTGAAGCGGATTAAGCCTGTTGACATGTTTCCTCATACGCAGCATGTGGAAAATGTCGTTCTATTGGAATTAAAGAAATAATGTCATGGAAGTAGAGGATTTTTTTTTAGGAGCATCGAAAGACGACACAGCGGCGTCCGCCGGTCAGAGTCCGCTAAAAAGTTTACAGGCAGACCTCGATTTTTATAACGAGTCCCTGCGCGAGGTAGCCTTAGAAATTATAGAAGGTGAGTATTCTGCGTATCCAATTTTCGTGGCCCATCAACATGAGGTTTCTGTGGGAGAGGTGATCTTGGACCGGACAGAGCTGGAAACCAACTGGACCATCAATGCATCTACCTTGGAGGAATTTGTTGAGATCGGGATTATTCAGGAGGATCGCAAAGCTGTCTTTATGCAGAATTATAAACCGGCTAAAGAATATATGTGCTTGTTTGTGGTTGTTGCTGAGGGGGCTAATTTCGTCTTCTATCCTTATAAATAGGGACGTAATATTTAAACTTTTTTAACAATACAATTGTCAAACTATTATTACTTTTAAAAAGTAGGCTGGATGTATTGTGTCTAAAGCAGATATCCGGGGGATCGTGGAAATGCGCACCCGCTACAATTTGAAATGCTGATAAAGGCGTAGACTGATAACGATATCCAATGAAAAGAATACACATACATATAGGGGTTCTGAGCATCTTATTGTTGCTTTTGTTGACGGCTGGGGCTGTCACGGCGCAGCATATACAAAAGGTTTCGGGTATGGTCATGCAGAAAGGTACAGCAAACCGGATCGGTGATGTTGTGGTGCTCAATTTACGTACCCACCGTTCAGCGTTGACCAATTCCTTTGGTGTTTTTACGATTGATGCATCGGTAGGGGATTCTCTTTCTTTTACTAAAGTCGGATTTTCGCCAGTGAAGACCGTTCTGACGGACTTAAAGGAATTTTATATTGAAATGCAGGAAGGGATAAAACTGGAGACGGTGATCGTGGAGCGCAAGTCTAAGGAAGCGGAGTTGAACGAGGCAATGAGCAACTACTCGAAAAAAGGTGTTTACAACGGCGGGAAAAATAAATTCGGTACTTATCTCGGAAGTCCGGCGACTGCCCTTTATAATCTTTTCGGCAGGGAAGCAAAAAATGCCAAACGTTTTGGGCGTTTCATGGACAGGGAAAAGGAGGAACTACAGGTGGACCGTATATTTTCGCGGGAGGCTGTCCGTAATTTAACCAAGTTAGATAGTGCTGATCTGGACGCTTTTATGGTACGGTACCGTCCATCCTTTGACCTTGCGGAACACTGGGGACAATATGACCTGATGCATTATGTAAAACAGTCCCTGGAAGACTTTAATGCCAAAGGACGTCCAAAGGGCTCTTTGTTGCCCGATATTGAAGTAAAGACACAGGAGAAATAAAACATTTTTCGTTTGCTGCTGTTAGTCTCTATACCTATAAACGGGGCGGCCTATTTGTAGCTTGTTGTCGTCATTTATCGAATTGGAGGCATGATTTTCGGTATGTCGTCACAAAAAAGTTGAAAAAGGATGCTTTTGGCACTTTGTTTGATTTTGTCATTAACAGAATTTAGTTTGAATATTAAAAGTCTTAGATAGATATGAAAATGAATAGAAAATTGGCTGTATTTGGTTTGACTGTTGCGACCTCAGCTATGTTATTTGGAAGTTGTTCGACGATCCAAAATACGAATAATGCAACCAAAGGTGGCGTAATCGGTGGTGTTGCCGGCGGTGCCTTGGGCGCTTTAATTGGCGGTAAAGCTGGTAATACAGCCATCGGAACTTTGGCGGGAGCTGCAATCGGTGGTGCTGCCGGGGTGCTGATCGGTAAGAAGATGGATAAGCAGGCCGCTGAAATTACCAAAACCGTAGAGGGAGCTGAAGTTACTCAATCTGCTGAAGGTATCGTGGTTAAATTTGACTCTGGTATTCTGTTCGATTTCAATAAATCTGACCTAAAACCTTCTGCAAAGGATAACATTGCGAAGCTGGTGACTACTTTAAACAAAGAGCCTGGTACAGAAATTCTTGTCATTGGTCATACAGACAATGTAGGTACTTTGGCCGCAAATGAAAAGGTATCGTTGGATCGTGCCAATTCTGTGCGTGCTTTTGCAGTATCCAAAGGATTGGCCTCTTCAAGAATCCGTACCGAAGGAAGAAACTTTGCTGAGCCCATCGCGAGCAATGATACCGAAGCAGGACGCGCACAAAACCGTCGTGTGGAGATCGTGATCGTAGCAGGTGATCAAATGAAACAAGAAGCCAAACAACAGGCTGGTCAATAGATAATCAATTAGCGAGGCTCTGTTAGGCTAATCCTGGCGAAGTTGGTGACTAAAACATAGAAGGCGTTGAAAAAGTTCAGCGCCTTTTTTGTGAAATTTGACAAAGTATAAACCATATTATGGCTGACAAACTGTCATTTTATGAATATTAATTTCTAACTTTGTAGTCTTTGAAAATTGAGCTATGTTAGATTTAACACATACAACTAAGGAACACGACGAGTCGCGTCAAGGAGAGGCATTGTTGCTGGAGCAGGATCCGAAGATCAGTAACGGACGGAAGCTGTATATTGAAAGTTACGGCTGCCAGATGAACTTTTCGGATAGTGAGATTGTTGCTTCTATTTTGTTGGACAAAGGGTTTGAGACGACCAAAAACTATCAGGAAGCTGACGTTGTTTTTATCAATACTTGTTCAATCCGTGAAAACGCAGAACAGCGTGTCCGTAACCGGCTAAAGGAATTTGAAGCGGCGAAGACCAAAAACCCAGGAATGATCGTGGGGGTATTGGGCTGTATGGCTGAGCGTTTAAAATCCAAGTTTCTTGAAGAAGAAAAGCTCGTTGATGTGGTCGTTGGCCCGGATGCCTACAGGGATCTGCCAAACTTAATTGACAAGGTTGATGACGGTACCAAGGCTGTGAATGTGCTCTTGTCAAGAGAGGAGACATATGCCGATATCAATCCGGTACGCTTAAATTCGAATGGCGTCACGGCATTTATTTCGATTATGCGCGGTTGTGACAACATGTGTTCGTTCTGTGTAGTTCCATTTACCAGAGGGCGTGAGCGGAGCCGTGATCCACATTCTATTGTGAAGGAAGCGCAGGATTTATTCAATGCCGGATATAAAGAAGTGACTTTGTTGGGGCAAAATGTGGATTCCTATAAATATACAGCCCCAGTTGCAGAGGGCGAAGCTGTGGGGGAGACCGTGAATTTTGCGAAGCTGTTAACTATGGTTGCCGCTGTAAGTCCACTTTTAAGGGTACGTTTCTCCACTTCGCATCCCAAAGATATTACCGACGAAGTGTTGCATGCGATTGCTGCACACGAAAATATATGTAATTACATCCACTTGCCCGTACAGTCCGGAAACTCCAGAATATTGGAGTTGATGAACCGTACCTATGATCGCGAATGGTATATGGAACGTGTTGATGCCATTCGTCGTATTATCCCGGATTGTGCAATCTCCACCGATGTGATTACAGGTTTCTGTACTGAAACAGAAGCCGAGCATCAGGAGACATTGTCCATGATGGATTATGTAAAATATGATTTTGCCTATATGTTTGCTTACTCGGAACGTCCGGGTACGTTGGCGGCAAAGCGTTATGAGGATGATATTCCAGAAGATGTAAAAAAACGTCGCCTTACCGAAGTGATCAACAAGCAACGCGACCATAGCCTGTACCGTTATCAGCAGTTCGTCGGGAAAGTGTGTAAAGTGTTGATAGAAGGGTTCTCGAAAAGATCAGAATTTGATTTCTGCGGACGTAATGATCAAAATGCGCTTGTTGTGTTCCCAATCGATCCACGTTACAAACAAGGAGACTATGTCAATGTTTTGATCGAGTCTTGTACTTCGGCGACGTTATTGGGTAAAATTGTCGATTAATAAACTAATATAAATTTATTTCCAGCTGGAAATTTATGGATAATCAAGATATAAAAAATAGGTTTGGAATCATCGGTAACTCACCGTTATTAAATCGTGCGATTGACATTGCCCGTCAGGTGGCTCCAACTGATATTTCTGTATTAATACAAGGTGAAAGCGGTAGTGGTAAGGAAGTTTTTTCACATATTATCCATCAATTGAGTTCCCGTAAGCACGGTCCGTTTATTGCGGTAAACTGTGGGGCCATACCAGAGGGGACAATAGATTCTGAATTGTTTGGTCATGAGAAAGGTTCCTTTACTGGAGCCCACGAAGCCCGTAAAGGATATTTTGAAGTTGTCGACGGGGGTACAATCTTTCTGGATGAGGTAGGTGAATTGCCTTTGGGTACTCAGGCGCGTTTGTTGCGTGTCCTGGAATCCGGTGAATATATCCGTGTGGGCTCATCCAAGGTACAGAAGACCAATGTGCGGGTTGTGGCAGCGACCAATGTCAATATGTTTGAGGCAGTACAGAAAGGCAAATTTCGGGAAGATCTGTATTATCGTTTGAATACTGTGCCTTTGCGTGTCCCGTCGTTGAGAGAACGTCCGGAAGATATCAATCTACTTTTCCGAAAATTTATCGTGGACTTTTCGGAAAAGTATCGGTCTCCGGGAGTGCAGCTAACGGAAGATGCCCAAAATATGTTGCGTAACTACAGCTGGCCGGGGAATGTGCGTCAGTTAAAAAATGTTGCCGAGCAGATCGCTGTTTTGGAAAAGGAGCGTGTAATCGACGCGCATACCTTGCAGAATTACCTTCCCAACGAATCGCGTACTAGCCTGCCGACTTTGGTGCCTTCGAATAAAGGCGCGAAAGAGGACTTCTCAGAAAGAGATTTGCTCTATAAGGTCTTATTTGATATGAAGAAGGACATGGTGGATCTGAAGAAGCTTGTTGTGGAGCTTATCCAAAAAGGAGTGGACGCCACGACTTTCGACCAAAATTCTCCTTATATCAATCAGTTGTACCAAGAGATCGAACCGCAATTGAAATCTGATCCCGAGAATTACGGACTTGCACCTACATTGACCATACATTCACCCAATAACAACCCTGCGAATGTGATCAAGGGATCTGTGGCACAGGACGATTATCTCCAGGATGCTCAAGAGGTAGAAGAATCTTTGTCATTGATCGACAAGGAGTCGGACCTTATTAAGAAGGCCTTGAAAAAGCATCGGGGCAAACGTAAGGCGGCAGCTCAGGAATTGGGTATTTCTGAACGTACTTTATATAGAAAAATTAAAGACTTAAATTTAGACTAAGGTTTTACACATGGTGTCAAAAAGAATATTATATACCCTATTGACGGTGGTCTTCCTATTCGTCATCAACAGCTGCGGTGTGAAGTACAGCTTTACCGGAGGCTCTATTCCGGAAGGAATGAAGACGGTGAACATCCAATATTTTGAGAATATCGCTCCGCTGGTGTATCCGACCTTAAGTCAGAATTTTACAGAAGCTTTAAAAGAACGTATCCGGAACCAGTCCCGGTTGAGCCAGGTGAATCAGGATGGCGACGCTACCTTTGAAGGTTTTATTACTGATTATACGATCAGTCCTGCTGCTGTGGAGGCCGGTACCGACCGTGCAGCCATGAATAGATTGACCATTACCGTAAAAGTTTCTTATCACAATAAGATCAATCCTAAAGATGATTTCGAGCAGCCTTTTACGCGGTTTAAAGAGTTTGCCGGTAACTTACAGAGTGCACAGGAAGAGACTTTGGGTAAAGAAGTAATCCAGATGTTGACTGAGGATATTTATAACAAGGCATTTGCCAATTGGTAATCCTGTTCTAAACTGAATGTATATGGCATTATCCAATCATGAGCTTTTTTCTCAGGTGATCAATCAGCCTGGGGCGGTTGAAGAAGATGTGATATTGGCTTTGATCGAGAAATATCCTTATGTCCAAGGCTTACGGTTTGTCTACGAGCGTAAAATTTTTGAAGAGCACAAAGCTGTTCAGAATCTGTCATCTACTCTACTATATGCTTCTTCACCCAATTGGCTGTATGAATTTATGCATAGAAAGCCGGCTACGCAGACTGCATCGGCGTCTATGGATAATGTGTTGGAAGATGAGGATCGTATTGCTGAAGAGCGGATGCAGATCCTAGGTGAAGAGGCCGAGGTTGAGGTGGTGGAGATACTCGATGCCGCGTCTGCCGTTGAGGCTGCTACAGGGGCTGAGACAATCCCGGCAAAAGGGGATATTGATGAATTGGATCGTCTGATCCAGGCGGGCGTGGCCCAAGATTATTTCCGTTCGGAAGAACAGTACAGAAATACGGAGCAACAGCATAGCGAGGCAGAAGAGCCGCATAAAGAAGCAGAAAACCAATCCGAAGTTTCCACTGTGGAATCTGGGGATGCAGCTGTAATCCCTTCTGCAACAGCCACGGGCCAAGAACGCGTATCTGTATACGATGATGATACAATGCCGTATAGCTTTCTGTGGTGGTTACATAAGACGAGACTGGAATACGCAGAGACTTACCAGCCCTATGTCAAATCACCTCTAAGACGAATGACGCCTTCCCATGATGATATTGCAAAGATTCATGAGAAATTAGACAGCCAACTCCTCGATCAGCAGATCCGGGAAAATATTTTCCATCTGCAGTCACCAGAAGCCAAACTGAGTGATGCCGTGAAAACAACGATCGCCTTTCAGATACCGCGCAAAACGGATGAAGTGATTGAAAAATTTATTCGTGAGGAGCCTATGATCCAGCCGTTGCAGGCTGAAAAGCTGGATTTGGAAAACAAGGCGCGGAAAAGTTCGGAAGACCAATATTCTCTGGTGACGGAGACTCTGGCCAAAATCTATACTGAACAAGGTTTATATCCTAAAGCGATAGAGGTTTACAAAAAATTAGTTTTGAAATATCCAGAAAAAAATGCTTATTTTGCGGCACGCATAACAGAATTAGAAAAGAAATTAAATTAATTACATAAAGAGATGCAAGGATTATTAATCGGTCTTATCATATTAGCTAGTATTATTTTAGCGTTTTTAGTTTTAATCCAAAATCCAAAAGGAGGGGGGTTATCGTCAGGCTTTGCCGGAGGTACTAACCTGATGGGGGTAAAACGTACAGGTGACTTTTTGGAGAAAGGTACATGGATCATGGTCATTGCCATTATGGTATTCAGCCTAGGTGTAAATATCCTTGGTACATCCCCGAGCACGTCGAAAGGTGGATTAGGTGGTCAGATCGAGGCGCCTGTGCAGCAAGGTCCATTGAATCTTGGAACTCCGGCACAGAAACCTGCAGGTGCGCCAGCCGGGCAAGACAAAGCTACTCCAGCGCCAACAGAAAAGGCGCCGGCTTCTACTTCAGAGACGAAGCCAGCAGAGGCTAAGAAATAGTTAATGACACAAAGATTACGAGCCCTGTCCATAAGACAGGGCTTTTTTTTGTATTGATGTCCTGGTTGTTGATTTGAAAGACTGTCAGCAGACAGTGACAGGCTGACAGCCCAATGACTATTTGCGGCTGATAGTACCCAGTTTTCGATGAAAAAATGTCTTATGCCAGGTCTTATTGACAATTGGCATAGAAGATGATGTGTCTATAACGATTATAACATAAAAATAAATTCAATAACAGATAAAAAGTAAATTAATTATGGCATTAAGTATCAAACCTATCGGAGACAGAGTAGTAGTAGAGGCTGCTCCAGCAGAAGAAAAAACAGCTTCAGGGTTGTATATCCCCGATACAGCAAAAGAAAAACCATCTCAAGGTACAGTTGTTGCTGTAGGTACAGGTAAAGTTGACGAGCCGTTAACTGTAAAAGTTGGTGACAAAGTATTGTATGGTAAATATGCCGGTACTGAAATCACTTACGAAGGAAAAGAGTACTTAATTATGCGTGAGTCCGATATTTACGCAGTTATCTAATTAAACTTTAAAAATCATGAACTCGTTGTAGTTCAAATCAATCAAAAGGTTATTGTATGATCGAGTAGTGAATACTCATAATACTAAACATCAAATAAAAATGGCAAAACAAGTAAAATATAATGTTGAGGCTCGTGAGGCCCTAAAGAAAGGTGTAGACACTTTAGCAAATGCGGTTAAAGTAACATTGGGTCCTAAAGGACGTAACGTAATCATCGAGAAAAAATTTGGTGCTCCAGTGATTACTAAAGATGGTGTTTCGGTTGCGAAAGAAATCGAATTAAAAGACGCTTTGGAGAATATGGGTGCTCAAATGGTCAAAGAAGTAGCTTCCAAAACAGCAGATCAGGCTGGTGATGGTACAACAACCGCTACTGTATTGGCACAAGCTATTGTTGCACCAGGTATCAAATCTGTGGCTGCAGGAGCAAATCCAATGGATCTAAAACGTGGTATCGACAAAGCTGTGGCTACTGTGGTGGCTAACCTTAAATCACAGTCACAAGAAGTTGGTCAGGATAACAACAAGATCAAACAAGTGGCTACCATCTCCGCAAACAACGACGAAGTAATCGGTTCGTTAATTGCAGAAGCTATGCAAAAAGTGGGTAATGACGGAGTTATCACGGTTGAGGAAGCAAAAGGTACTGAGACAGAAGTGAAAACTGTGGAAGGTATGCAGTTTGACCGCGGATATTTGTCGCCATATTTCGTTACAAATTCAGATAAAATGGAAGCGGAATTGGATAACCCTTACATTTTGATCTACGACAAGAAAATCAGCAACATGAAAGAGTTGTTGCCGATTTTGGAAAAACAAGTTCAAACAGGTAAGCCATTGTTGATCATCGCTGAAGATTTAGACGGTGAAGCTCTTGCTACATTGGTTGTGAACAAAATCCGTGGATCATTGAAAGTTGCTGCTGTAAAAGCGCCAGGTTTCGGTGACCGTCGTAAAGCCATGTTGGAAGATATCGCTATCTTAACCGGTGGTACAGTAATCTCGGAAGAAAGAGGTTTCAAACTAGAAAATGCAGAATTGTCTTACTTGGGTCAAGCAGAAAAAGTGCAAGTGGACAAAGACAATACTACAATTATCAACGGTTCTGGTAATGTAGAAGACATCAAAGCACGCGTTGCTCAGATCCGTTCTCAAATCGAAACGACTACATCTGATTACGATCGCGAGAAATTACAGGAGCGTTTGGCAAAATTGTCAGGTGGTGTAGCCGTATTATATGTAGGTGCAACTACTGAAGTTGAGATGAAAGAGAAAAAAGACCGCGTAGATGATGCTTTGCATGCTACTCGCGCAGCTGTGGAAGAAGGTATCGTTGCTGGTGGTGGTGTTGCTTTCATCCGTGCTACCGATGCTTTAGCTGATCTTAAAGGTGAAAATGAAGATGAGCAAATCGGTATCGATATCATCAAACGTGCTATTGAAGAGCCATTGCGTCAGATCTGTAACAACGCAGGTATCGAAGGTGCCGTTATCGTTCAGAAAGTAAAAGAAGGAACTGCTGACTTTGGTTACAACGCGCGTGCTGACCGTTATGAAAACTTAATTTCTGCCGGTGTCATCGATCCAACTAAGGTGTCTCGCGTAGCATTGGAAAACGCTGCTTCTGTTGCTTCCATGTTGTTGACAACAGAGTGTGTCCTTGCTGACGAAGCAGAAGAAAACCCTGTAGGTGCTGGTGCTCCTCCAATGGGTGGCGGTATGGGTGGTATGATGTAAGATCATCCTGCTATATGATAAAAGAGGCCCATCTGAATACCAGATGGGCCTTCTTTTTTTTTACCGGTTACGCCGGTAGCGTCTATGATATTCATCGTAATCATTCGGAGAGTAGTTTTCTTTAGGTCCCCATTCTTGCAATTCATTATTAAAAAAATGCAACCAATTTCTTCTCACATGTGTGGAGTCTCCTCCGATGATGTATTCATAAATTTCCAAAACCCCATCGTCATATTTTTTTGAGGCTACGACGAGGTTTGGCTTTCCTATTTTTTGGATAACTTGCTGTTGGTTCATACCTACCTTGATGTTGGTGAAATCCATTGGCCTCATTAACTCGCAGCTTCCGAGTAGCGCAATAAAGGCAAATACGATAAATGTAATGGAGTAGTTGTTTTTTAACATAAAGTTTTGGCCTATTTCTTTGGCGAATATATCTTAAATAGTTGATATTAATTGGATGTAATATCAACTATTATTGAGTGTTTTTATCGGAGGATTGCGTTTTGTGTTATATTACTGGAGATATTGACTTTTTTTAATGTATAACGCTCATCTGTTTTAGTTTTTTATTTAAAAAATTGACTTTTGGCAAATTGTCAGTATCCCTTTGCCGTGTCATCACCCCTCGGATCTGCGCCCGTTTGCAGTTTGCCATTCGGGAGAATAAGGATGTTTTCAACGCGGCCTACTGCGCCTCTGGGATGGATGGCATAACCATCTTCTGTCAACTTTTCACGGACTGCTGAATGGATGGCATCGTTTTCTACATCGATACGGTCTGGCAGCCATTGATGATGAAATCGCGGTGCACTTACAGCCGATTGTGCATTTTGGCCAAAATCTATGACATTTAAAATGGTCTGGAAAACAGATGTAATAATTGTGGAACCTCCGGGGGTGCCGACGACCATAAATAGTTTGCCATCCTTTTCGAGAATAGTTGGCGTCATGGAGCTCAGCATCCTTTTTCCCGGCTGTATTTCATTCGCCTTTTCTCCCGTTAACCCATACATATTGGGTACACCGGTTTTAATGGAAAAATCGTCCATTTCATTATTCAGCAGGAATCCAGCTCCGTCAACGATGACTCCGGATCCATAGGAATCGTTGAGTGTCGTTGTTATGGAGACTGCATTTCCTTCTTGATCCACGATGTTGAAATGCGTGGTCTGTTCGCTTTCATAGCCAGGGATGGCATCGGCACTGACATCTTTGCTGGGTGTCGCGTTATGGAAGTTAAACGGAGAAAGTTTGGCAGCATTTGCAGCGGAATCTATTAGTTGCTGTATGGGGACATTGATAAAATCGGGATCCCCTAGATATTTTGCCCGATTGGCATAGACCCGTCGTTCGGCTTCTACCATCACCCGTACCGTGGAATCGGTCTGAAAGCCCCAGCTACGCAATGGAAATTGTTCAACTGACTTTAATAAGGCCAATAGAGAAGTTCCGCCGCTGGATGGTGGTGGCATTGAAACCACTTTATGGCCACGGTAAGTCGATGCAATCGGATCACGCCAGATGGCTTTATACTCCGCTAGATCCTGATGGTTAATCAAGCCATTCCCTTTTTTCATTTCAGCTACCAGCAGGTCTGCGGTTTTGCCCTTATAGAAGCCATCCCGACCCTGATTGGCGATTCTTTCCAATGTACTGGCCAGTTGCTCCTGAACAAATAGATCACCCGCTTTCCAGACCCCATTTTTAATTATTGCAGGACCTGTGGGATTGAGCTTGACAAAGCGATCTTTATGAGCTTCAAATTCGTCAGCTTGTCTTTTGCTGATCTTAAAGCCTTTCTTTGCAAGCGTCACAGCAGGTAGAATAAGGTCTTTCCACGCGAGTTTACCATATTTTTGATGCGCCTCCCACATCCCGGCAACTGATCCCGGTACACCCGATGCTAGCCGGCTATACAGGCTAAGTTCCGGAATGACGGCGCCTTGTGGATCCAGATACATATCCTTATGAGCTCGGCTGGGTGCGGTTTCACGAAAGTCCAGTGCATCATATCTGCCTTGGTGATCGCGGTAAAGCATGAATCCACCGCCGCCGATATTTCCGGCGTTTGGATAAACTACTGCAAGGGCAAACTGGACGGCAACAGCGGCGTCTACGGCATTTCCTCCTTTTTTCAGAACCATAACACCTATTTCAGAAGCCAAGGGATGGGCAGTGACTACGGCAGCCCTGCTGAAAGTGAGCGCTTTATCTTTACGTATGTCAGGCTGCAGACGAGTACTGGAACAGGAGGTAAACAGCAAGGCTGTTATCATCGAAAAAATAAATAGTCTTTTCATTTTAATTTCTCATTGTTCCGGTGACGGTCGGCATCCCGGATAGATTTCTTTTGCAGGTTGTTCTCCAGTGCCTCGGTGAGGTCAATACCAGTTTGGTTTGCCAGACACATGAGGACAAAGAGTACATCGGCCATCTCATCGGCCAGGTCAATATCTTTGTCGGATTTTTTGAATGACTGCTCCCCATATTGCCGTGCCATGATCCTTGCGACCTCGCCGACCTCCTCCATGAGTATGGCGGTATTGGTTAATTCGTTGAAATACCGAACACCGGTGCTATTGATCCATTTATCGATTAGATCCTGAGCTTCTTTGATTGTCATGTTGTGTATTTAATCGGTTTAAAAATTGTCTTTATCCTTTGTATCCATAATTATGGTGACTGGGCCATCGTTGAGTAAATTGATTTTCATGTCAGCACCGAAAACTCCCAGCTGTACTTGTTGATTAATCAACTGCGATAGCAGTTTAGCCATTTCTTCGTAAAGCGGTTTGGCCATATCCGGTTTAGCCGCCCGTATAAAAGAAGGTCTATTGCCTTTTTTTGTCTGGGCAAACAGGGTGAACTGGGATATCAGCAAAATATTCCCACCGATATCCTGAATGGATTTGTTCATCAGTCCATGTTCGTCTTCAAAGATACGTAGGTTAACAAATTTTTGTCCTAACCATTTCAGGTCTTCCATCGTGTCGGCTTCTTCTATTCCCAATAAAATCAGCAAGCCCTGCTGGATCTGTCCCGTCATTTGGCTATCGACAGTGCAGGAAGCATGTTTTACTCGTTGTATGACTGCGCGCATAATAAAAAGTATAGGGCCAAAGTTAAAAAATCAAATGGTCAAAGCCATAGCATCTTAAATTTATGTAGCCCCCAACGAAAGAGCCTCCTTTTCTGTGCAGGAAAAGGAGGCTCTGTTGTGACGGACAGGACCTTTTAAAACTTAATATTTAAACCAAGCATAAAATTGGTGGGAGCCTGAGGAAAATAGAAATTATAGTATTTTCTGGTATCGCCCTCCATCCAACCAAACGTATATCCGCTGGTCTCGTATTTCTCGTTGAATATATTGTTGACCTGGAGACTGAGGCTGATATCCCGGATGCCAAAGGCAGTCAGGCTGTAACTTGTAAACAGGTTGTTCACAAAGTAGGAGGAGATGCTTCTTTCTTTTGCCGATGAATTATCAAGGTATTGGCGACTCACATATTTGGATAACAAGGAAAAGCTCAGCCGTTCAATCGGGCTGTAGGAAAAATTGCTCGACAGTATGGTATTTGGAGAAAGAGCAATATTCGTTTTCGGATAAAAGATCTTAACATCACCAATGACTTCTTCAAAATCGTTTATCTTGTTTTGGCTGATGGAGGCAGTAGCTTTCCAGTTTAGCTGTTGACTGATGTTCCAGGCTCCGTCGAATTCGAGGCCTATTCTATAGCTATCCTTAACATTCTGGCGGATCGGTGCGCCGGTGTCACTGATTTCTCCAGTGGGTATCAGCTGATCTTTATAGAACATGCCATATCCGTTGAGCCCAATATTGAATACTGTATTGTTAAACCGGTAGCCCAGTTCGATATCCTGCATTTTTTCGGGTGTTGGATCGGCCAGCTTACTGTTTTTCTCTATAAAGTCCTTGCGTACCGGTTCCTTCTGTGCAAAAGCATAAGAAGCATATAGATTGGAATACTCATTTAAAAGAAATGTTGCACCAACTTTCGGATTCAGGAAATTAAATTTTGGATGGTAATCATAGTTTTTCACTTTGTCATCATCTCCATACATCTTGTAATTGACATTGCGGTATTGGAGGTCGGCCATCAAAATCCATTTACCGAATTTATAATCCAGCTTCAGGAAGTTGCTAAAGTCATTTTTTTGCGATTTTCCGAAATAATATTTATCGTCCAGAAAACCTGTCGAAGCGTATTGCGCCCAGATTACTTCGCCATAATGCTTGCCTTTATATTGATTGTAGGCACCACCCCAGATAATTTCCAGGTGATCATTAGGTTTGTAATTCAATGCGTAGGTAGCACCATAGAAGTAGTTGTCGAGCCATCTTCTTCTGACAAGATTTGTAGATTTTATTGTATCGGTTCCCAAAATTACATTAGGCAGCCCATATTTGCTAAATTTTTCATCTTCTCTGAATTCTTCATAATAGCCATAACCCCGAGTATAATGCAGAGCTGCATTCAATGTGAACTTATCATTCAATATATTGCTATAATGGAGCTGGTGATGCTTTTGAGTATAATTGTCCGTCTGGTTTTTATAGGTGTAGACGTTATAGTTCCTTCCGGCATTCATAAACCGGTCTTTTTCAGCTCCCGATACCCCCAGTCCATTGGCTGCATAATCGTCCATCCGGGATCTGTCTCCGGTAATTAAAGGCTCAGGGACGCCGTTCCAGGCTTGGTAGGTTTTTTCTTTTCCCCAGAATACGATGCCTTTTAAGGTATGCTTTTTGCCATAGTAGCCGCCGTCGAGATAAAAGGATTGTAGATCAGAAGTGCCCCGTTCGATATATCCGTCGCTGCTAATCCTGGAAAGTCTGGCGTTGAAGGCAAATTTGTCGTTGATCAATCCTGTTCCCAGCCTGACCGTGTTCTTCCAGCTGTTGTAGGAACCGAACGAGTTGTTCAATTCAGCGTAAGGTTGCTCGACCAGTGTATTCGACTGAATATTTAAAGATGCTCCAAATGAGCCTGCACCGTTTGTCGAGGTCCCGATGCCCCGCTGCACTTGAATGCTCTCTGTTGAAGAGGCGAAATCAGGAAGATTGACAAAGAAGGATCCCATGCTTTCGGCATCGTTGAGAGGGATGCCATTTAAGGTGACGTTGATCCGTTGGTTATCCGATCCGCGGATGGTCATGCTCGTATAACCTATTCCCGCGCCAGCATCAGAGTTGACCTGAACCGAGGGTGTCTGATTTAGGAGATATGGAATATCCTGCCCAAAATTGTTGCGGGAGATGTCTTCTTTTGAGATGTTTTTGAAGGTTGTGGGGGCATTTTTTCTGGCGCGGGTAGAAACCACAAGCACTTCTTCGGTACGGATTGCACTAGGATTGAGCTGAATGGTCATTTCCAGATCACGGTCAATTGTTAGTCTCTTCTGCAAGGTTTCGTATCCAACAAAAGACACGCGGACCGCATACTCGCCATTCTTGATATTATACCATTTGACAAGGCCCTGCTGATCCGAATTGCCAGTCAAAGCTGTCTGTCCGTCTATAACTATAGACGCCTTGTGTAATGGTTTTTGGTTGTTTTTGTCTACAACTTTAATGGTCAGATTGTGCTGAGCAACAGCATATTGGCCAAAAACAGTAGCTAAAGCGCTACAAATCAAAATTTTGATCATGTTGATGTATTTTGTTTAAGTTAAACAAATCGTAACAAGGGGTTACTACGATCGCTCCATTTAACTAACCTCTCCCTCCGCCAGCATTACCTGGATCAGGTGCACAGAACTTAATCTGTCGGGTATAATCTCAGCCTGTATTTGTGTTCCTGACAAAACAAGGCACCCCTATTCGACGCTGCGAATATATAAATTAAAATCGGAATGACCTATTTAGATGTGATTTATGACAAGAATGCGGTAAAGTGAATTTTCCTTGTATTTTCCTTGTTGTTTAAAATTTTACGTATATGTTGGTTTTTGGTATTTATAATTCTTTTTAGGTACCTTGGCATAGATTTTTCTACCGGTAGTGTATTCAAACGAGTGAAAAATTTTTTGAAGATTATGGTTACCAATTAAAATGAGAGCGAGGAAGTAAAATGTTAAAATATTTAAGTGCTAATTATATTCTGCCGATCACGTCAATGCCCATAAAGGATGGCATTGTTGCGGTGGATGAGGAAGGAGTAATCCAAGGTATTTATGACTCCACTTCGTTTGCACCGATCGATAAAGCTAAGGTCGAGAGATATAACGGGGTGATTATTCCGGGATTTATCAATGCTCATTGTCATATCGAATTGTCCCATATGAAAGGTGCGGTACCCAGAGGTACGGGGCTGCCGAATTTTTTAAGCCAGGTAATGACGACTCGGGGCGCTTCGATGAAAAAAATCGATGAGGCGATGGGCAAAGCTGATAAGGAAATGTATCAGAACGGGATTGTGGCAGTAGGCGATCATGCAAATACAGATAATTCTTCTAAAGTCAAGCAGGAGTCGGAGATATTGTATCATACTTTTATAGAGGTGATGGGAATCGAGCCGGAAGAAGCTGATTTTAAGATCAAGGAAGCTAAATCGTTGACACATGAATTTTCAGGTAATCACGTATCTATTACACCGCATGCTCCTTATTCCTGCTCTAAAGTCCTGTTCAAGAAATTTAAGAAGGCTGTTACGGAAACAAATATTATCAGTATACATAACCAAGAAAGTGACGAAGAAAATAAGCTTTTCCGTTACAAAATTGGCGAGTTTTTAAAATTCTATGAAAGTATAGGAAAGGATGCAGATTCGATCAAAGCTCAGGCAAGGAATTCCATTCAATCATATTTACCTTATTTGCCTTATCCCAATAAGATAATACTGGTCCATAATACCTATACATCTTTGAAGGATCTGGATTTTGTGGAACGGATGGACAGGGATATCGTTTGGTGTTTGTGTCCGAAAGCGAACCTGTATATCGAAGGCGCATTGCCTAAAGTCCCGAATTTTGTGAACGCAGGGCAGCTGCTGGCTATCGGGACAGATAGCTTGGCTTCAAACGATAAGCTATCGATACTCGATGAATTAAAGGTACTGCATGAACATTTTGAGGAGCTCGATTTTTTGCAAACCATTCAATGGGCTACGATCAATGGCGCCATCGCATTGAATATCCAGGATCAGTACGGCTCACTGGAAATTGGCAAGAAGCCGGGTATTGTTTTGCTTGAAGGGATGGAACATATGCGGTTGACGGATAAAGTTAAAGTCAAACGCTTAGCCTAGTATTTGATTCCACAAAAACTTCTGTACTTTTGCTCTTATGAACGGTCCGGGAGCTGGCACTTCATTAAAATCTTCTAATGAAGTACCTGGTCCTGAAATATCCATCTGACTGATGGAGAAAAAATATGACAGATGAAACATTTGAACATTTCAGTAAGAGGCAAAGTACAAGGAGTCTTTTTTCGATTGACCACCAAAGCGGTTGCGGATCAGGTCGGCGTAAAGGGATTCGTTATGAACCAGAAGGATGGTTCTGTTTATATCGAGGCGGAAGGCGACGATTTCGCTCTTGATTCGTTGTTGGATTTCTGCCAGGAAGGTCCAGAGAAATCAGTGGTCGAGGCCATCGAAGTGCATGAGGGCGAACTGAAGGGATTCTCGAATTTTGAAGTGATTAAAAAAGCGCAATCCTAAGCCAGTGTCTACAGTCAAAAAATTTCTTAGTGATACGGTCGTCTATGGTGTGACTACTATTGTTTCGAGGATGATCGGATTCCTAATGACTCCGCTCTACCTTCGTAAATTTAAGGATGCAGCAGTCTATGGGATTTATTCGAACTTCTATGCCTGGATGTCGATGTTAAATGCTGTTCTGGCATTTGGTATGGAGACGACCTATTTCAGGTATCTCCAGAAAGTTGAATCCGAAGATAGGGATAAGGTCTACAATAACAGTTTGTTTGTTACCTTGATCACCTCAGGGCTATTGCTACTATCCGTGTTTGTTTTCACAAGCCCCATCGCGGCATGGTTTGCTGACGGGGGAGATGTCGCTGTATACGAGCAGTATATTAAATACTTTGCATTTATCCTTGTAGCAGATGCGCTTGCAGTTGTGCCGTTTACCAAATTGCGTGCTGAGGGCAGGCCTTATAAGTACAGCGCTCTTAAATTCATCAATATCGGTATTACGGTAGTTTCAAATCTGTTTTTCATCGTTTTTCTTCCCAGCTGGGTGCATACTTACAGTTTTTGGGAAAATTTTGCAGGCGCATGGTTTAAAGAAGGCTGGATCGGTTATGTTTTCATCTCTAATTTACTGGCGAGCTTGGTCACTTTACTTTTGTTATTGCCCGAATTATTAGCTTTTCGGTTTAGATTTGATCGAAAATTAATGCATGAAATGCTGAGATATAGCCTTCCTATATTGGTCGCTAACATTTCATTTATTATAAATGAGAATCTGGATAAAATGTTCTTTCCCAAACTAATGCCCGGCGAAGTGGGGAAAGAAGATTTGGGTGTATATGGAGCTGTTGCGAAGTTGGCGGTATTTCTCAGTTTATTTGTTACAGCCTTTAGATTGGGAGCAGAACCATTCTTCTTTTCCTATTCTAAAAATCAGAACGCTTCCAAAACTTATGCAGTGATCATGGAGTACTTCGTTATCCTGATGGTTGTCGCAATGGTGGGCCTGACAGTCAATCTGGACTGGTTAAAATATTTTATCCGAGGCAATGAAAAGGAGATCGCCGCTTATTGGACGGGACTAAAAATAGTCCCTATTCTTTTGTTTAACTATGTCTTGTTGGGTATATATATGAATCTTTCCATTTGGTATAAGCTGACTGACCACACGCGTTATGCGATTTATATCTCAGGGATAGGTGCTGTCATTACTATCCTTCTTAATATCTGGCTTATTCCCATCTATTCTTATGTCGGGGCAGTGCTGTCTACCACGATGGTGTATCTAGTTATGATAGGGTTTTCACTTTACTGGGGTCAAAAATATTATCCTATCCCTTATAAATTGTTGAAGATTGTTCTCTATTTGGCGACGGGGCTTTTGATCTCTTGGCTTAGCTTCCAAATTTTTGAAAGTAATATCTGGATCGGGAACTTTATGCTCCTTCTCCTGTTATTTGCGGTCTATATGCTTGAAAAGGATGGACTGGTGCGCCTGATCCGGCGGAAGTAACCTGCTAAAATAACGAAGGCGATAAGCAGTTTTATCGCCTTTGTATTCAATAAAAACATTATATTAATTCTGTCTGGAATGTGTGTTCAATCTCCTCGAGCACTTCCAGAATTTCTTCTTTTGTCTGTAAGCTCACAAGTTTCATGCGAGATTCTTTAAAGTTTGGAATGCCTTTGAAATAATTTGCGTAGTGTCTGCGCATCTCGAAAATCCCGAGTTTATCCCCTTTCCATTCGATCGATTTGATGAGGTGGGTTTTGCATACATCCACACGCTCGGCAATGGTCGGGCCTTCGAGGCGCTCACCGGTGTTGAAGAAATGCTTGATTTCACGGAAAATCCAGGGATACCCTATGGCTGCACGCCCGATCATGATTCCATCGACTTCATATTCTTGTCTCCATGCGGCAGCTTTTTCTACTGAATCGACGTCTCCGTTGCCGAATATCGGGATCTTGATGCGCGGGTTGCGTTTTACATCCCGGATCATGGACCAGTCTGCCTGTCCTTTATATAACTGGGCGCGTGTACGTCCATGTATTGCCAGTGCTTTGATACCCACATCTTGTAACCGCTCTGCGACCTCATACACGTTCTTGGTGTTATCGTCCCAGCCCAGGCGTGTCTTAACGGTGACCGGTAAATGTGTTGCTTCTACCACTGCCTTGGTCATTGCCACCATTTTATCTATATCCTGCAATAGCGAGGATCCAGCTCCTTTACAGACCACCTTTTTGACAGGACAGCCGTAATTGATATCGATCAGGTCGGGATTTGCTTTGGTACAGATCTCCGCAGATTGCCGCATATGCTCAATATCGCCACCGAATATCTGAATGCCGATAGGCCTTTCATACTCAAAAATATCGAGTTTTTGGATTGATTTGGCTGCATCACGAATTAACCCCTCGGAGGAGATAAATTCAGTATACATTAAATCAACACCATTCTGTTTACAAACATACCGAAATGGAGGATCGCTAACATCTTCCATCGGCGCGAGTAACAAAGGAAATTCTCCCAAATCAATATTTTCACCAATCTTGACCGACATCTTCAATTTTTTTTTTACAAAGGTACAAAATTTGGCATTAGTATAAAGTTAGCTAACGGTCATGGGTTTACAGCCCATTCCTGATCCCTCCGGATCAAGCCGTACATCGGCAGCCTGCCTGTCTCTCTCTATATTTCTTTCACAAAATCTTTGATTGCCTGCCCGGGATCGTCTGTTTTCATAAAGTTTTCGCCGATCAGAAAGGCTTGGAATCCTGCTTTTTTTAACTCCCGGATGGTTTGGGGGTTGGATATGCCACTTTCCGATACCTTAATATATTCTGAAGGTATTTTGTCCAACAGGTCATAAGAATGTTGAATGTCTACCGAGAAGTCTTTCAAGTTTCGGTTATTTACACCGATGGCATCGATATCATCGAAAAGGTTGTCGAGCAATTCCTGCTCATTATGTACTTCGAGCAAAACATTCAATCCGATCTGATGGGCGTAGGACGCGAACTCCTGAACCTCCTCTTTTTTGAGGCATGCCGCTATAAGAAGAATAACATCAGCCCCGTAAGCTTTAGCTTCTGCAATCTGATATTTATCCACAATAAATTCTTTACGAAGGATAGGAATGCTGATCGCTTGACGTGCTTTGGATAGATCCTCTAACGTACCTTTAAAAAACTCACTATCGGTCAGGACAGAGACTGCTGAAGCTCCCGCTTCTTCGTACGCCTTTACAACATCTTCTACCCTTGAACTGCTGTTGATATCACCTTTTGACGGCGAGGCTCTTTTGTATTCGGCGATGATCCCTGTTTTATCAGGATCCAAGATGGATTCCCGCAGCGACAGACAGGCCACATTGAAGTAGGGATAGTTTACTAATTCCTCCAAGGGTACCGAAGCTTTCGCTTTTTCGACCTCTATTTTTTTCCGTTCTATGATTTTATCGAGTATAGTCATTTTTAGTGTTGAATATTGAGTATGGATATTCATTGCTGGATAAGCTAAGATAACCAGTTTTCAATTAATTTTTTCCCATTTGTTGTTAATACTGATTCCGGATGGAACTGCATGCCTCTGACATCGTATTCTGTATGGGTCAAGGCCATAATGATACCATTTTCGTCTATCGCCGTCACTTTGAGGGTGGGCGGCAGGGTGTCTTTGCTCACCGCCCAGGAGTGGTAGCGACCTATTTTAGAATCCTTTGGGAAGTCGCGAAACAGTTTCTCGGATTCGTCGGTAACGTGAATGTTTGTGGCTACGCCGTGCAGTGGTTTTTCCATATTGAACAGCGTACCTCCAAATACTTCAGCGATGGCCTGTTGACCTAAGCAAATCCCCAATATACTTTTACGTGGGGCGTAGGTACGGATTACATCCAGCAGCAAGCCGGCTTCTTCAGGAATACCCGGACCGGGGGAAAGGAGGATCTTGTCGAACGGCTCCAGGTCCTCCAGCTTAAATTTGTCATTGCGCAGCACCACATAATCCTGCCCAAGCTCCTGAAGCAGATGAACCAGATTGTAGGTGAAGGAATCGTAATTGTCGATGACGACGATCTTATTGTTGCTCATAGCCTTTTGTTGTATAATCCTGATTAAAGTAATTGTCTATTTTATCAAATATAACTTGAATAAATTCGGTTGGCAGGTCAAATTTTCTAGCCAGAACCGCGTAATTATTGCTGATATTCCGAATGCCATCCTCTTCTATGCATTCCTTGCCAGTGAAGGTGCGGCCCTTATTTAGGTACATCTGGCGCAAGGCGAGCAACTCGGCGATGCGACTGTCGATGGTGTCAATAGAGCTTTTGATGTGCTGGCTGTTGACACAGTATTCTAATGGTCTGATCATAATGTTTCTGCTAATTGTAGGGCTTTCCGCAATGCGGCGATTTTATTATTTACCTCCTGGAGTTCCATTTCGGGGTCTGAATCCAATACAATTCCACCACCAGCTTGATAGTGTAAAGTGTTTTGTTTACTGAGGAATGAGCGAATCATGATGGCATGATTGAAATCACCATTGAAACCCATAAAGCCAATCGCTCCAGAGTAAAAAGAGCGCTGCAAACCTTCGTAGCGGTCAATGAGTGTCAATGCCATGTGCTTTGGAGCTCCAGAGAGTGTTCCAGCCGGGTAGGTGTCTCCAACGATATCGAATGGATTGATATTATCCTTTAAGGTTCCGGTCACTTTAGACACCAAGTGGATAATATGCGAATAATATTGGGGTTCCATATAGGATTCTACTTTAACCTGTGTACAATGTCTGCTCAGGTCATTGCGTGCCAGGTCGACCAGCATCACGTGTTCTGAGGTTTCTTTTGGATCTTGCTTAAGCCTAGAAGCGATTTTTTGATCTTCGTCCATATTGCCTGTCCTCTTAAACGTTCCCGCGATCGGAAAAATAGTCGCCTGACTGCCATGGATACGCAATTGTGCTTCTGGAGACGAACCGAATAATTTAAAATCACCGTAATCAAAGTAGAATAAATAAGGAGAGGGGTTAATGGAACGTAGTGCCCGGTAGACGTTAAATTCATCGCCTGAGAAAGGAGTCCGGAAACCGCGTGAAGGAACGATCTGAAAAACATCGCCACGCTGGATATGTTCTTTCATCTTTTTGACAAGCTGGCGGTGCTCTTCGTCACTACGGTTGGAACTTTCCTCTCCTGCCAGCTTGAACGTATATTCGGGGAAGTTTTTGTTCTGAATAAGGAATTGCACTCTTTCCAGTTCCGATGCCTCATCTTCCAGTAGATGTTCGAAGATATAGAGCTGATTTCGGAAGTGGTCTATTGCAATAACATACTTGTAGACATGGTATTGCATAAATGGTATCTTGCGTGCAGGATCGGGCGCTGTGGTCAGCTTGATATCTTCGAAATGTTCGATGCAATCGAAAGTAAAGTAACCGAATAGACCATTGGAGATCAGGTTGAGCTCGGCAATGGTAGCATCTTCAAACGAATTTCTGAAGTCCGAAACTTCTTGACGTAGATCGATGTGCTGTGCATCCTTGACAATTCTTTCTTTTCCGGGGAAAGTCAAGGTTAGTTCTCTTTCGTCCAGCTGTATGCCGGCAATGGGCTGGCAGCAGATGTAACTGATGTTGTTGTCACGACTGTGGTAGTCGGAACTTTCCAGTAGTAGTGAGTTGGGAAAGATATCCCGTAGCCGGAGATAAATACTCACCGGTGTGGTCGTGTCGGCCAGCAGTTTCCTGCTTTCTGTTTTGAATCTGAACTTCATTTTATAATTTCTTCTTTTTTACAATTTTGTACATAAAAAAACCCGATACTTTTTAGCATCGGGTTTGGAATTTCCATAAATGGTTTTGGTTGATTATGAAATATTATGACAATACCAATTAGTTCCCGATGCTTATTGCTTCAGGCCACCACCAATTTGTATTTGTATATCTTCGTGTCATTATTACACAAATTTATAAAAAAAAATAAATAAGCAAACTTTTTCTGATAAAAAATCAAAAATTCCGTTTGTTTTTTAATCATTTAATAAATCGGGGCGTCTTTCCTGGGTTCTTTTCAGCTGCTGCTCGTGTTTCCACGTAGCGATTTTCGCTTCATGTCCGCTGAGCAAAATGTCTGGTACTTTGTGCCCTTTCCAGTCTGCAGGGCGGGTATAGATCGGTGCGTCGAGCAGACCATCCTGAAAGGAGTCGGAAAGCGCGGAGGTTTCGTCGGACAGCACACCGGGAATCAGGCGGATAATGGCGTCTGTAACAATGGCTGCCGGAAGCTCTCCTCCTGAGAGCACATAGTCGCCTATGGAAATTTCTTTTGTCACGTAGATATCCCGAATGCGCTGGTCTATTCCTTTATAATGTCCGCAGAGGATCATGATATTTCCTTTGGTCGACAATCCGTTGGCGATATCTTGATTAAATGTTTCGCCATCGGGTGTCATATAGATAATTTCGTCGTATGCCCGTTCGGCCTGAAGCTGTTCTATGCATCGGGCGAATGGTTCGATCTGGAGCACCATACCTGAACCGCCGCCATAGGGATAGTCGTCCACACTCTTGTGTTTATTGGTGGAGTAATCTCTTAAATTGTGTACGTGTATTTTGGCGAGGCCTTTGTTTTTTGCCCGCTGCAATATGGAGTGTGCAAATGGGCTTTCTAAAAGGTCTGGTAAGACTGTAATGATATCAAATCGCATGGGGCAAAGATACACAAAAATGCTCCATTGTCTATTTATAAGATTGATTCGCTTATCTTTGTGCCAAATTAAGTGAATATATAGTGATTGACGTAAATAATATTTCTGTTTCGTTCGGGGGAACGACTCTTTTTTCGGATGTATCGTTTTCCATCAATGAGAATGATAAGATCGCTTTGATGGGTAAGAACGGTGCTGGTAAATCTACCCTGTTGAAAATTATCGCGGGCGTGGGTAAGGCTTCTACAGGGCATGTCGCGGGCCCGAAGGATGCGGTCATCGCATACCTGCCGCAGCACCTGCTGACCGAGGATCATGTAACGGTCTTTGAGGAGGCTTCTAAGGCTTTTGAGCAGGTGTATCGTATGCGTGATGAGCTGGAGCGTCTGAATGAGCAGCTGACTATCCGTACGGACTATGAATCGGATGATTATATGTTGTTGATCGAACGTGTGTCGGAGCTGAGTGAGAAGTTTTATTCGATCGAGGAGGTGAATTACGATGCGGAGGTGGAAAAGGTGTTGAAGGGGCTTGGTTTTGAGCGTTCGGATTTTACCCGGCAGACCTCAGAGTTTTCTGGTGGCTGGCGTATGCGTATCGAACTGGCTAAAATTTTGTTGAAAAAACCTGATCTGATTTTGCTGGATGAGCCGACCAACCACATGGATATTGAGAGTATTCAATGGCTGGAGGACTTTTTGCTAAATTCGGCGAAAGCGGTGATTGTCATTTCACACGACAGGGCTTTTGTGGACAATATTACAAACCGTACGATTGAGGTGACGATGGGCCGGATCTACGATTATCGGGCCAAGTATAGCCATTATCTGGAATTGCGTCAGGAACGTCGTCAGCACCAGTTGAAAGCATATGAGGAGCAGCAGCGCTTTATTGCGGATAATCAGGAGTTTATCGACCGTTTTAGGGGGACATACTCCAAAACTTTGCAGGTACAGTCTCGGGTCAAAATGCTGGAGAAACTGGAGATCATTGAGGTGGATGAAGTGGATACCTCGGCCTTGCGTCTGAAATTTCCGCCATCTCCGCGATCTGGCCAATATCCGGTCATTGTGGAGGACCTGACCAAATCCTATGGCGACCATGTGGTGTTCGAAAAGGCCAATATGGTTATTGAACGTGGTGAAAAGGTGGCGTTTGTCGGAAAGAATGGTGAAGGTAAATCAACGATGATCAAAGCAATAATGGGTGAAATTGACTTTGAAGGTACATTGAAGATCGGCCACAATGCGAAGATCGGTTACTTTGCCCAAAATCAGGCGGCATTGCTGGATGGCGAGCTGACGGTTTTTGATACGATTGATCAGATTGCTGTTGGCGATGTGCGTGTCAAAATGAAAGATCTCTTAGGGGCCTTCATGTTTAGCGGTGATGACACCACCAAAAAGGTGAAGGTACTGTCGGGTGGTGAACGGACGCGCCTGGCGATGATCAAACTGCTGTTGGAGCCTGTGAATGTACTGATTCTGGATGAGCCTACCAACCATCTGGATATGCGGACCAAAGATATTATCAAGGATGCATTGAAAGATTTTGATGGCACCTTGATTCTTGTTTCGCACGACCGCGACTTCTTGGATGGTCTGGCACAAAAGGTATTTGAATTTGGAAATAAACGTGTGCGTGAACACTTTGAGGATATCAAAGGGTTTCTTGAGTATAAGAAGATGAGCAGTTTGAAGGATATTGAGCGATAGCATCTAAATCAACGGAGTGTAAACGTATGCTGTTAGTCTATCTCCTATAATCATACGCTACAAGTTTTTGTTCTAATCCCGCTATTTACAGTATGGATATCAGAAACTTTATCTGTAAACGAAGCTTCCTGGGCTCAGCCGGTAGAGCAACGAACTTGTAACAAATAGGTCATTGGCTCATCTCGATGAGAGGCTCAGTTATAAAAAGCGGCTTACTATAAAAAAGCCGCTTTTTTGCGTTTAAGCCAAGAGTAAACCGAATATTCAAGCTTTTTTTCCTTAATCCCAAAGGGTGTGAAAGATACCTTCCTGATCAATACGCTCATAGGTATGTGCGCCAAAATAGTCACGTTGTGCTTGTATAATATTTGTAGGTAGTTTTTCGGATCGGTAGGCATCAAAATAAGAAAGTGCGTTTACGTATCCAGATACGGGTATGCCGTTTGCGATAGCATCTTTCAATACCTCGCGAAGGCTGGCCTGCGTACTCAGCAACTTTTGTGCAATGGTGTTATCGAGTAGGATATTGCGCAAGTCCGGATTAGCCGCATAGGCTTTTCTAAAATCCTCGAGCAAAGCCGCGCGAATAATACAGCCGCCGCGCCAAACTTTGGTTACCACCCGTAAATCCAGCTCATAGCCGTAGCTTTCCGATGCAACAGTAAGCTGTGCCAAACCTTGCGCATAGGTCGTGATGATCACAAAGTACAATGCCTGTTTTAAGCGATCGATGAGCGTTGTTGCGGGAAGGTCAACAGCTTGTCCATCCCAATGAAGTAATTTTGCTGCCTCCAAACGCTCGGGTTTATATTTGGACATATCGCGCATATTGACCGCTGCATCAATCACCGGCACTGGCACCTGTAGGTCCATCGCATTTTGCGAAGTCCATTTACCCGTTCCTTTTGATCTTGCCCAATCTGAAATCAGGTCCACCAAATATTGGTCACCTTCTTTTTTCTTCAGAATCTGGGCGGTAATCTCAAGCAAGAACGAGTTTAGTTCGCCCTCGTTCCATTTTTCGAAGGTCTGCTGTATGGTTTGGGTGTCAAAACCATATAATCTTTTCATCAGGTCATAGGTCTCTGCAATCAACTGCATGATCCCATATTCGATACCGTTATGCACCATCTTTACATAATTTCCGGCCGACCCGTTGCCTAGAAATTCCACACAGGGCTCGCCGTTTACCTTGGCCGAAACCGCCTCAAATATTGGCCTTAGCCTTTCGTATGCCTTTTTGTCGCCACCGGGCATCAAACTCGGCCCGCGACGAGCGCCACTCTCTCCTCCAGATATACCCATTCCGAAGAAATGTATACCCATCCCGGAAAGCTCATTAAATCTTCTGTCCGTATCCGCGAAGTAGCTGTTTCCGCCGTCGATGATTATATCTCCTTTGTCCAAAAGCGGAACAAGGCTGGCAATTGCCATATCAACCGGCTTTCCGGCCGGCACCAACAGCATAATTGCTCTGGGCTGTTGCAAAGCCCCTATAAACTCTTTTACTTGGGTCGTCACTTTGACGCGATGTCCTTCACTTGCTTCAGCTTCCAATGACTCAGCTTTCTGTGGATCAAGATCTAATCCAGCTACCGCGAAACCATTGTCGGCGATGTTCAGCAATAAATTACGTCCCATTACGCCGAGTCCAACAATTCCAAAATCGTAATTATTCATTTTATCTATACTCATCGTTTGATACCGTTCTTTAAAGTTGAAATTTACCATTTTTGTTGATACTATGAAAGACATTTGTCAGCAGATCGGTATGAGGCGCTTTTTTTTTTGTTCCAATTACTTCGCTGGTATTGAGAATTTTGTGGTAAAACAACAGATAATCCGTATATTCAACTCTCCTAAACATCAATTTTATTTATGATCATTGGATTAGACATTGGGACATCATCTGCGAAAGCTGTTGCATTTGACTACGAAGGTAACATCTTGTCGCTGCATAGTATAACTTATCCCATATTAAACCCGTCGGAAGGCTGGTACGAGCAAGATCCGGAGATTGTTTATGCTGCATGTATTGAGTCTATTAGGTATGTCATGATTAGCTTAAAGCAATCGAGTGCCGAGATACCAAAACCCGTATGCATTTCGGTAAGCAGTGCTATGCACGGACTCATCGCTGTTGACGCGGCGGGCAAGCCACTTAGCAATTGCATGATATGGGCAGATCGCAGAAGCGAGGATATTGCAGTTGCCTTGGAGGCAAGTGAGGCGGGCAGGCTGCTTTATCAGCAGACGGGGACACCAATACATCCCATGTCCTTGCTCTGCAAATTAATGTGGATAAAGTCTAACGATCAAAAATTATTTGCGCAGTCGCACAAGTTTATCGGTATTAAAGAGTTTCTTTTTTACAGGCTCTTCGGCATTTATGTGGTCGATCATTCCATTGCATCTGCAACAGGGCTTTTCGACATACATCACCTAACATGGTCTGATCGGGCGTTAAGATTGACGGGCGTATCGGAAGAGAAACTCGCATCGCCAGTTCCGGTCAATTATATTTTAAACATGCCTAACCGAGAAATTGCGGACTTGATGCACATCCCTCAAGATACCCCTTTCGTTATAGGTGGTAGCGATGGTTGTTTGGCCAATCTCGGGGTAGGGGCTATACGTCCCGGGGTGGCTTCGGTAACTGTCGGCACCAGTGGAGCTATTCGCGTAGCGAGTCCGCAGGCAAATCAAGAAAAAAAACAAAGACTATTTACCTACCTACTGAGACCGGATGAATATATAATTGGTGGCGCGGTTAACAATGGCGGTGTATTACGCAACTGGTTTCGAGATAACTTTTTGCATGAATTTATCCAAATGGAAGCGGATGGAAATCCTTCCGCGGCGTTAGATGCTTTGGTCGACTCCGTCGTTCCCGGAGCAGAGGGCTTGATATTCTTGCCCTATTTAACCGGTGAACGGGCACCACATTGGAATTCCAATGCAAAAGGCGTTTATTTTGGAATACAGCTGCACCATGGCAGGGCGCACTTTGCACGGGCTATGATGGAAGGGATGTTGTTTGCGATTTACAGTGTAGGAATCGCATTGGAGGAGAACACCGGCCCGATTCATACGATCTATGCAAGCGGCGGTTTAGCACGTTCATCGCTGATGGTGCAAATGCTTGCAGATATTTTCAATAAACCTGTATTCATCAAAAATACGGTAGAAAGCTCTGCATGGGGAGCAGCATTGATAGGCTTGGAAGCATTGGGTATACAGGCGGGTGAGCCTACCGTAAAAAACAAGCAAGCGGCGGGAACACACGATACTGAGCACTATTTCAAACCAAGTGTGGAGAATCACGCCGTATATATGAAGAACTTTCAGAAATTTGAACACCTGTACCATCTATTGGAAGGTGAGTTTTAACTAGATGTAATTATTATGCCTCTAATCATTGTTGTTTTGGGAGTAGCTTTACTACTTCTTTTAGTCACTGTCGTCAGGTTAAACACGATCTTTTCATTACTGATAACCTCTGTTGCGGTCGGTTTTGCCATGAATATGAATGCCGTCGATATCCTTAAATCTATTGAAACCGGAGTGAGTAGTACCATGGGCCAGCTGGCACTTTTGTTGGCTTTCGGGTCTTTACTGGGTAAATTGATGGCGGAGGGTGGTGCTGCAGAAAAGATTACAACGAAACTAACGGCTGTATTTGGCAGAAAGAACTTACCTTGGGCAATGGTTCTTACGGGCTTTTTAGTAGGAATTCCTTTATTTTACAATGTCGGTTTCATCGTCTTGGTACCATTTGTTTTCATGGTATGTGCTTCCAATAAAATGCCCTTGCTTTATGTAGCTATTCCACTGCTGGCAGCGCTGTCCGTAACGCACGGTTATTTGCCACCACATCCGGGAGCTACGGCTATAGCGGTTACTTACAATGCGGATATAGGCTTGACGATGGCTTATGGCATTGTGGTGGCAATTCCTGCCATAATTATCGGTGGACCACTCTTTGGTAGGATGCTTAAGCATATTCCGACCAACCCACCTGCCGAGTTTTTTCCTGAACCCAATCAGGCAGATAAGAAAGAGCTTCCTGGATTTGCAATTAGTATATTTACAGGGCTGTTTCCAATAATTTTAATTGCTGTTGGTTCATTTGCACATCTAATATTCCCAAAAGATTCCCCTTGGCTGGCGGCACTACGTTTCTTGGGTGACCCGGTGGTGGCTTTAATGATTGCATCGCTAGTGGCGATGTACACGATGGGTATCCGCCAAGGTAAAAGTTTGCGGGAGCAGTCAGAAAGTGTGGAAGAAGCAATCCGTGGGATCATGATGATTCTTTTTATCATTGCAGCATCAGGCGCCTTCAAGCAAATTTTGGTAGATAGTGGTGTTGCGAACTACATCGCTGACCTAACCGCAGACTTGAGCTTGTCGCCTCTTGTGCTCGCATGGTTAATAGCCGGTATCATTCGCCTAGTTATCGGTTCGGCAAGTGTTGCCGGACTCACGGCAGCGGGCATTATGCTTCCCATTGTGCAAGCAGGAAATGTTACTCCTGAATTAATGGTACTAGCGACCGGAGCGGGCAGTCTCATGTTTTCACACGTCAACGATCCGGGGTTTTGGATGTTTAAATCTTACTTTGGAGTGAGCGTGAAGGACACATTTCGCTCATGGACGGTGATGGAAACGCTCGTTTCTGTTATTGGATTGATCGGTGTCTTGATTTTACACTGGCTTGGCCATTGACAGCGAATGAGAAAGTTTCCACGTTTTTCATCAAACGAATATTGAATTGTACAGATCCATAATCGGTTGATTATGGGCATTTTTTTGTTGAAAACCGTTGTTTGATTTTTTTTTCTTAATATCGTGACAATGAACCAAATTTTTGTTGTTTGGTTATTCTGACAAATATGCATAGATCACAACAGCTTTATCTATATATCTTATTTTGCCTGAGTTGCTGCCTGGGCGGGGAGGCTGTTTTTGGCCAATATACAGTTGATAATATACCTAGTCCAAAGCAGAAAGGACAAGACTATTTTGTCTCTAACCCTGATGGGATTCTGTCATCGGGAACAGTAGCTGAACTGGATGGTTTATCCACACAGATTGAGGCCGCGACAAAAAGTGAATATGCCATCGTATTGGTCAATGACTATGTGGGTGACAGCGATTTTGATTTTGCGTTGAAGCTATTTAATATCTGGGGCATAGGTAAGAAGGAAAGCAATAATGGTCTATTGTTGTTTATTGCCAAAGATCGCAGGGAATACCGCTTTATAACGGGATATGGCATGGAGAGTACGTTGCCCGATGCTTATCTGAAGCGGATCGGTGAGAAATATCTGGTTCCTCATTTCCGGAACGGAGATTACGATCAGGGGGTTCTGGAGGCTTCCCAATTTATTAAAACTATTTTGCTGTCCCCTGACAGCAGAGCCGAACTGGAGCGTTTGATGCCGGAAGCAATACCGATCTGGAGCTTAGGAAATCCGATTTTGCGTAACACGCTGCTGGTTCTGGCCCTATTTGCTCTCTGCTATATCTGGCTGGATAGGCTGACCAAGGCCGTAAAAGGAAAACTCAGCAGGAAAAGCAACTATTTCCCACCCTTGGTGAGTGGCTGTGGCTGCATGGGTATGCTGATGTTTGTCAGTGTATTTGTCTGTGCTTTTGCCTTGAATAACTTTGAGGAAGTCTACCAATGGAAGAATCTGCCGTATTTTATGTTTGTTTTTGGCAGTGTCACGCTAGCTATGAAGTATAATGCCAGCCAAGCCCAGATTGTGAACTCATATCGGGATGAGGAGAATATCCAGCATGCGCTGCGTAAGTTCCGCGCATGGGGCTTGCTGCCTCTGTTGCTGAGCCCACTGGCCCTTTTTGATTTTTTCGGGATCAATAAGCGCATCCGACGAAATACGCTTCGTCTGGCGCCCCCGGATCATTCAGGCAGCTGGCTGCGTGTGAATCGAGATGATGCTGCATTCCGGCAAAGCGCCTATCTTGATAAGGGGCAGCTTCTGGAGGAAAAACTTGGCAGCCGGGCGTATGAAATCTGGGTGGATAAGACCACAAAGGAAATCAAATTGATCCCTTGGGATGAAAAGGCAGGATATGTGGATTGTCCCGAGTGCCATTATCGCACTTTGGAAACAGGGCTGTCGCGAACCATCCGGGCGGCAACATATAGTTCGCAAGGGTTGGCCGAACGTTTTGATAAGTGTAAACATTGTGGCCATCGGGTCTCTCATGGAGAGTATACGATACCGGTCAAGGTACGGTCTTCATCCAGCAGTGGCGGCGGAAGCGGATCTAGTAGCAGAAGTTCTGGTGGCGGAGGCGGAAGTTTCGGTGGCGGCTCATCCGGTGGCGGCGGTGCTGGCGGACGGTGGTAATTAATAGGTATAAAAAAAGGTTTTCAAACGGGGAGAATGAAAACCTTAAATAACCAATTATAAACCTAAATTATGATGACACAAATATAGTGTATTTTATACACTATCCAAAATATTTTTTAAAAAAAAATAAAAAAATAAGCTATATAAGGTCTGTATGATTTCTGTGTATAAATTAAAACCGAAGTTTCAGCAGCTGCTGATGCCTATTTTGACCTTCTTACATCGAAAGAAGGTGACGGCCAATCAAATTGCGATTACTTCGGTGCTTTTGTCTCTGATCATTGCACTGTTGTTCTGTAACGCTGATCGGTTTCCGGTTTTCTATCTGTCTTTGCCACTAGGTCTTTTGCTGCGTATGGCCTTAAATGCATTGGACGGTATGATGGCGCGTCTTTTCCAGCAGACGAGCAAGATGGGGGAAGTGCTGAATGAAGTGGGTGATGTTGTTTCTGATGTCGTCATCTTCTTTCCCTTGCTGAAATTTCATCCTGAGAGCTTATATCTGGTGGTTGGTTTTATTGTTTTAAGTGTCATCAACGAATTCTGCGGACTGATCGGAAAGGTTGTAGCCAATGATCGTCGTTATGATGGACCCATGGGTAAAAGCGACCGTGCGCTGCTGCTGGGGGTATATGGAATTTTAAGTTTGTTGCATATTTCGATAACGACTATTTCGGTCTATATTTTCGCCGTGCTATGTTTGTTATTGGTCTTGAGTTCCATAACGCGATTGAGAAAGGCATTGGTGGTACATGAGTGAAATATCTAATCCGAAGGATAAGTTTGCTGACGTACCTGTCCGGGTCAGAAGCTGGGGCTATATTGTGCTTGTACTGGCGATTGCTTTCGTTCCGCAGATGACATCATGGTTGTTTGTTTCCTGGCTTAGTTTCCAGGGCATGCGCGAATTTATGAAGATGTTTGTGCCCAATTTTAGTTTTGCGTTGGTCTTTGCTATTGTAACAGGCCTATTGCAGCTGATCCTTTTAAACTACTGTTCATACACCGGCTACCTATTCTGGGCGACACTATTGTGCCTAGGCATCGGTCTGTTTTTCCGTTTGGCACAGAAAACAGCGATGGGAGCTGCTATTGCAATGACCTTTGGAGCGGCTGCCTGCCTACTTGCATTCAGCCAGCTGGTTTTTATCCGGGCAGTAGAAATTCATCAGAATGAGTGGATAGGGTTGCGGCTTGTGGCCTATATCATCGTTTTAACGGAACTGAACGATGTATTCCAATACCTCATGGGTAAATTTTTTGGTAAACGAAAGATCGTTCCGCGCATCAGCCCAAATAAAACTGTTGCCGGATGTATCGGCGGTATCGGACTCACAATAATTTTAAGTAATATCTTGGGCTATCTGTTATTACCATTTGGAGATTTTATCTGCTTTTCGTTGCTAGGTCTGCTCTTCGGTGTTTTAGGATTTTGCGGTGATGTGCTTTTCTCCTTTTTGAAACGAAGGACAGGAGTCAAGGATACGGGGACGTTAATCCCCGGGCATGGTGGCTTATTGGATCGGATAGATAGCCTGCTTTTTAATGCGCCTGTTTTCTATGGTTTGATTTGTTTGATAGAAATGACGAATTTGTAATGGTTTTATAAAGTGGATGATGATCATCGAAATCGTGAAATTTAGAACTATGTATTCCGCAATCAGTAATCCTATAGCTTGTTTACGCATAGATAAAAATGAGATCAACTTATCAAACATTAAAAATTTGAATTAGGTCTTGACTTTGTAAATGCATAAATGCGCATCTAATATATCGTAAATGAATTATCAACGGGCAGTTTTATTTTCAGGTGGTGGTACTCGTTTTGGCTTGTACTTGGGCATGTATGCCGCGTTGGACGAATTGGGATTAAAACCAGATCTACTGATTGCTAGCTGTGGCGGATCGTTGGCTGCTGCGATTATCCAGGCTTTTGAAACGGATGCCGAGCGGAAATCTTATCTCCAGTCCGAAGAGTTTTATCGCTTCTTCTGTGGGCATACGCTTACGGAACAACGTCATCTGGGCAAATTGGGTTGGTATGTGCTACAAAAGCAGTGGGATAAGCGATTTGCTCCTTATCTGGAAGATGTCTTTGACCGTTATCTTGTCAACATGGAACATGATCTTTCGCCATTATTACCGACTTTGAACCGTCCATTTTCGGAGGAAATACCGTCGATTATTATTGGTTCGAAAATGCTTTTTGATCGCTCGGAAGTTGGGGATAGACGTGGCGAACGTAAGCTCTATCAGAAAATCCTGATGGGGCATACAACTGCTCTATCAAGAGTAAGTCTGGATCATATCCAAATTAGAGGTGAAAACTATGATAAAAGTGCCGTTGCGCCAACAATAGCGATAAATTCGGCGGTAACCTTGTTGGAGGCAGTTCGTATTTCGATGTCCGATATGTTTTATATTGAGCCGGTACAGCGGGATGGGGAATATTATGCCGGCGGAGCCATTGATTTGGTTCCTGTGGAGCTAGCACAGTCTTTGGCGGCGGAAGTGATCTGTGAACGGAAGCAGCCATATAAATTGCAGGAAGAAGGATTGGTCGGGGCGGTATTGGGCTTTAGTGGGAATCAACGCCTGCGGGATATTGATCAGCAATTTCGGGAAATCCGATGGATCGATACAAGGGATGCTACGGAGCAGTTGGCAGGAAGCTATTGCAAAAAAGGCATCGATTGGCGTAGATTTGAAATAACATTGTCCCTTCCGACCAGTCTGGATGAATTTGCGGCTGCGATGGAAGCGCAATGGAACTATGGATACCGGAAGACGATGGAGTTGCGTATGGGCTAAAACATGAGGGATTGGAATAAGTGGAATGAAGAAGACACTGTCCAAATAGAGATCATACGAGATGTACATAAATTATAAAGTTCAGGAGACTTTGGAAATGTTAATTGTTCAATACGGGACTGTTGGAGAATTTAATCGAAAGAAATCGAAAGCTTATTTGTTTGACAAAATAGCCCGAACAGTGGGTAATATTAGCACTATTTTTTAAACATGAAGGTATTTATCGCAGGCGGAACAAGTGGAATAGGTTTGGCACTAGCACAAAGCTACCTGCAACAGGGAGCTGAAGTTGCGGTATGTGGTCGGGACATGTCAAAGCTATCTGATCAGCTAGCATGCGATGCGCTCGTCAAGTTTGAAGTGGATGTATGTGATCGGGATGCTTTGGCTGCTGCCGTTCATTCCTTCTGTCATCATTGGACATTGGATCTTTTTATCAATTGTACAGGAAGCTACGCCGATGATGTAGCACAACGCATCAGTTATGAGGAGGCAGGTACAATGCTCTGCGTCAATATACAGGGAACTATCAATTGTTTTGAAGTTGCCAGCGAAGTCATGCTTGGACAATCAAAGGGGCAGATAGTAACCATAGCATCCGTCTCGGGAACTTTAGACTTTCCGAATTCAAGTTTGTACAGCAAAACAAAGCGGGCAGCAATCCAAGTGGCTGATGCTTATCGGCGGGCATTGCTCCCGTATGGAATTGCCGTGACAGTCATCGCACCCGGGTATGTGGATACCACCAAGCTCCGTGAACTTAATCAGCAGGATCTCTCCAAAAAGCCCTTTCTGATCAGTGTGGAAGATGCTGCGCAACGCATCTTAAAAGCCATACAGCGAAAGGAAGAAATCGTGATTTTTCCGAAGCGTATGAAATGGCTGATGGGATTTTTGGGTTTGCTCCCGCATGTATTATTAAGTAAAATCATGTTTAGGAAAGCCAAATGGATGAAAAACGATTAAAAAAGGTAAATAGCCAGCTTTTTGTTGCCATCTATTGTCTGTTACTTTTTCAGCTTACCTATCCCTTGACAGCAGTCTATGCCGGCAGCTTAGCTGCGGTACCCTCCTTTGTATTCGATTTTGAGCAGCATATTCCGTTCATTCCATGGATGATCCTGCCCTATATGAGCAGTGGACTGTTTTTTTTCCTTGTGCCTTTTTACTGTGGGCAGAAGAAGGAACTTCTGTGCTATGCAAAGCGATTTACATTTGTCACCCTGATTGCTGCAATATGTTTTCTCCTTTTTCCGCTGCGGTTTTCTTTTGACCGACCACAGGTCGAAAATCCTTTATTTACCATGTTCTTTTTCTTCTTGGAGAAATATGATTCGCCTTTTAATCAGGCACCCTCCCTGCATGTCGCTTATGCCTGTCTTTTTTGGTCTGTACTGCGCTGGAAGTTCAACGGATGGAAGAAAATAATTTTGGGCACCTGGCTCCTGATGATGGGATTAGGAACATTGACCGTATATCAGCACCAAGTAATCGACCTATTGACAGCTTGTATACTGGTTCAGTTCAGTTTTATCCTCTTTCCGAATGCCATTGAACAGGAACATAATCTGCGGCAGGAATCCGGACAAGGAGGGCGTTCAGGTTATGAGAGGACATGTGGTGAAGGTAATAGTGAAGGTGTGAACTTAAATAGTGACGGCGAGTGGTTTGAAAGACGTATTGCGCTGACGAGAAATCAACAGCTAGCAAATAGCTATTACCTCGCAGGGTGGATATTCATGTTGCTTGTCTTACTATGTGAAGGACGTTTATTGTTATTGATTCTGTTTGTCTGGATAGCCTTACTCTGCTTCGCCGTTGGTTACAATTACTTGCGCGGTAATACAGGATTTTTGAAGGATCATCGGGGCCGAATACCAATGGTAAAGAAAGTATTTTACGCTCCTTATCAATTAGCGTACTGGCTGATTTGGCGTTTTTTTAGAAAGAAAAATAATCCGCCGCTAATGGAGTTACTGCCCCGCTGTTACGTGGGGCCAAGGTTGAACGCTTCGGAACTCGTAGCCTTGGGACTGGATCGCAATCTGGTTGTTTTTGACCTCGCAGCTGAGCTGGAGGACATAAAACTCTTAGGGGCCATGGAAAAGTATTATTCTTTTCCTTTGCTGGATATTGCGGAGATCAATGTGCATGATGCCCACGTGATCTTAGGCGCCATGCTATCTGCTTACCGGAACTTGGATGAGCATGAAAATATGGTCATTCATTGTACAATGGGCTATAGTAGAAGTATGATATTTGCTATTCTGATGACGCGGGAATTATTATCTTTAGATTTAAATAAAGCTATTGATCAGGTGAAGTCGATCAATAGGTATGTGGTATTGCGGGGGTATGCGATCCAGTTGATGAAAGTTATAGTCGCTGGCCGATCCTGATCAAAAAAGAGTGGCTTGGTCTTTGTTTTTAAGAGCCACAGCTCAATAGATACGGAAATTACATACGCCATTGTATAGATGGAATAAATTATAAAAAGATGAAATCAAGTTATTTTAAGAGTTTCGATCAAGCGGAACTGCTATATCGTGTTTGGAATTATCAAAAGGGACAAAAGGCTTTAGTTGTATTGCACCGTGGGCATGAACATTCAGAACGGCTGCAGGAGATGGCTACCGATCCACAGTTTGCCGATTATTCCATCTTTGCATTTGATCTGCGAGGACATGGTCATACCAAGGTGCCCGTATCACCGAAATTCATGGATAATGTGCGCGATCTGGACTGTTTTGTGTCCTATATCCGCACCGAATATGCAGTTGAGACAAAGGATGTTTTTGTCATCGCCAATAGTATTGCTGGGGTCATTGTGAGTGCTTGGGTGCATGATTTTGCACCTCCTATCGCAGGTATGGCCTTATTGGCCCCTGCCTTTGAGATTAAACTGTATGTACCACTGGCCAACCAGATGATTGCGCTTGGAACCAAGCTGAAAAAGGATCTTGTTATCCAAAGCTATGTCAAGGCGAAGGTCCTGACCCATGATGTCGAGCAACAACAGGCTTATGATGCTGATCCCCTAATCTCAAAATCCATTAATGGCGCTTTATTGGTCGACCTATTGAAAGCCGGAGAGCGTATTGTTGATGATGCGGCCGCAATCGATATCCCCGTGATTGTGCTATCCGCCGAAAAGGACTATGTGGTTAAAAACTCGGTGCAAAAGCAATTCTTCGTATCCATCGCTTCTAAGCTGAAGACATTTATTACCCTGCGCAATTTTTATCATGGTATCCTGTTTGAATCCAACAGGCAGAAAGTATACAGCTATTTAAAGGATTTTATAACGAAAGCTTACGCAAGGCAAAGGCCCGAACAGGGACTGGAGCCCGACGAATTTTCCGTAAAAGAATATGAAAAATTGTACCATAAGGTTATGCCTGCGGCTGAGAAATTAAACTATGCTTTTCAGAAATGGACTTTAGGCAAGATCGGATCATTGAGTCATGGTATGAACCTGGGGCTTCAGTTTGGTTTTGATTCAGGAATTTCATTGGATTACGTTTATCGCAATGAGCCGAAGGGCAGATTGGGGTTAGGCAAAATCATTGATAAGGGGTACTTGGAAGCGATCGGCTGGAAAGGAATCCGTATACGTAAACAGCATCTGTTACGTCTATTGGAGGAGAATATTGCGCAGGTCAAGGCAACAGGCCGGCCTGTGAAAATCTTGGATATCGCTGGCGGCACTGGAAATTATTTATTTGACATCAAAGAAAAATATCCGGAAGTGGAGATCGTGATCAACGAGTTTATGTTGCCCAATATTGCAGTGGGTGAGAAAATCATCAAGAAGAAAGATCTTCAGGGAATACGTTTCACTAATTACGACTGTTTTGATCCGGAGACTTACAGCAAACTGGAATTTGAACCTAATATTGTGGTGATCTCGGGTATTTTTGAATTATTTGGTAACAATGAAATGGCGAGTAGGGCGGTACATGGGGCGACTTCCATTTGTGAGGAAAATAGCCATCTGGTCTATACCGGACAGCCATGGCATCCACAATTGAAAATGATTGCCTATGTGCTGAACAGTCATCAGAAGAAAGATTGGGTCATGCGCCGACGTTCGCAGAAAGAATTGGATCGGATTATGGCTTACAACGGAGTCGTCAAGGAGCGGATGCTTATTGACGATTATGGGATATTTACCGTTTCTTCGGGAGCTGTGAAGACCGGATAATCGTATTTCCGAACAATCTGTATACAGAATTGTAGCCAAGCAAGTTGTTTGCATGTGCTTGGTAACAAGAGTATAAGGATGTGCTGGATAGGGGGGCAAATTATGCCAAATATATAGCTTTCAGGTTATGGATTTGGCGCAATTTGGTCCCCTGTTTTACTTGAATACCCCATTTTCTGCTTCCATTGCTCAGAAATGCAGATCCAATCCGTTTGACAAAAAAACTTTTTTGCTTAGCAAATAGACTTTATTCTGCGCACAGAAACGTAGTGGTATAACGAAAAGATTTTTTGATTTAACAAGTTGTCTTTATTCCATGCTCAGCGACATAACGATATAGCAAAAGGACTTTTTGCTTAACGAATCGTTGTTATTGCAAACACTGTGGAATAATGATAAACTGGTGAACTATCTGTGGAGCGAATTGTCATTATTGCAGATATGATGATATAACGGTAGTACTGAGAGGCCTGATCACCGTTTGGGACTGTGATATAGGATTGTATGCAATGGGCTTCTTAAAATTACTGTTGAAACTTTTGAGAATGAAGTTTGTAAAACATTGAGTATAAACTGGAAGAAAATTGCTAAATTTGAATAGTAAGTGTTAAAAGTTATGAATGCACAGACGTTAAATAAGAAATTAGAATTAATTCAATGGTTAGCGACGTTGGAAGATAGTTCTATTATCGAAAAACTGCTAAAGTTTAGAGAAGAGGAGGTAAAAGACTGGTGGGATTCGGCTTCTGAGGCTGAGAAGATTTCAATTGAAAAGGGCGTTCACGAGGCAGATAATAAAAATCTAAAAAACCACTCTTCAGCTCGAAAGATCTATGAAAAGTGGTTATAATATTCTATGCACTCCAAATGCGTTAAACGAGCTAGAGAAAACAATAGAATATCTTGAAGAGAACTTTAGCGAAAAAGAGATCAAAAAATGAGCTCAAAAGATTGAAAAGATCACAGTGTTGATTTCTCAAAATCCTTATATTTTCCTTAAGTCTGAGAGTCAAAATATCTATACAGCAGTTATTCTGAAATTTAATACGATGTATTATCGTGTGCGAAATAATAACGTAGAAATTATTTCGTTCTTTTCAAATAGACAAAGCTTGATACGAAGAAAGATATAGCGGTTATACCCAATACGCTTCACCCAACTTATATCACTTTTTTTATAACCCTAATTCAACTTTTATTTCCGGCGGAATTGTTTTTCCTTAAAGAATTCCAAAGAACTGGAATTTCCTGCACTGAATTGATCCATACTTTCTTCTATACATTTTTCGATATGCTTTGGAATACGAATCCCTTAGATTCGAAAGGCTCCTTTTAAGTTTTAAAAATTGCTTTGACCGTTTCGGGTCGTGCCTGATATTCAGTCTTTGTCGTTAAAGCCCCCATAATGATGATATTGACTTTAACAAAGCTGCCAAAATTATTGGTCCCTTCTTTTCTGTTTATCATACAATTATAGAATAATTTATTTAAAAATTTTATAATTGTATAGATTATCCTTACTTTTGTTTTGAAATATAAAATAATAGTGAGCCTCGTGCTTCGTTGCACAAGTCAACTTAGTGATGTTTCGAACGAGTGATAAATTATAAACCAATATAAATTTTTAAGATTATGTATCATATCTGCGAAGGAGCAATCAAAGAAAGCTTTGAATCTAAACTTAAGGGTAGTTTTATTGGATCTATGCAAACGTCGAACGAAGCCTGACGGTATTTGCTACCCACCTGAGAAAACAGAGAAAGTTGAAGAAAAAGAATGATGATGCTATCATTTGATACTATCAAAAACAGTCATTAATCAGGCTAAATATAGCTAATGTTAAAGAATTTTGATAGTAATCGTATCGATCACACTGCTATCCCAGCTGAACAGAACAGAAAAGTCAACTGGGATAGCAGTAGAAAATCTTAATTCTTATACTCCCGAATTGCCTGAATAATACCTTCCAGATTTTCATTGAAGTCCAGTAGCTGACCGAATACTTTATCGTCTTTGGCCAGTCCACCGTGTTTATTGTTCTTGCGGAAGATTTCTTTGATGGTTTCCCAACGTTCCAGTTCAACAGGGTTTAGCAGCCCAGCTAATTCCTTTAACTTTAGGAGATTACTTTCAGTATCCGCTGTCAGTGTCTGCGACTCGCTTTCATAGTGGGCGAGCAGAAGCTGATCTATTTCCCGGTCATTCATCATCGGTACTACCTGTGCCACCAGCTTACTCATATTGCGGTACGAACCCTGCAGTTTGAACGGCGGTTCGGTACGGTAATTGTCCTGCATAGCCGCGCTCTGGATATAATTTTGATTGACCTTGATGACAACATTTCTTATTTTCAAGACATGTTTGACTACGGCCACAAAATCATCTATATCCTGCTTCAGGTAATTGCCTTCTAAATCGGGTAACTGCTCCATGACCGATTGAGCATAGTTAATTAAAGCATAGAAATCATTGAACGATTTACTAGCGATCTTCTCCAGATAGCTGTTTTCAATGGCGGCATTTTCAATTAGGCTGAGGTTGAAAAGTGCTTCGGTGTCTCCGATAACGTCGCCCAAATTATAGACATCGGCACGGTTGGCTAGCATGTCTGGTATCTGAAATTTGGAGCCGCTCTCGGTGTAAGGGTTTCCGGCCATCACAATGCAAAAACGCTTGCCGCGGAGGTCATACGTTTTGCTTTCACCTTGGAAAATACCATCAATTTTACGCTGTCCATCAGCAAGTGATATAAATTTTTGCAGAAACTCTGGATTTAAGTGCTGTATATCGTCGAGATAAAGCATGACGTTGTCTGCCATTTCAAAAGCGAGGTTGATCTTCTTCAGTTCTTCGCGCTCTCCCGAGGTTTTCGCTTCAACGGGATCTATTGAGGTGATGGAATGGCCGATGGTCGGACCATTGATCTTGACAAAATGTAGGCCCATGGTTTTAGCAAGATATTCCATCAAAGTCGTCTTCCCATAGCCGGGAGGGGAAATCAGCAACAGCATGCCCATGCGGGCGGTACGTTTGTTGTCACCGGCAGCGCCTAGTTGTTTGGCAAGGTTGTTTCCGATCAGTGGAAAGTAAACTTCGTTGATAAGTTTGTTGCGAACAAAAGATGTGAGCACCTTAGGCTCAAATTCTCCGATTTTCAGTTCCTTTGTATAAGTCCGTACAAGCTGTTCCTTCAGCGCGGCAAAAGCCATAAATCGGGATACATTAAAATTGGCAAAGTGAGTAAGCCGGTTAAGAAACTCATGATATTGAATCGCCTGCTCGCCATTGTGCAAGACCGGGTGATTGCCCTTTAATCCCGTGATGTGCGCGTAGTCTTTGGCAATAATGAGCTGCGTATCTTCCTTAGGATAGAGTAAAGTTATTGCTGCTTCTTCAATGTACCTGCGCGAAGACATGTATTCTTCATGCTCATCAATGAACGAATTCAACCAATTTAAGGCGAGATAAAAACGGTCTGTAAGACTGAACTGCTCATTTTGAATGTCGGCCTCGAACAGTTTATAGCTTTTTCTGCTCTCAAGCAGGCGGATAAATGCTTTTGTCAGCTCATCGGACTGTTCACTGATGACAAACTTATTGTAGTTCGTCAACGTCTGGAAGATATAGGTGGCCAAGTCCTGTATGTTGATATCCGACAGATCTAAATGTGTGTCCCAGTCGTTGATCAGTTTGACGAGCCCCTCAATGACAGATTCATACCTGTTTGAATTCGGAAACGTTTTTAGGATGGTATATGTTGAATGGATCAGTGCCTTTTGTTTAAAGCGCTGTTCTTCCGGTAAATTATGCCAAAAAAGCTGGGCCATACTGCGGAGATGCGGATCGTACCGCAGCAGGTCAAGTTTAATATCCAACTGTTTGATGGTGTCATAAATTAAGAGAGCATCTGCATTATGCACTCCTTTTACATAACCTTCTGAATAATGCTGTTCGACCGTTTGATTGATGAATAGCGCCGCATCAAAGTCCAGCTTTCCCTTTGACGCCAAGAATGTTTTATAAGCGAGATATTCTGCCCGATAGACCCCTTTGCTTTCAGACAGCAATTCCTGGTCCCAGATATCTTTGAAATTGTTGATCTCTGAATTGTTGACTTTTTGATAGAAACTAGTTCCGGTCAGATGAAAGTATAACTCATCGTTTTTGCGGAGCAGGGTTAAGCTGAGTGACTGGTTATTGACCGAAAATTTATGCTTGCCCAAGGCAATGATATTTTTGCCGTCAACAAACAAATCGTTCTTGTCGCGTAGTATGCGGAGCGCATCCTCCTGGGATTTTTTAAGCTGATTTTCCAGATTTTCGGCTTTCGACACATCTTGTAAGTCTTTGAGTTCCTGTACGAGCTGCCGGACTTTGTCTATCATCAGATCTGAAGCATAAAAGCTGAGGATCTCCTCCCGGGTAGCGAAAGTTCTGGATTTATTTTCAATGTTTTTCAGTACACGGAGCCCGATTTGTTCAAGAGCTGAAGTCCGTTTGTTGATCTGTTCGACAATCTGTTCCCTGCGTGAATTGAATGCTTTAATGACTTCATCACGCTTGTCGGCAATTTTTAGTGCAAAATCATCAAATTCTGAAAATCTACTTTCAAGTTCTTCGAGCTGCACAATTACTTTGGTATAGTATTCGTCCACTTTTTCGGTACTGGTCGACAGCTCAAGAAAATTGGTGACAGACTGTTCCAATAAAGTCAGCTGTGCAGAAAACTCAGCTACGGCTTCTGTACTTCTTAAGGAATTGAGTTTACGTGTTAGCTGCGCACGTACTTCATTCAACGACGAGAAAATCATGGATATTTTTTCGATGATTTTGGTGGTCTGTGTAGAATCATCGATTTTCAGACTGTTGAGGATATCGATTAAGAGCTCAAGTTCACTGGATATCGCTGCATTGGCTTCCTCAATGGTTTTGGCATCAAACACTTTTGTGATCGCTTCCACATGCTCTTTTTGCTCTTCCACCTTCTGTTCATAAGGACGCAGGGCCTCATCGCGGAGGAGAAAGGCAATCGTTTTGTCGGCCAGTGCAGAGGTAATGCCGTGCAACTTGTCCAATAAATTATCTATGCGTTCGACATTGATGTACTTAACATTCTTGAGGTCTATGATTTCGCCCTGAAGGCGGCGGGAGTCTGCCAGCTGATGCACCAGCTGATCAAGTTTTTCCACAACAGTACTGTTGATTGAAAAAGTCAGCTCTTCCATTTTCTTCTCGGCACTTGAGTTCAACTCCTCTGCATGCTTGCGCTGTGCCTGCACTTTGACAAACTCATCAATGGCTGTATTGGCGACTTCTTTGATTTGTTCCAGTGGCTGCCCAAGGTTTGAAAGAGCATCCTCTTTGATCCAGAAGTAGGAATCAAGGAGAACAGTGGATTTCTTGAGAATATCTTCATAGAGCCCTTCGTAGCTATCCTCCTTGTTGATGAGCTGGATAACTTCCTGGGCTTCGGCCATGGCTTGCACGATCTGTTTGTTGCCTACCCTGTAGACAGGATCGTCTTTCTTTTGTTCATTTTCTTTCAGCATGGCCATGTATGGCGTTTCCCAGATCTGAACTTGATGATGCCTTGTTGCTTCAGCTTCGGTACGGAAGTAGATCAGACTTCCATCTTTGAATAAGGTAAAGCCATTACAGATAATAGGCGTTTCCACCGCCTGCTGGATGATGTTGTAAGATAACAGAATATACGTGTTGGTATCCTCCTGGCAAAAGATGTAAAGAAAGTCTTCACCGTTGGGCGAGGCGATCCGTCTGAGGAATGTGACGTGCTCAAACTGGACATCAAATACTTTGTGCGTGCCGTTTTGCAGATAATAGCCATTGGAAAAAATAATTCCCTGATTATCGGGCAGCAATATCGCTGACTCATTCAGTGACTTAAGGTTAACGACCTCCTTGGTCCGCTGGTTATAAACAAATGCTCTGAAATCTTCCTGGTAAGGTTTGATACGCACTGCGATGAGATTGCCAAGATCGGCGTAATAATAATCGGCATCGTCCAATTGTTGATCGGCGTTGACAACTTTCTCTGAATAGATCCCCTTGCCGGTATCGGTATTGTTTTCGATCTTAAAAGTGATATCCCCGTTGATGGCTTCGATAAAGATTTTGTCCATGATCGAGATATGGGGATATTTGCCAAGCCGGCGATCTTCGAGTGTCGTTTTTGTCCAGTCAAACTCAAACTGATTGGGCAACTTGACCTCGTGTATGCTGCGATCGTCCTGATATTGTAGTTTCCCATCCTTGATCAGCCATTTGAATGCCTTGAGATCAGCCGCATTTTTGCTGGTCTGGAAGATCATGTACAAATAGTTTTCCGTTCGGCGAAACCTGGAAAAAATAGAGTCCCGGTAATATTTATAAAGATTTTGATAGTCTGCGATGAAACTTGCGTCGTTGATGAGATCAAGCGGTTGCGGCACAAACTGATTATTCTCAAAGCTATAAATGCTGAAGACGTCTTCTAGCTTAATTTCGGTGCGTAAACCGAAGTGAACGTTATAACCAAATATGCATAGTTTGTCCAGTGCTAAAATACCGCGTGCGACACAGTTGTTTTCCGTGCTGATGCGCTGGTTTGCTTTGAGGATAAAGCTTGTGGAATTAAAGACTTCTTTACGGGCCTCATTCAGTTGCAGGAGCCGCGCCGATAGCTCCTCTTTCTGTGTAAGTAGGCGCTTTCGGATAATCTCATATGCTCCCTGATCAAGGGAATCGGCCTGCTGTATTACGTTTTCTTCTGGCATAAGTTGGTTCTGACTTATTTAACTTTGTTGAATTTTAGCTCCTGTCCATTTTGGTACAGCGTCAGAGCTGTAACTTGGTCATTGTCCTTGCTGAATTTAAGTTCGGCCTGCACGACGGTATAAAATAGTTCCAGGTCATTTTTAGGATACACCTGAATGGCAGATTGGCCAGATAACTGCGCAAATAGATTACCTTGCTCATCGGCTGTGATTTTAAATTTCAGTTGGGGCTGCTGCGCAAATTCGTAAGTCCCCAGGAGCTGCTTTATTTGAAAGTCCATCAGGGTGGTTGCCCCATTGAGCGGTTCGCGTTCTATTTTTGGCACGTTTTTGTGCTGGAAGCAGGCATTGACCCCTGTCGTGAGCGGATAGACATCAATGGTGTTCCATTTATTCAGCAGCGCGATAAAATAACGTTGGTTTTTAAAATCCCGAACGAGAATGCTTTTGTAGCCGGGGTATCCGCCGGTGTGGAAGTGCATCTTATTTGCGTTGTCGGTACTGTCGGTAAATAGCCAGCCAAACCCGTAGTATAAACCTCCCATTTTAATCGGCTTTCCGCTGTTGAGTGTATCGATAGAAATGGCTTTCAGAAAGTTATCGCGCTTTAAAAGCACATTGTTTTGAATGGCCTGATTCCATTTAAACAGGTCCTGTGCGGTACTGCTAATACCATACGGTCCAGTGATACCGTCAAAATAGCTGACATATCCGAAGCCGGCCATGTTGTCAACCAATTTAAAACTTTTAGTTTTAGCGTCGTAGGCCATTCCTTTTGCATAGTTTTTCAGGTCTGCTTTGTGCGAACGTGCAGAGAATACGGACGTGCTTTTCATTCCTGCCGGTTTAAATATATGCTGGTGCATATAGTCTGCAAAGGGCTGTCCCGAGACTTTTTCGACGATCAGAGACAGGAGGACATAATTTGTGTTTGAATAAGCATATTGATCGCCCGGTTTAAACGCGGTGCTGTCAATTTTGGCCTCAATGACCTTAAGAATATCCTGGTTTGTATTTATTTTCTTTGTATCGATCCACTTTGGATCCCAGCCCAGAAACTCGGGTATTCCAGCAGTATGGCGCAATAGGTTTTTAATCCGTACATTTTTAAATTTCAATTGCGGGAAGTACCGGGTGATATCATCTTCATACGAAAGTTTGCCCAGCTCTTCCAGCTGCATAATGGCCATGGCTGTAAACTGTTTGCTTACCGAAGCCAGTTCAAAGCGGCTATGGCTAGTTATCTTTTCCGTTTTTGCTGGGTTTTCGAAGCCAGTATAATGTTCGTACACAATTTTACCGCTGTCTACTACGAGAAATGCGCCGCTTAATTCGCCATCCTTGTCGAGCGACTGAAACAATGAATCTAACCGCTGCTGCACAGTCTGTGCGTGAGTAACGCAAACCTGCATAACTAGCAGGACATAAAGAATCGAAATTCGAATCATGGTGGAACTGAATTTTTGTAAGTCATCCTGAGCTCTGAAGAATACGCCGGCTCAGGATGACTGATGCATGGTGGTTATGAACCTATTTTTTTGTTCGATATTCCCAGATTTTTCGCTAGTCCGAATAGCGAATTGATAAATCCAGTGTCTTCGCTGTTGTCAGCCGCAGAAGCTGCCTGCTGTAGTTTAATCAGCGCAGCAGAGACGGTCAGGTTTTTGATATCATTGGAAGAGATACCATATTTATCAGCGAGCCCCCGGACTTTGTCGGCAAGGTCGCCCTTTCCATCCGGCCCCAGCAGTGCGGCCTTGATATCGCTCGCATGTCTGGAGTTGTCGATCAGCTGATCGAAGCCCTTAGCGTTGGACACTTGACGGACGATATTCTCGAAGAACAGGGTTTCGCCACCGACGATGTCGATTTTGGCGGATTTGAGCGCTTCCGACAGCACGCCAGCCTGTGCGGCGGCAATATCTTTCTGGATATTGATCTGTGCAAGATCGATATCGCGTTCTTTCTGTAATTGCAGTTTGAACTCTTCGTGATCTTTACCCACACCATCGAGTTTTTTCATGGCTTCGGCTTTTTCTTCTATTCCTTTTGCTTCTGCTAGTGCCTTTTCACGGACAACTTCTGCCTGAGCTAAGCCTTCTTTGCGCATAGCTTCCGCTTTTTTCTCGATGATAGCCGCTTCGACGGTGCCTTGTTTCTCTTCGGCTTCCGCTTTTGCAACCATTACTTCGGCTTCTGATAGACCTAAGGCTGCTTCTTCTTTCGCTTGAGCTTCGGCTATAATTTTTCGGCTTTCGGCTTCTTTGAGTGAAGCTTCTTTTTTCGCCTCGGCATCAATCAATAGTTCCTGAGCCCGCTTTTCGGCAATTTTACGCGCAGCTTCAGCGTCAATTACTTTCTTCTCAGCTTCTTGTTCAGCAGCAATCTTCGCGGCTTCGGCTGCTTTTACAGTAGAGATTAATTTTTCTTCGGCTTCTTGCGATGCTGCAATCACGCCGGCTTGTTTCTTACGTTCTACCTCGCGGAACACCTCAATATCTCTGACACCTTGTTGTTCTTCGATAACACCTTTCTCCAGTTGCACACGTTCTTTGATCACGTTCTGGATACTTTTTTTCTCCGTTTCAATCGAACGCTCTTTGTCGATCTGTGCCAAGGTAACAATCCGTTCCCGTTCTGTCTGTTCCAAAGCACGGTCTTTTTCCACGCGTTCTGTTTCGACAGCGGCGGTTCGCTGTTTATTTTTCTCAGCAATAATGATCTGTCGCAATTTGTTTTCTTCCTGCACGGCGAGCTGTTCTTCTGTCGCGATACGCACACTTTCATATTTTAAGCGTTCTTCTTCGCGGACCTTGGCGATTTCCGCTTCTTCGCGTGCTCGAATGTTGTCAATTTCTCGCTTTTGCTTTTCCTCTTTCTCAGCAAGCTGGCGGTCCAGTTCCAAAATAGCTTCGCGGGCTTCAACATTCTGTTTCTTGATCAGTTTTTCCTCATCACGGCGGATAAAATTGGCATTGATATTTTGCTTTGCTGTCAGTTCGGTGATTTTTTTGATACCTTCACTATCCAAAATATTGTTTGGGTTGAGGTGTTCAATATCTGTCTGTTCGAGGTAATCAATGGCACAGTCGTCCAATATATAACCATTGAGGTCAGTGCCGATGATGTCCAGGATTTCGTCGCGGAACTCTCGACGGGCTTCATATAGTTCGATAAAATCAAACTTTTTACCGACGGTTTTCAGTGCTTCAGAAAATTTGGATTCAAAAATATTCTTTAGGGTTTCGGGCTCGCTGGCGCGGTCACATCCGAGATTTTGCGCGACATTGACCACATCATCCACGTTCTTATTGACTCGGACAAAGAAAGCTACCTTAATATCCGCACGGATATTGTCTTTGCAGATCAAGCCTTCACCCTGCATACGGGCGATCTCGATTTTTTTGATCGAGATATCCATGATTTCCATCTTGTGGAAGACAGGCACCACATACATTCCTTTGTTGAAGGCGACTTTAGTGCCGCCGACCCCGGTCCGTACGATTGCCTTGCCCTGCGGTATTTTTTTATAAAATGCACTCAGTACGACGAAGAATGCAAAAATCAAAAAGACAGCAAGCCCGACGATCAGAAGGATTATTCCGTTCAGGCCGCTCAAAAATAAAAGAGGTTGATATAGCATATGATTAGTATTTATTTAGATTTAAGATTATTGCGAAGGAACAAATGCACAAGCATCAAATATTTTCTATAGTGATTTCTTTGGTAACATAATAATACTTCTTGTCTTTGGATTCATCAACGATGATGACATCGTCTCCATAGCTGATTTTATCTCCATTGTGACTGACGACATTCAGGCGGATCGGATCTTGCTGGATGATAAATTCGGCTGAGCCAATTTTTTTACCTTCAATACTGGCACGCATTTTACCCATGCGGCCGAGAAAGTCATGGCTTTCTTCGCCATTGTACCCGATATTTTTAAACATTCTTGCTAGCGGTTTGGTAAGAAAATGCATCAGGATAAAAGTGATGATAAATACAGGTATCAGGATCAGAACGGACTTTATGCCCCAGGAGGCGACATCGATAAATAATGATGACAAGATTGTGATCACCCATCCTACAAACTTAAAGAGGGTGACGATCAGCATGATGGGTACTTTTCCTACATTGATGTAATCCATTGCTTTGGCGAAAAAGCCGGGCTCGCTGTGGCTGTCAGCATGACCGTGCTGCTGATGAGCCTGATCCGGTCCGTCCGCCTCATGGGAACCGTCAACGTCCGCAACATCCGGAGTAGGGTGTACATCTATATCCGCATCCGCGTCAAATAGATGCACACCATCGCCCATTAAGAACATAAATAACCAATACACTACGGACAGCCCGGTAAGGACAGTCATAATTCCATTTGACAATGGGTTGAATAAGATATTGATTAGTTCTGCCATAGTATTATTTTATTAGATTTTCTCTCTTTTGAATGTGTAGTGGAAGGACCATGAGTTGCCATTGACCTCGAGGTCTTGCATGGCAATTAATTCCCAGCCTTGGTTGCCCAGGTCATTCAAGATCTTATCTATCATTTCTGGCTCCAGCTTGGTTCCCCAAAAACCTGTTGGCTCTATCTTGACAGTTTTATATTCAAATTTTTTCATCGTTATCTAATTTTTTCTTTAACTCTTCAAGCTCATTATTGACGGTATCCGAGCCGCCGATAGTCTCATTAATTTCATCGATTTTGCTTTTGTTGCCTGCCGCGATCTCTCCGTAGGCTTTGGCCAGTGCTTCGTCTTCTTCCACCTTCTCTTTCATGCGTTCGAGCATAGAGATGGTGCTATTAGAATCGATATTGGCCAGTTGACGATTGACCATTTTGGCCGCGTTGGAAACTTTCACTCTAGCCTTTAACGTCGATAACTCATTTTCCCACTTGGTGATGTTGAATTTGAGGATATCTACATTTTTGTGCAGTTCTTCTGCAGAGCTCTGGTGTATGGCTGCCTGTTTTTCCAATTCAGCTGCTTCGATCAATAATTGTTTTTTCAGTAATAGAGCCTCCTTTGCTAAGCCTTCTGCTTTATCGGCTGTAAGCTCTCCATTCTGGGCTTTCTTCAACAACAATATGGCTTTATCTTCGAACGCATTCGCTTCTTCTTTTTTCTTTTCACCATTGTTCTGGGTACGTATCGCCAAGGCTTTTACTTTTGCATAAGCCTCCAGTGATTGTTCCAGGTCTTCTTTCATTTCACGGATACCCTGTTCCGTCATCTTGATGGGGTCTTCCATTTTGTCCACTACAGCGTGGATTTCGGCCTGACCGATTCTGAAAATTCTCTTAAAAATATTCATTATTCTATAATTTTGAAAAACTTATTAATTGATTGTAATATTCGCTGATCAAAAGACTTAGCGAATTAATGGCCGCATCGAATTCATTCTGATCTAGATTGTGTATTTGTAAAGTGTACCGGAATATCACTTTCCGGCCATCCTCTGTTAACGCAAATCCGCCGTGGATAATATCTCTATTCTTAATCAGCAGGGATTTGAACATGTCAATATTTTCGTTGGTTATGGTAAAAAGATACTGCTCAAATATGATGATGGGTTGTGCAATCCCGACAATAAGATTGCGGATGCCGTCATCTTCATTTTCGATAACAAATACACCTTCTTTTTCGTCCTTATGGGTAATGTGATAACCTATATTGGCGATATAATTTTCAATTTTTGAGAAGTACATAATCAAGTTTTTTATATATTGCACATATTCTTTGCATAAAGATAGTGAATTGCAAAAATATTTTGCAAGAAAAAATTAATTTTTTTTTAAAATGAGTAACGTCGGGAACAATATTAAGAAGCTGAGAAAAGTGAAGGGATTGAGTCAGCAGGCCTTTGGGGATATTTTTAACCTTACTAGGGGGAATATTTCATCTTACGAAGAGATGCGTGCTGAACCGAAGATTGAAATTGTTTTGAAGATTGCAAATTATTTTGGCATTCCTGTGCAGCATCTCATTGAGAAAAATTTATCGGTCAACGAGATTCTGAATTTTAACGATTATTTTCAGCCGGAAATTTCTATGGCAAGTACAAAGCGGCTGGTGCACGTTCCGTTGTTGCAACGGGAAAATCTACTGGATGTATACAGTTACCTCACCAGGCTGAGTGAACTACCGGTCATTGAATTTCCATTACAAAGCAGAAGTCGCTTCATGGCCGTGGAGTTTGTCGATACCATTCCTGCTCCGGGTGATTTTAAAGCGAATGCACAATCTGTTTTGTTTTTTGAGGAAGTTGATATTGAACTTCTGCATACGCTTCATGACGGTTTCGGTCTTTATTTTTCGTCTAGTGAATTTTTTATAGGGAAGTACCTTCTTGAAGAGAAGGAGATCAGTTTGGTATTGAATGCCTGGAAAAAAGTAGACTTTGTGTTGGCAGAGAAGGCTTACTTCTGGAAGCTATACGGAAAATTTGAACGTGTCTAATCAGCACGCTATATGGGAGCGTCCTTCTTGTGCCGTATTCATTGGTGATGCAGGTCTGCTTAAATCTGGGGGCGACGTACTGGCAAGAGAAACCGGATGGTGGCCAATTGGGCTAAAATCACTGCGATGACGAAGAAGCAGGAATAAGATACATTCCTGCTTCTTGTTTGAACACGTAAGCTAGAAGGGTAATGGATCCTCTTCTTGTTCTTCTGGCGCAGGCAGATCGTCTTTTGGAGAATTTCGCTCGGACAAGATCAGGAAACTGTCTACCTTTATTTCTGTTACATATTGTTTAAGGCCGTCAGCGTTCTCATATTGCCGATAGGTAAGTTTGCCTTCGACCATTAATTTAGTCCCACGGCTACATTTTTTTTCGATGGTATTATTCTGGTTGCCCCAGACGACGAGTGTGTGCCACTGTACTTCTTCCACCCACTCACCGGCTTTGTTCTTGAAAAGGTCGTTGGTGGCAAGACGCAGAATCGAATAACTTGTCCCCGTAGTCGTGGTTTTGATGACAGGATCATTTCCTAAATGACCAATTAACTGTACTTTGTTTCTTAATGTACTCATAGCTTTGATTTTTAAATGTTTGCGATAATTCTTAATTTTAGTTAAAAGTCATTGTCTTCTCTACATGTGAAAAGACCCTGAACAAAGATGAAAAGCGAATGAAACAATAGCCGTCTATTTACCATTTGTATTCGACTGTAGTCGATTGTAACCGTTTGTTGTCGTTTATTTTTATAATGAATCCGATGGAAAGAACTTGTTTGGAATGCGGGCAAACTGTACGAGGGAGATCCGATAAACGCTTTTGCGATGATTCCTGCCGCAACGCGTATAACAATAAGCTGAATAGTGACCAGACTAACCTAGTCCGTAATGTCAATAATATACTGCGTAAAAACCGCCGAATTCTTTTGGAGACGCTGAACGGGGAGGGGATGGTAAAGGTTCAGCAGGAAAAGTTAAAACGCAAGGGGTTTGATTTTAAGTTTCATACCCATACCTATGTCAATTCCAAAGGACAGGTATACAATTTTATATATGAAATGGGCTATCTGATATTGGAAAACAACTGGATTCTGCTCGTCCGGAAAAAGCCGATGTAAGCTGCCATTTTTTGAAAATGGCTACTCCGGAATTGTTTTAGGGACAGTCGATTTGACTCGGAAATAACTTATGATGGTAAATACGAGGATAACTGCATAGTATAGAACTGGTATTAAGAGAAAAATCCAGCTGTCGAAGATATAAGTGATAGAAGCGGGTAACTTAATTCCAAGAAAATCTGAAATGAGGATATAACCCAGGAAACTTCCAAGAAGTAAAAGACCCGAAGCATGTATAGTAATTATTTTGCGTAGATGCTTACTATATAGTGCGTCTTTATTTTGTTTGGTATAACCAAGAATTGCTGGGACGAGTAATCCTAGCAATGGGTTGATTAAAAAAGTTAGAGAAGCTAAATAAAGCGCTTTTATACTCCCTCTTTGGTTTTTGTCGATACTGATTTGATTTACATTTGGCATAATGAGTTGTTCTAAAGGAATATCTAATACCTGACTGACTTGTCTTAAACTGAAACCGCTGATCTCTTCTGTTCCTTTTTCGATTCGCTGTACAGTTCTTAATGATAAACCCGCTTGATCTGCAAGTTCTTGTTGTGTCAGTCCTTTGTTCTTTCTTGATTGTTTGATGAGCTGATTTATTGTTTGACTTTCCATATGGCGAAAATGGTTAAAAGCTTCATAATTTAAAAAAAAACGATATGACAATAATACGCCAATAATAAGAGGTTGCTGTAACTGATTAGTAATCAGTATTTTTGTTGAATTGCAAAGATCAAATATTTGCAATTCAACAAGCTGTTGTATTAACTTAACAATCGGAACAATAGGTTTGCGCTAATTGAAATCCAATTTCGTCCTCAAAGAAGAGTGTTGGAGTGGGCATAATGTACAGGCCGTGGAAGTATACCCTTAATTCATTCAGACATTGATTGATAGGGGAGATAGGAGGCCGCAAGGAAAACGATCAAATTTGCTTTGAAGCTTCCGGGAACTTCTTTGACGTAGGCCTGGACCAAGAAAGTGTTGATGTTTGAAAAATTGAAGAAGTATAAAGAAGTGCTGAAAGCGTTAACGATGGCAAAACTCGAAAATGTCGATCTCAATTTGCCTTCAAGTTCGATGTCCATAGAAGAACGCATTAAAGGTAAACAGGGTATGCAGAAGTAGATGTCAAATAGGTTGCAATAAAAAGCCCAAGATGGATCTCACCTTGGGCTCTTACGATATAGTTTAAGAATTATTCGGCTCTTAAAGTTTTTGCTGCTTCAACCATAGACTCTAAAGCTGCTTTGGTTTCTGGCCATGCGCGAGTTTTCAGTCCACAGTCAGGATTGACCCAAAGTTGTTCAGCTGGAACGACCGCTTTTGCTTTACGCAATAGGTCTACCATCTCGTCTTTGCTCGGTACACGTGGAGAGTGGATGTCGTAAACGCCTGGGCCAATATCATTTGGATATTTGAAATCTCCGGCGAAAGCATTCAATAGTTTCATCTGTGAACGTGAAGTTTCAATTGTGATGACGTCGGCATCCATAGCAGCGATGTCTTCAATCACATTATTGAACTCTGAATAGCACATGTGTGTATGGATCTGTGTATCATCGGCAACGTTGGATGAAGATACACGAAACGCACGTACTGCCCAGTTGAGGTAGTCTTTTTGGTCAGCTTTGCGCAATGGCAACCCTTCACGGATTGCAGGCTCGTCAATCTGAATAATCTTGATACCTGCTTTTTCCAATGCTTGTACTTCGTCCAGAATGGCCAGCGCGATTTGGTAAGTCGTCGTTGAACGAGGTTGATCGTTACGTACAAAAGACCATTGTAGAATCGTTACAGGACCGGTCAACATTCCCTTTACAGGGCGGTTTGTCAAGGACTGTGCATAGGATGACCAACGTACGGTCATATCTTTTGGACGGTACACATCTCCGTAGATAATCGGTGGTTTTACACAACGCGAGCCGTATGACTGCACCCAGCCATTTTGCGTGAACGCATATCCAGCCAGCTGTTCGCCGAAGTACTCGACCATGTCGTTACGTTCGAATTCGCCGTGCACCAATACATCGATGTCCAATTGCTCCTGCAGACGGATTGTATTTTCTGTTTCCTCTGCGATTGCTTTATCGTATTCTTCTTGCGTTATAACGCCTTTTTTCAAGTCTGCTCTCCATTTGCGCACATCTTTTGTCTGTGGGAAAGAACCGATTGTCGTCGTTGGAAATGCAGGTAAGTTAAATTTAGCCTGTTGTGCAGCTTTACGTACAGCGAATGGTGATGTACGTTTTGCATCGTCATCGGTGATATTGTTGGTGCGTTCTTTTACTTCGGGTCTATGGATCAATGGGGAAGTACGGCGGCTTTCGGCAGCAGCTTTGTTTGCTTCAAAGCGTTCTGCGGTCGCAGCGTCTACTTCACCATCTGCCAATACAGCAAGGTCTTTTACTTCGGCTAATTTTTGTTTTGCGAAAGCCAGCCAGTTTTTCACCTCAGCCGGTAATGACTGCTCGTTGTGTTCGTTGTCCAGGTCGAACGGAACATGCAGTAGTGACGATGATGGCGCGATCCAGATGCGGTCTTTGCCCAGAGCATCTACGGCCTGTTTGATTTTAACCAACGATTTTTCATAGTCGTTTTTCCAGATGTTACGCCCTTCTACAATACCCAAAGATAGGGTTAGAGAGGCAGGTACTTTTGGTAATACGGTATCCAGCTGATTTTCGCCGCGTACCAGATCCAAATGCAAGGCATGAACTGGCAAATTGACAGCGATATCCTCATTGTCTTTTAAGGCTTCGAAATAAGTTGTCGCGATCAATTTAATGTTTTTGGCTGCAGCTGCCAGCTTCTCAAAAGTAGGCTGATACAGTGCTTTTACTTTTGCATCCAAATCCAATGCAAGGAATGGCTCATCAATCTGAACGTATTGCGCACCGGCCTCAGCCAATTTAGCTAAGATCTGTTCGTATACAGGAATTAATCTGTCCAATAGGTCGATGCGGTCGAATCCAGCTTCTTTCTCTTTACCGATCAATAGGTAAGTGATCGGGCCCAATAAAACTGGTTTCGTTTCGATGCCCAACGACCTGGCTTCGTTATATTCATTCAGGAATTTTTCAGAAGTCAACTTGAATTGTTGGTCCTTGGTGAATTCAGGCACCATGTAGTGGTAGTTGGTATCCAACCACTTAGTCATTTCCATGGCAGTCACGTCGATTCCATCTTGCTGGAAACCACGAGCCATAGCAAAATATAAATCTAAGCTGTAATTATTATCTACCTTGCTCAATAGTGAGTGGTATCGGGCTGGAATTGCACCTACCGTAAGGCTTAAGTCCAGGACCTGATCATAAAAAGAAAAGTCGTTAGAAGGAATTAAATCTATTCCAGCATCTTTTTGCGTTTTCCAATTGCCCTCACGAATTTTTTTTGCTGCCTCCAATAATTCCTCAACAGAAGATTTTTTAGCCCAATAGGCTTCATTGGCTTTTTTCAATTCGCGGAATGCGCCCACACGCGGGTAACCTAAATTGTTAGTCAATAACATAATGATGTTTTTAATGTTTCTTTTCAACTATATTTCTTGCTAGAGAGAAGGACACACTAGAATTCGGTGACTTCGGCTTATCATTCCCATGTTAAGTAGGGTAGAATTTAGCACCTTGTCAAGAGACAGGTTGCTAAGGCTTCATCGGGTCTATTCCCTCTGCCTTTCTCTATAAGCGAGGCTAAGTTAGAACATTTATTTCTGATATGCAAATTTTTTATAAAAGCGCATTTATTTTTTATAATCTGCTAAAGATAAAAATGTTTTATTTTCTTCTTTTCATTAAAACAGCGGATGGAGACCTATTACTGTCTCCATCTGCCCTTGTTTTAGCTGACCAGCAGCTTATAGCCCTTTCCATGCACATTGACAATTTCTACTTTACTATCTTCCTTCAGATATTTGCGTAATTTGCTGAGAAATACATCCATGCTTCTTCCGGTAAAATAGTTGTCGTCGTGCCATATTTTTAACAGTGCCTCTTCACGGGTCAATACATCATTCTTCTTCAGGCAAAGCAAGCGTAGCAATTCGGCCTCTTTTGTAGATAGCTTCTGTGTCTGACCTTTGTAAGAAATCTGCTGGCTGGTATAATCAAAGTAGTAGTCTCCTATTTCAAATTTGTCAGCGACGATCTCTTCTTCTTTGTCTCTTACGCTACGTTTCAGCAGGGCATTAATACGCAGCAAGAGTTCCTCCACACGGAATGGTTTGGTAATATAGTCATCGCCGCCCAGTTCAAAGGCTTCGGTTTTATCTTCCATCATGCCTTTGGCAGTGGCGAAGATGATCGGTACGGTACTGTTTATTTTACGGATTTCACGCCCGACGGTAAAGCCATCCTTTTTGGGCATCATGACATCAAAAATGCATAAGTCATAATCGTTCTTTTTGAACTGGGAAACAGCTTCATCTCCATCAGTGCAGAGCGTAACATCAAACTTTCCCTTTAATTCGAGATAATCCTTTAAAAGATCCCCCAAATTGGGATCATCTTCTGCTAATAATATCTTTTGCATAATGAATCTATTAATTTTCACTAATGTTCCTTGAATATACAAAAAAGGAACGTGTTATTTTTTTAAGGGCAAAATTACTTCAAAGGTCGTGCCTTTGTCTTTCTCACTTTTTACGGTAATCCTGCCGTTGAGTCTTCTTAAAATATCCTGAACATAGCTCAGTCCCAAACCAAAACCTTTAACGTTATGAACATTCCCTGTGGGGATGCGGTAAAACTGGTCAAAAATCTTTTGCAGATGGTCGCGGCTCATGCCGATCCCGTTATCCGTGATCGTGACAACAATGCTGTCCCCTGTATTTTTGGAATTAATCTGGACGTGCAGGTTGCCTTTGCTGTATTTAATCGCATTGTCCAAAAGGTTGTAGAATACATTCGAAAAATGCAGCTCGTCCCCTACGACGAGATCTTTTGTGGCGGCCAGGTCGATGCTGAATTTTCCGCCGATATTCTGCATCCGCAATTGCATGCTATCCGTGACCGCGGAGACAAGATCATTGATATGTACATCTTCGCGGTTAAGTTTCAGGGTCTCCTTTTCCAGCCTCGCCAGATCAAGTACCCGCTCGATATGGTTGCCCAGACGTACGTTTTCGTCGTAAATGATATTGGCCAGTTTTTGCACGCGGTTGTGATCCGCATTAATATCCGGATCTTTGAGCGATTCACTTGCAATCATGATCGTAGCTACAGGTGTTTTAAACTCGTGAGTCATGTTGTTGATGAAGTCCGTTTTCATTTCGGATACTTTCTTCTGCCTAAAAATGATAATGAGCGTATAGGCAAAACAGCCGACTAACAAGAACAATAATGCAAGCATTGGCAGCAGCAGATAGCCCATGTTGTCTGCGATAATGGCCTTTTTGTTGGGAAAATAGATTGTAAGTTTGCCCGGTGCTGCACCGATATCCCCTTTAAATAAAGGGGTCGAGTATTTGGTGGTATTCTTCGAGTTGTTTAACGTAGCTTCGTTCAGAATGTTGGTCAGTAAAATATTGGTTGTGCTCCAAATCTCAATATTAAAGGGGACTTTGATGTCACGCTGCGCCAATTCATCCTTCAAAAGGTCCTGGACAGTAATGATGTTGATCCTGTCTTTCAGTGGTCTGTTTGCCAGCTCCATTCCGATGGCGACGTCCTCGATATAGTCTGCCTTTTTGCCTCCCAGCATGGCCACGGAGTCATAGACATTGAAAACCTGCCAAGAGTTTTGTCTGTTCAGAAAATCCAGTCTTTTCTCTAGGTCAGAGATGGTTTTTGAAAGTTTCGAATCTTCTTTGGGCGGTAATGTGGCCACCCTGAATTTTGTCTGTAGATTAGCCATTGGATCAATCAATGGAATCACAAAACGGGTGCTGTCATCTTTTCCTTCGACCGGATTGTCAACCTTTGAAGCATTCAGTACAATAAAAGCTTGTACAAGATTATCATCGGTTAGCTCATTAGAGACCGAGAATTTGATATATTTCTGATATTCGGGTCTTTTGATATAGGTTTCGTAAAACGAATTTTTGATTTCGATCACATTGGGATATAAGGCACGTAGTTGATCCTCCTGTTCTTTATACTTGGCATATATCGCATGTTGCTTGCTTTTCAGACGTTCAATCTTATATTGTATTTCTACCTGTTCGGCCAAAAGTTGCTGTTTCGCCTGTTCCCGTTTGGATTTTTCGATATTACGCTCTTGCTGCACTTTTGCAAAGTCCACGACTTCCCGTCTTTCGAGTTTGCCGGCAACAGCGGTTAAGGCCGCATTGACGGATTCGTCAAAAAGCTGGGACTTTTGACGGTAGGAGTCCCGCAGAAAATAGAATTGCATAGCCAGCACTCCGACGAGGGCTAGCGACATCAGTCCAATGATCAATACAATACTATTTTTTTTCATTTAAATTTTTCTTTTTCCGGCTGATGAGAGCTTTGTTACAAATATAAAGATGCTTACTTGTTTTAACGCGGTTTTAACAATGTTTAACAGCAATAAGTTTATTTTTGGGTTCTGATTGTTGTAAATTAGTGATTAAAAATAGGTTGTGTTATGAAAAGTTATGTATTGTCATTGGCATTATCTTTTATAGCCGGAATAGCCTTCGGTCAGGTGAAATTGAAAGAGCAGCGCCCGTTGCTGCAGGATAGACCGTCAAAAATGCCGGTTCTCGGCCTGGATACCAGTTCGGCAAAATATAAGATGCCGGTAAAAAAGTTCAAAAATGTGGATAGTCTCGCTCCGATGCCGGGAACGGGCAGGATACCCAGAAGGAAGAATAGGGTAGATACCCTCCGGTACAGGATGCTGGGAGATTCTGTAAAAGTCAAGGATTTTAAATTAAAGATAGATTCCCTTTATCCGAAGAAATAAAAAACGGGGTTCTTGAATTCAAGAACCCCGTTTTTTATTTCAATTGCTGTTTCATTACAGCTGGGAAACACGGATGGTGTTTGTTTTGCCTTTTTCGATCAGTGGTGTAGAGGCTGTATTGATAATAATAGAGCCCGGTTTGACATAGTTGTTTTTTACGATAAACTTATTCACGTCATGGATGGAACCGTCAGTGCTTTCGAATTTATCGTAGATAAATGTCTTGACACCCCATAATAAGCTGAGTTGTTTCAGTAATTTCTGTGTGCCTGTGAATACCAGGATATCCACATTGGGTCTGTAGCTGGCGATCTCAAATGCCGTCGCACCAGAAGAAGTCAGTACCGCGATTGCAGAAGCGTCAGTTTTCTGTGCCAGGTATACCGATGAAGCGCAAATTGCATCAGGAATCAGGGTACCGTCGTGGATCTCACTAACTTTCTCATTATAATATGGATAAGATGTTTGTTCCACGTGAATAATGATTTTGCTCATGGTTTCGATGACAATTTCAGGGAATTCGCCAACGGAAGTCTCGCCACTCAACATGACAGCATCTGCTCCGTCCAATACAGAATTGGCCACATCATTCACTTCGGCACGTGTAGGACGTGGCGTTGTGATCATGCTTTCAAGCATCTGGGTTGCGATGATAACAGGTTTAGACAGATCTCTACATTTTTGAACGATGATTTTTTGCAGTCCCGGCACTTCTTCCATTGGAAGTTCAACCCCTAAATCTCCACGTGCCACCATCACCGCGTCGGTAGCTTCAATAATGGCATCAATATTTTCGATGGCTTCAGGTTTTTCGATTTTGGCGATTACGCGGGCATGGCTTCCTTTCGCTTCGATGATTTTTTTACATTGGGCGATATCATCGGCCGAACGTACAAACGACATTGCGATCCAGTCAGCGCCATGGTCCAGAGCAAAATTTAAATTGTCTAAATCTTCTTCTGTCAATGAGGGGATAGATACTTTGGTATTTGGTAGATTTACGCCTTTACGGGATGTTAACACGCCGCCGTGCACAACTTCGCAGGTCACGGCATCTTTATGGTTGGTCTCTAAAACACGAAGTTGAAGTTTTCCGTCATCAAGTAATATGATTTCGTTGGCTTCAACATCGTTTGGAAAGTTCTCATATGTAATGTAGATCCTATTTTCGTCTCCGATGAGTTCATGGGTCGTAATTTCGACTTTTGCACCGTTAACGAGGATTGCGCCTCCTTCTTTCATTTTTCCGATTCTGATCTTGGGACCTTGTAAATCGGCTAAGATGGCCACATTGAATCCGGTTTCGCTGTTAATTGCATTTATAGTTTCGATTACCTTAAGGTGATCTTCCTGGCTGCCATGAGAGAAATTCAACCGGCACACATCAACCCCTTTAGCAATCATGTTGGTCAAAACTTGTTTGTCTGCCGAAGCAGGGCCTAATGTTGCGACAATTTTAGTCCTTTTTTGAACTTTTTCCATCTGTTATCTTGTATTTTTTAATGTTCTTCATTTATCACAACAAACAGCAGGCTGTATTGTTGTGTCTTGTCATAAACTAAATCGAATTCATTTAGATTTAAGGTGGGTGTATTTGCTACACTAACCTACGGTCGGCTAAAATATGAGATTTTCTTTAGATTTCAATATTTTTGGCGATATTTCTTTTGCAATGACGACTTCCGGTAATTTGCTGATCCTTTTGATTATATGTTCCACATCCTCTTCGCAGATATAATTCTTGATAATGATGAAGAAATCAAAATTGGGATTTTCAGGAATTAAAAAGGTCCCCTCGATGCTTTTGTTGTTGATCAGAAAATATTCTGTATCCGAGTCGGGACTAAGATAATGAAAGGCTGTAAAATGGTAGCTTATTTTTTTCTTGGCATCAAAGATGATATGGTATTCCAGCTCCTCTTCGGATTTATTTTTAGGACGGCCGTCGTGATCGTACTTGCTTTCTTTTCCTCTTGAAAAGTTGAGGGTCGTCTCTTTATTTATGAAGTGGCAGAGGCGGTAATCTTTAAGCGGGCAAGTGATGGCAAGCAGGATAAAATCCAGTTCTTCGTCCATATCCATATCTAACCGTGCTACTAACTTATTGACCACTTTATTGTTAATTTTATTCGTTTCTGTGCTAACGAAGGTACTAATTATTTTAAGGCCGGAATATACTTTTTGTGTAAAAATTGAGTTAATTAGCTGAGTGTTTGGAATACAAAATAATTTTTGTTATACTTGAACTAAGTTAATATAGAGTGGGTTAGCTAGTATAAGATGCGAATAAGTTCCGTTGCCTAACATGGTGACTTTCATCTAAATATCAATTTAGGTTTGAATTTTGATGAAATTTATTTTTCTTTGCACAGATTTATTAAACAATTAAACTATAAAATCATGTCAGATATCGCTTCAAGAGTAAAAGCAATTATCGTTGAAAAATTAGGTGTTGACGAAAACGAAGTAACACCAGAAGCTTCATTCACTAATGATTTAGGTGCTGATTCACTTGACACTGTTGAGTTGATCATGGAGTTTGAAAAAGAATTCAACGTTGCTATTCCTGATGATCAAGCAGAGACTATTGGTACTGTTGGTCAAGCAATCGCTTATTTAGAAAAAAACGTTAACTAACTAATTTAATTAGGCTAATCGTAATAAATGGAGCTTAAAAGAGTAGTAGTAACAGGATTAGGCGCCCTTACACCAATTGGTAATACTGTCCCGGCTTACTGGGAGGCATTAATAAATGGTGTAAGCGGAGCTGCTCCTATTACGCATTTTGATGCGTCAAAATTTAAAACTCAGTTTGCGTGTGAGGTAAAGGGGTTTGATCCACATGATTTTATGGATCGTAAGGAAGCTCGTAAAGTCGATCCTTTTGTACAGTATGCGATTGCTTCTACTGATGAGGCAATCAAAGATGCTGGCTTAGATTTTGAAAAATTAGATACCAATCGTATTGGAGTAATCTGGGGCTCGGGAATTGGGGGGCTGACCACTTTTACGGAAGAGGTTGCCAACTTTGCCAAAGGGGATGGAACACCGCGTTTCAATCCTTTTTTTATTCCCAAGATGCTTGTTGATATTGCTCCTGGACATATTTCTATGCGCCATGGTCTTCGTGGCCCCAACTTTTCGGCAGTGTCTGCCTGCGCATCTGCAACCAACGCCATGATTGATGCTTTTAACTATATCCGATTGGGAAAAGCTGACGTAATTGTTACAGGGGGTTCGGAAGCAACGGTAAATGAGGCGGGTATTGGCGGCTTCAATGCCATGCATGCCTTGTCAACAAGAAATGATGATCCTAAAACAGCGTCTCGCCCTTTTGATAAGGACAGAGATGGCTTCGTTTCGGGAGAAGGTTCTGGCGCTTTGATTCTAGAAAGTTTAGAACACGCCTTGGCCAGAGGAGCGAAGATCTATGCTGAAATCGCCGGGGGCGGCATGAGTGCTGATGCACATCATATTACAGCTTCGCATCCGGAAGGTTTGGGTGCCAAACTGGCCATGACAATGGCTGTCAATGATGCAAGTCTGAATTTCTCAGATATTGACTATATCAATGTGCATGGTACTTCTACGCCAGTAGGCGATATTAGCGAAACTAAAGCTATTGTCGATCTGTTTGGTGAGCATGCTTACAAATTGAATATCAGTTCGACGAAATCAATGACCGGACACCTTTTGGGAGCTGCGGGTGCTATTGAAGCAATCGCCTCTATTTTGGCGGTACAGAATGATATTGTGCCACCGACAATAAACCATTTTACGGACGATCCGGAAATAGATAATAAATTGAACTTTACATTCAACCAAGCGCAAAAACGTACCGTAAATGCGGCATTGAGCAACACATTTGGGTTTGGTGGTCACAATGCTACCGTCATTGTAAAAAAATATAAAGCTTAATGTTTGATCCTTCAAACATGGTTTGATCATATGAGTTAGCGACAGGTTCTTTGAGTAGGACTTGTCGCCTTATTTTTAGATAAGATGCCTTTTTCAAGGATATATAAGTTATATATTTCAACCGACCGGGAATACGTTAGAAAACTGAAAAACCTGCTTGGATTTGTTCCTGGGAATGTACATCTGTATAAGATGGCGTTCAGGCACAAGTCTGTCGCTGTGACAATCAAGGAGGGAGCCAAGAATAGCAATGAGCGCCTGGAATTTCTGGGTGACGCCGTTCTGGGATCTGTTGTCGCGGAATTGCTGTTTAAAAAATATCCATATAAGGATGAAGGCTTTCTGACTGAGATGCGTTCCAAAATTGTCAGCCGGGCCAATCTGAATCAGCTCTCGAGAAAATTGGGATTTAACGAGCTGATCCAGTTCGATGCGCGAATGATCAGTTTCCCAAATAAACAGGGGTCGTTACTTGGGGATGCATTCGAAGCCCTTATCGGTGCAGTATACCTGGATAAAGGCTATACGTTTACCAAGAACTTTTTGCTGAACCGCATTATCAAACCCCATGTTGATATCCAGCTTCTGGAACAGACAGAGACAAATTTCAAAAGTCGTTTAATTGAATGGTGCCAGCACACCGGCAAGGAAATCGTATTCCAGCAGACGGATAATCCGGAGGGAGAATCATCCAAGATGTTCAGCGTCGAAGCTGTGGTGGATGGTGTGGTATGTGGTCTGGGACGTGATTTCAATAAAAAGTCTGCGGAAAAACTCGCGGCTGAAAAAGCTTGCGAATTTCTAAAAATACTGGAAGTGGAATAAAGGTTTTTATTAACTTTGCCGGATATGGCAACAGTAAAACCTTCTTTGGCGAAAGGAACCCGTGATTTTTCGCCTTCCGAAATGATCAGGCGTAACTATATTTTTGACACGCTGAAACGTGTGTTTAAAAAATATGGCTACAACGAAATACAAACTCCTTCATTTGAAAACTTAACCACGCTAACCGGTAAATATGGCGATGAGGGGGATAAGCTAATCTTTAAAATTCTGAATTCGGGGGACTATCTGGCAAAGGCTCCGGACGCTCTTCTTCAGGAGAAAAACTCCAATAAACTCATTTCACACCTGTCGGAAAAAGCATTGCGGTACGATCTTACGGTGCCCTTCGCGCGTTTTGTCGTGATGCATCAAAATGATATCGCATTACCCTTTAAGCGTTTTCAGGTACAGCCGGTATGGCGTGCGGACCGCCCACAACGTGGAAGGTACCGTGAATTTTATCAATGTGATGTCGATGTGGTAGGATCGGAAAGCTTATTGAACGAAGCCGAGTTTATCCTAATCTATAGGGAAGCATTCGAACGCTTTGGATTAAAAGATTTCAACATCAAAATCAATAACCGGAAAATCCTGTCGGGAATAGCAGAGATTATAGGGAGGCCTGAGCTTATCGTAGATATGACCGTTGCGATTGATAAGCTGGATAAGATCGGATTGGACGGCGTGAATAAGGAATTGCTGGAAAGAGGATTTACAGCAGCTGATCTGGAAGTGCTAAAGCCGATCATTTTATTGGAAGGTTCAAATACAGAAAAGCTGGATGCACTAAGATCAATACTGGCAGATTCTTCTACGGGATTAAAAGGGGTGGCTGAAATTGAGGAGGTCTTTGACTATGTTGCCAAATTGGGCGGAGATGCCGAACTGTTGAGCCGTATCATTGATTTGGATATTACCTTAGCCAGAGGGCTTAACTACTATACCGGCTGTATTTTTGAGGTCAAGACCAACGAGGTTGCCATGGGCAGTATCGGCGGAGGTGGAAGGTATGATGATCTCACGGGGATGTTCGGTTTGAAAGGTCTCACGGGAGCTGGGATTTCATTCGGTGCCGATCGTATTTATGATGTGCTGGAAGAGCTGCAGTTGTTTCCAGAAAATCGGGCAGACTCGACCAAGCTATTGATTATCAATTTTGATAAAGGGCTGGAAGTACATACATTGCCGTTACTGAACAAGCTCCGTCAAGAAGGTATTGCTGCGGAGCTCTATGCTGCGCCGGTAAAACTGAAAAAGCAGATGGGTTATGCGGATGCCAAGGGAATCCCCTATGTATTACTGGTGGGAGATGAAGAAGTTAAGTCAGGGCAACTGTCGCTCAAAGACATGGAAAGTGGGGAGCAGATCCAAGTGACCGAAAGCGAGCTGATTCAAAAATTGCAATAGCAAAGTGTTTGTATAAAAATGTTTAAGCCAAATGATTATGATGTCCTTTGGCTTTTTTATTTTCATAAGTTTTTGATTTGTTTGATTGTGCCGTTCATTTATTTGCTACAAATTGCTATATACTTTAAATCAAATGTCTTAGAAGTGTCTTAAAGTATAAATAAAATTGATTTTTGGCAAAGGAAATTCGTCCAAAATTATTAGATTTGTCGTCTAGAATAGTAAGAAAATCAAAACTTTGAAATGAGTTCAACACCTATAACAAAAGAGACATATTTGGAGTGGTATAAGTCTATGTTACTTATGCGTAAGTTTGAAGAAAAAGCAGGTCAACTTTATGGACAGCAAAAGATTCGTGGTTTCTGTCACTTGTACATAGGACAGGAGGCTGTGGTCGCTGGTACGATGTCTGTGATCAGGCCTGAAGATTCTTTAATCACTGCTTATCGTGATCACGCTCATGCTTTGGCAAAAGGCGTTTCTGCAAATGCATGTATGGCCGAGCTATTCGGAAAGATTACAGGCTGTTCAAAAGGCAAAGGAGGTTCTATGCACTTCTTTTCCAAAGAGCATAAATTCATGGGTGGACACGGTATTGTCGGTGGTCAGATTCCATTGGGTGCAGGGATTGCATTTGCCGAGAAATATTTGGGCACAGATAACGTAAATATCTGTTATATGGGAGATGGAGCTGTACGTCAGGGTGCCTTCAATGAAACGCTTAATATGGCGATGTTGTGGAAGCTGCCGGTAATTTTTGTATGTGAAAATAACGGCTATGCTATGGGTACTTCTGTACAACGTACGACCAACATGCAGGACATCTACAAAATGGGATTGGGTTTTGACATGCCTTCTGCTCCGGTAGACGGTATGGATGTGGTTGCTGTACACAACGCGATGGATGAGGCCGTACAGCGTGCACGTGCGGGAGAAGGTCCGACGTTCCTTGAGATCCGTACTTATCGTTATAAAGGTCACTCGATGTCAGATCCTGCAAAGTATCGTACCAAAGAAGAACTGGAAGCCTACAAAGACCGCGATCCTTTATTGTCGACAAAACATGCTATTTTGGAAAACAACTATGCCGATGAAGCTTGGTTTGCTGAGGTGGAAGCTGGTGTGAAAAAGGTTGTTGAGGAGTCGGTTAAATTTGCAGAAGAATCTCCTTATCCGGAAGCAGACGAATTGTACAAAGATGTATATGTGCAACAAGACTATCCATTTATTTTAGATTAATACTCTTTAACTTGATAATATAACAAAGAATGGCTGAAGTAGTAAGAATGCCGAAAATGAGCGACACAATGACCGAAGGGGTCATCGCTAAATGGCACAAAAAAGTCGGTGATAAAGTAAATTCTGGTGACTTGGTAGCTGAAATCGAAACAGATAAAGCCACCATGGACTTTGAGTCTTACCAAGAAGGTACTCTTTTATATATAGGTCCTAAAGAAGGCGAGGCGGTTGCAATTGATGCTGTTATCGCTGTTTTAGGAGAACCAGGTGAGGATTTCCAGTCGTTACTGAATGATAGCGCTCCTGCAGCAGCAGAAAAGGCTCCGGAAAGTGCTGCAGAAGAGAAAACAGCGGAAGTCGCGGGGGCAGATGCTGCGTCAGCAAGTAATGTTAGTCCGGAAGACTTGGGCTGTACAGTCATTACAATGCCGTTGTTGAGTGATACCATGAAAGAAGGTGTGATCGCACAATGGAATTTTAAAGTTGGCGATACCATCAAATCGGATGATGCTATTGCTGATGTAGAAACGGATAAAGCGACAATGGAAGTGACTGCTTATGCAGACGGTACCTTGTTGTATATTGGGGTTGAAGCGGGTCAGGCGGCGAAGGTAAATGACATTATCGCCATTGTTGGCCCTGCTGGAACTGACATTACTCCATTGTTAAATCAAAAGTCTGCTCCTGCAAAAGCAGAAACAGCAGCAGCTCCGAAGGCAGAGGCAGCAGTGGCAGAATCTTCTGTTTCGGCATCTACCTCTTCGGATCAAAATGACGACGCCCGTGTTAAAGCATCACCTTTGGCGCGTAAAATAGCAAAAGAAAAAGGCATCAACTTGAGTGATATCAAAGGCTCGGCAGATGGTGGCCGCATCGTTAAGAAAGATGTCGAATCCTTCGTTCCGGCTGCAGCTAAACCGGCGGAAACGAAAGCGGCTGAGGCTCCGGCTAGTGAGACCAAAGCGATCACATTGCCTACTTATGTTGGCGAAGAACGTTACACGGAGAAACCTGTAAACCAAATGCGTAAAACAATCGCACGCCGTTTGTCTGAATCATTGTTTACAGCACCACATTTCTATCTGACCGTATCCATCGATATGGACAATGCCATGGCTGCACGTGCTCAGATCAATGAGGTAGCGCCGGTAAAAGTTTCATTTAATGATATCGTTGTGAAAGCAGTGGCGGTGGCCCTGAAAAAGCATCCTGCCGTTAACTCATCTTGGCAGGGAGATAAAATCCGCTTTAACGAACATACTAACATCGGTGTAGCAATGGCTGTTGAAGATGGTTTGTTGGTGCCTGTCGTTCGCTTTGCTGATGGCAAATCTTTATCTCACATCTCTGCTGAGGTGAAAGATTTCGCACAGAAAGCGAAAGCGAAGAAATTGCAACCTTCGGATTGGGAAGGATCTACATTCACTGTTTCCAATTTAGGTATGTTTGGTATTGACGAATTTACGTCGATTATCAACTCTCCGGATGGAGCCATCTTATCAGTAGGAGCTATTCAAGCTGTTCCTGTTGTAAAAAATGGTGCTGTGGTACCTGGTAATGTGATGAAAGTAACACTAGGTTGTGACCACCGTGTAGTGGATGGTGCAACAGGTGCTGCGTTTTTACAGACTTTAAAAGCTTTGGTGGAAAATCCAGTGAGATTATTGGCGTAATTCCTCAGGCAAGCAAATATTGGCCACTTTAGCAATAAAGTGGCTTTTTTTTGCCCTAAAATTCGTTTTTTTATACTAAATTCTTCATTTTAGCATTATTATCCTGAGACTGGATTCTTTGTTGAGAATCGGGATAAAAAACTGATCGTTCTGATCAGCAAAGACAGTAGCGGTCGACTAAATGTCGATATAAAACACAGCATTCCTGCAGTAGTGAGGGAGCGCAGATATAACAGAAAATAGAAAATCCGGGAGATACTTACGTGAAATTATTTTTTTTAAAGGGAATGGTAGCTCTTTTGTTGGCGTCTACAATCGCCTGTAGTTCAAAAGAGAAAAAGCAAAAAGAAGCCGCAATAGCGCAAGCAAAGATAGACAGTACAAGACTTGTTTACAATCCACAGGAAGCGGATCAGAGGATCGACGCTTTCATGAAAAACCTGCATACACGATCTGCATTTAATGGAAACGTGCTTATTGCCAAAGATGGCAAAATTCTCTATCAGAATACTTTCGGCTGGGCCAACTATTTAAAGAGAGATAGTTTAAAAATCGATGACAAGTTTGAACTGGCTTCTGTCTCCAAACCGCTTACCGCCGTCGGTGTTCTGAAATTGGTAGAGGCAGGAAAGCTGCGTCTCGATCAGACGATCAATGATTTTTATCCCGACTTTCCCTATCCGGGCATTACCGTTAAAATGTTGTTGACACATCGTTCGGGGCTGCCTAACTATGTATACTTTTCGGAGAAACATTGGCCCGATAGAAAGAAAGGCATGACTAATCAAGATGTGATGAAGATGCTCACCGAATTTAAACCCAATAGGTATGGTGCTCCCGGCGGCCGTTTTTTCTATAATAATTCCAATTTTATGGTGTTAGGAGCGATTATTGAAAAAGTGATGAAGCAGGATTATGCCACCTATATGAAGGATAGTGTCTTCAATGTTGCGGGAATGACAAACACCGCTGCATTATCTAAAGCTGTTTATGACAAGATCCCTACCAATGTGATTGGGCACGACAAGGTCTGGAGAAGGTCGGTAGTACAGAATTTTCAGGATGGGCCACTAGGCGATAAGGGGATATATAGTTCAGTACGTGATCTTTATCGTTTTGACCTGGCGCTCCGGGATGGACGCTTGTTGAAACAGTCGACTTTGGACTCGGCATATAGAGGATACCCAGATGCCAAAAAAGGTATTTTTAGCTACGGATACGGATGGCGTACTTTTGAACATGGAAGCGATCATATCGTCTATCATACGGGATGGTGGCACGGTTTTCGCCATATTTATGTACGGGATCTGAAACGAAATATTGTTATAGTCCTGCTTTCGAATATGACAAACGGCAGTTTGGTGAAATTGGACGAGCTATACAAAATATTGGGCATGCCCGTTTTACGGAAGAATGCATATAGCTCCCATGGTGATTTCATAATAGACGAATAAATTAAACATATAGTTAGGCGGATGAAAAAGACATTGATTTTAGGTGCAAGTACAAACCCTTCTAGGTATTCCTATAAAGCTGCGAATATGCTGCGCAGACATGGACATGATATCGTTAACATCGGCCTGAGCGGCGGGGAGGCAGCAGGTGTCCCCATTGAGAAGAAAAATAGAGTGTATACGGACATTGATACGGTGACCATGTATCTAAGCGAGCGAAATCAGGAAGAGTACTACGACTATATTTTGGCGACCAAGCCGAGGCGTATTATCTTTAATCCCGGAGCTGAAAACCCGGAGCTGGAGCAATTGGCGATGGAGAATGGTATTAAAACGGAAAGAGCCTGTACTCTGGTTTTATTGAGTACAGGGCAATTTTAATTTTTCGATTTCTGCAGCAGTTCGTCAGACAGGTATTTTGTGATAAAATAGTTCGTCAATCCGACGGTGTTGCTGTCTAGATTCAAGCTGGAGACCTTGATCTCACAATGCTCTTTTAGTATCGCCATGGTGTAGGAATTGATGGCTTGTTGTATAGGTATGGTAATCAATTCATTTGCTTTGGCTATCTTGCCACCCAGGACGATCAATTCAGGATTGAGTAGCTGAATGAGTGAAGCAAATGCTTTTCCCAAATTTGTGCCTAACTTTGAAATTTGGTTAATGGCAAATTGATCTCCTTTGTGAGCGGCCTCAATGATATGCGAGGGTGTTAAATGATCCAGCTCTTCTTTTTTAAGTTCATTTAACTTGGTGAGTTCACCATGCTGAATTTCCTGTTTGGCATTATTGACCAGTGCTATCCCTGAAGCTACAGTTTCAAGACACCCTCTTTTTCCACAATAGCAGAGTTCGCCATTATCGATAAAAGGCATGTGGCCTACTTCGCCGGAGTAACCGTCTCTGCCCAGGTACACCTCTCCATTAGAGACTATCCCCAGACCAATACCCCAGTCCATCAGTATGATCAGGCTATTTCGGGTGTTCTTCGCTAATCCAAATTTTAGTTCAGCATAGGCTGCCCCTTTCACGTCGTTTAGTATATATACTGGTTTTTTATACTTTTCTTCAAAATAGGCCGTAATGGATTGATTATCGTCATGTAAAAATGTCTCATTGGTGCCCAATTCCGCATTGATCAAGCCGGGCATACTAATAATAATGCCCGTCAGGTTGTCCATATCTATCGATCTGTCCACAATATATTGGTCAATAATCTGCCTGATGTCATTAAGGTTGTCGGCATTACGGGAAAGTTCGTTGTCCAGTTCAACCGTTTCGGCAATGCTGTTTTGATTGTTGTCCATGACACTCAGGGTGATAGAAAAGCGCTGTAGCTCAATGCACAACACCTGAAACAGTCCGTCGCACAAGCGGTAGAGATTGGGCTTGCGGCCGCCAATGGATTCCCCTTTATCGAATTGGCGGATAATGTTATCATCCAATAGTTCAGCAATGAGGCTATTGACTGTCGGAAGGCTTAAAAAAAGATTTTTTACAATGTCGTTTACTGATACAGATCCTAATTCGGCTATTAATTTTATAATAGAAATTTTATTGAGCAAATTCTTCTTCTCGGGTTTGCTTTCCAATTTCTTGTTAATCAGTAGGTTTACGGCTTTTGTCATAAAACATATATTTTGAATTAGAATCCCAGGTCGTTAATTTAATAAAAGTTTTGGATTTCGCCGGCTAACAAGGTGCTTTTTAACAAAACGGGGATAAGATGCCTTATCCCCGTTTTGTTGCAGCCCTGGAGATTATTTGAGTCTTTTAACCCGTATATCTTTGAAGAATACTTCTGTTCCATGCCCCAAGAAGCCGATATGACCGCTTGTGCGTTTTAGGCCGGGGTGTTTTTTTCCATCCAAGGTTCCGTTTTTGCTTGCTTCAGCGATATCAGCATCAACGATAACGGTGCCGTTCAACGTCACTTTCACGCGGTTGCCTTTCACATAGATTTCCTCGGAATTCCATTCGCCAAGTGGTTTTAAGTGACCTTTTTTGGCGGTCACCACACCGTAAATTGAACCGTGGTACTGATAGGGTTTTAGATCCTTATATACGTCAGCTCCATCGTCAAGTACCTGTATCTCCATGGCTTCGTACGCAGCATCTCCTTCCAGAGGTGCACGGATACCTACACCATTATTGGCACCCGGTGTCAATTTGAAGTCAAAGCGGTAGATAAAGTCTGCATATTCTTCTTTTGTGTAGAGGTTGCCACCAAATTTAGCATTCGGATAGACCCATATATAGCCTTCGTCATTGACTACATATGCTTTATTTTCTGTCCATTTATCCAGATTGGTGCCATCAAACAGAACCTCAAACCCGTCCTTTCTTTCTTGCTCGCTTAATTTAAAAATCTGTTTTCTCGGAAATTCCTTGATGTAAAGATCTCGATAATAAACGACTGATCCGTGGGCTTGCAGCTCAATCTGTTCCGTTGGGAAAATGGATTGATTCCGGTCCCAGTAATTTTCGAGGGGAACATTGTCCGTGACGAGCTGACCGTTTAGCCAGACGCTGACTTTATCATCCAGCATTTTTATTTTGAAAGTGTTCCATTCGCCAGTGGCATTATCCGCAACCTTGAGGGGTTTGCTTTCATTTTTTTGATTGTTATATAACCCGCCAGAGCCAACTTGGGCACCTACTCTTGTATTGGCAATATCCCAGATTTGTACTTGTGGAGTACCTCTCAAATAGATTCCGGCATCACCCTCTACACCACCATAGTTTTCCAATTTCCAGTCGACAAGCATTTCAAAGTCTCCATACTGTTTGACGGTGGCGAGATTATCTCCTTTGCCGTTGAAAACGATCTCACCATTGGAGACTGACCAGCCCTTTCGCATGATTTCATCTGCTTTGGCCTGTTCGGCGGCCAGTGTCTTCGCATTCATTTTACTTCTTTTTATCGGATCTGCGACCAGTCCCTTCCAACCGGTAAGATCTTTGCCATTGAAAAGCGACACATAACCTTCTTTGGCTGGCATTTCGGATAGATAGCGAACCACTGCTTCTTTGAGATAACCGCTTTCACTGCCAGACAATTTGCCGATCACCTGTTCCAGTACTTCTCTGACTTTGCTTCCGTAATGCTTATTGTCCATAGCAATGTTCATGGCCGTATTGGCTGCGGCTTCGCCAAGCTGCGGATCATTCATGTTGTTGGCAGCAAAAATGAACGCCTGATAAGTACCTGTCGGCTGCAGCGCTGTGAGCGCAGCTTTCTTTTGTTCTGCCGTCTTGGCGACACTAAATGCGTCCCGGAGTAAAAGTGTTTTCTGGTCGGGCGTATTTGCTGAAGAGGAAATAGATTTAATCAGTCCCCTATAGACGGTGTTGAATAAATTGGCGTCTGTTTCTGTTCTGGACAATGATACAAGTTCCGGTAATGTGTTGGCCGTTGACCAGTTTGCCAAAGAGACAATAGCTGCGGACCTTAAGTCTGGATTGTTGCTGCTGACATAGTTCTTGACAGCCTGCAGCGACTGATCGTCTCCCAGACCGGCAAAAATAGGGAAATATTTACCTGCGCCCGGAGCCGCCGATTTGGAGATATTTGCAGCAAGTTTTCCGGTCAGAGATTTCGCATTGTTACTTGACTGGATGACATTGACAATTGCTTTCTGTAATAATCCTGCGGCTTTTGCATCGTTGGTACTGTTCAGTCTATTGAAGAGCTCTTCCAGATCCGATTCTTGTGCCACGTTTGGCACGGCTTTATAAATAGCTTCTTCTACAGCTGGATTTGTTGTTTTTATGGCTAATACTGCCTTAGACGACGCATTGTTGGATCGTTTGCTCAGAATATCGAGCAATTGAATTTTTTTATTGTCATCAACAGTCGCAAGTGCATTGTTGACCTCACTGATGGCATTCGCATCCTTTGAAGAAAGGATAAGCGCCTTGACTGAACTGTTGAATTCCTGGTCTGTATCAAGCGCCTGTATCAAGGTGTTGGTTTCCTTGCCCTGTGAGAGCGTGTGTATCGCATTTAAGCCGGCGAGCTTCGTGGCGGGGGATGTTGTCTTAGCGACCAACGCCTGTATCTGGTTTAGGCTGGCCGCCGAACCATTGTGCGCCAAGTAGTTCAATACACTTTCCTGTACGTCCGGGCTAGCCTTACTAGCGAGTGACAGCAGGCTTTTTGCATCTCCGCCATTGCCGTATTTTCCGAGCAATTGTAGTGCAAGATTACGGTAGGCGCCGTTGTCACTTTTTACAGCGGTCAATAAATTTTTTTTCTGCTTTTTAGAATCAATAGCGGCTAACAGTTTTAGAGACGCAAACTGCCCGTTGACGGATTTTGCTTTTTGTGATTCCTGGAAAAATTTATTCAGGAATTTAACCGCTTCCTTTTCGTGCTGATTATCGATCAATGACTGTGCATAATCAATACCCAGTCCTACCGCATCGAATTTGTCGTAGCCATAGGCTGCGTCGTCTAATTTATGTTCAAATAGAGACGCAGAAGCTGTTCCGCCGATCTTACTTAGGGCGATCAGGGCAGTACGCTGGAAGCTATCTGAATTATATTTCTGGGTGAGCTCCAAAATAGTGTTTTCGGTGCTTTTAACTTTTAAGTCGCCAAGAGCAGTGACAATAGCGATAGCGGTCTTTTCTGTAGCGGAAGTGGACAGTGCTTTTTCTAAGGCAGCAGCAGATTCATTGCTGCCTATGGAAACGAGCGTTCTTGCGGCGGCATCTGCCAGATAATCGTTGGTAAGGCAATTTGCGACAGCGGGGATAGCCGAATTGTCAGCACATTGACGTAATAGACGTAATGCAAACACCTGGTTTGTGGGTTCGCTGAGCTGCGACAGTGCTTTAGCAAGCCCTTCGACAAATACTCTTTTTTGCTGTTCCTTTCCAGGTTGGTTCACATAGAAGGAATAGCTGTTGGCAGCAAATTCAATTGGCGCGTTGTTGCTGCCGGGGGCTTTTAGCCCTTTTAAGAAAGCGACAATATCGTCGGATGTAAATCCTTCTAGCTCATGCATGGCCAGCAGAAATTTTTCTTTTTCTTCAGCGGGTTGCTGGGCTAAAACATCAGCTATTTTTGTGGCTGTGGTTCTATTTTGTGGCTGCTGGGCGTAGGAAGCTCCTGAGATGAGGAGCAAAACGGCCAGCGAGTTAAATATCTTTTTCATCTGGTTATTTTTTCATTTGTCGGCTCACGGGAGCGCGATATAGATATTGTTTGTCTTTTTACCTGAATTATAATGGTTAGATGGACCAAGGACCTCGCATTGGTTGATCGATTAACCGGTTTGCTGCATCATCATCGATAAACTGCTCTTTTTGGGAGTCGTATTTTAATGATCTATTCAGCCGTAGTGCAGCTAATCCCATATTGACAAGTGTGCAGGAACGGTGTCCATTTATTTCATTCAGTGCAAATTTTTCCCGTGTTCGTACGGATTCCAGAAAGTCGGTAATTTGCGGAGCTGGTTCGGGATATTGTGCAAGCTTTCGTTCGAGATCAGGGATATCCGATTTAAATCCTCGATATAATTTCCCGTTCGGCCCCTCGATATAAGCGGCTTTTTCATCTTTAGCCTCTCCGTCCAGGATGATCTGGCATCCGTCGGCATACGTAAATGTAATTCGTCTCCAGGTTCCGACGGCGTCAGGGTGCTGCTGGGGGGCGTCCACGTCTACGCTGACAGGGCTCTCGTTATCTTTTCCAAGAAAATATTGAACAGGGTCCATATAGTGCTGGCCCATATCTCCTAATCCACCGCCATCATAATCCCAATAGCCTCTAAAGGTAGTATGTACGCGGTGCTTGTTGTATGGTTTATACGGGGCCGGACCTAACCAGAAATCATAATCCAGTTCAGCAGGAACCTGCTCCTCCGGCAGATTTTCTTTGCCTACCCAGTAGAATTTCCAGTCGAAACCCGTATGCTTACTGATGGTCACCTTTAGTGGCCAGCCCAACATGCCCGTGTCAACAAGTTTTTTGATTTTGCTGACCGGTACATTCATTCCATAAAAATCATCTTTGAAGCGAAACCAGGTGTTCAGGCGAAACATGTTGCCATGTTGTGCGATTGCTTCTTTCACCTTTTTTCCTTCGCCGATAGTCCGTGTCATCGGCTTTTCACACCAAATGTCTTTACCCGCTTTTGCTGCTTCAATGGACATCAGGCCGTGCCAATGCGGTGGAGTTGCAATGTGGACAATATCCACTTCTGGTGATTTAATGAGCTCCCGAAAATCATGATATTCTGTTACGCCACCCCCAAGGTCTCTTTGAGCTGCTGCAAGATGAGTTTTGTCTACGTCACAGATGGCTACTGTTTTCGTACCTGCGTAACCGAAGTGTCCACGTCCCATATTACCGACGCCAATTACGCCTTTGGTTAGATGATCGCTTGGAGCAAGATATCCTTGGCCCCCAAGTACAAAGCGTGGTACAATAGAAAATGCCGCAGCACCTATTGCTGATTTTTTAATGAAATCACGCCTCGACGAATTCTTTTCTTTCATGTTGGTTGGATTAGTTGTTTTATAATTGATCCATCATAGCATTATAGGCTATCACAAATAACTGCATTGGATATTGATTCTAAAAATAAGTAAAAAACTGATAAAAGTAAATTGATAACTAAAATTTTACTCATTCTATCTGTTTCTTTTGTTAAAAAATAACAAAAGAATGATACTAAACCTATTTATTTCCTGTGTTGACTTTGCATTTCCTGATTTAAGCCAATATTTTGATACAGAATTGTTACAGGACGGGCTGTTTTGCTGAGATGCTTTTGTATAAGGTTCTCTGAATGATCCGCTGGATTTCCACTCAATCGTTTTCGTAAAACGAGCTTGGTAATGGCCGAATAATCCAGCATCTTTATGGCTGTCTTTAAAAGATAAATAACCATTAAAATGAAGCGAAGAGTTCTGCTTTCCATTATTTATACTTTAGTTCTATATCTCAGTGCAGCTTTAAGCCAAGTCAAGGTGGCACCGCTTGGCAGGACGATTTATGAGGGAATCTTTACAGGCAATGGCCTGTTGGGAACCATGACCTATGTATCGGACCAGAATTCATTGCGAATTGATATTGGCCGAACAGATGTTTACGATCATCGTCCTCATTCTGCCGATAAGTTGTTTGACAAGGCCCGTATGTCATTGGGACATTTTAAACTGGATTTCGGAACTGCGATCCTCGGAGCTGAGGGCGATATTTATCTGCAAGAGGCGTTTGCCGATGCGAAAGTTGAGACAGATAGGGGAAGTGTCAGTGTGAGGACGACTACGCTTTCCGAAGATAATATTATCGTCGTGGAGGTATTCGGAAAGAATTTTAAAGGTCAGCATACACTACTGTGGGTGCCGGATTCGGCCATCAGTCCGCGCATGAAATTTTCCTATACGCAAAAGCCGACGCATTATGTTCCCAATCCAAGGGGGGCCCAGGGCCAACGGGGCGATGTAAAGTACTTTGACCAGCCGTTGACTGCAGGTGGAGGATATACAACGGCCTATCGGCGATGGACATCCGGAGATGTGGATACCTATGTGATCACAGTAGGCTATAGTCAAAAGGGACAAGATTATACAGCCAAAGCAATTGATTATCTTGGAAACTTTGACCGCCGGAACATTGCATCAGCGCTTAAAGTACATCGGCAATGGTGGGCCGACTACTATAAGGCCTCTACGTTGCGCTTGCCGGATGCCAACTATCAGCGATTCTATGATATGCAATTATATAAGTTGGCCAGTGCGACCCGTGCCGACAAACCCGCGATAGATCTACAGGGTCCATGGACCAGTCCTACACCATGGCCTGCTTATTGGCATAATCTAAATATTCAGCTTACCTATTCGCCGGTCTTTAAAGCGAATCAGCTCGGTATTGCCAAGTCCTTGATCCAGATGGTCGACCGCAATCGAGAAAATCTCCGGCTCAACGTCCCCGAACCGTATCGTCATAACAGTATTGCACTAGGCCGGTCTTCTGCTCCGGATCTTCGGAGTCCGGTCGCGTTGCAGAAGAATGTTTCCCTGGACGGAGTGCCCTACGAAAAAAAAGAATTAGGCAATCTACTATGGCTTTTGCATAGCTACTATCTCTATTACAGAGCGACGATGTCTTCGGAGGTCTATGACCGTCTGTTTCCCCTGTTAAAATCGGCGGTCAACTATCATCTGCATTTATTGGAAAAAGATCATGCCGGTAAATACTATATCAGTGTCAAAACGTATTCGCCGGAATACTCGAAAGGATTTGCTTACAATACAAATTATGACCTTTCTATTCTTCGATGGGGATTGAAAGCTCTTTTGGATTTAGATAACGAACGGGGAGGCAGAGACAGTCTACATGGCATGTGGAAGGATGTGCTCACCCATTTAATAGCATATCCACAGGATGAAAATGGCTTTATGATCGCTACCAATGTTCCCTACGCAGAGTCACACCGCCATTATTCGCATCTGATGATGATCTATCCCTTTTATGATGTGAATTGGGATCAGCATGAAAACAGGGCGCTTATTGAACGGTCTGTTGCTCATTGGCAGAGCAAAAAGCAATGGCTTCAGGGCTATTCATTTTCGGGTGCGGCATCGATGTATGCCATGATGGGAAAAGGAGATGCTGCACTCGCATCGCTCGATACACTATTAAACCGGTATGTCAAGCCAAATACCTTATATGCAGAATCAGGACCTGTGATCGAAACTCCTCTGGCGGCGATGGCGAGTATTCAGGAATTGTGCATGCAGCACTGGAACGGCGTGTTACGTATATTTCCAGCTGTACCTACAACATGGCGGGAACTGTCGTTTATCAATTTTTTGGCTGATGGCGGAAATTTAGTATCCGCAAATCGACGGAACGGAAAGACTGAACGTGTTCAGATAAAAAGTCAGTATGGAGGCACTGTCGTTTTGAAAGTAGACTTACAGGATCCTATTGTAAAACTGGATCGTAAAGGTCAGTACACGATACAGGAAAATGGCTTCATTCGACTGAATCTGAGCAAGGGCACTACCGCATTTATTTACGAACGGAAATAACCGACCAAACGTAATCATTGATTAAAAGGAATATATAATGAAATTAAGAACGCAATTTTTGATGATGCTGTGGACGGCTTTGGGAACAAGCACAATGGTCCATGGTCAGGTAGTAAAACCGAAGCTATCCAAAGGATTTATTCAGCAGCAGCTTGATGGAGCTGCCAAACAGATCAAGGTACTGGCGGAGCAGACGCCGGCGGACAAATTTCCAAAGACTTTTGAGCATAACAAGGAAGTTTTCTCCTCATCGAGCTGGTGGTGTTCGGGTTTCTATCCGGGAACATTGCTCTACCTGTACGAGGGGACCAAAGATCAGGATCTTTTGAAAAAGGCGGAGGAGAAACTGACCTATCTTGAAAAAGAAAAGAATAATAAAGGAACACACGATTTGGGTTTTATGCTGTTCTGCAGTTTTGGCAATGCCCTCAGGATAACCGGCAACACGGCGAAATACGAACCTGTACTAACCACGGGAGCAGGCTCATTGGCATCGCGTTATAATCCGCAGACGAAAACCATCCGTTCCTGGGATCATGGGGCGTGGCAATATCCCGTGATTATAGATAATATGATGAACTTGGAGTTCCTGACACAGGTATCTAAATTGACCGGTGATAAAAAATATTACGATATTGCTGTCGCCCATGCTGAAACGACATTAAAAAATCATTTCCGCAAAGATTATAGTTCGTATCATGTCATTGACTATGACAAAAATACCGGTAAGGTCATCGGCAAGAAAACACATCAGGGTGCATTTGATGAGTCTGCCTGGGCAAGGGGACAGGGCTGGGCCTTGTACGGCTATACCATGATGTACCGTGAGACGGGGAAAAAGGAGTTTTTGGAACAGGCTCAGCATATAGCTCAATATATTTTAAACAACCCCAATCTACCTTCCGATCTCATTCCTTACTGGGACTTTGATAAGGATAAGATCGCAGCGTCGGATAAGATGTATCCCAATAAAGATCTACGGGATGTATCCGCAGCGGCTTTGTACGCTTCGGCTTTCCTTGAACTTTCTCAATATAGCCAAGGGAGCGAATCTGAAAATTACTTTGCAAAGGCCGAAACCATCATTAAAAACTTAGCTAAGGCGCCTTATCTGGCAGCGTATGGCCAAAATGGCGGATACATTCTCCAGCACAGTGTCGGCGCACTTCCGTTGAACTCCGAAGTGGATGTGCCGCTTACTTATGCTGATTATTATTATGTGGAGGCTCTGGTACGCTATCAGCGTCTACTGGCCGGCGAACCCATGATCAAGGAACTGGCAAAATAAATGAGAGCCGGAGCTGCTGGCTTTTGAGCAACTTGCGGCTCCGGCTTTTTTACTCGATTAATCCCGACGTAGCGTCTCTTCCGATGGATTGTATCCAAACTGTTTTTTAAACTCCCTACTGAAATACTTTCGCTCAGAGAATCCCACCGCGTAAGCCACTTCACTAATATTCATGGAGGTTTTTAAAAGTTCCTTCGCCTTCTTTAGTCGATAGATTTTGACATAATTATTGATCGAAAGATTGGTTATGGCCCTCAGTTTTCGGTAAAGTACCGGTGCGCTCATTCCCATCTGTCGGGAGATAAAGCTGACATCGAAATTATCCGACTGCATGTTTTCTTCGATCAGCTGATCTAATGATGCGATGAACTGTTGGTCAAGATCATTGTCGAACTCCACTTCTTGAAGCTGGAATTCGTGGCTTTTTTTGTTGCTGACTGCGATCAGATTCTGCACGGACAGGAAAAGCTGTTTATTGTCATAAGGCTTGGTCAGATAGATATTTGCACCATGCTCCAGTGCGTGGAGCTTTGAGTCACTGTCTGTCACCGCAGTCAACAAAATAAAAGGAATATGGCTGGTGGCAATATTGGTTTTTATAGCCCGGCACAGCTCGGCTCCGTTCATATATGGCATCATGAGATCCGATAGAATGAGGTCAGGGATAAATTCCAGCGCTTTTGCCAGCGCATCTTCGCCATCTGTCGCTGTGATCACATTGTAGGTCTCCTGAAACAAGCTGACGACAGTCTCCAGGAGTTCACGATTGTCTTCCGCAACGAGTATGGTTCGCTGTAATGAGTTGCTAAAATCGACCTGGCTTGTCGCTGTTGGTTCAGGCTCCCCCTCCGAAACGTCATCAGCGGCCGGATGCAGTCCTGTGCCCGATTGTTTGGGCAGCTGCACTGTAAACACCGTCCATTGCCCTTTTTCATCGTTTACTCTGGAGCAACTGACTTCTCCCTGATGTTGCTGCACGATCTGTTTAGTCAATGCCAGCCCGATCCCCGTGCCGATGGTATCATGAGCCTGCTCTTCCCGATAATACTCCTCAAATATTTTGAACTGGTTGTCGGTCGCAATTCCCATTCCGTTGTCCACGACATTGATGGTGATGCTACTTTGGTTGTCAATCAACTCGAGGTAGACTGTGCCGTACTCGGGGGTATATTTAATCGCATTCGATAGTAGATTGAACATAACTTTGTCGAACTGGGTGGCATCGATGGACTGGAGGCCGACAGTGTCCAGCTGGCGGATGTAATAATTGATATGTTTAGTCTGGGCGAGATCATTCAACAGGTAAAAGGTGTCTTCAATGTATTCGCGTAAAGGAATCTCGTTTTTTTTCAATATAAAGTATTTGTCATCAAATTTTTTAAAATCGAGCAGTTCATTTACGACACCGAGTAATTTACTGGCGTTCTTCTTGATCCGTTTGACTTTGGATTGCGTAGTGGACAAGTTTGCCGTTTCTGAAATGATTTCATCCAGTGGAGCTGTAATCAACGTCAGCGGGGTGCGAATTTCGTGTGAGATCTGGGTGAAAAATTTGATTTTCTTTTCATGTTCGCGCTCAGAATTGAGCAACATCTGCCGTTCGACGATAAATTTGATGACGAGATGTACTGCTAACGTAAATATCAGAGCATAGAGCAGATAAGCCCACCAGGTTCTCCAGAGCGGTGGGCTGATATCAAATTCTATCCGCAGGGGAGTGCTGCTCCAAATGCCATCGTTGTTGCTGGCATAAACAGTAAGCGTATGCCGGCCTTCAGGAATATTGGTATATCTTACGCTCGGAGCGGTAGTTTCTATCCACTCTTTGTCGAAACCTTCGAGTTTATAGCGGTATCTATTTTTCTGTGGTTTAAGGAAGTTGGAACTTGAAAAGTTAACCGTGATGAAATTTTCGTCGTAACGCAGCTGTAATCTATAGCTGTTTTGTTGTTTGCCCTGTTCGATGCGGCGGTAGTCCAAGGGGGTCTCTTCGAGTAAGATGTTGCGAAAAAGCACATCCGGCTTAGTTTGATTAATGGCGATTTTTCGGGTATCAATAGCGACCAGACCATTCAGTGTGGTTACGAAGAGCAGTCCCTCTTTGCTGGCAAAGGCTTTTGCACCCAGCATATTCTTGACCGGCAGGCCATCATGCTGGTTAAATGTAGCGCTATATTTAGTCTCGGGCCTGTACCAGATCAGCCCATTTTTGCTGGTCAGCCAAAGCTGGTCATTTACTATAACAGGCCAGCCCAGGGCATTGTTGTGGAAATGTGCCATGGCTTTTAGTCCATCACGTTCGTTAAACCGATATAAATTATCGTTCGAGGTCAACCAGATATCGCCATCTGGGCATACATAAAATCCGCTTACCGGCACCGTATCCAGCTGCCGTACGGGTCGGATTTTCCAATTGTCCGGCTTCTTACAGTAGAGGGTGCCGTTCTGCAGAAAATAAATCTGCTGTTTATTATCTGCCTGTATATCGTCAATAGTTGTTGTACTTAATTCCGATACGGGTTTGGCAGGCTTTCCGGCTTCGGCGACATAGAGCCCCTTATTTGTCCCCAAATAAATGCAGTGCTGAGGATCAACATAGATGCTATAAATATTGTTTTTTAGATTTAGCAGGTCTTTGTCGAGATAAAAATGTTGTTTATTGCCTGTACGGATGTCAATAATTGAATAGCCTCCGCTATATTGCGCTACATATAACCTGTCGTCTCTGACGTATAGATCTTTGATCAAGTTGGAGCGTGTCAGATTCGTCAGATGGGACGTCATACCTGTGTTTTTATCAATTCGGTTAATGCCTTCCTCTTCGGTACCGATCCAGTACGCATTGTCGGATTCGGCGAAGCTTCCGGTGATATCACTACTTAAACGTTGGCTAAGCAACGAACGGGTTGAATAGTTTTTAATCGGAATCAGATCAGGGTAGACGGCGTTGATTCCTCCAAAGTATGTTCCTATCCATGTTATTTTTTGACGGTCGATAAAGATATCATAGATAGAATTCTGACTTAGAGAGTTTTTTATCGAGGTATTGTGTTTATAGTTTATAAATCGGGGCGATCCATTATAGACCGAGAGGCCTTTCAGGGTTCCTATTAAGAGTTCTCCGTTTTCATTAGGCACGATTTTCCGGATATTGTTGCTGAGCAGGTTGCTGTTGTTTTCCCTGATGTTGTTCCATTTTTTGCTCGCAAGGCTGTATTGAAATAGGCCATGAAGCTTTGTTCCGACCCAGAGCACGTTTTGGTGGAAGCACATCGTACCAAAAATGCGTTCCTTTTGGGGGAGGATTGGTAGACCGAGATTTTGGACGTCTCTTGGCTGATAGTTTTGTATAGAGAACGATTCTATGCCATTGAAGCTGGAGACGATATAAGTATTAGGCGAAGTCTGAACAATGGACTGTACACGTGGACGATTGAGGACGAGCTTAAAACTGTACGTTCCAGAACTTGGAATGGCGACATATATTCCTTGTTCTGTGCAGAGAAATATCTGGCCGGAGAGCAACTGTATATCGTGGACAATGAGTTTTTCGGCAATGGGCCTTCCCTTTTTTAGTACAGCATTCCTTTTATCGATATTGAAAATGAATAGTTGTGTCGCTGTCGCGATAAAAAGGTCATTACGGCTTGTTACGCAGATTTTATTTATATAATCAACGTTTTTAAAGATGCTGTCCTGTACACGCAGGTTCGTGATAGTCTGCGAATCATAGACAAATAAATTCGATCCGCCTCCAAACCAGAGCTTTCCGTTTTTATCTTGAGAAATGCTTAGAACTGCCTGTTTATCCAGTACGTTATCTTGAGTCAATGTTTCAAAGCTTAAACTTTGGGCGAAAGAACTTAGGTAAGTGCACATGGTCAATAAATAAATTAGAAAGCCACAGTGCTTTATAGCTGGAAAATTCATAGATAGAACTGGTTTACGGCCCTAATTTAAGATTTTACCCCCTAATATTTATAAATATCACCCTATTAAATACTTGGTCTTCATCAACTTTGATCCAGTTAAACAACCAATTTCAATTATAAAACTAATATCCTAAAGTATGGCTAAGTTTTACAAAATGGGGCTGTCGGCTATGATGTTATTTACTGTTGGTGCCACCATGGCGCAGCAGAAAATTTCGGTATCAGGTCGGATTACAGACAGTCAAGGAATACCCTTAGTGGGTGTAACTATTCGGGAACAGGGCTCAACCCTTTCTACCTCGACAAGTGGATCTGGCAGTTATACCTTAACGGTTAACCCAGATGCAACACTGATTATTTCCTATGTGGGCTATCAGAATCAGGAGGTAGCCGTCAACAGGCGCAACGTGGTGAATGTGACGATGGAAGGCGCTAGTTCGGCTATTGATGAAGTCGTCGTTGTGGGATACGGGACTCAGAAAAAGGGAAAATTATTAGGTTCGGTAGCGACTATTGATGGAAAAAAGCTGGAGAGTAGAGCCGTAACAAATGTATCTTCAGCGCTCTCAGGCCTTGCGGCTGGGGTGCAGGTCAAAGTCGGCAATGGTAAGCCAGGAAGTGATGGAGCAACGATTCGGGTACGAGGTACAGGTACTATGAATAATAATGATGCTCTTGTCATTATCGACGGTATTCAGGGAGTAATGGATGCAGTAAATCCCGAAGATATCGAAACAATATCTGTATTAAAAGATGCTTCATCTGCAGCAATATATGGTGCGCGGGCAGCAAATGGTGTCATATTAATTACAACAAAGAAAGGAAAGGGGGGGCAGGCCCCGCAGATAAAATACTCAGGTTTGTTTTCCCGGACGACACCGAGTATCAAACCTGTTTTTCAAAGTGATTATCTGAAACATATGCTTTTGTTCCAAGAGGCAGCTGAAAACATTGGCGAAAAAGGTCCCTACACCCAAAGCGCTATTGACGCTTGGACAGCGGCTAACGCAGATCCAAATGGATTGACTGCGCAAGGTATACCAAATTATGTTGCTTATCCGAATACAAATTGGGGTGACTGGATTTATGAAGATGGCTGGCTCAAAAGTCATAATATAAGTGTGTTGGGTGGAAGTGATAAAATCCGATATAATTTATCCGGAAGAATACAGGATAATCCTGGTATTATGCATAATACCGGCATGAAAAGGTATGAAGGACGGGTCAATTTAGAAACAGATATAACGGACTTTCTAACCGTTGGTACACAGACTTTTGTTGTTAAAGAAGATCGTTCTATGGCTTCGGACGCCAACCTATACAATTATTTGCGTCAAACTACCCCCGGAATTTATCCGATGTATGATGGAAAATTTGGAGGTGCAGTGTTGAGCTCAGGCGAATCCTCACAGTTAAATAACTTACTGACCTATCTTTATGATAACAAAGGAAGTGATGAACGTACGCGTTTGAACTCGACGTTGTTTGCCAATATTAAACTTTGGAAGGGTTTAACTTTCGAGACCAAATTTAACTATCAGAGCCGCTTTGATGAAGTAAAAAGTTGGTCAGACCCAGCACCACGGTATGATTTTTCTACAATGAATATTATCACCAGCCCGATTAATCTTGCGCAGTTGACTACCGGGCAATCATATGAAAAAATTTATAGAAAATCTTTTGATAACGTGTTGCGTTATAATACGAATATAGATAAACATTCGATTAGTGCCCTGGTTGGCCATAATGAATTTTATTATAACGATTCAGGATTTAGTGCTTCTACAAAGGGTTTAATAGATGTCTCCATTACAAATGTTGGTACTGGGACAGAAATGAACAGCATTGGAGGATTCGAATCAGACAACTCAATGCGTTCTTTTTTCGGACGCTTTAGCTATGACTATGATGGAAAATATTTAGCAGAATTTAGTTTACGTCGCGATGGTTCGTCAAAATTTGGCCTTGGTAAGAAATATGGTACTTTTCCGTCTGTTTCGCTAGGGTATATATTGTCTAAGGAATCATTTATGAATGTAGTAAATCCTTATGTGCAAGATATTAAAATTCGTGGATCGTGGGGAAGACTGGGTAATGATGGTGGGGATGACCTAAACGTATATGGATGGCACGGTGTATATGGGCAGGTCGGTTACTCTTTCAATGGAGCGCAGGCTAATGGTCTTAGGTTGTCTCGATTTGGAAATAATGTGTTGCAATGGGAAGATTCTGAAAACAAAGAATTGGGTTTAGAATTTGCCACTTTAAATCGACGTGCATTTGTGGAGTTTAATTTATATGATCGTAAAACTTCAAACATCATTCGGACGGCGCAAATGCCGATTACGGCGGGTACAGCTAGCCCTCCTTATTATAACCAAGCTTCTATGCGTAACAATGGTATTGAGCTCAATTTGAATTGGCGGGATAAGATTGGAGATTTCCATTATAATATAGGGGGTAACTTCGCATATAATAAAAACAGGGTTACAGAATACGAAGGTAAGTTGATACAAGGAATGGTAGACGATGGATCCGGAAAAATGGTTTGGCAAACTAACTTAGGAGATGTATCGACTGGAGGGATAAATCGTAGGCTCGAAGGTTATCGCTTAGATGAGTTCTATCTGCGCCAAGTTTACAAGGGTAATGGAACTTATTTTAATGCAGATGGCTCTGTTAATATCAATGGCGGGCCAACAACGGGCATGATCCGGACGGATAAGGATTACGAATGGGCAAAGGCAATGAAAGCTGCGGGCTATTCCTTTTTATCTTCCTCACAAGCTATCGGTGACAACTATGGAACGACGAGAATGTATTATGGCGATTTGATTTATGCTGATTTAAACGGGGATGGTATTTACGGAAATACTGCAGATCAATATTTTACAGGTACTTCTACAAGTCCTAAATACATTTATGGTTTCAATTTAGGCTTTTCCTATAAAGGGTTTGATATGTCTATGATTTGGGCGGGAGAGGCAGGGGGTCAGTATTATTGGACTGACCACGGGTATAATAGCAATATTTTAATAAGTGGAAACCAAGTAACAACGCGAGTAGCGGAAAACCATTATTTCTATAATCCGGCCGCTCCAGATGATCCACGCACTAATCAAAATGGATATCTCCCTAGATTAAAATTAGGTACATCTGCTGAAAATATAAATAATCAATCAAGTGATTATTGGTTGTATAATGCAAATTTCTTGAAGCTTAGAAATCTACAAGTGGGTTATACAGTTGACAAAAGGTTAACTGAAAAAATCAAAGTGCGCAGTTTAAGGGTGTTTTTTTCCGGAGAGAATCTGCTGATGTTGACTGATTTTCCTGGATTAGATCCTGAAGTTGGTTCTGGAGCAGAATATCCAACAATGAAGCAATTTGCATTTGGTTTGAATATTGGATTCTAAAAAAGAGAGATCATGAAAAATAATACAAAAAAATATAATGTATGGTGTAAGAGAGTCATGTTGGGGATTGTGTTTGGTACAGCATCTTTGCTCTCTTCTTGTCAGAAGGATTTGTTGGACACGGTGCCAAAAACGCAGGTGTTGACCAGCAATATGTGGTTGACCGAAAATCTTACAGATCAGGGCATCAATGGCGTTTATCAAGCTCTCCGTCTTGGTCAGATGCTTTATGTATACGACTCCTATGTTACCCTTCAAGGCAGGGATAATTCAACCTTGATGAATGCAACAGCAACAAGTTCGTCTGGAATATTTTCTACCACTTGGCAAAGCTTGTATGAAGGAGTTCATCGTAGTAACAATGCAATTTACGGGATAACAAATGTATCACCTGTGGGAGCAGAAAAAAAGGCTAGATTAACTGCGGAGGTTAAATTTTTGCGCGCCTATTATTATTATCGATTGAATCAATTGTATAAAGGTGTGCCTATTTATACAGAGCCAATCGAATGGGACAAGGTTGATAAACCGAGAAATACTGAACAAGAAGTTTGGAGCTTTATTATTAAAGATCTTACGGATTGTATCAACGAAGCTCAGTTGCCAAATCGATATGACAAAGGAAATGCAAACTTTGGCCGAGTAACCAAATCTGCTGCTTATGCGCTACGTGGTAAGGTTTATATGTACACAAAAGAGTGGGCAAAAGCAATTGCTGATTTCGAACAAGTCAAAAATCTAGGCCACAGTTTATTTGGTAATTATGCATCCCTATTTAAAGGAGATAATGAACAAAGCCCAGAGGTTATTTTTAGTATTCAAAATATCGCGTTGTCAGGATATGGGTCTGATTATCAGTTTAGATTTGGGTCGCGTTCAGCATTTGGATCCAATTGGAATACCTATTTGGTGCATCCTGATGCAGTAGACCGCTATCAGCGTAAAGACGGATCCAGATTTAATTGGGATGATTACTTACCCGGTTATAGCCAAATGGCACCGGCTCAAAGGGAAGTTTTTTTTCTCCGGAACAATTTGACTGCTAGTGAAATATCGAACATAGAAAAACGGACTACAAATAAGCTTGATATGTCTTTGTATTTGCCTACGGGTAATGAAGAACGTATTAAAAAGGCTTATGAGGATCGAGATCCGAGGTTGTCAAGCAACGTTATTTTACCTTATTCTACTTTTGTAGGAGCCAATGGAGCTACAGACCAAACCTTTACTTCGAGGTGGCCATATAGACAAGAGTTCGGTGGTGTGTTTGATTTGAGAACGGATATCGTTCCTAATTTTTACTATTACCCACGTAAGTTCGTTTACGAAGGTGCTAATCCAGGTATTCCAAATAGGGAAGCTGGGGCGTATGATTATATCGTCATGCGTTATGCAGATATCCTTTTGTTGTGGGCAGAAGCCTTAAATGAGTTAACAAAGCCTAGCGAGGCGGTTCTGAAGGTCAATGAGGTAAGAAAGCGCGCAGGAGTTGGAGAATTACCTTTAGGAATTGGGGAGGAGGATCTTAGAAAAGAAATTCGTGAAGAACGCCGTCGAGAATTGATGTGCGAAGGAGTTATTTATTTTGATGAGTTGCGTTGGAAAACATTAAAAGAAACTTCTTTTTATACAGGAAATGGTATTAAACAAGCATGGGGAGGAGTCGTCTCGCCTTATGATTGGAGGGGCGATCAGCTCTATACATGGCCAATACCACAAGTGGAACGGGAGCGGAACACATCCCTGACACAAAACAATGGCTGGGACGATTAAGAAATAAAGAAGACTTTCCGCTTTCTGTAAAAAAGCTGTTATCAATCGCTCCGGCAAACGATTGCATGAGCGATTGATATGTTTTGCTTTTGCTTTTTCAGATTAAAATAAAGATTTTTAACGTTTCGTGTACTTTGTTGCGCAAATGTAAACTATTGTTGTGAAACCGAGCGATTATCACCTAATAACCGAGAAAATAAAGAGATGAAAAGAAGACTCCTATTAAAATTACTGGGCGGAGCAGGACTGGGCATATTTGCTGCTGCTGTACCTGTTGCGGCGGAAGTGGGAAATACTTCGGATGCCAAGATCAATCCGAAGGAAAATGACCGCGCTTATTGGGTCTCCCTGCTGAATAAGATGGCAGGACCTATTTTGGACAATATCAGCAAGCAACAGTGGCGCCGGAATATGCCCATGGAAGTCAGCCCCACTTTTGACAGTAGAGATCCCGGAGTAGGCTATCTCGAAGCTTTCGGCAGGTTGTTAGCGGGAATGGCTCCGTGGCTGGCGCTGCCCGATGACAGCACCGACGAAGGAAAATTACGTAAAAAATTGCGCAGTCAGGCATTGCTGGGGATTCGATATGGTGTTGATCCACACTCGCCAGACTATTTTACCTGGCGTGGTCCTTCCTCCCAAACGTTGGTTGATGCAGCGCATCTTGCTCTGGCTTTCTTGCGGGCGCCCAAAGCGCTATGGGAACCATTAGATCAAACTACGAAGAGGAGAGTTGTCGAGGAGTTCAAGTTGTTGCGTAAGATCAAACCTAACGAAAGCAACTGGTTGCTTTTTGCTTCGATGACGGAGACCTTTTTATATAGTATAGGCGAAGAATGTGTACGCGAGAAAATAGATTATGCGGTCAACAAATTCGACAAAGACTGGTATGTAGGGGATGGCTGGTACAGTGATGGAGCACGCTTTAGCTTTGATCATTACAATGGTTATGTGATCCACTGTATGCAAGTGGAATCGCTACGTCATAACATCCCTGCTGGTGCGAAATACAAGGAAATGTTTGATAGGGCCTATAAACGTATGCAGCGCTATGCACATCATTTGGAACGGATGATATCCCCAGAAGGGCATTATATCGTTGTGGGGCGTTCGTCAACCTACAAGAATGCGGCTTTTCAACCTTTGGCTGCGGTGGCCCTGGAGGATAAACTGCCTGAGGATATTTCTAAAGGCCAGGTCAGAGCAGCATTGACGGCGGTGCTCAGGCATATTTATACCGACAAGACGTTTGCGCCGTCCGGATGGCTTCGCATGGGAGTAGTCGGCGATAAGCAATCAAACCTTGCTGATTATTATACCAATGCGGGTTCGATGTATGTTGCATCGTTGTCTTTTCTGCCGCTGGGTTTACCGGCGGACGACGAATTCTGGACTTGTGCTCCCGAAAAATGGACCTCCCAGAAATGCTGGGATGCAGAACCATTTCCAAAGGATTATTACGTCAATTACTAGGTCAAAATAAAATATCTCACTCCTCAATACTCATTACTCAATATTCATGATGAAGATACGAACGTATATTACAGGAGCTTTGCTAGCTGGATTAGCATTGCAGGGTGTGTCCTGCTCCAGCCAGCAGAATTTAGGGAATGCCAAGCTGGGGCTTGACAAAGAATTTGTGCATTCCAATTTAGAAGACGCCCGAAAACAGATCGCTTACTTGGCTAGATCGATCAATGAATCGGATATGCCAACAACTTATAAAGATGGAAAATACATTAACTGGGGGACCAGCTGGTGGTGCTCAGGCTTCTATCCGGGGACGGTACTCTATCTGTATGAATATACTAAAGACGAAAAACTGCTGGATGAGGCCAGGCGAAAATTAAAGTACCTCGAAAAGGAGAAGTATAATAAGGGAACTCATGATCTCGGTTTTATGCTCTACTGCAGTTTCGGGAACGCCCTGCGTCTGACAGGTGATTCGGCCGCCTATAAGGAAGTGCTGAGCACAGGTGCGGCTTCGCTGGCTACACGTTTCCACGAAGCCCCTAAAACAATCCGTTCGTGGGACGGTGGCAAAAACTGGGATGGGCAGCCCTGGACATATCCGGTTATTATCGACAATATGATGAACTTGGAATTCCTGGCCGAAGTTTCGAAAATCACCGGCGATAAAAGATATAAGGATATTGCTATAATACACGCCAATACAACCATGGCGAACCACTACAGAAAGGATTACAGTTCTTACCACGTCGTGGATTATAAACCAGAGGATGGTAGCATTATTTCCAGAAAGACCGCGCAAGGTGCATTTGATGAGTCTGCGTGGTCGAGAGGTCAGGCCTGGGGTCTATATGGTTATACGATGATGTACCGTGAAACAGGTGACAAGAAGTATCTGGAACATGCGCGCAAGATTGCTAAATTCTACTTGAATCACCCCAATCTGCCCAAAGATCTGATTCCTTATTGGGATATGGATCAAAATAAGCTGACCAAGGAAAGTAAGTACTATAGTCAAAAGGATCTACGCGATGTGTCTACCGCTGCGGTTACGGCTTCTGCACTGCTGGAACTGGCGCAGTACACAAAGGCTAATGAAAGCCAATGGTATATTTCCAAGGCGGAGCAAATGTTACAATCGCTTTCTTCCAAGCCTTATAAGGCAGATTATAAGGAAGCTGGAGGGTACATATTAAAACATAGTGTAGGTTCTATTCCGCATAAGACGGAGGTAGATGTGCCGCTGACCTATGCTGATTACTATTACGTTGAAGCGCTGGTCCGGTATAGCCGGTTACTTAATGGCGAAAAGGTAATCAAACAATAGTTCAGAAAATTTGAATTTATTTTTATTAAAGACGGAATCAACATGATTATTCGTTTACAAAAAGGCGAGTAAGATGGAGCATTGTTCTAAATAATACGAGAATTATGAATTGGATCCAGAAGAACATATTGGGAATCTGTAAGTTTACCCTAGTTGGATTCTTTGCTTGGGGATGTAGCTTCATGAGTTACGGTCAGCGGACGAATCCTTTTTATGGCAAAATGGCGCCGGTCGGTTATCAGAATGGTTTTTCAATGGAAGATTATTGGGTATGGTGTGGCTCTGTGATCAAAGATGAAAAAGGCAAATACCACATGTTTGCCTCGCGCTGGCCAAAGAAGTTTCCTTTTCATCCCACTTGGATGGTGGCATCGGAGATAGTTAGGGCGGAATCAGATAAACCGGAGGGACCCTATGAGTTTAAAGAGGTTGTTTTAGCAGCACGTGGAGCGCAATATTGGGACGGGAGATCTACCCACAATCCCAGTATAACCAAATATGGGAACAAATTCGTTTTGTTTTATATGGGTTCTACACATCCTTTTGATGACCCAACGGCAGCAGATAAAATAACCTTAAGTTCGCCTTATGCTACCGTGGGGAGATCAAATAAGCGGATCGGCATAGCTATTGCTGACGCGATAACAGGGCCATGGACGAGATACGATACGCCAATATTGGATACAAAACCAAATACATTTTATAGTTTTTTGACCTCCAACCCGGCGCCGTTGATTCGAAAAGATGGCTCGGTGCTTCTTATTTTCAAAGGACGTAGCTATGGAAAGAAATATCCTTTTCAGAGCGCACAGAAGATTGGGGTTGCATACGCCAAATCTATATATGACCGCTTCACAGTGCTGAACGATGACTTGCCATTATTCAATAATGCAGAATACAGTGAGTTTGAAGATCCGTTTCTTTGGGAGGATGAAAAGGGGCTACATCTCTTGATGAAAGATATGTCCAGTAAGATGACGGGGGAACATCATGCTGGTGTGCTTTTTCATTCATCTGATGGTATTAATTGGCACATGGATGAAACCAGAAAAGCCTATTCCCGGACGTTGATATTCGAAGATGGTAAGCAGGTCACGATGGGACAGTTAGAACGCCCGTTCGTTTTATTTGAGAATGGTAAACCAGTCTGTATGTATTTTGCTACGATGGATGGCCTGGGAGGATTTGAAAAGGGAACGCGGTCCTGGAATATAGCTATTCCCATAAAGGAATAGTTGCGGTACTTGCGAAGAAGTCTAGATATAAAAAAAGTCACGATCCGGCGAAAGTGGATCGTGACTTTTTTTGTTGTAAGCAGCTGGTGATGGATCACGGCAGATTATCAGGGTCAGCAAGGTCGTCCAGCCCCTTGTTGACGATCTCGGCTCTTTGATAGCATTCTTTCGATCGGCTCTGTAATGTATTGAAGGAGGCGAACAAGACCTGGCCGTATTCGTTATATCTGTCCTGCAGTTCGAAAACTTCGGACAAAGCCTCTTTAAATTCCTCCTGATCGCGGTCCAATGAGACAATATCGACTTGAGCTTCTGAATAATTGCTATAGATCTGATGGATATCGTTCCAGAGCTGTTCGTCAATCCAGCTTTCTTTTTCATAGATCATCTCAAAATGGGTATTGAACCACTGGTATGCTTCGGAAACATCATCGTAGAGGTCCTGCATCCGCTGGTTGTGGTAAATGATCCCCTGGTAGAAGTCTGCGATATCGATGCTGACTTCCGTACCGTCATCGTGCTTGTCAAAGGGTAGCACCGAAGGGTCTTTGATCTTCAGAAACACCTCGAGAATATCCAGATCCTGTTCAATGGGTAATAGGAGGTATTCAAGTTCGGCTATTTCATAATCAATTTCCTCCAGAATGCGATATTGCTCCTGCAGTGCCTGTAGTATGTCCCAGGTAAGGTCGTGCATGAGGTAGTGCGCATCCAGACCCTTTTTCTCAAAATCCAGTTGCGACTTCGCGAGGTCAAAGCGAAGGATAATCGGTCTCAATGGATGTTTTCTGACGATTTCTTTCATAATTGTGGTGTTACATCTGGAATTACCGTCATTTTCAGCTTCCTGACCGGTCTAATTTAAGCTTTCCGGTATCAAGATAGAAAATGACGGTATGTTTTCCAAATCTGTTCATTCTTTCGGTGCAATACATACACGCTGTCGCTATTCAGTTTATACCCCTGATCCAGGAGTTCAGGTTGTTCCAGAAAATTTCATGTTTCCAGGGCTATTTGTATGCTATAGTCTGTGGAAAAGCATGTCGCTGTGCAACTGCGCAGGCTATAGCACGAAGCTGCTTGTCAGATCACTATAATTTGGGGTTGGATTGATCCCGATATAGGTGACCCTGAACTCATACTCCTTAAAGGTTTCCAGTCCTTCGATAATACAGGAGCTCTTAGAACAGAGCTGTGACGACCATTCCGCATTGCTCCCTTTGAGCCTGAACTGGTATTCATACATTCGTGCTCCGGTCCATGCGACGGTCTTCAGGACAATACGCCCGCTGCCTATCTGACCGGGTTCGGCAATCGGGCGCTGTGCCCTGGGGACAAAGCCGTCATAGGAAGCATTTGTTTTCCGGATATTGAATCCCGCAGCCAGTACGATGGTGTCATCATTGTTGGCAATGGTGTCCACGTATTTACCGAGCTCTTTGAGGATATACACAAGTTCCTGCCTTTTCTGCTTACGAATCATAATGGCCCTTGTATCCCTGTAGGCCGCTTCGGTGGCCGAATTGCGGAAGGCGGCGAGAGCCGTATTGAGAACCGACAGCGCCGGTACCGGATCCGGAAACAGTGTGGTCTCATTGGCCATTTTGGTTGCAATCTGTTCGGCAGTCTGCATTAACTGTACATCTGTCTGCCCTCTTTCATTAATTGTTAACTGACTCATAATTTGAAATGTTAAAAGTTTAAAAAATAGTATTGTGCTAGCAACGATACAAACATACGACAGAGCTGAGGACGTGGAGGGGGTAAAATTCCGCCAAAATGCTGAAAGCTGAAAAGTCTTTCTGGCGGAATTTTATCCCTTTTTGTTTATTGAATTAAGATAAAATATTTATCAAAAACTGGCTTGGCGGGATAATAGGGCAGATTCGGAGCAGTTGATTCTGTGACGCTGACCTTCAGGTAAAAAATAAATTGCATCAAAGGATTTTAACTGCGCACCGAAGTAGAAGCTGGGGGCACCGAGGTAAAAGCAGACCACATGCTAGAGGTTTTGCCATGCTGAGAAGTAAAGCACGCCGGTATTCGTGCGATACTCATTTACAAGGATGCTATTTGACCATACACAGATGCAAAAGTTTAGGGCGCTGCTGTAATGGTATATTTACTTCAGGAGATGTTGTCATGTGTCAGTGCCGAAGGCCACAACCTGCGTGCGACGGTAGAATACGCTAAAGAAATTTTGGGGTGCACTGCTGTAAAAGTGGAGAGCGCGGATACGAAAGTAGATTACACGGAGGAAACTTGGTGATCCATGAAATAGAAAGGTCATAGCATGGCTGTATCAGCAGGCCGCATCAGGGATGCTCTGCAGTGCTCCAGGAAAACATCCAGAGCTAGGAGGGGAGCTGAACTACTTGTATGACGTTGTTGATAATTTTGCTCGTCAGGATGATTGCCGATCCTTGCTTTCCTGGTTGAAGTTGTAGTTTGGCTCGGGGGGTGGTGGATGTAGTTTCCGTTCCATTGCCGGCGTATGCCCGAAATAGCGGACATAGGTTTTAATAAAATACTTGGCGGTTGAAAACTGCAATGTAAAGGCGATCATGTCAACAGATTTGTTGGATGTGCGGAGCATTTCGCGTCCTTTATGGATACGTATCGTCCGGATGGCAGAATTTACCGTCAGCCCGTTGTCTTTAAATACTCTGTATAGCGTCCTTTCGCTGGTGAGCAGCTCATCGGCAATACGTTGAATATTGATCTCCCGGTCGGTGTAATTGGCATAGATATATGCTTTTGCCCGATGCAGAAGGGAGATATCTTCCTGCTGCATAGATTTGCGCTGTTCGATCAGGTCCCGGTGGTATAGCTCGATTAAATTGCTGGTGTAGAACTGTAATTTAGTAATTAATGAATAAGAGGAATATTTGGTCTGTTGAATATGCTCTAAGGCTTTCCTGATGCGGTAGCCCAGCTTTTCCACGGCAAATACCTGCGTGGCCTGTCGCCTGTCGATCTGTAGTGTGTCCCATTCCTGTGCGAATCGGGCCGGATCTTCTATATTCAGTCCGATCAGGATCATGGACACTTTACCTGCTTTTATCTGATATATGAGTTCTTTGTCGGTATTCACGTAAGCCAGGTACTGCTGATGGAGCAGAGCGGACCTGTCAATAGCCGCCAAGCGGGAAGATCCGTGAAACTGAAACGCAAGCCACAGCGTTGTCTGGCTATTATGGATATTAAAATTCCAGTCTTCGTCAAAAGTTCCGGCTACTTCCAAAAAAGTGTGCGTACCTATCTTTTTACTGGCAATATATTGGTTTTTGGTGCATAGGATGGCTTCTTCGGAAGCTATAAAATTAAAATATAGTCCTTTGGGTGCCGTATGTCGCGGTGCTAAATGGTGGGGATATTTAAGGTCTATACTGTCATTGACCAGCATACTTTATCAAAAAATTGGTTAGTGTCGTTAAGATACAAAAATGTTTCGGTAGGGGCAAGTTCGTGCCAGACCGAGGAACGATGAACTTGTTTGATTGCTGAATCCTCCATCTTTCGCTTGTTGGTCTAGTTGACCAACAACAGCATGCCCGCCTCAGCTTTGATGCAGAGGTCAATGAGATGGCGACTGTAAAGATGAAGTAGGCTGTCGGCTAGGGCTTTATATAAGCGGACAATATTCATGTCATATAAACAATGAAACAGGTACAGTTTTGTAGGTAAAAAATACTGCATAGCAAACCACTACTTCAATGTTAATGAAGCGACAGGAAACCTACTTGATCGGTGTTCGTAGTTGATCTATGCTTTTCGTACCTTTACCTCTATGACTGACATTCAGAAAAGATTTGACCGTATACTTGCTATTTATATGCATCTGCAGGCCAGGCCTGTGGTAACTGCAGCTTCGCTGGCAGAAAAATTTGAAGTGAGTCTGCGCACGATATATCGCGATATCCGTTCTCTAATGCAGGCTGGCGTGCCCATTTATGGTGAGGCAGGAAATGGATACTCCTTGGTAGAAGGATATAAAATGCCTCCTTTGCAGTTCACCCGGGAGGAAGCGTTGAGTTTTGTTGCTGCTGAAAAATTGGTCGAAAAATATACCGACAGGAATCTGGCACATCACTTTGCGACCGCTCTACTGAAGATGAAGGCGATATTGAGAGGAAACGAAAAGGAACAGGTCGCCATGGTAGGGGATAAGTTCCTTGTGCGGGGAGGACGTCATCAGTTTAACGAGAAGCTGACTTATGGAACCCATACCCTGATCGAAAGTATGGCAGCAAAGAAATGCGTTGAAATTTATTATTCGAAACCGACAGACAGATCTCCCGAAAGACGCGTGATTGAAGCGGTCGGTATTTTTGTGGAAAGCAAATTCTGGTATATTCTCGCCTTCTGCAGACTACGGAATGACTATCGGCAATTTCGCCTCGACCGAATCAGCAATATAAGGATGCTGACCGATGATTTCAGTAAAGAGCACCCCGAACTTTCCTTTTTCCTGAATAAAAGACACGAACTGCCGACGACAAAAGTGGTGGTGCAGGTGGACAAAGAAATAGCAAGATATATGGAATGGGACCGCGATTATTTTGGTTTTCAGAAAGAGGTGGTGACAGGCAGCCATGTCGAAATGCATTTTGACTGTATCAATATGGAGAATGGCTTTGCGCGCTGGTATCTGATGTTTGCGGATCGGGGGAAGATAATAGAACCGCAGTCACTGAAAGAAATCGTGAGAGAACTGCTGACTACAGCACTTACGCAGGTTTAACAGCTATCTCCGCTGTTGGCAACACTTGATATGCGGTCACTGGGAAAAATACTTGCCCGATATTTGGTTGAATCGGACAAGTAGTATTGTATGATATGGATGTCTGACATGGAAATTTGATTTCCTTTATCAGAATGATATTCATATTCCGGCGTTATTGATTATTCCCGCTCCCAGAAAAATGGAGGTTCAATACCAAGTAAGCGCAGGTAAACGTATCCCTGGCCACGGTGATGAATTTCATTGTCGATAAAATAAAGTATGCTGTGGATGATCGGTGACTTGTATTGTCCAAATAAGTTGAACTCTTCCGCAAAACGCTCTTCTGGAATTTTTCCGAACAATTCGCTGATTTGTGGGGTGGCTTCGTCCCATGCCTGCAACAATTGCGCTTTCGTTGAATAATTCAGGTTCTCATCAAGCTCACCACTTTTGTTATCGACAATTTCCTGAAGTCCGGGTACGGCGATCCCCAGCAGTTCTTTGACCATGGCGGCAAAAGGACGCATACCTTCCACCTTAAAATTGAATAATTCCTCTTCAGGAAATCTATCAATTGTCTGCCTTGTGAGATTTCTGTGGCCCAGCCAATGCTCGAGCAAAGTGTTTTTGGAAATGATTTCTGTTTTCATATCTATTTAATTCTATTTAATTATTTCATGAGCGCATGCCGCTCGGTTTGTTTGTCCCTAATGTTGTAAGACAAGTCAAAATTACCTCAGGCTATGACAGTAGTATGGCAGCAGAAAAAATAAAAAAAATTGTTTTCAGATTATTTTCGATTGTCGGTGATAGTGGGGAATGGGTACGGAGAGTCGACTGCATGAAACGGAGCTAAGAAATATAAGAAAAATAATTCATTAATTATTTGACAGTTATAAAAATGTTTGTAACTTTGCAGTCCCTTAATGGGGATAGTATGTCTTGAGCGAAGCCCTACTGCTTCGAAGGACTTTTAATTAATTAATTTATAACATGTCAGGTATTATTGGAAAAAAAGTAGGAATGACAAGCCTGTTTAATGCTGAAGGGAAAAATATTCCTTGTACAGTGATTCAGGCTGGGCCGTGCGTGGTTACGCAGATACGTACGGAAGAAAAGGACGGCTACTCGGCAATTCAACTTGGTTTCGACGAAGCTAAGGAGAAAAACACGACAGCTCCTTTGAAAGGGCATTTTGCGAAAGCAAATACAACGCCTAAGCGTAAGTTGGTAGAGTTTAAAACTTTCCCAGATGCAAAACAACTTGGTGACGTAGTTGACGTTACAATTTTTGAAGAAGGCGAGTTTGTGGACGTAGTCGGTACTTCAAAAGGTAAAGGTTTCCAAGGTGTAATGAAACGTCATGGATTTGGTGGTGTAGGTGGTGCGACTCACGGTCAGCACAACAGATTGCGTGCTCCGGGTTCATTAGGTGCTTCATCATGGCCTTCACGCGTATTCAAAGGTATGCGCATGGCTGGTCGTACAGGTGGTGACAGGGTTAAAATTCAAAACTTACAGGTGTTGAAAGTTTACGCTGAGCAAAACCTTATCGTTGTTAGTGGTTCCATTCCAGGAGCTAAAGGTTCTTATGTAATCGTAGACAAATAGTAGAGATGGAAGTTAAAGTTTTAAATTTATCAGGTAAAGAAACAGGTGCCAAGGTGCAACTTCCTGAGTCGGTATTTGGGTTAGAGCCTAACGATCATGCGATCTATTTGGATGTGAAACAATACTTAGCGAACCAACGCCAAGGAACTCACAAATCTAAACAACGTAACGAAATCGCGGGTTCTACTCGTAAATTACACAAACAAAAAGGTACTGGTGGTGCTCGTGCGGGCTCTATCAAATCTCCATTGTTTAATGGTGGTGGTCGTGTATTCGGTCCTCAACCGCGTGATTACTCTTTCAAATTGAATAAAAAATTGAAACAAGTAGCACGTAAATCAGCGTTGTCTTACAAAGCGAAAGATAACAATGTAGTTGTGTTGGATGCAGTTCAATTCGATTCTTGCAAAACAAAAAACTATGTTGCTTTAGTAAACGCGTTGAATATTGCTGATGAAAAAACCTTATTGGTTTTGCCAGCATACGATAAAAATGTTTATTTATCAAGCAGAAACTTGAAAAAAGCAAAAGTTGTTGTTGCTTCAGATTTAAATACATATGATGTATTGAACGCGACAAAATTGTTGTTAACAACAGATTCTGTTAAAACTTTGGAGGAAGCACTAGCTAAGTAATATGGAAATTATCAAAAAACCTATCTTGACTGAGAAAGCTTCTATCTTAACGGAAAAATTGAACCGTTACGCTTTCAAAGTAGATCACAGAGCAAACAAAATCCAGATTAAATCAGCTGTTGAAGCTATGTTCGGTGTTACAGTTGTTGCTGTAAACACTGCAGTAGTAGCCGGTAAAGCGAAAAGCCGTTACACAAAAGCAGGTTTCGTATCTGGTAGAGCTCCTAAGTATAAAAAAGCTATCATTACGATTAAGGATGGCGAAACTATTGACTTTTACAGTACTATATAATTAAAAATGGCAGTTAAAAGATTCAAACCGGTAACCCCTGGTACTCGTTTCAGAATAGGCGCAGATTATTCTGATATTACTACAAACGTTCCTGAAAAATCGTTGGTGGTAAAGATCAACAAGAAATCAGGTGGTCGTAATAACTCCGGTAAAATGACTATGCGTTATATCGGTGGGGGACACAAGAAAGTATACCGATTAATAGATTTCAAACGCGATAAAAAAGATATCCCTGCAAAAGTTGCTACTATCGAGTACGATCCAAACCGTACTGCTCGTATTGCATTGTTGCATTATGTTGATGGTGAAAAACGTTACATCATTGCTCCAGCTGGTTTACAAGTTGGTCAAACTGTAATTGCAGGCGATCATGTTGCCCCAGAAGTTGGTAATACATTGCCATTAGCAAACATTCCATTGGGTTCTATCATCCACAACATTGAATTAAATCCTGGTCAAGGTGGTTCAATCGCTCGTTCGGCTGGTACTTATGCTCAATTGTCTGCTCGTGATGGAAAATATGCCATCATCAAATTACCTTCAGGCGAAACACGTATGATCTTATTGACTTGTGTGGCTACAATTGGTTCGGTATCGAATCATGAAAGATCTAACCAAGTGTTAGGTAAAGCTGGTCGCAAACGTTGGTTAGGTCGTCGTCCAAGAGTTCGCGGTGTTGCGATGAACCCAGTTGATCACCCAATGGGTGGTGGTGAAGGCCGTGCTTCAGGAGGTCACCCACGCTCACGTACAGGTGTATTGGCTAAAGGCTTCAAAACACGTTACAAAAAGAAAACATCGAATCGTTACATCATTGAGAGAAGGAAAAAATAATGGCTCGTTCAATTAAAAAAGGTCCTTATATCGATCACAACTTAGAAAGAAAAGTTCTTTCTATGAATGAAACTAACAAAAAGTCAGTTATCAAAACATGGTCTCGTAGATCAATGATTTCACCTGATTTTGTTGGCCATACCTTCGCAGTGCACAACGGGAATAAATTTATCCCTGTTTATGTAACGGAAAATATGGTAGGTCACAAGCTTGGTGAATTCGCGCCTACGCGTACATTCAGAGGCCACGCAGAAAAGAAAAAATAATAGGTAATGGAAGCAACAAAAAAACTTAAAAAGTCTGTCTTAATTAGACAACGCAAAGAGCAAGAGAAAGCTCAACAAGGTGGAGCTTCGGATGCCAAATTATTGAACTGCCCTACTTCGCCTCGTAAGATGCGTTTGGTGGTAGACTTAATTCGTGGTGAGCGTGTTGAAAATGCATTATACATTTTAAAGCACTCAAGCAAAGAAGCTGCTGCTCGTGTAGAAAAATTATTATTATCTGCAATCAAAAACTGGGAAGCCAAAAACGAAGGTAAATCAGTGGAGGATAGCGAACTATATGTCAAAGAAGTATCTGTAGGTGGCGGCCGTCAATTGAAAAGATTACGCCCAGCACCTCAAGGTCGCGGATACAGAGTTCGTAAACGTTCAAATCACGTTACATTGGTAGTTGATAGCAAATTAAACGTTGAACAAAACTAATTTATTGAGAAATGGGACAAAAAGCAAATCCAATAGGTAGCAGATTAGGAATCATCAAAGGTTGGGATTCTAACTGGTTCGGAGGTAAAAACTATTCCGATAAATTAGTTGAAGACGAAAAAATCAGAAAATATCTTTCTGTTCGTATTGCAAAAGGTGGTGTAGCTAAAGTTGTAATCGAAAGAACTTTAAAACGTATCACTGTTACAATTCACACAGCTCGTCCAGGTATCGTTATCGGAAAAGGTGGTCAGGAAGTGGACAAGATCAAAGAAGAGTTGAAAAAATTGACAAAGAAAGATGTCCAAATCAACATTTTCGAGATCAAACGCCCTGAATTAGATGCGAAGTTAGTCGCTGAAGGTGTTGCAAAACAGTTAGAGGCACGTATTTCATTCCGTCGCGCAATGAAAACTTCAATCGCTTCGACCATGCGTATGGGCGCTGAAGGTATCAAAATCATGTGTTCTGGTCGTTTGGGCGGTGCTGAGATGGCACGTACCGAACAATATAAAGAAGGAAGAACTCCTTTGCACACATTGCGTGCTGATATCGACTACGCTTTAGCTGAGGCATTGACTACTTACGGTAAAATTGGTATCAAAGTTTGGATCTGTAAAGGTGAGGTTTACGGTAAACGTGACTTATCTCCAAACATTGGTCAAGCATCAGGTGTGAAATCACGTGGCAACCACGAAGGTGGTGGCGAACGCCGTGACAACCGTAAAGGTGGCCGCGGAGGAAACAACCGTGGTGGCAACAACCGTGGTGGCAACCGTGCTCCGAAAAAAGATTAATAGAGTTTATTTAGATTACAACAAAAACCTGCTGAAGAAGCAGATTTAAAAAGTATACGAACATGTTACAGCCAAAAAGAACGAAGTTCAGAAAGATGCAGAAAGGCCGCATGAAAGGTAACGCTTCTCGTGGAGCGGAGTTAGCTTTCGGTTCTTTCGGTATCAAAACAATGGAGCAAGCATGGATCACTAGCCGTCAGATCGAGGCAGCTCGTATTGCGGTTACACGTTATATGAAACGTGAAGGTCAAGTTTGGATTCGTATTTTCCCTGACAAACCTGTTACGAAAAAACCTGCAGAGGTACGTATGGGTAAAGGTAAGGGTGCTCCAGAATACTGGGTAGCAGTAGTACGCCCAGGCCGTATGTTATTTGAAGCAGAAGGTGTGCCTTTGGAAGTTGCCAAAGAAGCTTTACGCCTTGCCGCTCAAAAACTTCCGGTTCAAACTAAGTTTGTGATTCGTAGAGACTACGTTGAAGCATAAAATCTTGGTAATGTCATCATTTAAGCGTTAGGGCCGTTACCCCTAACGCTATATTAAACTGATGATAACCCAAATAACAACTGAAAAAACATGAAAAATTCAGAAATTTTAGAATTATCTAATGAGGACTTAGCAGCTCGTCTTGCAGAGGAGAAAGCAGCCCTTACGAAATTGAAATTTGCACATGCTGTTTCAGCTATTGAGAACCCTAACGTGATCAAAGCAGCACGCAAGACTATTGCTCGTATCAGTACAGAGATCAGTGCACGCAAAGCTGCAGCTAAAAATGAAACAGCCTCTGAGGCGTAAAATGTAAAGTCGAAATGGAAAGAAATTTAAGAAAAACAAGAATCGGCTTAGTAGTTAGCAACAAGATGGACAAATCTATCGTTGTAGCTGTTGAACGTAAAGTAAAACACCCTATCTACGGTAAATTCGTTAAAAAAACTACTAAATTCAAAGCTCATGACGAAACAAATACCTGCGGTATCGGCGATACGGTATTAATCATGGAAACTCGTCCGCTGAGTAAGACAAAAAACTGGAGATTAGTTGAAATTATAGAAAGAGCTAAATAACATGGTACAACAAGAATCAAGACTTAATGTAGCTGACAATAGCGGTGCTAAAGAAGTTTTAGTAATCCGTGTATTGGGCGGTACGCGCAAGCGTTATGCATCAATCGGAGATAAGATTGTTGTATCGGTGAAAAGCGCTTTGCCTTCTGGAAACGTGAAAAAAGGTTCGGTTTCCAAAGCAGTAGTAGTTAGAACTAAAAAAGAAATTCGTCGTAAAGATGGTTCTTACATCCGTTTTGATGACAATGCTGCTGTATTGTTAAATAATAATGATGAGCCACGTGGTTCACGTATCTTCGGCCCAGTTGCCAGAGAATTGCGTGAGAAACAGTTCATGAAAATTGTATCATTAGCACCGGAGGTTTTATAATTATGGCACAGAAAACAAAAACAACTAAGCACAAAATCAAAATTAAAAAAGGTGATTTGGTGAAAGTTATCGCTGGTAACTCTAAAGGTGTTCAAGGAAAAGTATTGACTGTTTTAGTGGATAAAAATAGAGCTATCGTTGAAGGCGCTAACATCGTAAAAAAACACACTAAACCAAGCGCAGCTAATCCTAATGGTGGTATCATTGAGAAAGAAGCTGGTATTCACATCTCTAATTTAGCGTTGATCGATCCTAAGACAGGTGAAACTACACGTGTAGGTCGTAAGTTAAATGCAGATGGCAAATTAGTTCGTTACGCTAAAAAATCAGGGGAGGAAATTAAATAATGACTTACGTACCAAGATTAAAAGTGAAATATGCGGAGGAAATCCGTAAAGCACTTCAAGAAAAATTTCAGTATAAAAGTGTTATGCAAGTTCCTAAACTTGAGAAAATTGTTGTTTCACAAGGCGTAGGAGCTGCTACAGCTGACAAAAAATTAATCGATAACGCTGTGGCTGAGTTGACTTTAATCACTGGTCAACAGGCTGTTGCTACAAAATCGAAAAAAGATATCTCAAACTTTAAATTGCGTAAAGGTATGCCGGTAGGTGCACGTGTTACTTTGCGTGATAATAACATGTACGAGTTCTTGGATCGTTTGGTAGCCGTATCGCTTCCACGTATCCGTGACTTCCGCGGCATCAACGATAAAGGTTTCGATGGTCATGGTAACTACAACTTAGGTATCACTGAACAAATCATTTTCCCTGAGATCAACATTGACAAGATCAACAAGATCCAAGGTATGGATATCACTTTCGTGACTTCTGCAAAAAATGATGTTGAAGCTTTAGAATTGTTGAAACAGTTCGGTTTACCATTTAAAAATCAAAATACTAATAACAATGGCTAAAGAAGGATTAAAAGCACGCGAAGTAAAACGCGCTAAATTGGTAGCTAAATATGCGGCAAAACGTGCAGAATTAAAGGCTGCTGGCGATTACGTTGCATTAGATAAATTACCTAAAAATGCTTCTCCGGTACGTTTGCACAATCGTTGTAAATTGACTGGTCGTCCTAAAGGATATATGCGTCAATTCGGTATCTCTCGTGTAACTTTCCGTGAGATGGCTTTGGACGGCAAGATCCCAGGGGTGAAAAAAGCTTCTTGGTAATTTAAAAAAAATACTTAATTTTGCCCGGGCAATTCAGTGAAGGATTGCCGGGTTTTTTGCATTTTAAAATTGTTTAACAGATAGTAGGTCCCATACCAATGGTTGGGAGGGAAACCGCTGTCATAATTTTCATATATAATGACTACAGATCCAATTGCGGATTACCTTACACGAGTAAGGAATGCCATCAAGGCCAACCACAGGGTTGTTGAAATTCCTGCATCGAACCTTAAAAAAGAGATCACTAAAGTTCTTTTTGACAAAGGTTACATTGCTAATTACAAATTCGATGACAGTAGCGTACAAGGTACGATCAAAATTGCATTGAAATATAACCCAATTAGCAAAATTCCGGCTATTCGTACGTTGACACGTGTGAGTAAACCTGGTTTAAGAAAGTATGCAAGTGTTGAGACTATGCCTCGTGTTTTGAATGGTTTAGGTATCGCTATTTTGTCTACATCGAAAGGTGTAATGACAGACAAAGAAGCTAGACTTCAAAATGTTGGTGGTGAAGTTTTATGTTACGTTTATTAATCTAGGTAAAAACACAAAGAAATGTCAAGAATTGGAAAAGCGCCTATCGCTATCCCTGCTGGGGTAACTGTAACTATTTCGGACAAAAATTTAGTTTCAGTAAAAGGTCCTAAAGGCGAATTAACACAACAGGTTGACCGTGACATCAAAGTCGCACAAGAAGATGGCAACATCGTGGTGACACGTCCAACTGATCAAAAGAAACACAAAGCATTACACGGTCTATACCGCTCCCTGTTGAACAACATGGTTTATGGTGTGACTGAAGGTTACAAAACTACTCAAGAGTTAGTCGGTGTAGGTTACCGTGCTTCAAGTACTGGTAATGTATTAGAGTTAACTTTAGGTTTCTCTCACCAGATTGTTTTTGTATTGCCAAAAGAAGTTAAGGTATCAACTACTGCTGAAAAGGGTAAAAACCCTACAATCACTTTGGAATGTGCTGACAAACAATTGATCGGTCAGGTAGCGGCTAAAATCCGTGGCTTCCGTAAACCAGAGCCTTACAAAGGAAAAGGTGTCAAGTTTGAAGGCGAAGTATTGAGAAGAAAAGCAGGTAAATCAGCTAAAAAATAATAATCATGGCAGGACAAAAAGCATCTCGTAGAGAGAGAATCAAAAAAGGAATCAGAAAAAACCTTGCTGGAACGTCTGAACGTCCACGTTTATCGGTTTTTAGAAGTAACAAAGGAATCTATGCACAAATTATTGATGACAATGCAGGTAAAACATTAGTTGCTGCATCTAGCTTGTCTAAAGAATTCGTTGCATCTGGTAACAAAGTTGAGCAGTCTAAAGCTGTAGGTAAATTGGTTGCTGAAAAAGCGTTAGCAGCAGGTATTAATAAAGTAGTTTTTGACCGTAATGGGTACTTATACCATGGCCGTATCAAATCTTTGGCTGAAGGTGCTCGCGAAGGCGGTTTAGACTTTTAATCATAGAAAAGAAATGGCATTAAGCAATATAAAAAGAGTAAAATCGAGCGAAATTGAATTAAAAGATCGCTTAGTAAGTATCCAACGTGTAGCAAAAGTTACCAAAGGTGGTCGTACTTTCAGCTTCTCTGCAATTGTTGTAGTAGGTGATGAAAACGGTATTGTTGGTTTTGGTTTAGGTAAAGCTAAAGAGGTAACTGAAGCAATTACCAAAGGTATCGACGATGCAAAGAAAAATTTGGTGAAAGTTCCTGTAATCAAAGGTACTGTACCTCATGAGCAATATGGCAAATATTCTGGTGGTTCAGTTTTGATCAAACCAGCTATTGCTGGTACAGGAGTTCTAGCAGGTGGTGCGATGCGTGCAGTATTGGAATCTGCTGGTATCAAAGACGTATTGGCTAAATCATTAGGTTCTTCTAACCCACACAACGTGGTAAAAGCAACTGTTACTGCTTTAGCAAACATGCGCGATGCATATACAGTGGCACAACACCGCGGTGTCGATTTAAATAAAGTATTTAACGGTTAATTATCATGGCAAAAATCAAAATCACCCAGATAAAGAGCGTTATCGACAGAAGCGAGCGCCAAAAGAAAACTATTGAGGCTTTAGGTTTAAAAAGAATCAACCACTCAGTAGAAGTTGAAGCTACTCCAGCAATTATTGGAATGGTACGTAAAGTAAACCATTTAGTAGCTATCGAAACTATTTAATATTAGCATATGGAAAGGCTCTTTGAGCTCTTTCCATTACTTGTTATTAATAATCAATATTTTTTAATCGCTAGTACCTGTTTAGTGAGAGCGAAGGGCTAGCATAATTTAGTTTAAGATGAACTTAAGTAATTTAAAACCTGCAAAAGGTTCTGTAAAGAGTAGAAAACGTATTGGCCGTGGTACTGGTTCAGGTCGTGGTGGTACTTCTACACGTGGCCACAAAGGTGCTGGTTCTCGTTCAGGTCACTCAACGAAAATCGGTTTTGAAGGTGGTCAAATGCCTTTACAACGTCGTGTGCCTAAATTTGGTTTCAAAAACATCAACCGCGTGGAGTACAATGGTATCAACTTGGATACTTTGCAAGCGTTGATCGAGAAGCACAATTTGACAGCTGTAGATTTCGATGCATTGAAAGCTCATGGATTGGTGTCTAAAAATGACAAAGTTAAAATCTTGGGCCGCGGTGAATTGAAAGCTAAAGTTGAAGTAACAGCGCACGCGTTTACTGCTTCTGCTCAAAAAGCTATTGAAGCTGCAGGCGGTTCTATCGTTAAAATTTAATAAATGAAGAAACTAATCACAACCTTAACCAATATTTGGAAAATCGACGATTTACGTACGCGTATTCTAAATACGTTACTTTTTCTGTTGATTTACCGTATTGGATGTCACGTGGTATTACCAGGTGTAAATCCTCACGCTTTGGCTTCTGGCCAGAAAGAGGGTTTATTGGGCCTATTGGATATGTTTGCGGGAGGATCTTTCTCCCGTTCGGCAATCTTTGCTTTAGGGGTAATGCCATATATCTCGGCATCCATTGTTGTTCAATTGCTGGGCATCGCGGTTCCTTACTTCCAAAAGATGCAGAAAGAAGGGGAAAGTGGTCGTCAAAAAATGAATCAAATTACCCGTTATTTAACATTAGGGATTACTTTGCTTCAGGCTTTTGCTTATGTACGTACTCAGATTGAGCCCAGTGCTAAGACAATTGCAGACCCATTGTTCACCATTTTGACTGCCATAGTTTTGACAGGCGGTACATTATTTGTGATGTGGTTAGGAGAGAAAATTACGGATAAAGGTATCGGTAATGGTATTTCTTTGATCATCATGACTGGTATTATCGCACAATTGCCAAGTGGTATCACTGCGGAATGGGTTTCTAGAATGGCGAAAGGTGGTGGTGGTCCAATTCCATTGTTGCTTGAATTTGTAGCTTTGTTCTTCGTTGTGATCTTTACGATTCTGATTGTACAAGGGGTTCGCAAGATTCCTGTACAGTATGCGAAGAAAATTGTAGGCAATAAACAAGTCGGTGGCGTTCGCCAGTATATACCTTTAAAGGTAAATGCAGCGGGGGTAATGCCGATCATTTTCGCACAGGCAATTATGTTTGTGCCAATGAGTTTGGGACAGTTTTTCCCGAATCTTCAGTCTGAATTTTTGACGTCGCTGAGTAACTATACTTCTGTTGCATATAACGTGACATTTGCGTTTTTGATTATCGCATTCACGTTTTTCTACACAGCAATTATGGTTAATCCACAGCAGATGTCGGACGACATGAAGAAGAACGGAGGGTTTGTTCCCGGTATTAAACCAGGATTGGAAACTAGTAATTTTATAGACCGCGTAATATCAAATATTACATTTCCGGGGGCAATTTTCTTAGCGATCATTGCTATTTTACCTGCTATTGCAAGTTTGTTTGGTATTAATAATCAATTTGCGCACTTCTACGGAGGTACGTCCTTATTGATTTTAGTAGGTGTGGTGTTGGATACTTTGCAACAGATCGAATCCCATTTATTGATGCGTCATTATGATGGATTGATGAAAACAGGACGTATTAAAGGCCGTTCGGCTGCTTCTGTAGAGGGAATGGATCATTCGGCAATTTAATTTCTTTAGATGTCTAAAGTATTTTATAAGTCAGCAGACGATATAGAGCAATTGCGGAAGTCAGCAGATGTGCTTTCGCAATTGCTTGGCGAAATCGCAAAAGTGATTAAACCTGGAATAAAAACTATATCTCTTGATAAATTAGCTTATGAGTATATTCATGATAATGGCGGGACGCCGGCGTTCTTAAATTATCAGGGATTTCCATATTCTTTGTGTATTTCAGTCAATGATCAGATTGTTCATGGTTTTCCAAGCGATTATGAAATTAAAGATGGTGATCTTGTTTCGGTCGATGGTGGTGTCAATCTGAATGGTTTTATCAGCGATTCAGCATACACTTTTGGTGTAGGCGAGATTTCTGAGGAAGCACAGTTGTTGTTGGATGTCACAAAGGAATCATTGTATAAAGGTGTTGAGCAGGCTGTGGCCGGTAAACGTGTTGGAGATATCTCTTCTGCTGTCCAGGAATATGTCGATAAATTTGGTTTTGGCATCGTGCGCGAGCTGGTAGGACATGGCGTTGGATATCACTTACATGAAAAACCTGAAGTCCCGAATTATGGAAAACGAGGATCTGGGCCCAAGTTGGAGGAAGGTTTGGTCATTTGTATCGAACCGATGATCAACGCGGGGCGAGCTGGTGTCCGTTTCTGGGACGATGGCTGGACGGTAAGTACAGTTGATGGAAAATTATCGGCGCACTTCGAGCAAATGGTTGCCGTTCGTAAGGGACAGCCAGATGTGTTGCTAACGTTTGAACATGTAGAGAAAGTTTTGAATAAAAAGTAGTTGGTTTTCAATTATTTTATTTATCTTTGCACTCCTGTTCGCAGGCTTTTAAATTAAATTTAATCGAGAATATATGGCTAAACAAGCCTCAATAGAACAAGACGGTATAATTAGAGAGGCACTTTCTAATGCTATGTTTAGGGTAGAATTGGAAAATGGGCATGAAATCATTGCCCATATTTCAGGTAAAATGCGTATGCACTATATCAAGATTTTGCCCGGGGATAAAGTTAAGTTGGAAATGTCTCCTTATGATTTGACTAAAGGAAGGATCACTTATCGCTATAAGTAGTAGGTAAGCCTTTAATTAGCGCAAGCTTTTGAAAAAATAAATATCATGAAAGTAAGAGCATCAATTAAAAAACGTAGCGCGGACTGTAAGATCATCCGTCGTAAAGGTAAAGTTTTTGTAATTAACAAAAAGAACCCTAAGTTTAAACAACGTCAGGGTTAATCATTAAAAATAATAGCTTAATATTATATGGCAAGGATAGCAGGTATTGATTTACCTAAAAACAAAAGAGGTGTGATCGGCCTTACCTATATTTTTGGTATCGGTCGTGCAAGTGCTCAATATATCTTGGAAAAAGCTGGTATCAGCGAAGATGTGAAGGTGCAAGATTGGAATGATGAACAATTGTCAGCAATTCGTAACATCATTAATGACGAATTGAAAGTTGAAGGTGCGTTGCGTTCGGAGATTCAATTAAACATCAAACGTTTAATGGATATCGGCTGTTACCGTGGACTACGTCACCGTAAACACTTACCAGTTCGTGGTCAGCGTACTAAAAACAACTCACGTACTCGTAAAGGTAAACGTAAGACAGTTGCAAACAAGAAAAAAGCTACTAAATAATAAATAAGAAATGGCTAAAACTAAAAAAGCTGCAAAAAAGCGTATCGTTGTTATTGAACCTGTAGGTCAGGCTCACATTAACGCAACGTTTAATAATATCATTGTAACTTTGACTAACAATCAAGGACAAACTATTTCTTGGTCTAGTGCTGGTAAAATGGGTTTCCGTGGTTCTAAAAAGAACACGCCGTACGCAGCTGGTCAAGCTGCTCAAGACTGTGGAAAAGTTGCTTATGACTTGGGTTTGCGCAAAGTAGAAGTGTTTGTTAAAGGACCTGGTGCTGGTCGTGAATCTGCAATCAGAACATTACAGACTGTAGGAATTGATGTGACAACTATTAAAGACATCACTCCACTTCCTCACAACGGTTGTCGTCCTCCAAAACGCAGAAGAGTTTAATTAATTTTAAAGATAAGATTCGTCGGCTACAGGCTGATAGATACTTTAATTGTAAAAGAAAATGGCTAGATATACAGGACCTAAGTCCAAAATTGCCCGTAAATTTAGAGAGCCGATCTTCGGCCCAGATAAAGCGTTAGAAAAGAAAAATTATCCTCCTGGACAACACGGAGCTTCTAAACGCAGAGGTAAACAATCTGAATACGCTATTCAGTTGTTGGAAAAACAAAAAGCAAAATACACTTACGGTGTATTAGAACGTCAATTCTCTAACTTATTTGTTAAAGCTGCCTCTAAACAAGGTATTACAGGTGAAAACTTCCTAAAATTATTGGAAGCTCGCTTAGATAACGTAGTTTACCGCTTAGGTATTGCTACTACTCGTGCTGCTGCTCGTCAGTTAGTATCTCATAAACACATTACTGTTAACGGAGAGGTTGTTAACATTCCATCATATAGCTTGCGTCCAGGTGACGTTATAGCCGTTCGTGAACGTTCTCAAACACTTGAAGCCATCACAAATTCAGTTGCAGGTCGTACTGTAAATAGATTTTCTTGGTTAGAGTGGAATGCGAAAGAATTGAAAGGTACTTTCTTAAGCTATCCAGAAAGAGCTGATATTCCTGAAAACATTAAAGAGAACTTAATCGTTGAGTTATACTCTAAATAATAAATAAAATAGAAGCATGCATAGTCCATTTTTTGGGGTATGCATCTTCTATTGTATTACAATTATTATTACAAATAAACATTAAAAGAAAATAAATGGCAATTTTAGCATTTCAAAGACCGGATAAAGTTATCATGCAAAAATCTACGGATTTTGATGGTACGTTTGAATTTCGTCCATTGGAGCCTGGTTTTGGTGTAACCATTGGTAATGCTTTGCGCCGTATTCTATTGTCCTCGTTAGAAGGATATGCAATTACGTCGATAAGGTTTTCTGGCGTTTCGCACGAATTTTCAACGATCAAAGGTGTTGTTGAAGACGTAACTGAAATTATCTTGAACTTGAAACAGATCCGTTTCAAAAAAACAGGTGAGATTGGCGACAGCGAAAAGGTATTTGTAGTAATCAATGGTCAAGAACAATTCTTAGCTGGTGATATCACAAAATTCTCTAATAACTTTACTGTCTTAAACCCAGACTTAGTAATCTGTAATATGGATAACTCAGTGACAATTGAATTGGAATTGAGTATTGCTAAAGGTCGTGGATACGTAAATGCAGATGAGAACAAGGTTGCCGATGCTCCAGTTGGTGTTATCGCAATCGATTCGATCTTTACTCCGATTAAGAATGTTAAATATACCATTGAGAATTACCGTGTAGAGCAAAAAACCGACTATGAGAAATTGTTGTTGGATATCTCTACAGATGGCTCAATTCACCCCGAAGAGGCTTTGAAAGAGGCTGCTAAGATTTTGATTCAACACTTTATTTTATTCTCCGACGAGAATATGCTTCTTGAGTCTCAAACGAAAGAAGAAACTAAGGTTGTTGATGAGGAAATCTTACATATGCGTAAGATCTTGAAAACAGAATTAGTAGATCTTGATCTTTCAGTTCGTGCATTGAACTGCTTGAAAGCTGCTGATATCCGTACATTGGCTGAGTTGGTAACATACGACGTAGCTGATATGCTGAAATTCAGAAACTTCGGTAAAAAATCGTTAAGTGAAATTCAGGAATTGGTAAAATCCAAAGGTTTGTCATTCGGAATGAACTTAGCCAAATATAAATTAGACGAAGAATAATTATTTATTAAGCGACCACTAGTCGTAATTCCTTTTGGCCAATACTATGGGAATATTTCCGTAGTATACATACAAAAACGGTACGATTAGTATAATAAAATCCAAAATGAGACACGGAAAAAAAGTAAATCACTTAGGCCGCACGGATAGCCATAGAAAAGCAATGTTGGCTAACATGGCAACGTCATTGATCAAACACAAACGTATTACAACTACTTTGGCTAAAGCTAAAGCGTTACGTACTTATGTTGAGCCTTTGATTACTAAATCTAAAAACGATACGACTCACTCTCGTCGTACAGTATTTGCTTACTTGAAAGATAAAGATGCAGTTTCTATCTTATTCCGCGAAGTATCTGAAAAAGTAGCTAACCGTCCAGGTGGTTATACGCGTATCATCAAAATGGAAAACCGTTTAGGTGATAATGCGGAAATGGCTTTCATCGAGCTGGTTGATTACAACGAAATCTACGGTAAAAAAGCTGCTGCTGCAGAGAAAAAAGCTACTCGCCGCCGTGGTGGTAAAAAAGCTGCTGCTCCTGCGCCTGTTGAAACTGAAGCTCCTGCTGAAGTGAAAGCTGAGGTTGAAGGTGAAGAAAAAGTTGACGGAGAATAATAGTTGCTCTGTTCTATAAAAAAAGTCTCCTTTTTAAGGGGACTTTTTTTATTTTATAGCCAATCCTACCGTTAGAACTGATATATTTGTAATGCTAAAATCTGATCGCTTTTCTGATGCTAGCTATTTCGTTTATCAATCTATAATTCATTAAGATGAAACCATTTGATGTTTATCCCATTAATCCCATTAACATAGTTAAGGCTAGTGGGTCTACGGTGTGGGATGCCGAAGGAAATGCTTATTTGGACTTGTATGGAGGGCATGCCGTGATTTCAATCGGCCATACCCACCCACATTATGTAAAGCGTATCACGGATCAGTTGAACCGTATCGGCTTTTACTCGAATTCTGTGGAGATTCCAATTCAGCGTGAACTGGCTCGATTACTTGGAGAGGTTTCTGGCAAGATGGATTATGATTTATTTCTTTGTAACTCCGGAGCCGAAGCGAATGAAAATGCGTTGAAACTTGCTTCTTTCTATAATAAGAGACGAAAGGTGATCGCTTTTTCGAAATCCTTTCATGGAAGGACCTCATTGGCCGTAGCTGCTACAGATAATCCGAATATAGTGGCGCCTGTTAATGAAACTGAAAATGTGATATTTCTGCCATTTAATGATGAAAAAGCTCTTCAGGACGCTTTCGGCACCTATGGCGACGAGATCTCGGCTGTGATTATTGAGAGCATTCAGGGTGTTGGCGGGATAAGGGAAGCTTCTATTCCATTTCTCCAATTGATCCGCTCGCTATGTGATCAGTATAATGCGGTATTTATCGCGGATGAGGTACAATGTGGTTATGGCCGGACGGGTCTTTTCTATGCACAGGACTATTCAGGGGTGGAGGCCGATATTTATACGATGGCAAAGGGTATGGGCAATGGATTCCCCATCGGAGCAATAAGTATATCTCCGAAATTTAAAGCTGTTCATGGTAGCCTGGGTACGACTTTCGGCGGTAACCACCTAGCCTGCGCCGCGGCATTGGCCGTACTGGAAGTGATTAGGCAGGATAACCTGATGGAGAACGCACTGCAGGTGGGACAATATCTTATCGATGAACTGAAGAAAATTGACGATATCGTTGAGGTCCGTGGACGAGGGTTGATGATTGGGATTGAATTGCCTGCTTCTTTGGCGCATGTTAAAAAAGACCTGCTATTAAAGGATCGCATTTTCACTGGTGAAGCCAAGCCGAACGTTATACGCTTACTACCGGCATTGAATATCACCAAACAGCATGCCGATCAGTTTCTGTCGGCTCTACAACAGCAATTAAAGGCTGTTACGATATTGTAATATACTACGATGTTGCTATATCCGTTATTTAAGGAGGGTGGCAAATTGTACGGGTTAACATTAATATAAATCGAGTGAAACGAGCTTAGCTGTTTAGAACACACTCATATAGATAATTACATTGATGAAAAAGTTTTTCTCTGTTAAGGACGTCGACAGCGTAGCGGATGTTGTACAGGAAGCCTTAGCGTTAAAGGCAGCGCCTTTTGATCTTCAGGAACTTGGTAAGCACAAGACTCTGGGGCTGGTATTTTTAAATCCTAGTTTGCGTACACGTTTGAGTACACAAAAAGCTGCGATGAATCTGGGTATGAATGTGATGGTGATGAATATGGACAAGGATGGTTGGGCATTGGAGACTCAGGACGGTATTGTTATGAATGGTAGTACGGTAGAACATATTCGTGAAGCAGCAGCAGTAATGGGAGAGTACTGTGATATTCTTGGATTGCGTTCCTTTCCAAAGCTAAAAGATCGCGAAGAAGACTATAGTGAAGATCTGTTTAATAAATTCATTAAATATTGCGGCGTACCTGTCGTTTCCCTTGAGAGCGCTACGCGCCATCCCTTGCAGAGTCTGACAGATATAATCACGATTACTGAGCATAAGAATGTGGCTAAACCAAAGGTGGTATTGGCATGGGCTCCGCATGTAAAAGCCCTACCTCAAGCTGTGCCAAACTCATTTGCTGAATGGATGTGCAAAGCCCAGGAGGAGGGATTGGTGGACTTTACGATCGCACAGCCCATGGGCTACGAACTGAGCGACGACTTTACTAAAGGAGCCACCATATCAACTAATCTGAATGAAAGTCTAAAGGGGGCCGATTTTGTCTATGTGAAAAATTGGTCGTCTTATAAGGAGTACGGCGAAGTGTATACGGTGGATGAAGACTGGATGATGGACAACGAAAAGTTAGCCTTGACAAACAATGCTAAAGTGATGCATTGCCTGCCTGTACGACGGGATCTTGAGCTGTCATCGGAGATTTTGGATGGGCCAAATTCACTGGTTATTAAAGAAGCGAGCAATCGTGTCTGGGCCGCTCAGGTTGTCTTAAAACGTATGCTGGAAGAGCTAGGATAAATCCTAACTTTTTGATTATTGGAAAAACTATTTTATAGGGAAAAGTTGCGTAATGGCAAATAGTGTATTAAATATTATAAAAATCGGCGGAAATGTTATTGATGATGAAAGTCAGCTGGATTCCTTCCTGGAAAAATTCTCCGCATTATCAGGGAAAAAAATTTTGGTGCATGGTGGGGGTAAGATCGCTACCCGCTTAGCGAACGAATTGGGTATACAAGCGCAAATGGTCGAGGGGCGAAGAGTAACAGACGAGGATATGTTACGGGTGGTAACTATGGTGTATGCGGGCTTGACAAATAAGACTATCGTAGCTAAACTGCAAAAATTGAAATGCGACGCAGTGGGCCTTTCTGGCGCCGATGGTGACGTCATCAAGGCGATAAAGCGACCAGTTAAAGATATTGACTATGGCTTTGTCGGAGATTTATTGCATGATTCTGTCAACACACTGGCGATCAAGAAATTTTTGGAAGCCGGATTTGTTCCTGTATTCTCGGCGATAACACATAATGGTCTGGGTCAATTGCTGAATACAAACGCAGACACGATTGCGTCTTCGCTGGCAGTTTCATTGGCTTCACTTTATGAAACATCGCTAGTCTACTGCTTTGAGAAAAATGGCGTGCTCCGGGACATTACGGACGAAAACTCCGTAATACCGGCAATCAAATCCGAGGAGTTTGAATATTTAAAGGAATCAGGCGTGGTAAACGAAGGCATGATCCCAAAATTACAAAATGCATTTAACGCTATAAACAAAGGCGTACAGGAAGTGTATATTGGCAACGCCAACAACCTACACTTGTTCCAACAAGGGCAGTTTGGTACCTGTTTGACATTAAAATAATATGTAATCTAACCTAAACCGAATACTATGAAAAAGGTCACCATCATTGGCAGCGGAAATATTGGTCTTTCACTGGCCAAGGGGCTTGTAAAGAGTCAATTTGCACAAGCTTCTGATATTACACTGACGCGAAGAAATTTAAACGCTTTAGCTGAGGAGGCGAGTCAAGGATTTATCGTAAGCAATGACAATAAAGCTGCTGTAAAAAGTGCTGATATTGTTGTATTCGCTATTCTACCACAGCAACTCAAAAAGGTGTTGATGGAGGTCTCTCCTGTCGTCGACAAGGGAAGACAGATTTTCGTATCTATCGCCTCTGGTGTGTCCTGTGCTGACCTGAAGGCTGAATTGGGGGAGGACGCGACTGTCATACGTGCTATGCCGAACACGGCGATTGCCATCGCCCAGTCGATGACCTGTATCGCCAGCGATAATGCTTCAACAGAAAGTTTAGAGCAAGTAGAGAAAATGTTTGAGACGGTCGGATCGGTTGTGATCATCAACGAGGACCTGATGACCTCGGCGACAGCGCTCTGCGCCTGTGGGATTGCATTTTTTCTGCGCGCTATACGTGCAGCATCCCAGGGTGGGGTTGAAATAGGCTTTCATGCACATGACGCACTGAAAATGGCTGTTCAGACCGCCAAAGGTGCTGCAGATCTCTTGCTGCATACAAATGCTCATCCCGAGAGAGAGATTGATAAGGTGACCTCTCCAAAAGGATGTACGATTGCTGGCCTGAATGAAATGGAACATAATGGGTTTAGTTCTGCATTTATTAAGGGTATAAAATTGTCTGCAGATAAAGCAGGAGGGTTATATAATGAGGGATAAGGATGGCTTATTTCGTGATAGCCTAGCATTATTGAAAAGGTTAATCAGCTTGCCGTCCTTGAGCAGGGAAGAAACCTTAACGGCAAACTTGCTTGTGGAGTTTTTTAATGAGCGCGGTATCAGAACTTTTAGGAAAGGCAATAATGTCTGGGCATACAATGCACATTACGATATAAATAAGCCAACCATTCTACTTAATTCACACCATGACACAGTAAAAGCGAATACAGGATATACGCGCAACCCACTGGCGGCGACAGAAGAGGATGGCAAACTGTATGGCTTAGGCAGTAATGATGCTGGAGGCTGTTTAGTGTCGCTAATTGCAGCTTTTAGGTACTTCTATGAACATGCTGACCTAAAGTATAATTTCTGTTTCGTGGCAAGTGCAGAGGAGGAAATTTCAGGTAGAGATGGTATAGAGTCTGTGCTTGCGGATATCGGCCCTATCGATTTTGCCATCGTGGGTGAGCCGACGTTAATGCACTTGGCTATTGCGGAAAAAGGGCTCATGGTATTGGACTGCGTAGCTAGGGGAACGGCAGGACATGCTGCCCGTGACGAAGGTGACAACGCTATTTACAAAGCGATCAAAGATATCCAATGGTTTAAGGACTATACCTTCGAGAAGACATCGCCGACATTGGGCCCGATTAAAATGTCGGTGACTGTCATTCAGGCTGGTTCGCAGCATAATGTAGTGCCTGCTACTTGTAGTTTTGTCGTGGACGTGAGGACGACCGACGCTTATTCTAATGAAGAAACACTGGAAATCATAAAATCTCATGTTGCTTCTGAAGTAACTGCGAGGTCCACCCGGCTAAAATCTTCCTCCATACCAGAACAGCATCCCATCGTGCAGTCCGGACTGTCGTTCGGCAGGAAACTATATGGCTCACCAACAATGAGCGATCAGGCGCTTATTCCCGTGCCTTCGTTGAAGCTTGGCCCCGGAGACAGTGCAAGATCCCATATGGCGGATGAGTTTATTTATATTGACGAGATTAAAGAGGGGATAGACCTGTATATAGCGCTGCTGCAAAAAATAGTATAAAAAAGCCTCCATGTAGGAGGCTTTTTTTATTAGATTAGATCAGACTAATCTGACGCTTAATGCTTTCTTCGAGAGAAATGATTGTCTCTGTACGTTGTATTCCCGGTACAGATTGGATATCTTCGTTCAGTACCTTTCTGAGGTGCACCGTATCCCTGCAGATGATTTTCGCAAAAATACTATACTGTCCAGTACAATAGTGTAATTCAACCACCTCTTTGATTTCTTTTAATTTGTCTACCGCATCTGCATATTGTGAACCTTTTTCTAGATAGATACCCAAGAACGCAGTAATATCAAAGCCTACTTTTTGTGGATTGATAATCAGGTTTGAACCCCGGATGATACCTAACTCTTCCATCTTCTTCATTCTAACATGAATTGTGCCGCCGGATACAATCAGCTTTTTAGCTATTTCTGTGTAAGGGATGGAGGCATCGTTCATTAGAATAGACAAGATTTGGATATCCAAATTGTCTAGATCATAGTTTGCATATTGATTTTCCATTAACAATGGTTTTTTTATGTTTTCATCATTTGGTCAATGCACGTAAATCTGACCAACAACTAAAATAATTAAATTTATTTCAAAATTACTAAGAATTTTCGGTTTATAGATGTAAATTTAATAAAAAATAGTTATTGATATTGATAATGTTATTATCGAATACAGTCTCTACAGATGTACAGATGACGGTACCAAGCATTCAGATATCAATACAAATGCGAAAAATAAAATGGAAGAGGTTCAAGACGTTAAGATTTCGAAGAAGAAGCCAATTTTTGAAGTAGGAGAAGGGCTTCATAAATATCTTCGAATGTATCAACGGGATGAAAAGTTGCCTATCGGTTATAAGGACTTATTGAATTTTACCGAAACAGTACCCGTAATGGACAAATTTGGGAAAGATACATTCTGGGAGACACCACTTTACCCGCAACATCTGATCGACCAGCTGTATGATGGACTAAAAGTCATTTATGCTAAACTCAAGGCTTCTGGAAATACACGTATTGTACAGCATAAGTATATTGACCGTGTTGAATATTGTGGTTTTGGAAACACAAAACCGTTTCGGATTCGTATTGTCAACCGCCTGAACGATGTCTATGACTATTTCTATATCAAGCAGGCTGATGCTTCGCGAATTTATGGATTGGAACTCGAGGAGATATTGTCTCCCAACCAAGTGAATTATATGGTGGATCAAGATACATTGGTTGAGGAACATATTGTTGGTATTCCGGGCGACACGTTCTCGCAGACGAGGATGTTTTCACCGGATTACAATTTGACTCGTATTTCCAAGGAATTTGTCAAATTTAATGAACGCTGTATCATCACCTTACTCGGCGATATGCGTGCTTATAATTTTGTCATGCAGATCACGCCCGATTTTGATGACTTTCAGTTCAGAATCAGGGCTATTGATTTTGACCAGCAGTTTTATGAAGGCAATCCGAAAGTATATATGCCACAATTTTTCAAGGAAAATTATCCGTATGTCAAACTGGCAATGGAGCATCTCAATGAGAAAACGGTTTTGCAATATCAACAGGAGGAGCGATCTTCCATTGTCCACAGAGTGCGCAGTGAAAGGCACCGGATTGCCGACCTGCGGGATGCTTCGCAGACTCAGGTACTATCCACGCCGGAAAATATCAGACAATTGCGAGAAGGTTATGCGGAGTTTTACCAGAATAATTCTTATCTGAAATGCAGAACCATGACCGATATAGTTGAACTGAATGTGAAAAATGTGATCCGTCAGGTGCAGATGTAACTCTATCGGATCCGGTCTTTATTATCGTTGATGAAGGCAGACCAGCCAGAATAAGATTTGGAATTGCCTGATGTGCTGTTTTTCTGAAAAGAATGACATACAGCAATAGCCAGGCCATCTGTGGCATCGAGAAACTGAGGTGTTTCTTCAAATTTTAAGAGTGTTTTGAGCATTGCAGAAACCTGCTCTTTGGTCGCATTTCCGTTTCCAGTAACAGATTGCTTGATTTTTCTGGGCGAATACTCAAAAATAGGAATGTCTTGCGCGAGGGCTGCAGCCATTGCTATTCCCTGTGCACGTCCCAATTTGAGCATGACTTGAATATTTTTTCCATAGAAGGGGGATTCCAAAGCGACGCAGTCTGGGTTATATTCCTGCATTAGGGCTGAGGTTTTCTTGAAAATTCGTTGCAATTTCAACGCGTGGTCATCGAGATGTCCCATTTTGATGACTCCCATGGAAATAAGAGAGATCGTGTTGCCTACTTCTTTGATGATCCCGTAGCCGAGTACAACTGTGCCGGGGTCGATTCCCAAAATTATTCTTTCTTTCGCTTTTTCCTTCTGCATGTACAATATTACAAATTTTGCTTTTTATTAATGGATTGCACGCGACAAAAGTTAATCATTTGGCTAAAATTTAGTAACATTGCTCTCTAAATATCGAAACTTGACAGGGAGACAAAAAAAATATATCAGTCTACTGATAAAGATACTGGTTTTCGCACTTGCAACATGGTACATTGTTGTTAAAGTATCTGATAGGAGCAATATAGGCAAATTCAAGACGTTGATCGCGGGATTGGAGCAGCATTCGGTAGTCTTGACATTGCTGTTGATCGTAGTGCTGATGCTGGTGAATTGGCTGTTGGAAGTCGTCAAATGGCGCTATCTGGCATCCAAATTAGAGTATCTTTCCTTCTGGAAGGCATTCCAGTCGGTCTTCTGTGGGCTTACCTGGGCTATTTTTACACCTAACAGAATTGGTGAGTATGGTGGCCGTGTACTGTTCTTACAACCGCAGAACAGGGCTCAGGGTGCTGTAGCAATGGGCGTTGGGCTGTTTGCCCAGTTGGTGTTGACCAGTGTCGCCGGATCATTGAGTATTGCTTGGTTTATCTGCCAGTTTTTGTCTCCGCCGCTGTCAGTGCAGTTCAGCGTCTGGTTGTTGGCGATTATCTATGCTGCAGGATTTATTGTTTTGTATTTTAACGTACGATGGGTGGATCTGCTGGTTGGCAGGATTAAATTCTTAACCAAAATCAAACCTTTTTTTGGAGTGCTCGAGCATTATACGACGCGCGAGCTTAGCGTGGTACTGCTAAATTCATTGGCAAGGTTTATCATCTTCACCTCACAGTATATCATACTCATGAAATTGACCTTGCCCGAACTTCCCGTGCTGTCGATGGTATTAATGATTTTTATTCTCTTCTTTGTTCAGGCTGCACTTCCGACGTTAGATATATTCGATTTTAGCGTCCGTAGTTTTGTCGCGAGCAATCTTTATAGTTATATTACAACGCAGGAAATAGCCGTAATGGCTATTGTATCGTGCATCTGGTTTGTTAACCTCATACTTCCTGCTATATTTGGTTCTATTTTTGTTTTTAAGATTAATTTTTTCGGTGATACAAATCCTTAGTTATTTACTGATCATTTTCGCCTGTGTATACGCCATTTTGGTCCTTTGGATGCGTAGAGGCTGGACGGGGCTCCAGGTACCCCAGCGTATTCCTGAACCAACGAAAACGGTGTCAGTTATCATTGCTGCCCGCAATGAAGAACTAAACATTCGCCGGACGATAGAAGCTATATTGGGACAACATTTTCCCAAAGAGCAGCTTGAACTGATTATTATCGATGACCATTCAGATGATAATACTTCTGCCATCGTGCAGGAATATCAAGAGGATGGTGTTAAACTGATCCGGCTCAATGAAAACGGGCGTCTGAATTCCTATAAAAAGCTTGCGATCTCCAGAGCAATTGACTGTTGCTCTGGAGACATCATAATAACAACGGATGCGGATTGCAGGATGGGGCCAAAGTGGCTTGCGACAGTGGTTGGCACTTTTGAAAAGGAACATGCTTACCTATTGTCTTCGCCAGTTGTCTATTCGGAAGAGAAAAGCTATTTTGAACAGCTGCAAACCCTGGAGTTTTTATATCTGATCGGCTTGGGTGCGGCAGGTATCGGCAACGGTAAACCAACAACATGTAACGGAGCAAATTTAGCCTATCGGAAAGATGTCTTTTGGGAAATGGGGGGATTCAATGGTATAGATGAGCTGGCGTCAGGTGACGATGAACTGTTTTTGCATAAAGTTGCAGAAAAATACCCAGAAAAGATTATATTCTGCAAGTCAAAGGACGCCACCGTGTATACGGATGCGAAGCCGGATTTGAAATCGTTTATCAGTCAGAGAAGACGTTGGGCCTCAAAAAGCACCAAATATAAAAACAAAGGTGTAATCGCTCTTGGAATCTCCATTTGGCTTTTTAATATGTTGCTGCTGCTTTCTGGGATACTAGCGATTGCCGGAGTCAAACTGATCGGCTGGGTGGTGCTTTTTGCTCTTTTTCTCAAGATGGCAGTCGAATTTTTCTTTATTCAGCCTCTGACAAGGTTTGCTAGCCGAAATGAGCTGCTCTGGTATCTGCCGTTATTGAGTGTATTGCATGTTTGTTATTTAACTTATATCGGTATCTTGGGTAACATCGGAAAATATGACTGGAAAGGTAGGCAGGTAAAATAATCCTCTTACTTTTCTACTTTCCTTTTGATCGTTTCTTCTGCCAGTTTCACGATTTCTTCGGCACTTTTTCCTTCAGTAGGTAAAGGATCAAGGACCTGCCATGTCATATGCAAGAAGGGGGTCAGTGGATACATGCCGTATTGCACCATTTCGTACGATCCTGTGATCGCAACGGGTACAACCAGGGCATTCGGATTTTTCTTCAATAAAGTAGCGATTCCGCCAACATGAAATGCTTTCATTTTTCCGGTCTTTGATCTTGTTCCCTCCGGGAAGATAAAAGCTGACCAATTTTTAGTTTTCATATTGTTCGCCAGTTTTAGTATCTCAGCAATAGACTGTTTGGGATCATTACGATCAATATTTGCCGCTCCGCCATGTTTTAGGTTGAATGATATGCTTGGGATACCACTGGCGAGTTCAATTTTAGAAATAAACTTCCCGTGAAATCGCCGCAGAAAATAAATAAGTGGAGGAATATCAAAAGTACTTTGATGATTTGCGACAAAAATCACTGGTTGCCCCAGTGGAATCGATTTATTGTCGATAAAGGTTACCCGGTTAAATAACGTGTAATAAGAAGCAACTAAACACGCATTCAGCATATCCACGCTTTTCTTATGCGCACCATAACCACCCAGCTTCAGGCATAACCATTGGATCGGATGAAATATAATGAGGGATAAACCAAAACAAAACCAAAATATAATTGATAGGATATAACCCAAAACTTTTCTCATATGTTTTATTTAGTGCTACAAATATATCATTAAGCAATGATTTTTGAAATACATTGACAGTATTGTGTCTTTCATTGAATAAATATGATTTATATTTAACAACAAAGAAGCTCGCCAAGGTGATAAATGGACTCAAAAATATTGCTCTGTGTTCATGGTGTTTAATATAAGCTAAGGATTATCGGGGAAAGCTTGTCATTCCGTCTCTTGATACCATCACCAGGGGCATGCAGCATGCTTGGCTTGTCAGTAGTAGCAGTATTTAGACAATATCGTAACAACGAATTATCTATCCGACAGCTGCATTGCAGGTAGGCAATGATAATCATTTGTCGGGTAATTCGAATGTTGCCTATTATTGTGGCATTATATTTTATGATGGGAAATAGGTATATTTTTATTTTGATTGAAAAAGAAATATGAAGAAGATTCTTTATTTATTTTTGATCTGCTTGCACTTTTCCTGTAGCAATGCACAGTCATTCGATGGTTCGTGGAAAGGGGAGGTAGAGGTCTCAGGACAGAAATTATTGCTGGTCTTTAATCTTCAGCAAGATAGCAATGATAGATGGACCGGTACATTTGAAAGCCCGATGCAGACTGCACAACGTTTTCCGATTGACGCTATTAAAGTGCATAAGGATTCCATCTGGATGGATGTCAAAGCGATCAGACTCTTTTATGCGGGATACCTGGACAGAGACAAAGATGTAATGAAGGGCGTGATGAAGCAGGGGAGCTTTGAATCAGCGATGATATTAGTGCGGAGTGAGAACGAAATGAGCGGGCTATCACGCAAACAGGACGTTTTTCCTCCCTATGACTATTTGGAGCGACAAGTCTCCTTTCGTAATCCCAAGGGAAATGCATCCCTCGCTGGGACTCTGACCTATCCAAAGGGTGGAGGGCCGTTCCCGGCCGTCGTATTGGTCAATGGCAGCGGACAGCAGAATAGAGATTCGGAAGTTTTTGGGCACCGCCCTTTTAAAATACTGGCCGATCACTTGAGCAAAAATGGTTTTGCTGTATTGCGGTACGACGATCGCGGCATCGGCGGTTCGAAAGGAGAGGTAAATTTGGCTACCACTATTGATTTTGCTTCAGATGCAGATGCTGCAGTGGATTTCCTTAGCAAACAAAATATGGTCAAGTTAGGCAAGATTGGTATTGTGGGGCATAGTGAAGGAGCTCTGATAGCTGAAATAGTGGCAGCTGAAAACGATAAAGTCGATTATGTTGCATTATTGTCCGGCCCAGTTATTAAAGGTGATTCTTTGCTGATTTTACAGAGCTATGCGCTTGGAAAAGCGGGCGGATTATCCGAATCTGCACTGAATGAAAACAAAATCAACAATCGCAGGATATATGATATCTTATTGCGTGACGAAACACCGCAGGAACTTTCGGGAATGCTGGAAAAGGAACTTGTACGCCAAAACCGTGGCAACCCATTAACATCGGATATGAAAATTAAACTGAGCCCGATGCTTATCCCTTGGTTCAGGACTTTCCTTCGTATCGATCCTGCCTATTATCTTAAACAGCTACGCGTGCCGATATTTGCCTCCTTTGGAGGGAAGGATGTTCAAGTGCCCGCAAATGAGAATATTTATGCTTTGCAGCGTTTGCGGCTTAACACAACGGATGTTACGATTAAAGATTATCCCAACCTAAATCATGTTTTTCAGCAGGCTGAAACCGGAAAAATCGAAGAATATTTTGAAAATTCTGAAAGTTTTAATGAGCAACTGATGGACGACCTGACTCATTGGCTTAAGCTGAAGGCGAGATAAATAGCCTTAACTAGATTTCGCCAAGGCCGCCGCCGTATAGAACGGACTACTCTTTCAGACAATTTTGGAAATGTAAAAATTGTCTGAAAGAATTAAATGAACGGTGTCTTAATGATTAAGGTGTAGTATTCGCAACCGGCAATACTTTGCCATTGAAGTAATGGTGACCTGTTTGTGCAAAATCAGCAATATATCTCCCCATTTCATAGGCGAGAGTACCGGCTTGCAAATCTGGGAAGGCCGCTTCGAACATCTCGGTTTGTGCAGATCCCAAAGCCAGACAGTTGACTCTAATACCTTTATCTTTAAACTCTTCGGCCAGGCATTCTGTCAATACTGCGAGTGCGCCTTTACTGGCCGAATAAGCCGAAAGCCCCGCAAATTTCATTGATCCCTGGAATCCGCCCATACTGCCGATGTTTACAATATGTGAGCCTTCATGCATCATCGGGACGACATGCTTTATCATGTTTACGTGCCCGATCACGTTGGTCTGCAGCATTTCAGCGAAATCTTGGGTGTCGGTTTCCATGAAAGATTTATTAATCAAAGCACCAGCGTTATTGATCAAAATGTCCACACTATCGAACTTTGATTGGATGAAAGGTACAAGTGTAGCATAATCGTCATAGACAATATCGAATTGAGCGGGATAAAGTTCGCCGCCATCATAGTTGAGCTGACTGGATATTTCATGCAGTTTCCGCAGCCTGTCGGCTGATCTGGCAAGGGCAATGACTTTGTTGTCCTTTTTTGAGGTCAAATCTAATACGGCTTCAAACCCTACACCGCTGCTCGCTCCGGTAATAATAATATTTGCCATGTTATTCTTCTAGTTTTTGACTTTGTTCAACTTCTTCCACGGAAGGCAATTTATCTTCGCCAATTGCTTTCGGATGAAAAATAAAATAAATTCCCGATACAGCCACAATAGCCGAAATAATATAAAACAATAAGGTGATTAATACTGCGTTGTGTGAATCCACGTGAAATATCCCCGCTCCCCACATAATGACTAATTCCCGCATACCCAATCCACCCACAGAAAAAGGGATGATAGAAACCAGGGAAGAGGCCAGAAATAAAAATAAGTAAGGAGAGAATTTACCATTGAATCCTAAGGCGTAAAGAATGAGGATAGCTGCAATAACTTGCATGGACTGTACGCCTATCGCTTTTAAATGGGCTTTCAGAAAAGTAGTTTTATATTCTTTAAAGAACTTTGTGACAACCACATAATAGACGCCGCTGCCTAATACAAATAAAAGGATGGTCAGATAGTTCGGAATGCGGAGCTGTGGCATATAGGTGACCAAGGCTGCGATAATAAGGCACAAGGCCCATAATCCGCTGAGGCGATCTAGGAATAATGCAGTAAACAATTTTCTGCCTTTAATACTGAACCGTCTCCTGAGGAAGAAAATTTTATAGCCATCACCGCCAACGCCCCCAGGTAGAATCAAGTTATAGAACAGTCCCAGTTGGTACAATTTCAGATTATACTTTTCAGACACATCCAGACCAATTGCTCTCAAGAAGGTGAGCAGCCGGGAGGAGGAGATCAGGATTGAAAGACTATAGGAAAGCAAAGCCAGCAATAAATAAATAGGGTTGGAATTAATGACAGCTTCCTGTAGATCTTTGAGTGACACTTTGCTGAATACCCAGTATAAGGCTCCAATGGTAACGACAACCTTTAGTATATTTTTTACGACTTTTAATCCTCTTTTTTTGTTCATAGAATTTTAACTTTCCGCTCTGATCGGCTTTGTTGTCGATGTTGGAGATTCCAAAGTTAGGAACTTTGTCGAATTAAGCAATTTTAGTTAGGCGATAGCTGGATAAATTCTTGAATACAATAATATCAAATATAAAATACCGAAGATTGTAGCCAGGGAAAATAGCCAATTTAGGTCAATTCTATTATATTTGTGCTTTAACACAGCGATCATCAGCCCCAAGATAAAACAGAATAGCAATACGGGTGCGACAAGGGCAGCTTTATGCGTGAATGCGAGGCTTATGTGACCCAGTTTTGCTTTCGCTTCCTGTCCCAGAAAGAGTGGATAGGCGGCAAATGCCAGGAGGATGATAAACAACCTCATAAGAGTTTTTGCAATTATCTTGCTTGTGGTATGATTTTTGGCTGTGATCTTCATGATTTGTGGACTTATTTACTCCAAAAATACAATTTGAAATTAAAATTTATAGATATGAATCGATTAGTTTTATCATTAGCAACTATTTTTGCTACGGTGACCTTATTCTCTTGTGGTGCACAAAAGCAAGGTACATCATCTGGAAATGTTTCCAATACCAGTGTGTCTTCGGGACCAAGTGCTTCGGAATGGAAGTCCGCCGTAAAAGGAACTTGGACACTAAATTCTATCGATAGAGAAAACTTACCGTCTACTTTTACTATTAAAAGTGTATTTGAAGAGGCGCCTGCAGAGTGTTTTGTAGGCAGTACCTGGAATTTCATAGGTAATGGAAAAGGGTCGATCACGTTCAACGCCCAAGGTACATTGTGTGCACCGGGAGCTTCCCGTGAGATCTTTTGGTCAATTTATAACCCTGGCAAAGGTTTGGGCGAACCGCAGTTTCAGTTTAAAAAGATTTACGCCGGTGATAAAGCTAAAAATGTAACTACGGGTTACCGTATGGATCTCTCTTATTCGGATGGTAACAAGCTGGTCATGAAAATGCCCTTGACAGTTGCCAATGGGGAAGCCTATTTGGTATTTAATTTCTCGCGTGTAAACTAGGAATAAGGATAAAAGAGTAATATCAGAAAGCTGTAGGAATTCCTATGGCTTTTTTTGTTTAAAATTTAATACTTTTACATTCCGAAATCATCCAGATGTATTTAATTTGGGGCAGTGAGTTTATAAAAACAACCAGATGGAAATTGTTGATGGATAACTCTGATATTGATGTGGCATTGGGAGAGCATCCCCCCTTTAGATAACGCCTGGAGCTATAAGATTGTATATGATACGATTGCACAGGAAAGGTAGATCGGACTAATATAGTGATAAAAATGGCTGAACAAAACACGAAAACTGCATTAATAACAGGTATAACAGGTCAGGATGGTGCCTATTTGGCTGAATTCTTACTGAAAAAAGGATATAAGGTGCATGGTTTAAAACGGAGAAGTTCCTTGTTTAATACAGATCGTATCGATCATCTCTACCAAGACCCGCACCTTGACAATAGAAATTTTACCTTGCATTTTGGTGATCTGACCGATTCGACCAACTTGATCCGTATTATCCAGGAAACACAACCCGACGAAATTTATAATCTGGCCGCACAATCTCACGTTAAAGTGAGTTTCGATACTCCTGAATATACGGCTAATGCCGATGGCATTGGTACGTTACGCATATTAGAGGCTGTCCGTCTGCTGGGAATGATCGAAAAGACCCGAATCTATCAAGCATCCACTTCCGAATTATATGGCCTTGTACAGGCGGTTCCACAAAGTGAAACAACGCCGTTTTATCCCCGGAGTCCCTACGCGGTCGCCAAGATGTATGCTTATTGGATTACCGTAAACTACCGCGAGGCGTATAACATGTATGCATGTAATGGAATCCTGTTCAATCATGAAAGCCCTGTCAGAGGAGAAACGTTTGTAACCCGCAAAATTACACGTGCTGTGGCTAAGATAGCACTGGGATTGCAGGACAAGCTTTACTTGGGAAATCTTTCCGCGCAGCGGGATTGGGGACATGCCAAAGATTACGTGGAAGCGATGTGGCTTATCCTTCAGCAAGAAAAGCCGGAAGACTTTGTTATTGCTACCGGTGCGACGACCACCGTTCGGGACTTTGTCCGTATGGCGTTTGCTGAATTGGGAATAGAAGTAGAATTCAGTGGTAAGGGTGAACAGGAAAAGGGCGTTATCATCGATGTGGATGAAGAACGTCTCGCCGCTTTAAATATTGATAAATCCTTGATCAAGTTTGGACAGACCGTTGTTAAAGTTGATCCTGCTTATTTTAGGCCAACTGAAGTTGACTTGTTAATTGGCGATCCCACTAAAGCCAATACAAAATTGGGCTGGAAACCAAAATATGACCTCCAGTCATTGGTAACAGATATGGTACAATCGGATCTACACCTGATGCGTAAAGAGGAATACCTCAAACAAGGTGGTTTTCAGACCCTAAACTACTTCGAATAAGTCTCCTTGGATAAAGGAAAAATAAAACTGGAATAATTTTTGTTTAAACATTTAATAGAAATGATGAACAAACATCTACTATGAATATGACAGGCTATTATGATGAATTCAGAGGTTGTTTCGAGTAAACAGGAAGAGGAAAAAAAGAAGGATTCTTCTAAGATTTATTTCTTTATAATTGCAATAGCAGCGTTACTTGCCACCAATATATATTTTTATGTCAAATTTAAGACAAATGGTGAGAAAGTATACGCATTGACTGTGGAGAAAGAAAACCTCCAGGTTCAGATCGATCGGATCGAAGCGGAATTGGATAAGATTGACGTCGAAAATGTACAGCTTACACCGGAGATGACGCTACAAAAGGAAGATTCAAGAGCTGAAATTGCAATTTTGCGAAAAAAATTGGAAAATCAAAGCATCACGGCTAAAGAAATTGATGATGCACAACAAAAAATCAACCGGCTAAAAAAGCAGGTGGATAGCTATCGCATCAATGTACAGCGGTTGATTCAGGAAAACCAGATATTGTCAAAGCAAAATTCCAATCTTAGCGAATCTGTTGTTGAAAAGGAGAAACAGATTACGTCATTGGTGAACAGTAACTCCGAATTAAAGGAGAAAGTGGCGACAGCGTCTGCCCTGAAAGTCTCCAGTATAAGTATTAACGGTCTGGCTGTTAAAAGAAATGGGAAAGAATCGGTCGAAGAACGCGCCAAACGGGTAGATAAATTGAAAGTCAATTTTACTATTGCCGATAATGCGTTGGCCAAAACCGGTGAGCGGGATATTTTTGTACGGATTATAGATCCGCAAGGTAATCTGGTTGTGCAAGGTGACAACATTTTCTTTGTACATGGCGAAAAGTTGCAGTATACCTTTAAACACAACATTATGTTCACGAACAAAGGAGAAGAGTATATCGTCTATTGGGCTGCCGAAAATGGCTTTTCAAAAGGAGCTTATACAGTACTTCTTTATGAAGACAATGCGATCATGGGAAGATCAACCATTGTATTGCGTTAGGACTAATTATTGTTAGTCGATGGCGAAAGAAATAGATGTATATATGTGCTGCATTCAACAGCAATAAATATAACGGGTTAGATGCATTAGGGATCTAACCCGTTTTCATTTGGTCAATATCCCCCGAGCTTCAGACTCCAGCGTTCCATGCTTCATTAGGACTCGATCTGCTGCAAGGGCAATAAGATATGAAATGTGGTGCCTTCACCTTCCGCCGATTCAAAGAATATTTGGCCATTACATGCTTCTATTGTTTTTTTTACCAACACCAAACCCAAGCCGTTGCCCGAACTTTTTGTCGTAAAGTTGATTTGGAATATCTTGTCCTTCATGGCTTCAGGGATGCCGTAACCGTTGTCCCGCACGTCGATTTTTACAAACTTGTCCGAATAACGTTCGATGGAGATCTCTATTTTCATGTTTTTCCGGCCATATCCACCTTCGATGGCATTTTTGATTAGATTATTGAACGTACGTAACAATTCATTACCATCTGCTTTAACAATTAAGGTTTTTTGATCTGCGTTGTTGATTAACCGAATACTTACGTTTGGCGTATTATTGTACAAAGAGATGGATTGGGAGATTTTCTCCACAATATTGATGTTTTCCGTTACGGTAGTTGGAAATTTAGCAAAATGCGAAAATTCGGATGCAATCTGTGTAAGTGCGTCGATTTGTTCAATAAATGAGGTAGAGAACTTATTAAAACGGTCGGGAAATTTAGGATCATTATCCTTATACGACCTGCGGAGCTGTTGAATGCCTAATTTCATCGGTGTCAATGGATTCTTGATCTCGTGTGCGATCTGTTGCGCCATTTCACGCCAGGTCGATTCACGTTCCGTATCTTTTATTTTATTGGCATAGTCCTCCAATTTTATGATCATGAGATTATACTCTTTGATCAGAGTTCCGATCTCATCATTTCGCTGCCAGAATAGTGGCTCATTGGGCTGGCCGAGTCGCAGCTGTGAGATCTTCTTACTGATGATGCTGAGCGGATTAGTCACACTATTGGCCACGAATGTGGCATAGAAACCAAATCCAATGATTATCAAGGAATAAATGTTGACTATGGTGTTTAAAAGTAGATTTTTATTAATATTTTCTTCCTTCTGCAAGGAAAAATTAGGGATACCGATATAAGCCAACGTATTGTAATTTTTGTCTCGGATAGTCGCATAACTCGTTTCAAACTGGAAGGTCCCAATTCCTTCATCCTCGATGGTCTCGGATTTCTTTAATATCGACAGATTTTTGAGAGCTGCCGGATTGATGAATGTCGAAAAAAGCTCTAGATCGTAGATCCGGCGCTGAGAGCTATAGAGTAGTCTTCCAGACTTCGAATACAGGTTAAAATCTTTGGATACGGTCTCGGATAGGGTTTTTAAAATGCTGATGAGCTGCGTTTCATTAGAGGCATCGTCAGTATCCGTCAACATATTTTCCATACGTTTGCCGAGCTCAATGATAAAGCGCTCCTTGCTATTTCTATTGTTGTTATAAAGTTGTTTATTAATACTGATATACGAAATTACTGCAGATATCAGGATGGCCAGTATAACGGACGAAATGATGGAGGTCTGTATACGTGTTGAATACTGAATCTTATTGACGATTTTGTAAAACTGATATTTTAGGTTACGGAAGGTAAGCTTTGTGTTTTTCAGAAAAATGTAGAAGGACTTTATGAAATGGAAAATCACAAATACCATAAAAAATACGAGAAAGAGGAAGGATGTAGTGGCGACGTAGTCCCAAAAAGAAGGTTTCTGTTTGCTGATAACGTAAGTGGAAAATTTGTTGGCAATATATGCCATATGTAGGTATGCGTCTCTGTCAAGCACGGTAATGTATTGTCCAGGCGCCCCCTGTAGCCCTCTGAGATTGTTCTCATAGGTATATTTTCCAAATTGGGTCACCAGTGAGCCGCCTTTATACAATGCGATCGAATAGTCGCCTTTATTATAGTATTGCGAGTTGTTGATGCGCATATCCGTCAGGATTTCAGGATAGGGCACGGTATAACTAAAATCCTTATTGGAGAGATTAATAATGATATTAACGGTAATGTCCGAATCGATCACAAGGGGAATTATCGAGAAATATTCATGCGTCCCCAGCTCGGCACTCGCCCGATAGAAATTCTGCGTGACCTTTATGGATTTATTGATCACTTTCTCGCGATATTCATTGATGCGATTTTGGCTGTAGGGATTTAACGGGATATTATTCTGATCATAATAATAGGCCTTGAACTCATATTTGGAAAGGTAGCCGCTAAAGTACTTTTTCTTAATAAAGTCATTGATAGCTTCTGTATTCGGATGCGGCAGACTAATATTAAATAAATGCTTCAGTTCTTTATCGTTAGCGATGCCGCTCTCAATATCTGAAAATAGTGAAACAGCATTCACATCATCCTCTGACTGAAGATTGCTGAGCAGAATTTTCATATCGATGAGATCGCGCTCCTGATAATAACGGGCGTGTGTAATGGCACTTATTACTGCCCATAGAATAAGAACAGCGATATAATTTGTCAAGATATGACGATCAAAATATTTTTCGCCGAAGGACTTTACCAGAATGATCACGGCTAACAGGAGATTGACCAGGCTATTTTTCTCAATGTAGATCGATATAAGCAAAATGACAAAAATGACACAGGCCAACTGTATATTTAGCAGTTGCGTAGGCTTCAGTTCCAGTTTCTTCAGGAAGAATAGGACAAGGTCAATATAGATATTAAGCGCCAGAATTGCCAATCCGACGATACCCAGGTCTACCCAGCTCAAAAAATGAAGGTCGACAAGTTTGGTAAAATCAAAATAGATATTGTTGGAATGTGTGACCAGCGTACCGGCGATATCATATAAAAAAGCAAAGGCCAGATATATACTTAATATAAATGTGACGGCGATCGGAAGTTTAAAGAGCCGGATATTTCTGATTTTGTCAAAACTTAGTTCCTTTCGGATCGAATAAATGAATAGGACAAGCCAGAGAAGCAAAATGGTCGTGGAAAGGACAGACCAGATGTTTGGAAAGAGACTGTTATAGGCGTAATTGCGGGAATCAAAGATTGCAAATGTGGCATTCTCTGACAGTAGATTCCATTCGAGGTCTGCAACTTTTACTAAAATAAAAACTAGGGCGAGAAGCAAGGTGCCATACCAGGGCTTTCCGGTCTTAGCCATATGCAAGCAAAGGCTGTTAAAGAAAATTAGCAGTGCAATCCAACCCATAAGCCAGCAAAAGAACTGTAAAATGGTATATGCGTTTTCATGCTCACCTTCCTTGAGTTTCACCGAGAAGAGATAGGAGCCTTCGCTACTATAAATATTTTTAATCGCCACCGTATCGGTGTAAGAAGCAATATCGATATTCCTGGTCTCAAAGAAGTTTCTTCGGAGAGACGAGTTTAAGTAAGGATTATTATTGTTTGTATAGCCCTTAACAAGGATATATGCGAGGATGCTTATATTGTCGATAGTCTTTTTACGGACCACATAAGAGCGGTTGTCATCCTGCGTAAAATGCGATTTTTCCAGGAAGCCCTGATCCGTGATCGGTACAAATAAATGGGTACTCCACATCTTAGGCTCATGGTCCTTAAAAAGGAAAAGAAATATCTTATCCTGATTCTTGTACTTTTCAAAAGCTTGATAAACGGCTATCGGATACTGATCGTAGTTCTTGAATGTTTTGAGAAGCAGGGAATCATTGAATATTTTGTCGACTTTTTTCTCCTGTTCGGCAATGTGATCATTGAGCGATTTGGTGTCAATGTCCAGTATTTCTTTATTAGTGACAGATTCTTTGATGGTAATCGCTGTCCCGATAAAGCAAAGCGTTAAAATGAGTAGAAGTAAACGAATTTTTATACCAGAATTCACGTTAGTCAATTTACATTATTGTAAATATAAAAAAAAGTCCTTGCTTTCTTAGGGCAAGGACTTTTATATTATTTTATTGTAGCGCCTAGGCGTGAGGTTCTTCTTGTCTGAAGATTTTAGCCGTCAAATATTCACGGTTAAGACGAGCAATATTTGTCAGCTTGATACCTACAGGACATTCAGCCTCGCAGGCACCAGTATTGGTACAGTTACCAAAGCCCTCTGCATCCATTTGGTCTACCATAGCCTGGGCACGTTCGTAGCGCTCAGTTTGGCCTTGCGGTAAAAGAGCGAACTGTGATACTTTCGCAGATACAAACAACATAGCTGAAGCGTTTTTACAGGCTGCCACACAAGCACCGCAACCGATACAAGTAGCCGATTCAAATGCTTCGTCGGCAATACGTTTCGGAATAGGAATAGTGTTGGCATCAGGAACACCTCCCGTATTTATATTGATATATCCACCTGCCTGCTGGATGCGGTCGAAAGCTGTACGGTCTACAGCAAGATCTTTTAGCACTGGAAACGCTGCTGCTCTCCAAGGCTCAATCACGATCGTCTGTCCATCGTGGAAACTGCGCATATGCAACTGGCAGGTTGTAGTACCTTGTTTAGGACCGTGCGGGCGACCGTTGATCACGAGTGAACACATACCACATATACCTTCACGGCAATCGTGGTCAAAGTATATCGGATCTTCGCCTTTACGTGTCAATTCTTCATTCACAATATCAAGCATCTCTAAGAAAGACATATCATCAGCGATATCGTTTGCCTGATAAGTCACAAATTGACCTCTCTCTTTATCATTTTTTTGACGCCAAACTTTCAGCGTTAAATTCATATGTTGTGCCATGATAATATTTCTTTCTTATTTATAACTTCTTTGTGTTAACTGAACGTTTTCGAATACAAGATCTTCCTTGTGCAATTGCTCAGGTACATTTTCTCCCTTGTATTCCCAAGCCGATACATAAGCGAATTCTTCATCGTTACGTTTGGCTTCCCCTTCTTCAGTTTGGCTTTCCAAGCGGAAGTGACCACCGCAGGACTCTGCACGTTGCAGTGCATCGACGACCATTAATTCGCCCAATTCCAAGAAGTCTGCTACACGGCCAGCTTTCTCTAAAGAAAGGTTAAGTTCTTCGTTCTCACCAAGAACTCTAGCATTGGTCCAGAATTCTTTTCTAAGCTCCTGGATCAAACCTTGCGCTTTTTGTAATCCTTCTGCTGTACGCGCCATTCCACAATATTCCCACATGATGTGACCTAGCTTTTTGTGGATATCATCCACCGTTTGCGTACCTTTTAGCGACAATAACTTATTGATTCGGTCTTCCACTTCTTTCCGTGTAGCTTCAAACGCTGGGTGGTTGTGGTCAACTGGAGCGAAAGAACCTAATTTAGCCAGGTAGTCCCCCACTGTGTAAGGAATAACGAAGTAGCCATCAGCAAGCCCTTGCATCAACGCAGATGCACCTAAGCGGTTAGCGCCGTGATCCGAAAAATTACATTCACCTAGGGCATAAAGACCCGGAATTGTAGTCATTAAGTTGTAATCAACCCATACACCACCCATTGTATAGTGTACAGCAGGGTAGATACGCATCGGTTCTTTATAAGGATTTTCATCTGTGATCTGGTAGTACATGTCAAATAAGTTACCATATTTTGCACGTACAGCATCTTCACCTAGGCGGCCGATCGCTTCTTTAAAATCCAAGAAAACGGCAAAACCAGTTTTACCTACTCCGCGGCCGTCATCAACAGCTTCTTTGGCATTACGTGAGGCAACGTCGCGTGGTACCAAATTACCGAACGAAGGATATTTACGTTCCAGGAAGTAATCTCTATCCTCTTCTTTGATATCATTGGCTTTGATCTCCCCCTTACGTAATTTCTCCGCCATTTCACGGGTTTTAGGAACCCAGACACGACCATCATTACGAAGAGATTCTGACATCAAAGTCAATTTCGACTGGTGATCTCCAGTGACAGGGATACACGTAGGGTGGATCTGCGTGTAACATGGATTTGCAAAATAAGCACCGCGTTTGTGCGCTCTCCAAGCTGCAGTCACGTTACAACCCATGGCATTGGTCGATAAGAAGAATACGTTGCCATAACCACCAGTACACATCAATACAGCATGCGCAGCATGTGTTTCAATTTTACCGGATACAAGGTCACGTGTAACGACTCCCTTAGCGTGACCGTCAATCACCACCAAATCCAGCATCTCATGACGTGTATAGGATTTGACTTTACCTTTTTTAATCTGACGGTTCAATGCAGAGTAAGCTCCCAATAATAACTGTTGTCCAGTTTGACCACGCGCATAAAATGTACGGCTTACTTGAGCACCACCAAAAGAACGGTTGTCCAATAGACCGCCATATTCACGTGCAAATGGAACACCTTGCGCAACGCATTGGTCGATAATATTCACCGAAACTTCCGCCAAACGATATACGTTTGCTTCACGTGAACGGTAATCACCTCCTTTGATCGTATCGTAGAATAAACGAAACACAGAGTCACCATCATTTTGATAACTCTTCGCCGCATTAATACCACCTTGAGCCGCGATTGAGTGGGCACGACGAGGTGAATCCTGGTAACAGAATGTAATTACATTGTATCCTAGTTCGGCTAACGATGCAGCTGCAGACGCACCTGCGAGACCTGTACCAACAACGATAATCGTAAACTTACGTTTGTTAGCAGGGTTAACCAATTTAAGATTAAATTTATGATTTGACCACTTTTGGGCCAATGGGCCCGCTGGTACTTTTGAATCTAACATATCTCTTAATTTTATATTGATCGATAAGGCCTGAACCTTATCTTAAAGATTCCGAATTATTTAAAGAAGAAAAACAATGGCATTAATGCAAAGCCTATTGGAATTAAAACCCCAAATACCCAAACACCGATCCCTCTGATAATTCCAATGTATCTTCTGTGATTGAAGCCCAAAGTCTGGAATGCGGATTGGAAACCATGAATTAAGTGGAATGCCAGCGCTGCCATCGCAATGACATATAAAGCGACCAATGCAACATTTTGAAAAGCAAAGTCTACTTGTTTGTACAAATCTCTTGCCTTTACGATTTGAACATTGTTTTCTACCGTTTCCTGGTAGTCATGGAATTCAGAAGCTTGAAGTTCTCTCGCTGTTGTTTGTCCAGTTGCCAAATCAGTGCGGTATTCAATGTACGGTACTTGATCATTATGGAACTTCCACCAAAAATTGGACATATGCGTAGCTATGAATACTAAAATGACCGTACCCAAGATACCCATGTTGCGTGAATTCCATTTACTGTTTGCTTGGCCGTCATATTTAGCATAACCAATAGGACGAGCGGCTTTATTTTTCATCGTCAATGTGATGGCATAGATGACGTGAATGATTACCGAAGCATACAATAAGTAAGAAACAACTTTGATTGGTGTAAAGTGAGTCATAAAATAAGCGTACTTGTTGAACGCTAGACCCGCATCATCTTTAAATAATTGCAAGTTACCAACCAAGTGAACAACCAGGAATAAACATAGAAAGATTCCTGTTAAGCTCATGATTAGCTTCTTCCCAATCGAAGAACTGAAAACTGGCTTTGATTTACTCATTATCCTTGTAATTTAATTTTAATTAGGCAAATCTACTATTTGCTATTAAATATGATACCATTTTGACAAGAAAAAGCAATAATTTAGAACGGTTCTAAAGTTTGTAAAAACAAAAAGTCCGTTTTGGATAAAAACGGACTTTAAATGATGTCTAAATGCTGGTTAACTGACTACAGGATGCTGAATAATCTATAGCCTAAGCCAATACTCCACATATTGATTTTGGGATTTGCCTGGCTTTCGTTGTTGACCTTATTCAGTCCCATTTCATAACGTACGTCTACCCGTAAGCTTGAAATGTCAGCGCCCACGCCAAAAGCCCATGATGTGCCGCTTTTTTTGTAATTGTTCGGGTTCAGCTGGTCGATCACTTTATCCTGTTTGTCGTCTACTTTAAATGAGAAAATTGGGCCGGTCTGTATTCTTGCACCGATTGGCCCTAGACCAAAACGTTTACCCAACAATACCGGAACGTCAACTGTTGTAAACTTTACATCTGTCGTTTCTCCATTTTCTGCTTTTACGGTAGTGTTTTTGCCCGTTAGGTAGACCTCTGGTTGCACATGGAATCCCAAGACGCCGACACGGCCGTAAAGACCTGCTTGATAACCTGCTTTGGTATCTGAATTGAAGTATTTGCCGTCGCTTTTGAATTTTGAAAAGTTCAAAGCGCCTTTTAGGCCGACTTCAAAACCTGGTAACAACTGTGCCTGTGCTGTTGCTATGCTACCACAAATCAAGAGTAATGCGGGTAAAATCTTTTTCATAGTCTTTTATTTATGTATATATTGTATCTTTAAACAAACTTTCACAAGTTTGGTAAAGATATACAAATTTTATACCTAAATCGTAGTTATGCTGAAAATTAACGAAGAACAATGGCTGGTAGCCAAAGAAAAACTCCGTCGTAAGTATAATCACTTAAGTGACGAAGACTTAGCTTTTCAGGCAGGGGAAGAGGAAAAATTAGTAGCCAAATTAGCACAGCGCTTAAGGAGAAAACCTTCTTATATTTTATTTACAATCGGCAAGGAGATCGAAGACATTAATAGTAATCGCCTATGAGCAGTGTCATTACCTGGGCGGAGTTTGAGCGGGTCGATTTGCGTGTTGGGACGGTCCTGGAGGTACAGGATTTTCCCAAAGCCAGAAAACCTGCCTATCAGCTAAAAATCGATTTTGGTAGCGAGATTGGAATTTTGCAGAGCAGTGCACAGATTACTGTACACTATACCAAAGAAGAGTTGCTGGGTAAGCAAGTTGTTGCAGTGGTAAATTTCCCGAAGAAGCAAATTGCCAATTTTTTCTCCGAGTGTCTGGTGACCGGTTTTGCGGATGAGAACGGAGATATTATTTTGACTTCAGTGGACAAAAAATTACCAAATGGAGCTAAACTTAGTTAAGTTTGCGGTATGACGTTTATAGATTTTGAAGGCACCCAACTGATTGATAGCGACGAGTCCTTTATGCGTATGGCTTTAACTGAGGCAAAGCGGGCGCTGGAAGAAGGAGAGGTACCCATCGGTGCCGTAGTCGTACACAAAGGGCGTGTAATTGGCAAAGGACATAATCTAACCCAGCGGCTCAATGATGTAACAGCTCATGCCGAAATGCAGGCTTTCACAGCTGCAGCAAACTATCTCGGGGGCAAATATCTGGATGAATGTACGCTATACGTAACTATCGAACCCTGTATTATGTGTGCTGGAGCCGCCTATTGGACCCATATCGGTAAAATCGTATATGGAGCAAAGGACGAAAAGCGAGGATATTCGCATTTTCATGACAAAATTCTCCATCCCAAAACTGTCATCGTGCAGGGAGTTTTGGAGGAGGAATGCGCAGATCTGGTTAAATCATTTTTTCGTCAAAAACGTTAAACAAATTTTCAATTTATCGTAATACATAAAAACATAACAGGGTATATTGTGTTATATTTGTATATATAAACGAAGTAATTCACATTTAAAATTAAAATAGATATGGCATTTGAATTAGAAGCGTTACCATACGCAGCCGACGCATTAGAACCACATATTGACAAAACTACAATGGAAATCCACCATGACAGACACCATCAGGCATATGTGGATAATTTAAATAAAGCAATCGCGGGTACAGACGCCGAAAACTTGTCTTTACTGGATATTATCAAGAACGTAAGTAAGTATGCCCCTGCTGTACGGAACAACGGCGGTGGTCACTACAACCACTCGCTATTTTGGAAAGTGTTGGGGCCAAACGCTGGAGGTGCTCCAACCGGTGAGCTGGCAGAAGCAATCAATGCGGCGTTTGGTTCATTTGATGAGTTGAAAAAACAACTTCAGGCAGCTGGTGCTGCACGTTTCGGGTCAGGCTGGGCTTGGCTGATCGTTAATGCTGAGGGCAAACTCGCAGTGACTTCTACGCCAAATCAGGATAACCCGTTAATGGATGTTGCCGAAGTAAAAGGTACTCCGATCTTAGGTATCGACGTTTGGGAGCATGCTTATTACCTGAAGTTCCAAAACAAACGCCCAGCATACTTGGAAGAAATTTTTAATGTGATCAATTGGGATGCAGTAGCACAAAATTATGCTGCGGCTAAATAGTTGAATCCGTTTACATCATACGAAGGAGCGGCAATATAAATTATTGCCGCTTTTTTGTTTAACAATAATTTTCTATTCGCACCTTGTCCTTATCGACAATTGAAAAAGAACGCGGCTGCCGCCGGAAAATAAGTCTGTTGAAAGCCTCATCCCGCACTCCTTGTTGCGTCTTTTTTTAAAGCTGTATAAGTCATGTTTAGAAGAGCACATTGGCATGGAATCCAGTGAAAAACGGTTGTCTTTTGGGGTAGACTGCCAACAGTATCACTGCCAGCTGTGATAATGCCCATCATCATCTATGTACGATAATCGCTAACATGATCACGTTGCATGTGGAAGAACCAAATTGTCGGTCGGCCATAAACCGAAATTGGAAAAAATTAAACGTATCTTTTCCAAGCTGCTCAAAGCGAGGGCTTAACTTTGGGTATTCATAAAATTTAAGGTAATTTTACTGATATTGGCGGGTTAAATAGCAAGCTAACAAGCTGAAAACATTGGGTTTTATAAATAGAATTAGAAAACCTGCTAGCTATCGCCAGGAGAAGAGTAATTTTTGGATGAATAATAAATAATTGTAATATGTCTAAAGGATTTTTTACAGTTCCTGTTCCTACTAATGAACCGGTGTATACGTACGCTGTCGGAACGAAAGAGCGTAAGTTGTTGAAAGCAGCGATTGATGAAGCACGTTCTAAGCAGATCGATATCCCCATGTATATTGGCGGTAAAGAAGTGACGACTTCTAAAAAGGTAAATATAGCTCCTCCACATGACCATCAGCATATCTTAGGTCAATACAACCAAGGCGATAAATCACATGTAACGGATGCGATCAATGCCGCGTTAGCAGCAAAAAAGAACTGGGAGAATTTGGCATGGGAAGACCGTGCGGCGATTTTTCTGAAAGCGGCTGAATTGATTTCGGGTAAATACCGTTATGAACTAAATGCAGCGACCATGTTGGGGCAGTCAAAAAATCCGTACCAGGCAGAAATCGATTCCGCTTGCGAGATCACGGACTTCTTGCGCTTTAACGTGCAATACATGAGTGAGATTTACAAACAGCAGCCTCCCATTTCAGGAAAAGGGGTATGGAATCGTGTGGAGCAACGTCCGCTCGAAGGCTTCGTGTTTGCATTGACTCCGTTCAATTTTACGGCGATTGCTGGCAACCTACCTTCGTGTGTGGCTATGATGGGAAATGTTGTGGTATGGAAACCATCTAACACTCAGATATACTCTGCGAATGTATTGATGAAGATCTTCCGTGAAGCGGGGCTTCCAGACGGTGTAATTAACCTTGTATATGTTTCTGGTCCGGATGCCGGAGAAGTTATTTTCCAACATCCTGATTTCGCAGGTATCCATTTTACAGGATCCACAGGTGTATTCCAGGATATCTGGAAAACAATCGGCGATAATATCCATCGCTATAAGACTTATCCGCGTATCGTCGGCGAAACAGGGGGTAAAGATTTTATTGTTGTCCACCCTTCAGCCGATGTAAAAGTTGCAAATACAGCGTTGGTACGTGGTGCCTTTGAGTATCAGGGGCAAAAGTGTTCGGCGGCTTCCAGAGCATATATTCCTAAGTCCTTGTGGCCCGCATTAAAAGAATTGATGATCGCGGATGTCAAATCATTCACTATCGGTGGAACCGAAGACTTTTCTAATTTTATCAACGCGGTTATTGATGAGAAGTCATTTGATAAACTTGCAAAGTTCATAGAGCGTGCTAAAGAGTCCAATGACGCAGAGATTGTTGTCGGAGGTACTTATGATAAATCGAAAGGATATTTTATCCATCCGACGATTATTGAAGCATCAAAGCCGGATTACGAAACGATGGTAGAAGAATTGTTTGGTCCAGTGTTGACCGTATACGTCTACGAAGACGCTAAGTTTGAAGAGACATTGGATATCGTGGATAAAACATCTATCTACGCCTTAACGGGCTCGATTATAGCTCAGGATCGTTATGCGATTAATCTGGCTACCGATAAGCTTAGACATGCGGCAGGTAATTTTTACGTGAACGATAAGTGTACAGGTGCCGTGGTTGGGCAACAGCCTTTTGGCGGTGCAAGGGGTTCGGGAACGAATGATAAAGCTGGCTCTATGATTAATTTGCTCCGTTGGGTATCTCCACGCACAATCAAGGAGACATTCAATCCCGATACGGATTATCGATATCCTTTCTTGGAAAAAGGCGAATAAGTATCCATGTCATATCGATGGCAATTGTTCACTGGAGATAGGGAAGGCGCTCAAAAAATTGAGCGCCTTTCTTATAGGTTCAACAGTCCTAGTTCGACCCCGTCGTCCCGGGTCATACGTACCGTCAACGATTTATTCGTGCCTGATACGTCAATGACGGTCCTGTTACCAATTTTAGGACCGCCACCGATGAAAATAGCGTATTGGTGGTCCTTATCAGCTGGATAATATCCGTATTGATGGGTATGCCCCGAGATCATGACATCAATTTTGTACTTTTGAAATAAAGGATGAAAGGATGCTCGGTTATCTAATGTGCCGTGCCAGTCGTCCGAATGGAAAATCGGGATGTGACTAATGACAACCGTGTAGCGGGCGGATTTTCTTTCTTTTGATTGCAGTACTTTTTCTAACCATCCCGCCTGTTCCTTTCGGTAATTATCGTAATCTACTGTACCCCCGTAGACTTCGTGGTTGTCAGGCTTGTCCTCTCCGCTGTCCAGCATAACCCAGAAAACAGGACCTCTTTTAAAAGCTTGATAGAACTTGTTGTCTGGATAACCGAAGTATTGTTTGAAACTGCGGGCGAAGGATCCCCTGGTCTCATGATTGCCTCTGTTCATGATAAAAGGCTTGTCTGTTGCAAAGAAATGTATTGGTTTCAATAACTTTTCCGTAATATCATCCTGCTTGGTTACATAGTGAAAGGAGTCTCCATTGAGTACGAAGAAGTCATAGGGAGAAGTGTCCTGCCGGGGCAACAAATCCCGATAACTGGCTTTTTCTTCATGTACATCATTATATATGAGACAGCGGATCTGATCTTGGTCTTCGTGCGCTAATTTCGCATCATAGATTTTGCTCTCGATTTCCTGGCCATAAACGATCTTGTAGGGGTCGAATTTTTGAATTTCTTTTGCTTTGATGCGATATCGGAATTTCCGTTGGGCTTGCTCGATGGTAAACCGAAAGCAATCGGTATTGGCGTTGATCATGCCGTCCGCTGACTGATATATTTTCTCCTGTATATTGCCGGCACTGTCCAGAATTTCGACCCAGGCGAGGCCAGGTTTGTTCAGTATGCTAAAGATGCTAATGCCCGTGGCCGTTTGGTTCTGTAGATACGCCGGTACGATGAAGTCGAACTGTTCTTCTTGCGTATTTCCAGTTTGTTCCCGGGCTATAGCAATGTTGGGTAAAGTGATGCCTGCTAGGGCAAGAGCTTCTAAAAATTTTCTTCTATTAAAGTTCATAGGGCTATTTTATATCGATTTCAACATACAAAGGTCTATGGTCACTGGCATATCGTTCATCAAGGATACGATGGTTCGAGAATGTAGCGCCTGCACTGCTGATCATGATATAGTCTATTTCTGTATTAGGTGAGTCTTGGGGAAAAGTGAAGCCATTGGTGATGGTACTTTTTGTGAATATTTTTCCTAGTTCCAGGATGGCGGGATCATGGGGCTCAGCGTTCAGGTCCCCAACAAGTATGGTAGGTAATTTCTGTTTTTTAAACTGTTGAGTAATAAATTTGGCTTGCGCAATTTTATTTTCATCTTTTAGGTCGAGATGGGTATTCGCAAATAATAGTTTTTTGTTCTGGATCCTCACTTCGGCAACCGCAAGGCTGCGCCGTTCGCTTTTTACGGGCGAGGGAAGGAAATGTTTTTCCACACGCTGGATCGGATGTTTGGATAATATTGCTGTTCCATACTCTCCTTTTTCCAGGTCAATTCCTTTTGAGAAAATGTAGTGCATACCTGTAAGCTCGGCGAGCTTCTTCGCCTGATTTTCGTTATTTGACCGAGCTAAATTAACATCAACTTCCTGCAATCCCACCAGGTCAGCGTTGGTATTTTTGATAATTTTTGCGATGGTATCCAGATTGATAACAGTTTCGTTTTCGGTGGGCGGATTGCCGTGATGGATGTTGAAGGACAGTATGCGTATTTTTTGCGCCCTGAGCTGAAAGCTGCTTCCGAGCAGGATAAAAAAGAATAAAATTAATTTACGGTTCATGATATCAAATTAAGTCCAGCGTATGGATGACAGGCAACTGCTGCTGGACTAAAATACTAAATCCGGCAGTAGATAGCAATCAATTCCAATATGTAACAAAATAATCATTGAAGTTTGCAGCCGACATGATCTACAGTTAAAAAAATAGCCGTCCTGCTCAGGGACGGCTATCTACATTATACTAATTATTACAGCAACTAGTCTTCATTTTCATCCGTGTGAAGCAAAGGATCTTCTCCTGTTACTTCCGCACGGATTTTGGCCTCAAGTTCGTCCATTAAATCAGGGTTGTCAAACAATAAGGCTTTTACTGCATCCCTACCTTGTCCTAGTTTTGTGTCACCATAACTAAACCAGGAACCAGCTTTCTTAATGATACCATACTCAACACCTAAGTCGATGATTTCACCTACTTTGGAAATTCCTTCGCCAAAGATGATATCAAACTCCGCAATACGGAATGGAGGGGCTACTTTATTTTTTACAATTTTAACTTTGACGCGATTACCCGACACTTCTTCGGAGTCCTTAATCTGCGACGTACGGCGAATATCCAGACGTACAGAAGCATAGAATTTCAGTGCGTTACCACCTGTTGTTGTTTCTGGATTACCGAACATCACACCGATTTTTTCACGCAATTGGTTGATGAAAATACAGCAGCAATTAGTTTTTGAGATAGTACCTGTCAGCTTACGGAGTGCCTGAGACATCAGCCTCGCCTGTAGACCCATCTTTGAGTCTCCCATTTCGCCTTCGATCTCTCCTTTAGGAACGAGTGCCGCTACAGAGTCGATCACAATGACGTCAATGGCGCCAGAACGGATTAAGTTGTCGGCGATTTCCAAAGCTTGCTCACCATTATCGGGTTGTGATATCAGTAGGTTCTCGACATCAACACCCAGTTTTTGTGCGTAATATTTATCAAACGCATGCTCTGCATCAATGATAGCCGCAATACCGCCTTTTTTCTGAGCTTCCGCGACGATATGCGTTGCTAAAGTGGTTTTACCTGAGGATTCAGGACCGTATATTTCTATGATACGCCCTTTTGGTACACCACCGATCCCTAACGCAATGTCCAAGCCCAGTGAGCCAGTGGAAATTGCTTCGATGGGTTCGACGGCAGTATCTCCCAATTTCATAATAGAACCTTTTCCAAAGTTCTTTTCTAGTTTATCTAGCGTAAGCTGTAAAGCCTTTAATTTATCTGTGTTGCTCATATTTTTAGTATATATTTATCAAAAGTAACAATAAAAAATTATAATCCAAATATTTTCACTAAAAAAATTAGTTTTTCTATTCGACGGTAGCTGGAGTGCCTTTTATATGATATGTTTTTTCAAAATACTTGCACATATATGTAATAGGACATTTTTCGCATAGTGGTCTTCGGGCCAGGCAGATATAGCGGCCATGCAGAATAAGCCAATGGTGTGCAATGGCGATCGTATCCTTTGGAAGGTTTTTGACCAGCTGCTTTTCGGCGGCCAATGGCGTGGTTGCACGGTAGGTCAGCCCAAGCCGGTTGGCAACACGGAAGACGTGAGTGTCAACAGCCATGGCAGGATTGTGATACACCACAGACGAAATGACATTGGCTGTTTTTCTACCCACACCCGGTAACTTAATAAGGTCCTCAATTTTTTCGGGAACCACATTGTTAAATTTTTCAATCAGCATTTGCGCCATGCCGACAAGATGTTTTGCTTTATTGTTAGGATAGCTGACTGACCGGATATAACTGAATACTTCATCTACACTTGAGGCTGCTAATGCCTGGGCATCCGGATAACGTTCGAAAAGCTTAGGTGTAACCTGATTTATCCTCTTGTCTGTACATTGAGCAGATAAAATGACCGCCACAAGCAATTCATATGGATTACTATAGTTGAGTTCAGTCTGTGCGTCCGGATTATTTTTTGAGAAATAATCCACAAAAGCTTTGTATCGTTCCTGTTTTAACATGATGCCCAAACTTAGCAAAAATTGCCATCAAAAAAGAAATTTTGCCCCACACCGGCGGTAGCGAAAAGGATGTTTTTATGCAAAGGTACAGTAGTCGACTGATAATCATCTCAGGTATGTGCTTGTTAGGGTAAGCAGTTTCCCGGAGCGGTAAGCGGCAGCGATGTGTTATAAATAAGGCCTAATCTCTCGATTAGGCCTTTCTTTTTTCCAGTTGTTTCGAATATGCCAAGATATTCGAAATACATTTTTTGCTTGGATGAAGCAACATTTTGGGCAATTGAAGTTTCAATTCATTTTCTACATCCTCGTCAGTCATTTCCTTCTCGTTTTGGGTCAGTAAATTTTGAACTTCGTTTTCTGATTGAGTAAAATTTTCTACCATACGCGTGCTGTATTTTGTCTCTGTAAGTTAATTAATTAAACGGACAAAATATAGTTTTGGTATATAAAAAACGAGAATATTATTATTTTTTCTTTTTACTGTTATATTCTTCGGCTTTTAAGATTGCATTATAGGCGTTAACGATACCGCCGGTCACGGATATATCGGCCAGTCTGGCCATTTTGGTAGCTGTTTCACCAACTTTCACGCGCACAAGCTGATCAGGTTTTTCGACAGATTCCAAGATGATCTGTTTTGTTTCCACGGCTGTCAGCTCAGGGTAATAGGAACGAATCATTGCTGCCAGTCCTGCCACTACAGGGGCTGCCATACTTGTTCCTTGCTCTTCCTTATATTTTGAGTCAGGAACAGTCGAATTGATTTTTATTCCCGGGGCAAATACGTCAACCGAATTTTTTCCGTAATTCGAGAATTCCGCCAACAGTTCGGTGTCTGGATATAAGCCGGTTGCCCCCACCGTGATCCAGTTATTGGCAACACCGGTCGTATCACCCTTGGCATTGGTGTAGTATTTCATCGGGAAATTGGGTTCAATGTCGTTGTCTTCGCTGTCGTTTCCAGCAGCGTGTATCATCAGGACATCCTTCGATTCAGCATATTTAATTGCTTCATCTACAGTTTGTTTGTTGTGAGCGTAACTCTTACCAAAACTCATATTCAGTACTTTTGCGCCGTTATCTGTAGCATACCGAATAGCATTGGCCACATCCTTGTCCCGCTCATCGCCGTCGGGTACGAGCCGTACCGTCAGAATTTTAACATTGTCCGCTACCCCGTCGATGCCAATGTTATTATTCCTTTTGGCGCCAATAATGCCGGCGACATGACTCCCGTGAAGGGCATCAGGGCCCTTTACATCTGCATTTCCGTAAAAACGTTCCTTGGCATTTGCATAATTGTCTCCGACAATCGGACGGGAGTCGTACTCTTTATTCAGATGGTACTCGACTTGGTTGTTGAAATATTTAGCACCTTCCGTGATATCTTCATAAAATTTAACAAAACCATTTGCCTGGATTTCTTCCTTCGCATAGCCCAAGGCGATCCGTTGGTTGTTCGATTTTGGATGGTAGTTTTCCAGGTCGGAAAGTGTGATCTCTTCCGGTTTTTTCCCTATTTCCCGGACGACAGCGTCCAAATTACGTTTCAGGGCATCATAGGAAAATTGTCCCATCTTGGCTTCTTCGAGCTTGTTCTTATAGCTTACCACCATCTTTTGGTAGGCTAAAAAAGCCTTACGGTCTTTGGCACTCAATTCTGTAGCTGGCGTGACATTGGCAAATCTTTTGTCCAGCTCCCGTAATTGTCTTGTCAGTTCTAAATTGTCAAATTGAACATTCTCACCGTTGGCGTTACCGATGAAATTCCATCCATATTTGTCATTGATATAACCATTTCCGTCATTATCTTTCCCGTTGCCTATACTATCTTTGGGGTTGATCCAGACGACATCTTTTAGATCCTCGTGGAAAACATCTACGCCGCCATCCAGCACGCCGACAATGACGGGCGTGGATTTCTTACCCTTCAATAAAGTTTTATAGGCTTTCTCAGTGCTGATTCCCATAACACCGTCCGTCTGATAGTCCAGATTGAACCAATTTGCAGGAACACTGTCAGTCTGAGCAAAGGAAATAGCCGGTATCAGGCCTAACGCAATAAAATATAAAGTTTTTTTCAGATTCATATGTAAACATGTATTAATTCGGTTTAAAGTCGCCGCTGTTTGTGATGCGTATATCTGGACACTTACCCCGTATAAAGGCAAAGATAGCGTTATTGTGCCGGTGGAATTGTTAATTTTTACTAAAAATCAGATTTCTTTAAATACTTATTTTACTTACATTCTCCTGATCAGTTATTAGATCCATGAAGCTATTTTTGTTATTTATGAAAAATGGCACTAAATTTCACATCTGTTGTAGCTTACATTTTACGAATGTTATTGGTTTAGAATCGCTTCGACAAATCATATAAATGATAAATAAGCATCCCCGAATATGAAATACAAGAAGAATATACAATGGCCCTCAGCTTTGCCACCACAAGCAGCAATCTATCCGCGCAAGAGGCTAATTCATGACGACGAGGTCGTTGATGATTATTACTGGATGATTGACTATTTCAAAAAAGGACCAAAATCTCAGGAAATAATTAACTATCTGACTGCTGAAAATACCTATACAACGGATATGCTGCGGGATACCGAGTCATTGCAGCAGGATTTATTCGAAGAAATGAAATCCCGGATCAAGGAAAAAGACCAGTCCGTGCCATATTTTAAGAACGGGTATTATTATTATAGTCGTACAGAGGAGGGGAAACAATACTTTAAGTTTTGCCGCAAAAAAGGTACGCTGGAAGCCGAAGAGGAGATCTTGCTGGACATCGATGAAATGGCCCTGGGTTTTGCTTATTATACTGCGACAGGCTTCTCAGTCAGTCCCGACAATCGCCTGCTGGCGTTCAGCGTGGACACGGTTTCGCGCAGACAATATACCTTATACGTCAAGAATCTGGAAACGGGCGAAATTTATCCTGATCACATAGCCAATACCGAAGGGGCAGCGATCTGGGCTAACGACAACCGGACACTCTTTTACACAGCCAAAAATCCCGTCACGCTGCTCAGTGAAAAGATCATGCGGCATACATTGGGTACCGATGTTGCACAGGACTGCATCGTCTACGAGGAGAAAGACAATAGCAACTATATCGGGGTCCATAAGTCGAAAAACGGCAAATATATCTTTATCCATTCTGAAGGGACGTTATCTTCCGAAGTATGGCTCTTAGACGCCGAAGTTCCCGATGCGGCATTCCGTGTTTTTCAGCGGCGTTTGGAGAATGTACTTTATTCAGTAGTGGCTTTGGAGGACCGTTTTTTAATCTTAACCAATCTCGATGCGATCAATTTTCAGATCATGCAGTGTCCTTTGGAGAATACCGAAAGAACGTATTGGCGGCCTTTTGTCAAACATCGTCCTGATGTCCTGGTCACTGACATGGAAGAATTCAGGAACTTTTTGGCTATATCTGAAAGAAAAAATGGCTTGACGCAGCTACTGATTTATACGCTGGGGACCGGGCAGCAGCATTATCTCGAATTTGACGAAGCCACATACACCGTCTATCCCGGAATTAACGTTGAATACGAGACTGAAAAATTGCGTTATGGGTATACATCCTTGGTGACGCCTGGTTCTGTCTTTGAATACGATATGCGGGCACACAGGAAGACATTGCTGAAACAGCAAGAAATTTTGGGCGGCTATAATCCAGGGGACTATGTGACGGAAAGAGTATATGCTACAGCACGGGATGGGATGCGAGTTCCTATATCCATCGTTTATAAAGAGGGAACTGTATTGGATGGTTCAGCTCCCTTGCTCCAATATGCTTACGGCTCATACGGAGCATCGATGGACCCCAGTTTTTCCAGTAATCGAATAAGCTTGCTGGACCGTGGTTTTATTTATGCGATCGCACATGTCAGGGGCGGTGAGGAAATGGGGCGGCATTGGTATGAAGATGGTAAAATGATGCGAAAGAAAAATACATTTTATGACTTTGTCGATTGTGGCCGGTATCTGATCGAGCAGCATTATACCTCACCAGCGCATCTTTATGCCCAGGGGGGAAGTGCAGGAGGACTGTTGATGGGAGTGGTGGCCAATATAGCACCGGAGCAGTATCATGGGGTCATTGCCCAGGTTCCTTTTGTGGATGTGGTGAATACCATGCTGGATGAAACTATTCCGCTCACTACCAATGAATATGATGAGTGGGGCAATCCAAATGAAGCGGAAGCTTACTTTTATATGAAAAGCTATTCTCCATATGAGAATGTTGAGGCCAATGCGTACCCGAATCTTTTGGTAACAACCGGCCTGCACGATAGTCAGGTTCAATATTTCGAGCCCGCCAAGTGGGTGGCTAAGCTGCGCGCCACTAAAGTTGGAGAATCGGTCGTCTTGTTGAAGACAGATATGGACTACGGACATGGAGGCGCCTCAGGGAGATTTGATTATCTAAAGGAAATCGCGCTGGAATATGCTTTTCTGTGTAAACTGGAAGACCTGGTAGGCTAAGGTACATTCCCGACAATAAAAAAGCGGCTAATGCCGCTTTTTTATTGTCGGGAATGATTTAAGCTATCTTGTTGTTTCTGTAAACGCTCTTCCCGTTCGATCTCCCGTGCATCAATCTGATGCTGTTGGTAGTTGTCCATGGCAACTTTGCTTGCTTTTTGCGATACATAGATTGCCAATATGGCTACGACGGTGATTATTGCGATTCCCCAAGCATATTTATGCTTATCTTGTTTGACCAGCCAATACATAAAAATGATATATGGGACAGCAAAAATAATATAGAAAATTAAACTTGGTGACATGGTATTTTTTTTCTAATGATTTGTACAAAAGTATCGTTTTTGATCAAAAATAACGAACAACCAAAAGAAACTAGGATTTTCAATTGACAAAGCATTAAACCTTTATGTATTTTGTTGTCAAATTAATATCGGTAGATTGCCGGGTAAGAGTGGGAGAGTTTGTGGACTAAATCATTGAAAATGAATCGGCGAGGCCGGTTGTGATTGGTAAATGTAATTTTTTGATTTTTGCAAAAAATCCAATATAATATTGTGGAAAAGAAAAAAATATTTTTATACATTTGCATCGTCAGAAACAATTGACAGAGAAAAAAAATGAAACAGTACAAAAAGAACGATTACTCCTATAAGCAAACTTTTGAGAAGTTTGTGAGGCAGATTTTTTGTGCTTTCATTTTCGTTGAAATACCTGTTTTACGCTTCCGACGACCCATACTACCTCGGGCTTGATTTTGAGGTAGTGAATCTTTCCAAACAAGACCATGATTGTCCGGTGGTTTTGAATTCCATTATTTTAATTTATTGAGTAACAAAACGCAACAATAGTTGTTGTTTTATTATTAGGGTCGTAAGTCAATGACTATATCAGATTTTTTAATTATCCCGGCTAAACCCGAGCATGCACACTATGCAGAGGTTATTTGCAACGAAATGTTTGAGTCTGCAAAGGCTCGCGGTACTGGTATTGCGCGCCGTAAGCCAGAATATGTTGCCAACAAGATGAACGAAGGCAAAGCCGTGATTGCTTTGCATAGAGATGGTAGATGGGCCGGTTTCTGTTATATTGAAACTTGGGGGCATGGAGACTATGTCGCTAACTCGGGACTGATTGTCAGCCCTGAGTTTCGAAAAGTCGGTTTGGCCAAGGCTATTAAAAAACGAGTATTTGAACTGTCGCGCGAAAAATACCCGAAAGCGAAAATATTCGGGCTCACGACAGGCTTTGCCGTCATGAAAATTAATTCCGAACTGGGATATGAACCTGTGCCTTATTCTGAGCTTACGACCGATGACGAGTTTTGGAAGGGCTGTCAAAGCTGCGTGAACTATGAAATTCTAATGAGCAAGGATCGTAAGAATTGTATGTGCACGGCCATGCTTTGGGATCCCGAGGAAAAAGAGCGGGAGCTGAGAGAGAAGATTCAGCGTAAACATGAGGCAAAGGAACGCCTGGAGCGGATTACACAGAAGCAATCTTTGCTAAAGCGTATTCAGGCTAAATTCTGGAGATCGACTAATAAGTTTTTCGCTGTCAATTTTCCAAAGCACAAAAAGGTGGCCAAAGGCTTTTAAAATTAGTGTCTTTTGGTGATCTTGTTTAAGTAGAATAGATTTACGAATAGAATATATACAGGGAATTAACGTTTAAAAGGTAGTTATTCCCATAATAAGCAAACCGAGTGTAAACGCAGCTCTGTGCTGCTGGATTTTGCACTCATAAACAAATTATTCCAATGAAGAAAGTAGTTTTAGCGTTCAGTGGAGGATTAGACACATCATTTTGTTGTATTTATCTTTCACAGGATTTAGGTTTAGAAGTTCACTCCATAGTCGTAAATACAGGTGGTTTTTCGGCTGAAGAATTAAAGAATATTGAAGCGCGTGCTTATGCTTTGGGCGTAAAATCGCATACCACGATTGACGAAACGGAAGACTACTACCGCGAAACTATTAAATATTTGATTTTTGGCAATGTGCTGAAAAATGCGACTTACCCGCTATCAGTATCTGCTGAACGGGTATGTCAGGCGACCGCTATCGCTAATTATGCTAAGAAAATCGGCGCTGAATGTGTTGCCCATGGTTCTACCGGAGCAGGTAATGATCAGGTGCGTTTTGATATGATTTTCCAGACACTAATTCCTGGAGTGGAGATTATTACACCGATCCGCGACCTGCAGTTGTCCCGCGAAGCCGAAATTGAGTATCTCCATAAACATGGCGTTGAATACTCTGCAGAGAAGGCCAAGTATTCAATCAATAAAGGCCTTTGGGGTACTTCAGTGGGTGGAGCCGAAACGTTGACATCAAACCAGTATCTGCCTGAATCTGCCTGGCCGACTCCCGTTACATCTTCCGAGCCTCAACAGATAACGATAGATTTTGAAAACGGTGAGCCTGTTGCGCTAAATGGTACGAAAATGTCTCCTGTCCAAGTGATTCAGGAACTTCAGGCAATCGCACAGCCTTATGGTATAGGGCGTGATATCCACGTCGGGGATACTATTATTGGTATCAAAGGTCGAGTTGGTTTCGAGGCTGCCGCTTCAGTTATCCTGATCAAAGCACACCATACACTTGAAAAACATACATTGACCAAATGGCAATTGTCATGGAAGGACCAAATCGCAGCGTTCTACGGAAATTATATGCACGAAGGTCAGATGCATGATCCTGTAATGCGTGACATTGAAGCTTTCTTGCAATCCTCTCAGAGCACCGTCTCCGGTCGTGTTATCGTTGAACTACATCCTTATCGTTTTATTGTGATCGGTATTGAGTCAGCGCACGATTTGATGTCCAATAAATTCGGTAGCTATGGCGAGATGAATAAAGGTTATACTGGAGAAGATGTCAAAGGCTTCTCGAAAATTTTCGGAAACCAGACGATCATCTGGCATAAAGTAAACCAAAAATAAGAATGTTTTTCGGGCGGTAGCTGATTTGACGTCAGACGGGTAGATAAGCTGTCGCCCAAACAGTTTATATCAAACTAAATCTAAAAAAGCGATGATAAGAGTAGGTATAGTTGGGTCTGCAGGATATACCGGGGGAGAGTTGCTCCGTGTTTTGATCTACCATCCCGAGGTGGAAATTGTATTTGCCAATAGCGCTTCTAACGCTGGGAATAAAGTTTATGCGGTTCATAATGATCTTTTTGGTGATACCGAATTGACTTTTTCTGCCGATTTTCACTCCGATATCGATGTTCTGTTTCTATGTGTCGGACATGGGGATGCCCGTAAGTTTTTAGAGGCAAATCCTGTTGCCGATAGGGTAAAGATCATTGATCTTTCACAGGATTATCGCCTCCGTGCAAATACTGCTTATGGAGAAAAGCAATTTATTTATGGGCTTCCCGAGTTAAACAAAGAAGCCATCAAAAAGGCACAATATATAGCCAATCCGGGCTGCTTTGCAACCAACATTCAGCTTGCTTTGTTGCCACTGGCAAGTAAAGGACTGTTGCCTGATCAAATTCATATCCATGCGACAACCGGATCCACTGGCGCGGGACAGAAGCCTGGAGCGACAACGCATTTTTCCTGGCGTAATAACAACCTATCTGCTTACAAGTCTTTCGAGCATCAGCATTTACAGGAGATTGCAGAGTCCTTGGATCAGCTTCAGAAAGGTTTTCTGCCAGTGAACAGCGCCTCCTTGCTGGAGCGGGCCGCAGAGAAAATAAACTTTGTTCCCCAGCGTGGCGATTTTACCCGTGGGATTTTTTCTGCTATCTATGTAGCCTCTGATCTGAACGAAGAGCAGGCTTATGAGCTGTATGAAAGCTATTATGCGCCGCATCCCTTTACCTGGGTTAGTCGCGCCAACATTGACCTTAAACAGGTTGTCAATACCAATAAGAGCATTATACATCTCGAAAAACACGGTAACAAATTGCTTATCCTGAATGCGACAGATAATCTTCTGAAAGGGGCATCTGGACAGGCGGTACAAAATATGAATTTAATGTTTGGCTTGAATGAGCGGGCCGGGTTGAATTTGAAAAGTGTTGGTTTTTAAGGGTCTTGTGAATAGTAAACATAGTTATTAACAGTTTGTGGATAAACAAGCCAGGGTGCGCGGCAAAGAAGACAGAGTTTTCAACATGTTTATTAACACTGTGTGGAAAAACGAAGGGATCTCCCTTCGTTTTTTATGTATATAGTACAAGAGTTACTCCATTATGTTCATCGTATTTAGGAGGAGCGATATAAATTTTACACAATCGATTGATTTCCATTTCCTTTCTTCACCTGAAAAACTAACGCTTATCTTCAAGGAATAATTCTGTTTTTGCGGACTTATTTGTGTATCCGGATGCTGTGCCAACAACGCGGGAGTATTCATAAGCTATGAGCAAGATGACAGAGCTTCTAAACTTAAAGATGTATTCAGATGAAAAGACAACTTTTAATTCAGTATTTATTAATTAGTGCTTTATTTTATTTTTCGTTAGGTGTTAGGGCCCAGACGAGCAGTCAGGTATACGCAGTGCCACTAGCGGGCAATGCGTTTATAACTGCGGGCCAACAAAGTAAAACCGAGATCTCAGGGCGCAATGGCCTTGTAAAATGGTCCAGTGGCGAAGCGATAGCCTCGGTGTATTTCAGGGTGCAGAGGGCTGGTAGGCTCGAATTAAGACTTAATGCCAGGAGTTCTGATGGAAACAAAGCAACAATCGAACTAACTGCCCTAGGTAAAAAGACGAGATTGAAAATTGCTGGAAGCACATTTGCACCAACCGCGCCGCTATTGCTCCAGGTAAAAGAGCCCGGTTATGTACAGGTCAACTTAAAAGGTGTAAGCAAATCCGGCAATAATTTTGCTGACGTCAAGGAACTGTTGGTTCAGGGCGAAGCTGCGGCCGATGGACTCATTTATTCCAATGATCCCGATTACTACTATTGGTCACGCAGGGGACCATCCTGCCATCTGAATTACAATCTACCTACAGCAGCAAATGTCAGCTATTATTATAATGAACTGAAAGTGCCCGAGGGAGAAGATAAAGTCGGTTCATATTTTATGGCTAACGGATTTGGAGAAGGGTATTTTGGCATTCAGGTTAACTCTGAAACGGAGCGACGGATATTATTCTCTGTCTGGAGTCCTTTTCATACGGACGATCCTCAAAGTATTCCTGAAGACCAGAAGATCCATCTGCTGAAGAAAGGCAAAGATGTCCATACCGGCGAATTTGGCAATGAAGGCTCAGGCGGTCAGAGCTATCGTAAATATTTTTGGAAGGCCGGTGAAACCTATAAGTTCTTGCTTAAGGGCGTTCCCGACGGAAAGGGTAATACGGATTATACAGCATGGTTTTTCGTTCCTGAGGAAAACACATGGAATCTCATCGCCAGCTTTAAACGTCCCAAAACAGATACCTATCTGAAACGTTTCCATAGTTTCCTTGAAAATTTTAACCCCAATCAAGGCCACCTAGGCCGACGGGTCGAGTTTAAAAATCAGTGGGTATACGATGGTCAATGGAAGCCTGTACAATCGGCCTCCTTCAGTGTCGATAATACTTACCGGGCCAACCAGCGCATCGATGCGATAGGAGGGGTCACGACCAGTGGATATTTTTTACAGAACGGGGGCTTCTTCAATGAGATCGTGAAGCCCGGTACCACATTTCAAATGGCGAATAAAAATACTCCGCCAAACATTGATTTTGATCGATTGCCGTAATGATAAGAATAGCCTTTATTATTAATGTAACTAACGGCAGATCAGCTACTGATCGGTAAAGAACAAAGAGCCGCAAATCATTGCGGCTCTTCTTTTTTTATTTTTCTGATAGCGTAATATCCCGTTCTATGGAAATATTGTCACCCGTGATAGCGTTCCCTTCCTTATCGACCAGTGTCAACTTAACTTTATTGCTACCCATCGGTAATCCCTTTATCTCGTATGGTCCCCATTTATCTAAGGTAAAAGTCTGCCCGTTGATTGTGGCAATGACCTTGTTTCCATCTCCCTTAAGGTCAGTATTGACGAGATAAAAATCCAATAAGAGATTTTTTGTCTCATCCCCTTTGTACTCCCCCTTTGGACGGGAGTAGAACAAGGCAGGATCTTTTGGTACAGACTCCTGTGTTAATTTCCCGGTTGCATCAATCTTAAATTTGAGTAATTTCGAAGCTTCCGGAGTTTTAATTGACTCATGGTACGATCTCGACAGGAAAGAAAGTAGGTAATGTTCCGAGTTTAGCGGTACCGTGACGCTGTGTTCAGGTTTATATAACGCCGTATAGGGTTTATTATCCAAGATAAAGTGAATATGCTGTCCGTCATGCGAATTGGCCATGTGGGCGGCATGCGCATCGTTAGTCATTTCTGTTAGTTTAAAGTTTTTTACCTCATATTTTACCGTCACTTTTGCTGAATCGGCACCTGCCTTCTCGGAGCTTATAGAAGCGATCTGAAGTGTGGCCCCTGGAAATTCTTTGGAGTCTGCAATTGGCGTAACGGATATCGAATCCATATTCTGAGCCATCAATGTGTCCGTATTCTCTGTCGAATCTGCACTGTCTGCACTTTTATGGCTAGAGTTATTACAGCCTACTGTTCCAATTAACAGGGCTAGTCCGGCAGTGATGCCAGTAATTTTGTAGTACTTCATAATTGTTTATATTTAAGTTTTTATTACTCAGTATCTTAAAACAATTTAGACACTGATTTTGTTTGTCGTGTCCACAAAAAACACCATCTTGCACGGACAAAAAGATCCATTTGCCTTTTGTATACTGAAAATATAAAATTTCCTGGAGCCGTTAAGTGGCTGTCAATTAGATAGATTGATTTTTTTTATAAAAAAAAGGACAGTAGATGTAATAGCTTGGCCTCTTCAGATGTCTTGCTAATAAATGGAACAGGCAGGATCAGGGGATTGAAAACAGGTGGAAAAATGAGTGGCCAGTGTCCGTGATGGAATCTTCAAGCGAATAATACATGAACCAAGAGCAATTTAAAAATACCGTTTTCGTCCATAAGGATAAGCTATTTCGCTTTGCGAAACGGATCTTGGTTGATGAGGAGGAGGCATTCGACGCCGTACAGAACGTGATGATGAAACTGTGGCAATGGAAAGATAGACTGCATCAATACAGTAATCTGGAGGCTTTCTGCATGCAAAGTGTGAAAAATGAAGCGCTGAACCGTATCAAACGGGATAAAGTGCGGTCTGACTTCGCGGAGCGCCAACAGATCATCGGAATGACAGAGAGTAGGGTTGGAAATACCAAAGAGATTATTTTGGAGATGGTCAATTCCTTACCCGAAAAACAAAGGCTGGTTATGCACCTCCGCGATGTCGAAGACTACGATATTGCGGAAATAGCAGAAGTCTTGGACATGGGAGAGTCTGCCGTGCGTGTCAATTTGATGCGCGCCAGACAAAGAGTCAGAGAACAACTGACAAAATTATTTGATTATGAAAGCGCCAGGATCTATTCCAGTAGGAAAGGAACCTAATCGCTTCGGTCATTTTTACATATCAAATTGAGAATGATGGAAAACAGCAGATTAAAGGAGCTAAGAGACAAATACTTCGGAGGCAAATCTTCTTTGGAAGAAGAGGACGAACTGAAAAAATCGAATGATTTCTTTTTCCGGATATTGGATCAGGAAAAGAAGGTAGAGATGGATTGGTCATTTGAGGATTTTGTAGAGCAGACGCAAGACCGAAATGTAGTCACTGTCCCGTGGTGGAAGAGCGTATGGGTGAAATATGCCGCTGCGGCAGTCATCTTCATGACTATTGGAATGATATTTTATATGAATCAAAATCAGCCTCCTTCCACGGCACCAGTATTTGTTCATAGAGATGTGCGGCCAAACGTCGGAGCACGGGCGGAATCGGTGGAAGAAGTGACTGCCAAGACTCCTCAGGACAATAAGGAGATTGTAGTAGAGCAGCGGACTGCAGTGCGAACAGAGCAGCCTCCGAAAAAGAGGTACCAAGGCAAACGGGCAGAAGCCAGAGGGAGGGAGCATGAGAGCAGCGAAGGCCTGTCAAGTTCCGACGGGTATCAAGCTGACTATGTAGTGCTAAATGGCAAACCGGTAGCAAACGAAGAGGAAGCAGTGGAATTAACCCTGAAATCCTTAGGATTGCTGGCAAACAATTTGGAAAATGGGATGGATAAAGCGATGAATATCAAACAAATGTCGATAACGATAAACTAAAAATAATATGAAGGGGTTTTTAATAGCATGCCTTTTACTTGCAGCAAGTATGGCAAATGCACAGATTTCGAAATTAGATAAACTATTTGAACAGTATCAGGGTAAAAAGGGAGTTACTACACTTAAAATTGGAGCTCCGATGTTCAAAATATTGGGAAATTTAAAGATAGATGACGAAGATTTACAGAAAATTTCCCCCTTGCTCAAGAATGTTAAGTCCTTGCGTATGCTGATCGTCGAAGATGGTGAGGACAAAAATTTGACTTCAGTCATCCGAGATGCTGTCTCTAACCTAAAGTATGAAGAGCTGATGTCGATGAACAGTGAGGGAGAGGACATCCGCTTTCTGGCCGAGAATATAGAGTCGAATGCGGATATTCTTAACAACTTACTGTTGACGATCAACGGTGATGGACAAAATCTCTTTATGATTTTGGACGGGGCGATACCGCTACGGGAGGTAACTAGCCTGGTGAATGAAAACAATAAGAAAAAATAACGGTTATGAAAAGACTAACTGTATTACACCTATTTGGATTGCTGTTTTTGTTGCAGTCCTGCATCGTGAAAAAGGGGGCTAACATGGAATTCGTGAGAGGGTCCAATGTTTCGCGAGATGCCGAAATTGTAGCGATCAGCCTGCCTATGTGGTTAACAAAACCTTTTATTAAAAAAGCGCTACAAGATGATAATGATGCCGACACCCAGGCGATGGCAGCGATTGTTAAAAAATTGAAGAAATTCCGGATGATGACACTATCCAATAATGAGCGCGAAAAAAGTAAGCTGATTCTGGCAGATTATCACAAGTATCTGAAGAAAAATAAGTTTGAGGAGCTGCTTGTCGTCAATAGCGAAGGGGAAGAGATTTCATTGCATGCGCGTATTGACAAAGATAACATGATTAACAGGGTCTCACTATTCGTGCAGGACGAAGGCGACGAGAGCGTCTTTATGGATATCAAGGGCAAGTTTTCACTTGACGAGATTATACAGGGATTGAATAAGATCAAAACGAAGGATAAAAAATTGGCGAACACATGGGTGGATACCAGTGGGACGCATCAAATCGAGCTCTGAGATTGCAGATTCTATATGCCTATACCTATGGTATATTGATCAAAAAGCAAATGCCCCAAATTCTTTTGGGGCATTTGCTTTTTGAGGCTCTTTTTAACCGTTGAAAACAATATCCAAAGCCTCAAAAATATGCTTCTTCGCGGTATCCAGATCGGATTCCGTATGCGCTTCCGATATGAAGCCGACTTCGTAGCCGGATGGACCAAAATACACCCCGCGATTTAACAATTCGCGATGCATGATCTTATACGCGTCCATGGAGGCGGGATTGATCTCGCTGGCTTTTTTTATATCCTGTTGTTCGGTAAAGGCAAACCAGAAAATTGAAGCCACGCTAAAGAGCTGAACCTGATAGCCTTTTTCCGCTATGTAGGAACGGATATCCTGTACAAATGTTGCGGTCTTGGCATTCAGGTTAGTATAAAAATCCTTTTGTGCCAGAATCTTCAACGCTGCAATACCTGCTGCCATCGCAACCGGATTACCGGATAAAGTACCTGCCTGATACACTGCGCCGTCCGGAGATATGCAGGCCATAAGCTCTCTGGATGCACCGTAGGCCCCTACTGGCATGCCACCGCCGATGATCTTGCCATAGGTGATGATATCTGGTTGGATATCGTAATAAGCAGCGGCCCCCTCAAACCCAAGGCGGAATCCTGTAATAACTTCGTCCAGGATCAGCATCGTTCCATTGGTTTTGGTGATCTCGCGCAAAAAGTGCATATACTCCTTGGTCTGCAATAAGAGCCCGTTGTTGGCTGGTATACCTTCAATAATAACGGCGGCAACCTGTCCTTTAAATTCTGCAAAAGCAGCTTCCAGTGCCGCTGTATCATTCAGTTCAATAACGATGGTCTCGTCGGCAAATGCTTTTGGGACGCCTGCAGAAGACGTTTCTCCAAAAGTAACCAGTCCTGAACCGGCTTTGACCAGCAGGGAATCTGAATGTCCATGATAGCAACCGTCGAACTTGATGATTTTATCCCGTTTTGTAAATCCTCTTGCCAGACGGATGGCGGACATCACAGCTTCCGTGCCCGAACTGACAAAGCGGATTTTCTCGATATACTTGTTATTTTCGATAATCAGTTCTGCAAGTTCGTTTTCTAAGGCTGTAGGTGCTCCAAAACTTAAGCCTTTGCTGAGTTGAGCAGCAACTGCTTCACGGACTTGATCATTGTTGTGCCCTAAAATCAAGGGACCCCAGGAACAGCAAAAGTCTATAAACTGATTCCCATCTGCATCCCATAGGTGTGCTTTGTCACCCCGTTCAATAAATAAGGGTGTACCGTATACCGATTTAAAGGCCCTAACGGGTGAGTTTACGCCGCCAGGAAAGTACTGTTTTGCTTTTTCAAATAATTCAGCAGATTTTGCTCTTGATATATCAGGTGTTTGCATTTCAGAAATTAAAAGTGAATACTAAATAAAGCCTTTTTCCAGTACTTCCTTGGAATGGTAGGACAAGATTGCTGTAGCACCCGCGCGGCGAAAGCTCAATAACGTTTCTAAAATAACACGTTCATCTAACCAACCGTTCTGTATAGCAGCCTTCAACATGGCATATTCACCGCTGACATTATATACTGCGATAGGAAGATCAAAGTTGTCCGCTAATAATTTCACGATATCCAGATACGGAAGTCCTGGTTTGACCATGAGGAAGTCCGCGCCTTCCTGTACGTCAAGTTGTGCTTCGATCAGTGCTTCCTTTGCGTTTGCCGGGTTCATCTGGTAGGTTTTTTTATCCCCATGTTTTGGCGCTGAGCCCAAAGCATCCCTAAATGGTCCGTAATATGCCGATGCATATTTTGCGGTGTAGGACATCAATGAGACATTCGTAAAACCATTGTGGTCCAGCAGTTCGCGGATATAACCGATACGGCCATCCATCATATCTGAAGGCGCAATAATATCAGCGCCGGATTGTGCATGTGCGAGTGCCATTTTCCCGAGGACTTCCAAAGTCTCATCGTTTAGGATTTCTCCATTTTCAACGATCCCATCGTGGCCATCGCTACTGTAAGGGTCCATTGCTACGTCAGTCACAATACAAGCTTCGGGAAAATTTTTCTTTACTGCGGCAATGGCACGCAGGTATAAACTGCCTTCGCGATGACTTTCTGTAGCGTATTTGTCTTTTAAGGACTCTTCGATATTAGGAAACAGGTCGAAGGAGCGCAAGCCAAGCTTGAGGCAGCTTTCTACTTCTTTCAGCAAATTATCTATGGAATAACGATAGATGCCCGGCATGGATTTAACCTCGGTTTTTTGATTTTCACCATCGACAATAAATAATGGAAAAATCAAATTTGACGCGTCTAAACGTGTCTCTTGAATCATGTCGCGAATCACGGCAGATTTACGATTTCTTCTCGGACGTTGTAACATTATGTTTAATTTATTTATTAATATTGTTTCGGTACCTATTGATACCTGGTATCGTTAATATTCTAAGCCAAAAATAGCCTCCGAAAGACCGATCTCGTCTGGAGAGTAGGGCAATGTATAGGGAACGTTCATCTCGTCGAATTTTGCTCCGGTGGAACGACCTATACAGATCACCTTCTGCCCCGGTTCCAGCAGGTTGTCCGCAAAATAAGCTTCAACATTGCTGGGACTGGTAAATACCAGCACCTCGGCATTTGAGGGATCGACGTCTTCTTCCAGGACGGTTTCATAGACCGGCATATTAATGATTTTCGTTTCCGGACTTAGCGCCTTCTGGATAGTTTCCAAAGACTCTTTTGCGCGTGGAATAAGAACAGTTCCGCCATTGGCGAGTTCAGCAAACTTCTTTGCGATTTCGTCCATGTTGATCCCTTCGCTATCTCCCGAAAAGTCGGCTACACGGTCATACTTACGCAATACCTCCTCGGACCCGCGGCCAATCACTGCTATTTTGGTTTTTTTGCTCAGACGCGGTTCTAAATTGAAGAAGTGTTCAATCCCGTTTTTGCTGGAAAAGATAATCCAATCTACATGTTTTAGAATAAAAGGGTCTAATTTGTTGATGATCGGAAATATTTTGATGAGTGAACGACCCTCAATGGAAATGTTATGTTTGGCCATTGCCCGGGCGAAATACGAATTTTCATCGATCTCCCGCGAAATAAAAACCGATTGCGGCAATTTGCGGTCCTTCGCATATTTACTGAAGATGCGTTCCGCCAGACGGGTAGGATCGGAGTCTTTGAGATACACCCGGTCTGGAAAATCCTCACTGGTATCGGCGATAGACGCCCAGGCTTCGTAAGCATCAGCGGTTTTACGGCAGTAACAGCCAAGTGGAGCATGACAGCCGGCATCGAATTTGTTCAGTACCAAACGTTCGACAGAAATTGTTCTGGCTACCTCATCATCATTGATGGGCTGCAGTGCCTCGAATAGCTCCTTGTCCGACTCCCGGATCTGGATGGCCAATACACCCTGTGCCGGCGCGGGAATAATTTCCACCGGCGGGATCTCCTCTACATGGAAATCCGAAATGTCCATCGCAATACGACTGATACCCGCCTTAGCCAAAACAATGGCATCGTATTGCTCGTCGCGCAATTTTTGCATCCGCGTTTGCAGATTGCCACGCAGGTCATCAAACTCTAAATCAGGTCGAAGGGCCGAGATCTGAGCCTTTCTGCGGTTGGATGAAGTCCCAACAGTAGCATTGTGCTTTAAGGACAAGCGCTTCTTGATGTCAACACAGTCTTTATGGATGATCAATAGTTCAGAGGGGTCTTCGCGTTCAGAGACAGCGGCAATAATCAGCCCGGGCGGATTGACGGTTGGTAAATCCTTATGTGAGTGTACCGCTAAATCAATCGTTCCGCTCAAAAGCTCTTCTTCAAGCTCCTTCGTGAAAAATCCCTTGCCCTCCAGCTTGTCTAAACGGAGGTGTTGAATGATATCGCCTTGAGTTTTGATAACCTTCAATTCTGCTTCAATACCGATTTCTTGCAAACGGTCTTTTACAAAATTTGCCTGCCACATAGCAAGTACACTTCCCCGGGTGCCAATAATTAGTTTTCTGTTCACGTTAATTTTACTTTAACTATTAAAATCATCATTAAGTTGTGATCCACATGGCGCTAGCCAGACCTAAAATCAATATGGGCGCTTTTTAAAGCAATTTTTGAGCTCTAGGAAACAGTAGCCTGCCGACATGTGTCTTATTTCACTTACCGAAGCAAAAATAAATAAATAGGTGGAATATGTTGACACGTTACTGTCATTATATATAGCGAAATCGTTGATAAACTGTATCTAATATCGATAAATGGTCGGTTACTATTCATGAGGAATGGAACAAGATCGTAATACCGTTCAAGTGTAAGCTGGCAGGAAAGAATAAAAGGCGAGAAGGAGATGTGCTGTGTGGGATGCCGATTAGTTTTTCTCGGTTTCCGGGGTTTTAACCAGAATCTCTTTAGCCATGACCATCGGAACTTTGATATATTTCTTTTCCATGTAGTTAATGACTTTTTCAAGTACGGCCCTCGCTTCGGGAGTCAATGCCTGAACTTCCTGGGCAAATACTTCATTTAGCGCAAACGACTTGATCTCTTTAATTTTTTCAGGAACCTCACGCATGGCCACTTCTACACGCCTTTGTTTGATTAAGGGCAGAAATTCCTGGATATTGTCCTGAATAATCTTTTCTGCGCTTTCCAGTTCATTATAACGTTCTTGGATGTTTTTCTCCGCAATGGCCTGCAAGCTGCTGACCTCAATATAGTGTACAGGGTTATTTTTAAGTACCTCCGCATCAATATCATTCGGTACTGCCAGATCAATGATAATTTTTTTATCGTTTTCACCGTTCAATAAGGACTGATAGAGAGTATTGTCGATAATTGATGTTGGTGCTCCGGTACAGGTAATTAAGATATCGAATCCTTTTTTGTATTTACCGATTTCGGATAGGGGGTAGGCCTCTGCATTTAATTCTTCAGCCAGTACTTTTGCATTTTCCAGCGTACGGTTAAAAACCACAAATTTTGCTTTTTGGTTCTTTTGAAAATATTTAGCTAGATTCTGATTGGTTTCTCCTGATCCTATAATCAGAATTCGTGGATTTTCAACAAGTTTCAACTCTCGCAGTTTGCGGTAAGCAAGTGATACCACAGAAATGGGATTTCTGGAAATTTTGGTATAGGTATATACCTCTTTGGCTGTCTTTACGAGACGGTCCATCATTAAGCGGAGAAAATCTCCGGTAAATCCGGCTTCTCTGCAGCGGTCATAAGCCCTGCGGACCTGTGCCAAGATTTCTTTTTCGCCAACAACAAGACTTTCAAGCGAACAGGACATGCGAAGCAAATGGTGTAGAGCATCCATTCCTTCGTATTTGGTCACCTGGCCAAGATAACATTGGAGACGCTCTTGCGGAACACAGAAGTTTAATTTCCCCATAAACTCCGCAATAAATTCGTTGGTAAGTTCATGAGCACCATAAAATACAAACTCTACTCGATTACAAGTTCCAATGTAAAAAATCTCAGGAATATCTAGACTATGTTTTAAGTTAATGAGGCGACTTTCTAAATCCTCATTGCAGATCACTAGATTTCCTAGATCTTTCAGTTCGACATGTTTATGAGTAAACGCTAATACTTTAAGATTTTTCAAAGCTCTAATCCCTCGCTTATATTTAACGGTACAAATGTAGCTTAAAAGCTTTGTGCTTGTGTCAAAAATCTGTCAAACGGACTAATTTAGAAAGATTTTAAATAGTCGTTAATTTCATGTAAAGCACTGTGTTACAACTTCTTTTGGTATTCAGGTAATCGTTGTGATTCTGGTCACTCCAAAGAGTGACCAGAATACTAAAGTTATTGAACTGTAATCACTCATTGCTGTTAGCACCGGATTGAGTCGAATCCGCCGTAATATCTTCGAGCTCTTCTATATAAGGACCTTCTTCGGGAGTTGTGGTCTCCCTAATCTCATCATCATTATACTGGTAATAACTGTCAAAGGTCTTGGTTTCTTTGTTATAGAGCAGGGCATATTTAGAAGCTTTGTTTTTGATGATAATACCGTCTGCGGGGCTGGGGACCAATTTCATTTCATTCATATAAATTTTTTGACCTTTCTTGAAACTATTGATCAAGGGCAATTCATTGGAATATTCTTTCCAGAATAGGATATCGCCTTTAGCTGAGATAATCCAGATCGCGCTGCTCTGATAATCATTTTTTTCAACCAGGAAAGCCATTTCTTTATTCCAGTCATTGGCATCGTTGCGGTCGGTAAAGTTCCCGTAACAGAATACATGTTTCGCACGGTCCTTGATACGTGTAAATTTGTATACCGGTTTATCGTCTGCCGGTTCGAGATAATTATTGCCCATGAATATTTTAGTGATCCCCCTGCGGTACCGCAAAGCAATGTTGTCGTACTCGGGGATAGTAAAGATCGCGTTGTTCCAATGCATTACATCTTCAAGCGAGCTCCATCCGTCGGCGTCCCCCGTATCTTTAGGATCCACCTGACCAAAGCCGGCGACTTCTGTAGCAACGCTGTCTGCGGACGGAACGCTGTCAACAGGCTGCTCCAGCGTATAATAATACCCACCTGTGGCCAGAGCGGCAAATACCAGGATGATACCGGCAACGATAAATCCTTTTTTTTGTTTATTGGGCTGTGACGGCTGTGCTGTAGCTGTCTCCTCGTCAAATACTCTTTTCATATTACTATTATTTGGCGTAAATTTTTATATGTTGTTCGATAACCTGTCTATAGATACCGATTTATTGAGCCTATTTGCCAAGCCTCGTTGCCTGGAACTGCGCCTAAAATAGAATAATTTTTCAAAAAAAGGAATACAGGTTATATAAGTGCCAATAATCAACTTATATTCGTATCGATATTAACATAATTAGAATCATGATCATTATCAGGAAGTATTTTGCGATTGTCGGGCTAATCGTCTGTTTTGTGTCCAGCATGACACCGTTTTTAAAAGTTCCAATCAAAGGAAACTGGAATTTGTATCAGGTCGATGCTTACCTATTTTTTATTACGATGCTGATCTTGGGAATAACAGCTTTGTTATTTTTCGTTCGCGCCGTGCGGGCGTATCATTGGATGACCAGATTGGCTGCTTTTTGGTATGTATTGAGCATCGCTGCAGTGTGGTTTAAGATCAATAATTATTTCGGGTGGGGATTTGCAGACCGGTTATTGTCCAAATCCCTCCATATGCGCTGGGGCTGGATTATTTATTTGGTCGGCATTGGGCTACTGCTGCTGAGTACCAGGAAAATGTCCTCGAACATTGAAGATACCCAACAAAAAACAAGCTAGATGATTCATCTAGCTTGTTTTTTGTTGGGCCGGTGTGGAATAAAGTGTGCTTTTAATTTCTCCAATCCCAGGTCTTCTTCGGCCTTGTCCAGTTCATAGAACCAGATTTTTTCGTCCAGAATTTCATGGCGTTCCTTTGGGTTAGTTAGATCCACAGGTCGTACCCGTTGTTCTCTGTTGATAGGCAATGTCAGTTCCTGGAGGCTGCTGCTGTGTCTGATAATCTGGAATCGGAATGTTGGCCATTTTCCAACGTTCGCAAAATTCCCGGTATAAAACTGTATCGAATCGTGTGGCGGTATTTTATTGCTGAATATGCCTTTTACCTTGTTTGCAGTGGCTTCTGATACAGAGACTAGGAGCTCATAGCTCGTTTCGTTGATGATATGCAGTTTGGCCAGTCCATCCTTATGGTCGCCGGATATAGCCAGCAGAATGCCTTTCTCTACAAATCTGTTTGGTGTAAGCGGACTGGCATGCTGGTCGAGTTCGTCATCTGCCCGACGCATATTACCATATACTAATGTAATTTTATCCATCGGTACAGGGATTTCAAATCCTGTGTCATCGGTAACTCCGACGATATTATTCCCTTGCATGGATGTGATGTGACCCTCGATCGGTTCATCCACAAACCTGACTAAATCGCCTATTCTAAATTTCATCCTTATTTTACTTTTGTGTCTATAATGTCTAATAGCTTTGCCAGATCCGTTTCATCATTGTACAGATGAAAACCTACCCGGATTCCTGAGCCTCGGGGAAAACATTTTATCCCTTCATGAATCAGTAGCTCAACGTTGTCCGGGCTGATCTGTATATTGAAAATATTACTTTGGGGGCGTCTATTGACGATACTGTCCAATAGAAGCTTTCTGTCGGACAGTTCAGCTTTTGCTGCCGAGACAAGTTGCTGTGTGTAGCTGACGGCCTTTCCATAACCCCACTCTGTAAGCTGCTCCAGTGCGTGCTGCAATGATCCGTGTGACAGCGTGTCCAGATGCCCGGGTTCAAAACATAATTGTACAACCGACTTATTTAACCATTGATTATTGAGGTAGCTGTACTTTTTTTGAACGTCTGCATAGAGGATATCTTTCATTTTTTGGTTTAAAAGAACAAAACCATTTCCATACCCGGCCATCAGCCATTTATATCCACTGCACAACACAGCGTCAAAGCCTGATTGATCAAAGTGAAAATGGTCGGTTCCCAAAAACTGTGTCCCATCTCCGACGACAAGCAAATCGGGGTGCAGGTGCTTAAGCTCCTGGATAAAGCTCAGATCTATTTTCATCCCGGAGATATACTGTACAATGGAAAATACCAGTACGTTGGGGCGAAAAGTTGCGATAGCATTTAAAATGTTAGCTTCCAGCTGTTCGTCCATCGCTACAAACTGATGTTCAAAACCGCTTATGATTGTCGGAAAATTTACGGAAGGATAATCGTTATCCAGCAGCAGAACCCTATAATGTTTGGGCAGACCGGCCAACAAGGTGTTGAAAGCAACTGAAAAGCAGCTGGACAAAAACACATTGCACGGCGCACAATTGAAGAAGCGGCCGATAGTCTCCCTACAGGAGTCCAGGGCAGCTCCCTGCTGTTCGCGTAATACGGTATTAGAGTCAAAGAATTCTTGATCCCTCTTTGTCCGCCATTGTTTTGTTTCACGTGAAAGGAGGCCCGATCCAGGGGTGGTTAGGTAGCTGATATCCGGAGCTATGTCGAAATGATGTTTGTACGGACTGTTCATTGGTCTGTTGTTAGTATAGTTAGATAATTGGACAAAGAAAGGAATTCGCCGCCCATGCTGGCCAGATGTGGAGTATGGAACTGACAATCGATTAGTTTGAGTTCGATTTCCTGTGCCAGATAGATCAAAGCCGCTTTGGACGCATTCGCTTCTTTGGAAAACATACTTTCTCCACAGAAGACGCCATTGATAAGTACTCCATAGAGTCCGCCCACGAGCGAGCTTTCTTTCCAGACCTCAATGGAATGGGCGTATCCTTTTTCAAAAAGCAAAGTGTAGGCCTCCATCATATCTCGCGTGATCCAGGTACCATGCTGTCCTTTTCGTTGAATGGAAGCACAATGCTGGATAACCTGTCCGAAGTGCTGATCGATGGTGATGGAAAAGATATTTTTCCGCATCAAAGAGGCCATGCTTTTGCTGATCTTTATCTTGTCCGGATAAATGACAAAACGAGGATCCGGAGCATACCAGAGAATCGGTGTTTCGTCACTGAACCAAGGAAATATCCCGTTGCTGTAAGCGAGAAGCAACCGTTCCGCTGAAAGATCACCCCCTATAGCCAATAGGCCATCTTCTTCCGCATAGCTGGGATGCGGAAATTCAAGTCTTTTGCTATCAAGTTCAAATACCATTGATCTTCAGACAAGACAATTGAGCGATATTATTCAGGTTGACGGGGCTCTTTGCTGATTTCTTCAAACAATTTGTCCATATGCTCGACATATTCGTTGGTGTCATCCAGGAAAAATTCCAGCTGCGGAATAATCTTCACCTGATTTTTGATTTTGGATCCCAGTTTATAGCGTATTTCGGATGTTTTTGTTCGGATAGCCTTGATATCTTCCTGGGCAGTCTTTGTGTTTAGAAAGCTCAAATAAACACGGGCAATAGCCAAGTCTGGCGTTACTCGAACACGTGTGACCGTAATAAATGCCCCTGGAGCCCACGAATTGCCTTCTCGTTGAAATAGTGCTGCTAAATCCTGTTGAATCACTCCAGCAAAACGTTGCTGTCTCTTGCTTTCTGTTCCCATCGTATACGTTTTTTGTTGAATATTTTCAATATCAGAACAAAGATAAGGATTTTAGCCTAGAATAAGCTATCCTCCCTGTCGCGCCGGGGCAGGACACGAAAAAAGGCACATCTTGGTTTGATGTGCCTTTAAATTTCGATTCACAATTGGTTAGGTAATTTCTTACAAGTTTTAAGACGTTGAGGTCTATCATATTTGGTTTTAAAATTCGGTGTATTTAAAGTGGTAAGTATTTACTAACCTTATCCGCTTTTAATTTTTCATCTCCCTTACACTACAAACATAGGAATACTTAAAAAACTGACAAAATAAGATTTAAAAATAAAGTGAGTGGTTACTTATAATGTGTGTTTATTGCGATTTAACAAACTTTTAACATTTTATTTTTTTTGTAACGGCTCGTGAGTTCAGCGTGAAAATCTGTTTTTGAGTGTTCATATAATCTTGAACGTCTCCGATCAGGCCATTGATATAACCATTTGCAATTGGTATTTTTGCAAGGCTAATAAGATCTGATGTCAATATCGCAAGGAGCATTATTAGCCAGAATAGGTTACTAATGAAATTTACATGATCTTCAATCAACGCTAAACAACTGGTTCATGGCAACTTCATTATCCATAATAAACAATTTGTAGCAATGAAAATCTGGCAAAAAAATATAGATGTTGATTCCTTTGTTGAATCATTTACTGTCGGCAACGACCGGGAGATGGACCTGCAGTTGGCAGCCGCTGATGTCTTGGGCTCATTGGCGCATACGCGGATGTTGAATAGCATCGACCTGATGACAGACGCAGATCTTGATGTCGTACAGAAAGAATTGAAGAATATCTATAAAGATATTCAGGCAGGTAATTTCCAGATTGAAAGCTCTGTGGAAGATGTCCATTCGCAGGTGGAGATGTTGCTGACGCAACGTATTGGTGAGGCCGGCAAAAAGATACATTCAGGAAGGTCGCGCAATGACCAGGTATTGGTCGACCTAAAATTGTATTTCCGTTCGGAGATCCAGCAGATCATTCAGCACACAGAGGCTTTTTTTAATATCCTCGTACAACTGAGTGAACGCTACAAACATATCCTGATCCCTGGATATACACATCTGCAGATCGCCATGCCGTCATCTTTTGGACTTTGGTTTGGTGCATATGCGGAAAGTTTGGTTGATGATCTTGAAATGATGCGTGCGGCATGGAAGGTGTGCAATAAAAATCCTTTGGGTTCCGCGGCAGGGTATGGTTCGTCATTTCCATTAAATCGAACCATGACCACACAGTTGTTGGGATTTGAAGATCTCAATTACAATGTGGTTTACGCACAGATGGGAAGAGGCAAGACGGAGCGTATCCTGGCACAAGGAATGAGTGCTATAGCTGCTACCTTGGCAAAATTTGCCATGGATGTATGCTTGTATATCAATCAGAATTTCGGTTTTATCTCTTTTCCAGCTCATTTGACGACAGGATCCAGTATTATGCCACATAAGAAGAATCCAGATGTCTTTGAACTAATCCGTTCGCGCTGTAATAAAATTCAGGCACTGCCCAATGAGATTGCGCTGATGACCACAAATCTGCCATCGGGTTACCACAGAGATCTGCAGCTGCTGAAAGAAAATCTTTTTCCAGCATTTACCTCATTGAAGGACTGTCTGGAGATCGCGACCTTCATGCTTGAAAATATCTCGGTAAAAGAAAATGTGCTCGATGATCCGAAGTACGATTACCTGTTTTCGGTAGAAGTGGTCAATAATGAGGTGCTTAAAGGAGTGCCTTTTCGGGAAGCTTACAGGACAATCGGTATCGATATAGAGGCAGGCCGTTTTAAACCGTCCAAGGAAGTCAACCATACCCATGAAGGCAGCATAGGCAATCTCTGCAATGATCAGATCCAACGCATGTTTCAGCAGGTAAAAGCCACTTTTGAATTCGAAAAGGTGGAACAGGCCATAGATGAGCTGTTAAAATAAAGTATATTGGAATAACAGAAAAAACGGCGAACGAGATACTTCTCGTTCGCCGTTTTTTCTGTTATTATTTTTTGATGGAAAATTTAAAGTGTGTTTCCGAATCAAAGGATTCGCCGGCCCGTAACAGAGTCGAAGGAAATTCCGCCTGATTAGGGCTGTCCGGAAAATGCTGGGTTTCCAAACAGAAGCCGGCGTAAGGCAGATATTTTTTTCCGCTTTTGCCAATATCGTTGCCAGTCATCCAATTGGCGGTATATAGTTGCACGCCCGGCTCGGTCGTAAACACGTCCAGCTGTATCCCCGTATTTTTGGAATACGCGGTGGCACAAGGCTGCGAAATAGGTTTATTATTAACATAGCAGTGATCATACCCTTTTGCTGCAATAAGCTGTTCATCGTTCGCTGTGATATCCTGGACAATTTTTTTTGGAATCCGGAAGTCAAAAGCTGTTCCGTCAACTGGAACGATTGCATTGGGGATTTGGTTCTCATCAACAAATAGAACTTCATCTGAATTGATCTGCAGTATGTGCTGTAGCACATCCCCGTTGCCTTCCCCATCAAGGTTGAAGTAGGTATGGTTGGTCAGGTTGACATGTGTGTCGGCGTCGGACTGCGCATGATACTTAATGATAATTTCATTATTTCGGGTGAGTGTATAGGAAACCATTACCTTTACATTTCCGGGAAAACCCTCTTCACCATCAGGAGAGACATAATAGAATTCAACATGAGATTGATAGGTGACCCGACGGTCCCATACTTTGTCATGGAACCCCGAAATGCCACCATGCAGGCAGTTTGGGCCATTATTTTGCGGGAGCGTATAGGATCTATTGTTAAGTTCGAATTTGCCGTTTGCGATACGGTTTGCAAAGCGTCCGGCTGTACAACCATGATATTTTTCATCTGAGGCTAAATAGCCCTGTATGGAATCAAATCCAAGTGCTACATCCACTAAATTGCCGTTTTTATCAGGGACTAAAATACTTACGATACGCGCGCCGTAGTCGGTGAGGAGCACCTGCATACCTCCTTCATTCTTCAATAAAAGTAAATGGGTATTCTTCCCCTCGATCGTAGCATCAAAGTGTTTTGGTATAAGTGATTGATATTTTGTCATGACCGTTTCTATTGGTATTGGGAATTAAAGATACGGAATTAGTATGGAGTATGGAGGCATGAGTGACAAGATTCCATCTTTTTAATTTTTACTTTTCCTATCTTTGCGCTATGTCTGAAAAAATGAACTGGAAAGATTTGCTTTCTGCAAAACGCTGGGGTTATGAAGATAGGACGGTGGAGAACCATCTGGTAGCCCGGTCGGAATTTCAACGGGATTATGACCGTCTGATTTTTTCATCGCCATTTCGAAGATTACAGAATAAGACGCAGGTCTTTCCGCTTCCGGGAGCAGTGTTTGTACACAATAGACTGACGCATAGCTTAGAAGTTGCGAGTGTCGGCCGTTCCCTTGGACGCATGTTTTATGCACAGCTCAAAGAACAGAACCCGGCTATCGATACGGCATATCCCTACCTGCAGGAAGTAGGAAATATTATTTCAGCTGCTTGTCTTTCCCATGACCTTGGGAACCCTGCCTTCGGGCATTCAGGGGAGTCGGCTATTTCCACCTACTTCACCGATGGTGATGGACGAAAATACCAAGATCAGGTGACCGCTGAAGAATGGGCCGATCTGACACACTTCGAAGGAAATGCCAATGCCCTGCGGATTTTGACACACGCTTTCCAAGGAAAGGACCCTAAAGGGTTTGCATTGACTTATACCTCCTTGGCGTCTATCGTAAAATATCCTTGTCTGGCTATTGACGGCCATGTCAAAAAAAGCCATCACCGCAAAAAGTATGGTTTCTTTACAGAAGAACAAAAAGCATTTGAGCAGATCGCCAATGAATTAGGCTTGTTGAGGGATCCCTCCAATCCCCGCGGATACCTTAGACATCCTTTGGTCTATCTGGTTGAAGCAGCAGATGATATTTGTTATAATATTATTGATCTGGAGGATGCGCATCATCTCAAAATCTTGTCTTATCAGGAAGTTGAGGAACTTTTGCTTCCCCTTTGTGGTTCTGAAAATCTACGGGAACGTCTGGATAGTTTGCTAGATACACCGAGCCGTGTCGCCCTGTTGCGCGCCAAAGCAATTAATACCTTGATAAAAGGCTGTGTGGATGTCTTTGTCCGCGAACAGGATAAGTTCTTGTCCGGCACGTTTTCTTCCGCCTTGATGGACGCGCTTGATGAAGATATCGTCAGACAGATGAACAAAATTTCGAAAATTTCCATTGAAAAGATCTACAATGCGCCGACGGTGGTCCAGATAGAGATAGCCGGCTACCGCGTAATGGATGCATTACTCAAGGAGTTTGTTCCCGCGTATCTAAAAAAGAATAAAAATAATTATGACAAAAAGCTGGTTGCTTTGATACCGGAGCAGTTTTATACAGATAAAGAGGACTCTTATTCCAAAATACGCTGTGTCCTGGATTTTGTTTCCGGGATGACGGATGTATATGCGATCGAACTTTATCGGAAAATCAAAGGAATCACGATTCCGAGTATTGAATAAACTTGGACCTGTCAGCTGAGGATCTTAACGGTCAAAAGAGTAAAGACATGTTAAGTTTGGTGCGATTTCACCAAAGTAAAATGGAAAATATCAGGTGGGCCAAAGGCTTGCACAAGTAGTGTCAAATTTCAATACGTTAAAATGAAAGTTGTAATAGCTGAAAAGCCATCCGTAGCACGGGATCTGGCGCGGGTGATGGGAGCAAAAGAAGTTAAGGATGGTTATATCGCCGGAAATGGTTATGCTTTTACTTATGCTTTTGGGCATTTGGTGCAGTTGTGTACACCTCAGGCCTACGGTTACAACAGCTGGACTATTTCCAACTTGCCGATTATACCGGCAACCTTTAAACTCGAGTCAAAAAAAGTCAAAAAAGACGGAAAACAAATCGATGATGCAGGAGCTGTCAAGCAACTGAATACAATCAAATCACTATTGGACCAAGCGGAAGAAATTATTGTGGCGACGGATGCGGGACGGGAAGGCGAACTTATCTTTCGAAATATCTATTATTTTTTAGGTTCAAAAGTGCCGTTTAAACGCCTTTGGATTTCAAGTCAGACTGACAAAGCGATCAAAGAGGGCTTCGCCAATTTAAAGGATGGAACAGAGTACGACAGCTTATATATGTCTGCGCGTTCGAGGTCGGAGTCAGACTGGCTGATCGGGATCAACGCGACCCAGGCCATTACGCTCGCCGCGGGTAATAAAGGACTCCTATCCTTAGGAAGAGTGCAGACGCCGACCTTGGCAATGATCTGTGCGCGTTATCTGGAAAACAAAGACTTTAAACCACAGGCTTTCTACAAAATCCAGGCTGGTTTTGAAAAGGATAATATCAATTTTAAAGCCACCTCCAATAAGATCGATAAAAAAGATGTAGCGGAGGAGACTATAGCGCGGTTATCGGTAGGATCTACCGCACGGGTAGCCCGAGTGGAAGCCAAAGAGACAAAAGAACAGCCGCCCTTGCTCTTTGATCTGACTTCGCTGCAGCAAGATGCGAACAAAAAATATGGGTATTCAGCCGACCAGACGCTAAGTATTGCCCAGACACTCTATGAGAAAAAGGTGATCACCTATCCGCGGACAGGCTCCCGTTACATCGGCGAGGATGTCTTCGAGAAAATGGAAGAGCTCTTTCAGCATCTGTCGGATACTGCGGAGGAATCGATCGCCTCTATTTCGCGAAATTTGATCGGGGCTAAGCTGAATAAACGCTCTGTTGATGACAAAAAAGTTACCGATCACCATGCTTTGTTGGTAACGGATGAGAAGCCAGGGCATCTGCTTAAAGAGCAGCAGAACATCTACAATATGATTGCAAAGCGTATGGTGGAGAGTTTTTCTGATGTATGTATCAAAGATATTACCACTGTCATCATCGATGCACAGGGAGTGGAACTTATTGCGAAGGGTACCGTGATCAAGCAATACGGCTGGCGTCTTTCGTCCGAACAGATCGAGGTGGCCGATGATGATAAGAATAACGAAGACCAGGACAATGAAAATGCACAGCTCCCCAAATTGTCGGCCGAACAGCTGTTGGAGATACTGACGCTCGAGCTTGCCGAACGTTTTACCAAAGCCCGGCCAATTCATACCGAAGCATCGTTATTGAAGGCCATGGAGACTTCTGGCAAGGAAATCGAAGATGAGGAAATGCGTCAGGCCATGAAAGATTGTGGGCTTGGAACTCCGGCCACACGGGCCGCCACTATAGAAACACTCTTTCAGCGCGATTATATCAAACGCGAGAAAAAAAAGCTCATTCCCACCGAAAAAGGATTAGCGGTCTATCAGCTGGTCAAGGACCGTTCGATTGCAAAGGTGACCCTGACAGGTAAATGGGAGCAGAAACTCGAAGAAATGCGCGCCAATAAGGTTTCTTACGATGTGTTTATGAAGCATATCAAAGATTATACGGCGAAGATAACCAAAGAGCTGCTGGCCTTACGCATCTCATTGGCTCAAGACGAGATCAAGCCGCAACAAAAAGGCAAAATAAAGTGCCCAAAATGTGACAAAGGCCTCATTCAGCTGTATGACCGTGTGGCCCAATGCGACCATTATGCCCGTGGTTGTGACTTTAAGATCTGGCGAACCCTAAACGGAATTTTTCTGGAGGAAAAAGAAATTAAAAATCTCCTGGAAAAAGGAAAAACTTCAGAATTTAAAGGCGTGAAAAATAGCGACGGTACCATCGTAACCGCACCGCTGATATTTGAAAATTTTAAAGTAAACGTGGGGTAATCACACTCATCTAGCTGGTAAATAAATGCATGACCTGAGCCCAAACTTCTTTCGGATGCTTAGCCAACATGAAAAGCATTTTAGGAATTGAGGTAGCTACTTCAAGCAACGGTATGATGAGCAAAATCCATAAATAACCCCATTTGTTACTTAACCGATGGGGCGGGAGACTTGTTGGCGTTATGCACCGAAACGCAGGAAAAGTAGCTTGTTTATAATAAAACAATAACAATGCTATATAAAATAGATAACCCGTCAGCCGAAAAAAGAAGGCAACTTTAAATCCATAATTCATAATCGTCAAATCTATGATTAGGATATTAAGGATAATTGGTATTAACATCAGTAGGCCTAGAATAACTGTTCGGTTAAATAACAATAATACACTTGCAACTAACTGCGATATTCCAATGAAAGCTTTGAAAGGTTGATGATCAAAAAGATACCAGCCTATTTTAAATAGGCTCAGTTCCTTGATCGGCGTATTTTGTTCAGCATCGCTCAGTCGCCCAAATTGTCCGCCAGATAATTTTCCTATACCATAGTGAATAAAGATCAAGGCTAAAAGTATCCGTATAGATAATACCAATAATGCTGTAAGTTTATGTTCGGATCTGTACATAATGTAGGCTGTTTATATATAATGATTGTTTTTAGATGTAAATTCCATAAAATTTAATGCAATTCTGATTCAATAAGCTTTTGGGTGGCGGTAAACCTAAGTTTTTAACTCAGCCTGCAAAACAGTATTCGTTAAACCAGCCAGGCTATTTTATTCTCTAAATCAGGTCAAGATAGCGTAATAAGAATATCCATACCTTGCGTCCTCTTCGATTTATCTTAACTTTGCTGGCATTATGGCGACAACTTTGTACAATCCATTCAGACAATTTCAGTTTGAGTCAGATATTTGTTTTTTGACGGGCAATAAACTTCAATCGCAGGAGGAATCTATTCAGGTTTTCCCAGTATGGATGATGAAATCTTTTCAGTTGGAGGATAAGCCTTTTAAGATGCTGGACGAGAATCTGGTCACCTATAAATCCTTGAAGCTTCCTTGTAGCATAGCCGCAGCAGAGGCTATCGAACAAATGGAACGCGTAGTGGAACACGCATTCGGGCAGGGATATGAGGCCGTTAGGCGCGTTGACCCGATATTGCTGTTTCAATGGATGTCCAAAATAATGTATGGTGTAGTCTATAACGAAATCCTGGCGGGGATCCGACAACAGCAGGCATCTGGTGAGGATATGAACTTTTCCCAGGCCTTGGCACAACGATTTACAAACCTGCATGCCATGTTGCAGTCGCTTGTGACACCCATGGAATTTGAGAATACGATGCCTTTCTCTTTGGTTGTTGTGCCTGTGAACAATGCTCCCGATACGTTTATGTACCGAGACGAGATCAATACCCTGATTTTTTCCATTCGGATGAAAGATTTCGCCGTGGTGGCCTGTCTTCAGGACAATGCCACCAACAATATCTATCATGAGGACATCCTGAAAATAATCCAAGGCAAGATCCTACACCCTATCCAATTCGAAGAACTTTGTGCACGGTACTTTTATTCTGCTTATTTATTCAACCGTCTGCCAGATTACACCTACTTAAATACTCCGCAGAAAGTCTATGTCGAACCGATGCCATTAGCTGACATGTCGATGAAACCGATATTTGATCACTGGCAGAACAAAACTTATGGTCAGGTTTTGGAGAATTTTTGGAAGCCTTGGGGCCTTACATTGTTTGAGATTATCAAGAATCCCGAACAGCCGGTCAGCTTTCTGGTGGATGAACAGGGTAACTTTAGGTCTGAACTCGATATGCCATTGAATTAGATGTAAGCACAGATAATGCAATAAATAGCTATCGAAACACGTTAAATGGTATGAATATTGTTTCTAAAATTTTTTCCACCGTTGTATTGCTGGTTTTTACGTGTTGGCACGTTCATGCTCAGGCTGTCCGTGACATACCCGCGGATAGTTTGGTTCAGAAAGTGGATGAGTTTCCATATTTTAAAGGCGGACTAACAGCATGGTCTAAATTTTTGCAGAATAACCTCGATTTGACCAGAACTGCCATGATGATGGACAGCGTCGCCTATGTGAAGTATGGGGCAAAGCAGACTGCGGTTCTTAATTTTATCGTTTGCGAAGATGGCGCCATCTGCAATATCGAAATCGAAAATCCGGAAAAAATTAGTCCGGAGTTCGCGAAGGCGGTACTGGCTGCCATGCGCAGGTCTCCACAGTGGGTGCCAGCTCTGGTGAAGGGAAAGCCGGTTAAGACCCGGTTTCGGCAGCCTGTAGTTGCAGTTATCGAATAAAAAGCTACAGTTTATACACAACCAATATATTAACACAGTATGTCGTTTTGGGATAAAGTTAAAAAATTAATGAGCGGTGAAGACAGTGCTGCTTCTGAAAACAAGGAAGTGGAAATTACCGCTGGTGGTTCTACGGTGTATCGTTATGAAGAACAACCCGAAGAAAAAAAAGATCCGAGGAATCTTTTTCCCGAAATTCAGTGTGTCTATCTGGAAGAAATCGAGGAGCATTTGACAAAATATATTGCTCCACCCGAAATGGTTTTTCATGAAATCATTTCTGAGCTGGTACATATCGATGTGCATTGGATCAAACCCAGTGCAGATTATCCCTTTAACATTCTGGTAACTTCAGGCATGAGTGATTTGCCTATGCATGTTCCGGATGAACTGGAAAACAAAGAAAGTTATGAGCGAGCTGAGCTAATGGTTGTGCTTCCTGCTGACTGGGCGATAGGCGAGCAGGAATTTCAGGATGATAACAACTACTGGCCGGTTTACTTTTTAAAACGGCTGGCACGGTTTCCTCATGAATATAAAACGTGGCTCGGCTATGGCCATACCATTCCAAATGGAGCAGATGCCGAAGAGATCGCCAATACCGGATTCGGCTGTATGCTGCTATTGCCTCCGATGCTTAGCTTCGGTGAGGAATTCCTAGAACTTAAAACTAAAGATGGCAACGTGATTAATTTCTACGCAATGATCCCAATTTATAAGGAAGAAATGGATTATAAGTTAGAAGAGGGAACCGATGCGCTACTGGACCGTTTCGATGAGTACGGCATTTCTGAACTGGTGGACGTGGATCGACCGAACGTGTGCCATTAATAAACATAACAACTCAATTCCCTGGGATGTGAACTCGCAATGGACACTGTCCCGGGGAATTGCTATGATTATAGACTGGCCGTCATAATGCTGACTGTCCGATCGATATCCTCAAAGCTGACATTGAGGTGGGGTCTAAAGCGGATACTTCGTTCACCACAGCCCAGCATGATCAGCTTATTGGCGTAGGCTTTTTTAATAAACTCATTGCGTGCATCAGTGGATTCAAAATCCAGCGCTACAAACAGTCCTTCTCCCCGTAGATTGGAGAGCTGCGGTCTTTCCACCATCAGTTCTTCAAGTTTAGACTTAAGATACTCACCTTTTTCAGCTGCATTTAAAACTAAATTTTCCTGTTCGATCACTTCTAAGATTAGTTTAAAACGGAGCATGTCCATAAAGTCTCCGCCAAAGGTAGAGTTGATCCGGCTCGATTCCCTGAACACGTGATGTTCTACCAGGTCAAACTTCTCTTTGCTAGCTAATATGCCGCAGACCTGCGCTTTTTTTCCAAAGGCGATTACATCTGGTAACACATCATAATGCTGATATGCCCACATCTTTCCTGTGATGCCCAATCCGGTCTGGACTTCGTCAAAGATGAGGAGAATTTGCTGTTTGTCACAAATCTCACGCAGTTGCTGCAAAAATTCCTTTCGGAAGTGATTATCACCACCTTCGCCTTGAATAGGCTCAATAATAATGCAGGCGATGTCATGTGGGTTACTTTCTAATGCATAGTTGATTTCGTCTATGGCTTTTTCCTCAAGGTCAATTGTCTGTTTGATGCGTTCGGCTGTTAGCGGATAACTTAGCTTGGGATTGGTGATCCGCGGCCAGTTGAACTTTGGAAAGTACATATATTTCCTTGGGTCATGGGTATTGGTCAACGAAAGTGTATAACCCGACCTGCCATGAAATGCCTGTCTGAAATGTATGACCTGATGGGCTTCTTTCTGTATACCTTGGGAGAAATTAAGTCGTGTCTTCCAGTCAAAAGCTGCTTTCAAGGCATTTTCAACAGCCAAAGTGCCGCCTGAAATGAAGAAGGCATAGGCGAGTTCATCTGGGATGGCGACCCGGCCGAAGGTGTCCACAAAGTCTGCAAATTCTTTTGGATAGATATCTGACATTGCAGGTTTATTCACTGCCATTTTTCCTAAAAAGTCGCGATGTTTAACCAAATGAGGGTGATTGTATCCTACGGACATGGAGGCAAACATGCTGAACATATCAAGGTATTCATCGCCGTTTTCATCGACAATATATGACCCATGCGATTTTTCCATATCCATCACTAATGGAAAACCGTCTGCCAATATATGTTTGCTTAATCGTTCATGTACAGTGCTCATAATTTTAAATAAAATGGTTTTATAAATCGAATTTGATACCTTGTGCCAATGGCAGGTCGGTCGAGTAATTAATGGTATTTGTCTGTCGGCGCATATACGCTTTCCAGGCATCTGATCCGGATTCTCTGCCGCCACCTGTATCTTTTTCGCCACCGAATGCCCCTCCGATTTCCGCTCCTGAGGTACCTATATTGACATTGGCAATGCCACAGTCGGACCCTGCCGCGCTAAGAAATAGCTCGGCTTCCCTTAAGTTGTTGGTCATCACCGCAGAAGAGAGGCCTTGTGCAACACCATTTTGAAGGTCGATTGCCTGGCTGATATCTCCTTGGTATTTGATAAGATATAGGATTGGCGCAAACGTTTCGTGCTGTACGATATCATAATGATTTTCCACTTCAGCAATAACAGGTTGTACGTAGCAGCCACTTTCATAACCATCCCCTTCAAGAACTTTACCTTTGATCAGAAGTTGGCCGCCTTGTGTTTCGATTTTATCCAATGCATCCAAGTATGAATTTACAGCAGCTTTGTCGATCAACGGCCCAACATGGTTGTTTGTGTCCAGAGGATTACCGATTTTAAGTTGGTCATAGGCTTCTGTCAACAGTTTCTTCACTTTTTCATAGATGCTTTCATGGATGATTAGTCTCCTCGTGCTGGTACAGCGTTGCCCAGCGGTTCCCACTGCACCAAATACAGCTCCAATGACAGTCATTTTGAGATCCGCTTCCGGTGTAACAATGATGGCATTGTTGCCTCCTAGTTCCAGAAGGGTTTTTCCTAGTCGCTGAGCAACGGTTACAGCGACTTCTTTTCCCATTCTTGTTGATCCGGTTGCTGAAATTAGACCGATTCGAACGTCAGCAGATAGCCATTCTCCGATCTCTTTGTCACCAATAACAAGACTGGAAATGCCCTCAGGCAGGCCATTCCGGTAAAGAATTTCAGCAAGGAGCTTTTGGCAGGCTATGGCACATAAAGGCGTTTTCTCACTAGGTTTCCAAATCACGGTATTTCCACAGACCAATGCCAATGCGATATTCCATGCCCATACAGCAACCGGAAAATTGAATGCGGTAATAATACCTACGATTCCCAGCGGATGATACTGCTCGTACATGCGATGACCGGGACGTTCCGAATGTATGGTATTGCCATAAAGCTGACGGGATAATCCAAGCGCAAAATCACAGATATCAATCATCTCCTGAACCTCGCCCATCCCTTCTTGATAGGATTTGCCCATTTCATAAGAGACCAGTTTTCCCAGAGCCGGCTTAAGTTGCCGTAATCGGTCTCCCAGCTGCCGTATGATTTCACCCCTTTTAGGAGCGGGAATAAGTCTCCAGGTTCTAAAGGCATCTGTGGCACTGTTGACAACTTGCTCATAATCCTTTCGGCTGCTGCCTGTTACTAAGGCAATACGCTTGCCATCTACGGGTGAAAAAGATTCAAATAGTTTGCCTTCGGAAAACCAGTGTTGTCCTGTCGAAGATCCCGGGTTTTGGGTGGATATACCAAGTATTTTGAGTTCATTTTTCATTATAAGGTTTATTTTGTTCGTGGTATATAGTAAATATAGGGAATAAAATTCTGTTTAACAAGATTAATATGAATATTGTTCAGTATTAAAAAAATCGTATCTTAGTTATTGGGTAAAAAATAAAAACCGCACCAAGATGAGACAAATTAATATTGATTATTATCAGATAGATGATCTGTTGTCTGATGAGCATAAACTGATCCGCCGGACTGTTCAGGATTTTGTACGTTCTGAAATAAAGCCTGTTATTGAAGAGGCAGCACAAGAACATCGTGCAATTGACGGGCTCATGCCAAAGCTTGGATCGATAGGTGCCTTAGGCCCTTATATTCCGGCAGAGTATGGTGGGGCAGGGTTGGACCAGATTTCCTATGGTCTGATTATGCAGGAATTGGAGGCTGGAGATTCTGCGGTGCGTTCGGCTGCGTCGGTACAATCGTCTCTAGTGATGTATCCAATTTACAGTTACGGAAGTGAAGCACAGCGCCGTAAATTTTTACCACCACTTGCCTCTGGGGAGTTTATTGGCGCCTTTGGCTTGACTGAACCTAATCATGGTTCCGATCCTGCTGGAATGGAGACCAAATTAAAGTCTTATGAAGGCGGTTTTTTATTGAATGGGGCAAAGATGTGGATTACTAACGCTCCTATTTGCGATATTGCAGTGGTTTGGGCAAAAGACGAAAGCGGAAAGGTTCGAGGAGTCATTGTTGAGCGCGGTATGGAAGGCTTTGAGACACCAGAAACTTTGCATAAATGGTCCTTGCGGGCGTCAAAGACTGGAGAACTTGTTTTTCATGATGTTTTCATTCCTGCTGAAAATGTCTTACCAGAGGTGAATTCTATGCGCGGGCCGTTGTCTTGTTTGAATTCAGCCCGTTATGGAATATCTTGGGGTGTGATTGGCGCGGCAATAGATTGTTACGAAACCGCTGTCCAATATGCACTGGAAAGACAGCAGTTTGATCGGCCGATCGGAGGCTTCCAGTTGCAGCAGAAAAAGCTTGCCGAATTCCTTACTGAAATTACAAAGGCACAGTTGCTTTCCTGGCGTTTGGGTGTACTGAAGAATGAGGGCAAGGCTACGCCGCAGCAGATTTCCATGGCGAAACGAAATAATGTGAATATGGCCTTACAAATTGCACGGGAATCCAGACAGATTCTGGGTGGGATGGGCATTGTTGGTGATTTTCCGATTATGCGGCACATGATGAACCTTGAATCTGTTGTCACCTATGAAGGTACACATGATATTCATTTATTGATAACAGGACAAGATATTACTGGCTTGAATGCATTCTCGTCATAAATTTCACCTCTTTTGTAATTTCCGTTACCCCGCGCCGAGGTGGGGCCCGCCAAGATAATGGACTAAGGAGGTTCTGCTCCCATCACGGGTATATCTTACAATTCCGGAGTATTTGTTGCCGTGTCACTCTCCGGTATGTTGTATGCACTGATTTTCTAATGACGGTGACCAAGTTCCATATTTACCTAGATATTACATATTTCTTAGTTAGGTTTCCGTTAGGTTTAGTTTAGCCTTAGCCTAATGAAAACCTAAACTAAACCTAAACAAACCCTAAGTAAACCCTATATAAAAGTATGTATTGGCCTCTGCCGAATTGCCCTTTGGACGTTGGACCGGATATCCGTAGCTGGTCGTGCGCTTCCGGCCTGTTCAGTCCGGGCAGTCAGCAGATCGTGTGTCCGGAGTGCGTGTGTCCGTGCTGCCCCATGTTTTCTCCGGCTGCGGTGCACCGCGGATCCACTGCTGCTCCGTGCCTTATCCGCATCCGGGGCAGGATGACCGTGGAGTGAGAACAGGGCCCGGGGGCGCTGAGAGCGTGCAGGACACGGACTCAGCACGGACTCGACATGGACTCAGCACGGAAACAGGGCGGAGCCACCGTGCTGATGGCATGCTGCTGTCCTGCAGTGAGAGTCAAGGATTGTCGGAGTATTGCGGGCTCTGGTAATCCGTCTTCAGGATCTGCTCTGCCCTGCATCCGGATAGCATTCTGCTTAACCGGATGCTTTCCGCGGAGATTTTTGCTTCCGCCCGCCCTTGCGGCCCCTCTTCTGCGGTCCCGGAGCAGGGGGGTGAAAAACAATCGTGCACCTGTCCAGCGTGTTAGGGCAAAAACAAAAAAAATAAGGACAAAAGGCTTGGAACTTTGTTCATAAAGTTTCTATCTTTGCACCACTCCGCAAGGGAGGGCGGGTTGCTGCGGAAGAAGCAGCC